>NZ_BCPR01000018.1 GCF_016586165.1 Dyella sp. EPa41 | reverse complement strand
CCTTGCCGCTGGAAACCTGGGTGGTGATGCATGAAGACCTGCGGCAGAGCCTGCGCGTCCACCGCTTGTTCGATCATCTCGCCGAAGCGCTGCACACCTACGTGCGGGGTTTGCCCTAGGCCCGGACCAGATCCGCCAGTGCCTGCCACGGCGCCAGGTCCCAGTGCCCGCGCGCCTGCCCGGACGGTGAGGGCAGCACGAACAGCCGGGTTTCGCCGATGCGCTCCGCCTGCAACCCATAACCGGCGGGCCGCCCGAGCGCCGCGCGGGCCGCCGCCTTGCTGGTGAAGGCGAGCACGCCTGGCGCGTGCCGTGTGATCCGCCGCCGCAGGGACTCGACGTCGAACGCGTCGCGCGGGAGCTCGTCGTCGTTGCCCATATGGTGCTTGGACAGATCGGTCAGGCCGATGCCCAACGCCCGCAGCAGCGGGTATTCGGCAGGCGCGAACAGGCGGGGCGTCAGCTGCACGGCATGCAGGGCGCGCCAGAACCTGTTGCCCGGGTGGGCGTAGTACGCGCCCGCCTGGGCCGAGCGGCGGCCCGCCGCGGTGCCGCAGAACACCAGTGGCAAGCCCGGCTGCAGCAGGTCGGGGAGAATCGGTTCACGCATCATCGTGCAGCATAGCGCGCGCTGGCGGTGTCCCTGAAAGGAAGACTGTCCAGTACATCAAATGTCGTGTTTCCCTGCGAATCTGCGCGCCAGTTGGCGGCTCGGCCGAAGTGGCCGTCAGCGTGTCCCGACACGCATCGACAGTGTGCGCGGACTGCCGTTATAAAGATTGTCTATGCAGGGGAGTGCCCGTGAGCGAAGAAATCCTGATCAACGTGACCCCACGCGAAACCCGCGTCGGCGTGGTGGAAAACGGCATGTTGCAGGAGGTGCACGTGGAACGGGCGTCCCGGCGCGGCTATGTCGGCAACGTGTACAAGGGACGCGTGCAGCGGGTGATGCCGGGCATGCAGGCCGTGTTCGTCGACATCGGGCTGGAGCGCGCGGCGTTCCTGCACGCTTCGGACATCCTGCGGCCGCCGGTGCCGGCCGCCGCCGAAGGCGCTGAGCCGGTCGCCGGCGGCAACGGGCACGGCCACATCCCCTCGATCAGCGAACTGGTCCACGAAGGCCAGGAGATCGTGGTGCAGGTGGTGAAGGACCCGATCGGCACCAAGGGCGCCCGCCTGTCCACTCATCTGTCGATTCCTTCGCGTTACCTGGTGCTGCTGCCGCATGCGCGCACCTTGGGCATTTCCGCGCGCATCGAGGACGAAGCGGAGCGCCTGCGCCTCAAGGAGGTGCTCACGACGTTGATCGGCGACAACCCGCTCGGCTATATCGTGCGCACCAACGCCGAAGGGCAGACCGCCGAGTCGCTGGCCTTCGACGTCACCTACCTGGGCAAGGTCTGGCGCGTCGTGCAGGAGAACATCGCCAAGGCGAAAGTCGGCGACCGCGTGTACGAAGAACTCTCGCTGCCGCTGCGCAGCCTGCGCGACATGCTCAACGACGACATCGAGAAGGTCCGCGTGGATTCGCGCGAAACGTTCGAGAAGGTCGTGAAGTTCGTGCACAAGTTCATGCCGCACCTGGACGACCGCGTGGAGCACTACAGCGGCGAACGTCCCATCTTCGACCTCTACGGTGTGGAGGACGAGATCCAGCGCGCGCTCAAGAAGGAGGTGCCGCTGAAATCCGGCGGTTACCTCATCGTGGACCAGACCGAGGCGATGACCACCATCGACGTGAACACCGGTGGCTACGTCGGCTCGCGCAACCTGGAGGAGACCGTCTACCGCACGAACCTGGAGGCGGCACAGGCCGCCGCGCGCCAACTGCGGCTGCGCAACCTCGGCGGCATCATCATCATCGACTTCATCGACATGACCGACGAGGAGCATCGCCGCCAGGTACTGCGCACGCTGGAAAAGGGCCTGGCGCGCGACCACGCCAAGACCACGGTCTACCCGATGTCGGCGCTGGGCCTGGTGGAGATGACGCGCAAGCGCACCACCGAGAGCCTGGAGCGCCAGCTGTGCGAACCCTGTCCGGCCTGCAGCGGACGTGGCACGGTGAAAACCTCCGAAACAGTAACCTACGAGATCTTCCGCGAGATCACCCGGGCGGTCCGACAGTTCAACACCGAGAAGCTGCTGGTGATGGCCAGCCCGAAAGTGGTCGGCCGCATCCTGGAGGAGGAATCCGCCGCGGTGGCCGAACTGGAAGAGTTCATCTCCAAGAGCATACGCTTCCAGGCCGAAGAGCATTATTCGCAGGAACAGTTCGATGTGGTTCTGCTGTAAGCGCCTGGCGATGCGCGTCGCCGGGCTGGTTGCGTTGTGAGCGTCGCATGAGGGCGCCCTGGCATAAGTGGATGCAACTGGGTCTCCGGGCATTGGCCTGGATCGTCGGCGTGGGCGTCATCTCGCTGGCCGTGCTGATGGGGCTGGCGCAACTGCTGTTGCCGACGCTGGCCAGCCATCCCCAATGGGTGGCGCAGCAGCTCAGCGCCGTGCTGCAACGACCGGTGAAGTTCGATTCGCTGGAAGGCCACTCGCAACCCGCGGGTCCCTTGTTCGTCATGCATGGCCTGACCATCGGCACCGACAATGGCGAGCCGCCGCTGCGCATCCCGGATGCGGAGCTCAAGCTCGACTTCGGCGGCTGGGTGCTGCCGGCCCGTCATCTGGTCAACCTGCGCGCACGCGGCCTGCAGCTGGACATCAGCCGCGAGACCGACGGCGCCTGGCACCTCAACGGCATCGGTCTGGCCGGCGGCGAAGAACGGCAGAATCCGTCGTTCGGGCAGCTGTCGGTGGGCTTGTGGCTGCGCGACACGCGCCTTGAGATCACCGATCACCGGCTGGAGCGGCACTACACGCTGGTGGCCGAACAACTGCGCCTGAGCCGGCAGGGGCGCCGCATCCGTGTTGGCGCGCTGTTGCGACGCGAAGGTGCGCCGGGCCAGCTGCGCGGCGCGGGCAGCTTCAGCGATGACGGTGCCGACGGCAAGCTGTGGATCGGCGGCACCGGCATGGACCTGCACGCCATGTCATCCGGCGTGGATATGGCCGGCTATACGGCCGAAAGCGGCAGCGGTTCGTTCGACACCTGGCTGGATTGGCGCGACGCCAAGATCGTCCGCAGCCTCACCAGCTTCCACCTGTCGCAGCTTTCCATCGCCAACCCCGATGGCGTGAGGGCCAATGTGCCCACGCTGCAGGGCCTCGTGGAAGTGGCGATGGGCAAGGGCAGCTACGAGATCCGATGGGCCGGCGACGACGGCGGTGCCCTGGTCGCGCGGGTGCAGGGTGTCGGCACGGATGGCATGCAGGCGTCGGTCGCGGCCAAGGATCTTCAACTGGCGGCCCTGGTGCCCTGGCTCGCGCTCAAGCCGCAGCTCTCGCCGGCTATCGCGCAATGGGTGGGCAGCGGCAAACCGCGTGGGCAGATCGGGCGGGCGCAGCTGGGCTGGACTCGTGCCGATGGCATACAGCAGCTGAGCGCGGAGTTCAGCGGCCTGGCGATCGACCCGGTCGGCAAGCTGCCGGGCGTGGATGGGCTGAAGGGGGCGCTGCGTGGCGATGCCCAGGCCATGTCCCTGTCCTTGCCGCCGCAGGCCACCACGTTGCGGTTCCCGCACACGTTCCGCCAGCCGTTCGTGATGTCGCGCTTTGGGGGCGATGTCGTGTTCTGGCACGAGGACGATGCATGGCATATCGGCACCGACCCCTTCTCCTTCGAAGGCGCCGGTTTCGGCGGTTCGGCGCGCGGTGAAGTGGCGCTGCCCGATGCCGGTGGCCGCCCGTTCCTGGACTTGTATGCCACGGTGGACCACGCCGACGTGGTGGCCGCGAAGCTGTTCTGGCCCATCGACTCCATGTCGCCGGCCGCCGTGCAATGGCTGGACCAGGCACTGGTCGATGGCAAGGTCGATCACGGCGACGTGGTGGTGCGGGGCGACTTGAAGGACTGGCCGTTCCACCACAACGAAGGCCGTTTCGAGGCACGCGCCGACATCAGCGATCTCGTGCTCGAGTACGGCAAGGACTGGCCGCGCGCCGAGGGCGTCAGCGCCGTGGCGAACTTCGTCAACAGCGGCATGATGGTGGAGGCGAGCGCCGGTCAGTCGCTGGGCAACAAGGTTGATCGCGCCGTCGCGTTGATTCCGGAGTTCGGCAACACGGTGCTCGACCTGAACGTGAGCGGTTCGGGCACCGGCGCCAGCATGCTCGACTTCGTGCGACGCAGCCCGATCGGCCGCAACCAGGCCGACGTGCTGTCCAAGCTGAAACTGGGTGGCAACGGCGCGTTCGATTTCCATCTGTCGCTGCCGGTGGCGCAGGCCAACGAGCTGGTGCTCGACGGCCGGGCGCAGCTCAAGGGCGTGGACTTCGACGCGCCCGAGTGGAATCTCAAGCTGGACAAGCTCACCGGTCCCGCCACCTTCGACAAGGCCGGCTTCCATGCCGGGCCGCTGGACACCAGCTTCCGCGGGCAACCCTCGCGACTGGACCTGTCCATCGCCGGCGCTACCGGCCAGCCCGACAAGGTGCTGGCGGCGAAGCTCACCGGGCGCTACGCCATGAGCGAACTGACCCAGGGCTACAAGCAGCTGGATTGGCTCAACCAGGTGGCCGACGGGCGTAGCGAGTTCACCATCGGTTTCGACATTGCCCACGCGAACGGTTCGGCGGCGACCACGCAGCGCCTGAGCGTCGACTCCGCATTGAACGGCATGGCGCTGGATTTCCCGGTGCCGTTGAAGAAATCGGCCGATGCCACGCTGCCGCTGCACGTGGAAATGAACCTGCCGATGCAGGGCAGCGACGTGCAGTTGAGCGTGGGCCAGGTGGTGCGCGCGCGGCTGCGTTTGCCGCAGACCGACAACCAGCAACTCGCCGCGACGTTCGCCTTCGGCACCAAGGCTCCCGATACGGTGCCCGACAAGGGCATTCGCATCCGCGGCCGCCCGGCCAGGCTCGACGTGACCGGCTGGGTGCAGTACGCCGCATCGGGCAGCAGCAGCGGCGGGCCGGGCCTGGAAAGCATCGAGGTGAATGCCGACCAGGCGATGGTGTTTGGCCATGCGTTCCCCGAGATGCGCCTGACGGCAACCTCGCAAGGAGATGGCCTGACGGTGGACGTCGACAATGCAGGCCTCGCCGGTCGCTTTTCCATTCCGCTTGGCGACCTCGGCCGTCGTGGCGTGACTGCGCGCCTGCAGCGCCTGTACTGGCCGAAGGATGTCGTGCCGCCGAAGAAGACCGGCGCCGACGCGACCCCCGGGGGCTCGGCAACGGCCGAGGCATCGGGCACCGCGTCAGGTGGCACGGCACCGCCCGCGCCCAATCCCGCGGCGACCGGCATCACGCCGTCGGCGCTGCCGCCCTTCCATCTGTGGGTGAGCGACCTGCGTTTCGGCGATTCCAAGCTCGGTGATGCACGACTGGAAACCTGGCCGACCGATCGAGGCATGCACGTCGAGCAGCTGCGCACGCTGTCGCGCGGCGTGCAGATCAACGGTACAGGTGATTGGGACGGCACGGCGGGCAACAGCCACTCGCACATGCGCATCGACTTCTCCGCCGAGAATCTCGGCGAAATGCTGGGCGCCTTCGGCTATGACGCCCTGCTGGCCGGCGGCAAGGTGCGCGCGCAGCTCGACGCCACCTGGCCTGGTGCGCCCTCCGCCATGGAGATGGGCAACATGGACGGCAAGCTCAGCATCAACATCACCGACGGCCGCATGCCCGAAGTGGCTCCCGGCGTGGCGCGCCTGTTCGGCCTCGTGTCAGTGCTGGAGCTGCCGCGCCGCCTGTCGTTCGATTTTGGCGACGTGTTCGGCAAGGGCCTGGCCTTCGACGCCATCACCGGCGACTTCAAGCTCGGCGACGGCAACGCCACCACCGACAACCTGCAGATCCGCAGCCCGGCGGCGGAAATCTCGGTGAAGGGGCGTACGGGCGTGCGCGCCAAGGATTACGACCTGCAGGTGCAGGCCATTCCGCATGCCGGCAACAGCCTGCCGATCGTGGGCGCCGTGGTGGGCGGGCCGATCGGCGTGGCGGCTGGTTTCGTGGCGCAGGGCATCCTCGGCAAGGGCATCAACCACGCCGCCAGCGCCCGCTACAAGATCACCGGCAGCTGGGACAAACCCGTCATCACGCTGATCGAGAAGAAGGACGTGCCGGTGCCGCCCGTTACGCCACCGCTGACGGGCGGGGCGCCTGCCGCCGCGGAGCAGCCTTCTCCCTCTCCGTAAGAGCGCATCCCGTGTGCGACCGTGGGGTCGGCTTTGCCCGCGCTTCGCAGGCTTTTCTCGCACTGGGTGCGCTCCTACAGAGGGCGCGTGGCGCACCGGAAACGTTTTGTAGGAGCCCACCCAGTGGGCGATCGCGGCAAATGAGGGCACCGCTTCGCAGGCTTGTCGCGCACGGGGTGCGCGCCTGCAGAGGGCGGTTGGTGCAGGGTTTAAACGCCTGCGCGCGGCCCCACCTTGGTAAAGTCCCCTTTTTACGCATGGCTACGACTTCATGGATTCCCTGATCGCGCAGGCGGAACGCCGCCTGCTCGCGCCAGGCGGCCTGGCCGCCACCGATCTCGAGCGCGTCTTCAACCAGCTGATGGGGCCCTCCATCGACGCGGCCGATCTCTATTTCCAGCATTCGCGTAGCGAGTCGTGGCTGCTGGAGGAGGGCATCGTCAAGGATGGCAGCCACTCGATCGAGCAAGGCGTTGGCGTGCGCGCCATCAGCGGCGAGAAGACGGGTTTCGCGTACTCCGATGAGATCGTGCTGCCGCAGTTGCTGGAGGCCTCCAAGGCCGCGCGCGCCATCGCGCAGGGAGGCAACGGCGCCGGCAAGCCGCTGGCGCTGAACGGTGCGCGCCAGCTGTATCCGGCCATCGACCCGGTCGAAAGCCTGCCCAATCCCGACAAGATCGCCCTGCTGCGCGAAGTGGACGCCTATGCCCGTTCGCGCGATCCGCGCGTGAAGCAGGTGATCGTTAGCCTCGCCGCCACCATGGACACCGTGCTGGTGGCCGCTTCCGACGGCACCCTGGCCGCCGACGTGCGCCCGCTGGTGCGCCTCAACGTGCAGGTGATCGCCGAGCAGAACGGCCGCCGCGAGCAGGGCAGCGCGGGCGGCGGTGGGCGTTACGGCTATCGCGAACTGATCGACAACGGTCGCGCCATGGCTTTCGCCGATGAGGCCGTGCGCCAGGCGCTGGTGAACCTCGACGCGGTGGACGCACCCGCCGGCAGCATGCCGGTGGTGCTCGGCCCCGGCTGGCCGGGCGTGCTGCTGCACGAGGCCATCGGCCACGGCCTGGAGGGCGACTTCAATCGCAAGGGCAGCTCCGCCTTCGCCGGCCGCATCGGCCAGCGCGTGGCGGCGCCCGGCGTCACCGTGGTGGACGACGGCACCTTGGCCGGCCGCCGCGGTTCGCTCAGCGTGGACGACGAAGGCACGCCGACCGAATGCACCACGCTGATCGAGGACGGCATCCTCAAGGGCTACATGCAGGACAAGCTCAACGCGCGCCTGATGGGCGTGGCGTCCACCGGCAACGGCCGTCGCGAATCGTTTGCGCAGCTGCCGATGCCGCGCATGACCAACACCTACATGCTCGCCGGCCAGCACGACCCGCAGGAGATCATCCGCTCGGTGAAGAAAGGCCTGTACGCCGTGAACTTCGGCGGCGGCCAGGTGGACATCACCAACGGCAAGTTCGTGTTCTCCGCGAGCGAGGCCTACCTGATCCAAGACGGCAAGATCACCCGCCCGGTCAAGGGCGCCACCCTGATCGGCGCCGGCCCCGAAGTGCTCACCCGCGTCTCCATGATCGGCAACGACCTTGCGCTGGACGAAGGCGTGGGCGTGTGCGGCAAGGATGGCCAGAGCGTGCCCGTGGGCGTGGGCCAGCCGACGCTGAAGGTGGATGCGATGACGGTGGGTGGTACGGCTTCCTGAGGCGTTTTCCCGGTCAGTACAAGAAAGGGCGTTTTCGCCCTTTCTTGTTAGCGGCGCGTGCAAGGCGTTCCGTTCCTGCATATCGATAGAACCAAAGCTCATTTCGCTTTCCGCGCCCCGCGTCGGACAGTGCGTGACCGGGGCTTGCCGTCATGCAAGGCCGTATGGACGTCTGGATGTCCGCACCACTTCCGACGAGGGGCGTTGTGATGAGCGATGTGACGCAAGCGTTGCCGGCGAAGGCCCGGGCTGCCGAATCCTCCGTGCCGCGCGCATCGCGCGGCGGGCTCTTCTCCAACGAAGACTGGTGGTCGGTATGGATCGGCCTGGCCGTCATCCTCGTGGCCTGGGCCCTGTTCGCCAGCGGCAGCAGCCTGAAGTGGCTGGCGGTGGCGCCGGCCAAGTGGAAGACGCTGGCGGAAGCCGGGCAGGGCATCGCGAGCCATTGGCCGAATTACCTAGCGCTTTTTGCGACATTTGCGTTGCTGTTTGGCACCGTGCTGGCGGTATTGGGGCAATCGCTGTCGCGCTTCCTGCCTGGCTTCCTGATCCTGTTCGTCGCCGCGCTGCTGATCTTCACCGCATCGGCGTGGAACGAAGCGGCGCGCTACAACCTGGAAGCGCCGCTGATCGCGCTGCTGCTGGGCCTGCTGGTATCCAACACGCTGACGCTGCCCGAGTGGTTCCAGTCGAGCCTGCGCGTGGAGTTCTACATCAAGGTGGGCATCGTGCTGCTCGGCGCGACGTTGCCGTTGACGTTGCTGGTGTGGGCCGGCCCGGTGGCGGTGGTGCAGGCGACCATCGTTTCGCTGGCGACGTTCTTCACCATCTTCCTGGCCGGCAAGGCGCTGGGCCTGGACAAGCGGTTTGCCGCGGTGCTCGGCGTGGGCGGCGCCGTGTGCGGCGTGTCCGCATCGATTGCCGCGGGCGGTGCGGTGCGTGCCAAGCGCGAGCATGCCTCCATGGCCATCACGCTGGTGGTGGTGTGGGCCATCGTGATGATCTTCGTGCTGCCCTTCGCGTCGCGCGCATTGGGTCTCTCGACGGCGGTGGCGGGTGCGTGGATCGGCACCTCCGAATTCGCCGACGCCGCCGGTATCGCCGCGGCGCAGGCTTATGGCGATGTGGCGCGCCATGCCGGCGGCGCCATTGCCGGCGCGCCGGATGCGGCGGTGCAGGCGTTCACGCTGATGAAAGTGGTGGGACGCGACATCTGGATCGGCATCTGGGCCTTCGCGCTGGCGTGGGTGGCCACGACGCGCTGGAACGGCGAGGACGGCGTGCAGGCCAAGGCCGATGCGCGCGAGATCTGGGCGCGCTTTCCCAAGTTCGTGATCGGCTTCGTGCTGGCTTCGGCCCTGGTCACGTGGATCGCCAGCCACTACTCGCTGGCCGATTACCGCAAGATCGTCACGCCCGACCTGGTGGCGCCGATCAGCGTGTTGCGTACCTGGGCCTTCACCTTCTGCTTCCTCAGCATCGGCCTGACCACGCGCCTGCGCTCACTCACGGCGATCGGCTGGCGTCCGTTGCTGGCGTTCACCATCGGCGTCGCGGTGAACGTGGTCATCGGCTACGTGCTGTCGGTGCATGTGTTTGCCGACTACTGGAACGGGCTGGGCGGATGAGCGAGGTCGCCGATCGTCGCGCGGCGTGCTGCCGGCATTGCCGGTTTCGTCGCGACGATCCGCGCGAGATCGAACGGCGTCTGCCGGGCATGGCGTCGTTGGGTTCCGCCTATGGCGCGAGCATCGGTGCGAGCGCGTTGTGCGAGGTGCACGATGCGTGGGTGTCGCCGGAGGATAGTTGCTCGCGTTTTCGGGCAACTGAGGTTTGATGCGGGTCCGATCGCGCACTGGGTGCGCTCCTACAGGTGGGGAGCTGATGTAGGAGCGCACCCAGTGCGCGATCAGGCGACCTCAGTCTTCAGCGTTGCCCGGCAGCTCTTCGCCGCCTTCATCGGCAACCTCGTCGCTTTCGCCACCCGCCGCCAGCTGCTTGAGCAACTGGTAGATCTCGCGATACGCGCGCGGCGGCTTGTTGGCGTCCTTCTCGGCCTTGGCCTGGCGCACCAGCGAACGCAGGTGCTGGCGGTCCACGCCCGGGTATTCGGCGATGAGCTGGCTCATCGCTTCGTCGGTGTTTTCCAGCAGGCGTTCGCGCAGGGCCTCCATGCGATGCATGGCGGCGGTTTCCTGCCGCTGGCGCTCCTTGTTCTCGCCAAGCGCGGCGCGCACGCCGTCGAACACGTCGGCGTCATGCCGGCGCATGACCTTGGCGAGGAACTGCAGCTGCCGCTTGCGCGCGATGTGCGCGGTGATGCGGCGCGTGTTGGCGATCTCGCGTTCCACGTCCTCGGGCAATGCCAGTCGCGCCAGCTTCGATGGCGGCATCTCCATCAGCTGCTGGGCCAGCGCCAGCACGGCCAGCGCGTCACGGCGCTGCTGCGTGCGGGTGGGGCCGTAATCGTGGTCGGGGTCGTGGGTATAGGTGCGTTTCACGGAAAACTTCCAGCGGGCCGGGGTGGCACTCAGCGTGCGGCGTCGGCGTGATCGAACGGGTCGGGCTCGGCCTGCTCCAGCGCAAAGCGCGGAATCGGTTCGCCGTCCCATTCCACGGTTTCGCAGAACATGACGGCAGGGCGTACCCACAGCCCGAAGTCGCCATAGAGCGCCTGGTAGACCACTACCTCTTCCATCGTCTCGCTATGCCGGGCGGTGCCCAGGACGCGATAACGCTGGCCTTTGTAGTGGCGGTAGATGCCGGCTGCCGGTGACATGGGCTTATCTCCGCGGGACGCTCTTTGCATTCGGCCGCGCCACCCCCATCTTGGGAAGTCACGCGGGTTGGACCGCGTATTCTACCCGTTACCGGAGCCTGGTTCGTGCCTTCCTGTGGTCCGCGTTTGCCCATGCGAATGTTTCGTGGCGCAGCGCCTGGCTGGCCCTCGGGTCAAGCCTCGGGGCGCCGGCATGGGTGCCCTGGGCGGCAAACCCTTCGGGCAGGGCCTGTTTGCCCGCCAGCCGGCGTCATCTCATAGTCGTGCATTGACATACACTCCCCCGCTCTTCCCCGGCAGGCAAGCAAACAGCTCCCGGCACGGGCTGCAGCAAGACACGAACCAGACTCTATGGCAGGAATTTGACGAGTGACCGAACTCAGCCCCACCCAGGACCGCAGCCTCGAAGAACTCGATCGACTGGCCCAACTGGCCGAGGACGTGATCCGCCGCGCCCGCGCCGCCGGCGCCAGCCAGGCCGAGGTGGCGGCCAGCATCGACACCGGGTTGAACGTGAACGTGCGCCTGGGCGAGGTGGAGACGGTGGAGCATACGCGCGACCGCGGTTTCGGCCTCACCGTGTATTTCGGCAAGCGCAAGGGCTCGGCCAGCACCGCCGACCTCAACCCCGGTTCGATCCAGGCCACGCTGGACCAGGCTTGCGCGATCGCCCGCTATACCGAGGAAGACGAGGCCGCCGGCCTGGCCGATGCCGCGCGCATGGCCACCCAGTTCCCCGACCTGGACCTGTGGCATCCGTGGCGCATCGACACCGAGGGTGCGATCGCGCTGGGCAAGCAGATCGAGGACGCCGGCCGCAGCCACGCCGGCATCACCCATTCCGACGGCGCCAGCGTGCAGATGGGCGAGGCCATCGCGGTCTACGCCAATTCGCATGGTTTCCTGGGACGCGAGCGCGGCACCCGCCATTCGCTGTCGCTCTCGCTGATCGCTGGTGACGAAGAGGGCATGCAACGCGACTACTGGTACGACAGCGTGCGCTCCGCCGACGATTTCATGAGCGCGGCGGCGCTGGGCGACAAGGCGGCGCAGCGGACCTTGTCCCGCATGGGAGCGCGCAGCCTTTCCACGCGGCAATGCCCGGTGATGTTCGCGCCGGAAGTGGCACGGGGCCTGATCGGCCATTTCATCGGCGCGGTAAGCGGCGGCGCGCTGTACCGTCGCGCCAGCTTCCTGCTCGATCATGCCGGCAAGCAGGTCATGCCCTCGTGGCTGAATATCGTGGAACGCCCGTTCCTGATGCGCGGACAGGGTTCCAGCGCGTTCGACGCCGAGGGCGTGGCGACGCGCGACAGTGCGCTGGTGGAGAACGGCGTGCTGGCGCGCTACGTGCTGGGCAGCTATTCGGCCCGCAAGCTCGGCCTGGAATCGACCGGCAACGCGGGTGGCGTCCACAACCTGATCGTCGAAGGCGGCCAGGACGATTTCGCCGCGATGCTCAAGCGCATGGGCACCGGCCTGCTGGTGACCGAAGTGATGGGGCAGGGCGTGTCCACCGTGACGGGCGACTACTCGCGCGGCGCGGCCGGCTTCTGGGTGGAAAACGGGCAGCTCGCCTATCCGGTGGAGGAGATCACCATCGCGGCGAACCTGCGCGACATGTACGCCAACATCGTGGCCGTCGGCGCCGACGTGGACCCGCGCTCGCACATCCTCACCGGCTCGATCCTGCTGGAACAGATGACGATCGCCGGCGAGTAGGTCTTCTAGGCCTTCCGGCATCGGAAAAACCTGCGCGACCTTGCTAGGATCGCGCTTGCCGGCGCTGGGGACCGGCCCTGACAACACAGGTTCACGACAGGAGAAGCACGCATGAGCGTTCCGCCCGAGTCCGTCGTACCGCCGCCGTCGGCGGGCCCCGCAGGGCCCTCCGACATGCCCTCCGCCGATGAGCGTCAATGGGCGCTCTTCGCCCACCTGTCCGCGTTGCTGGGGTGCATCGTCACCGGCGCCTGGTTCGGCTGGGGCTGCTTTCTTGGTCCGTTGATCATCTGGCTGGTCAAGAAGGACACCATGCCCTTCGTGGACGACCAGGCCAAGGAAGCGCTGAACTTCAACATCACCGTCGCCATCATTGGCGTGGCACTGCTGGTGCTGACCGCCATCACGTTCGGGTTGGGCGTGCTGCTGGCCATTCCCATCGGCGTGGTCGTCGGCATCGCCTGGCTGGTGTTCACCATCCTGGCCGGCATCCGCGCCAACGAGGGTGTCCGCTACCGCTATCCGTTCACGTTGCGGCTCATCAAGTAAGCCACTGGCGGGCGAAGGGAAAAGGCGGCCTAAGGGCCGCCTTTTTCGTGTCTAGTGAAGCCCGACGTAGGTGCGCTTGAACGTCACGGGCTGCTCCAGCGCGGGTATCTTCCAGGCGCCGGTAACGACCATCTGCTGGCCGTCCGGCGACAACGCCCAGGTCTGTTCCAGCTGCATGCCGTCGGCGTATTGCACGGAAACGCGCAGCTGCCCGTTCTCCACATGGCCACGCACCATCGCATTGCCGCTGAGTGATTGCCGCGCCTGCCCGTCGAGCTTGCCGGTGAGCTGGCTGCCGTCGTTGAGACGTACCTGGAACGTCTTGTCGTCCTGCTGCACGAGCAGCACCGAGTCCAACTTCAGCATCGGCGGCATCGGATAGGTCGCCGTGGCGATGGGGTCCTTGTCGGTGTCCGGCTTCTTGGCGGTGCCGGTGCCGCTGTCGCCATGGCGGCCGTGTCCGCCGCCGCCCATGCCGCCGCCGTGACCGCCCATGCCACCGCCACCCATGCCACCGCCGTGGCCTCCCATGCCGCCACCGTGGCGCCCGCCGCCGGCGCCGGCGCCAGCGGGAGCGCCGGCGCTTGTCGCATTCGCATTCTGGGGAAGCGAGGCCTGCTGTTCGTTGCGCGCCTCGGTGCGCATGGCCGCCGTCAGCGTGTCGGTGGTGTCGCTGTTGCGGTCGTCGAGGCGCCAGGCACCGCTGAAGTCGGGCTTCTGCACGGGCGCTGCATGGGCGTGCAGCACGAGCAGTGTGGCCAGGAAGATCGAGCCCAGCAGTCGCTGGGTTGGGGATGGCGTGGCGGTCATCGACGGGGCGTCAGCGGAGGTTCCCCCAGGAAACGTCTGTGTGCGGACGTTGTTGACCAGGAGTTCCGGATACTGCGATCGCGCACCGGGTGCGCTCCTACAGGTGAGGGGGCGGCGCCTTTTTTTATAGGAGCCCACCCAGTGGGCGACCGCGGCGTCGTGGTGTTACCGCTGCGTAGGCTTGTCGCGCACAGGGTGCGCTCCTACAGGGGAAGCGGGCGGCGCTTTTTTTGTAGGAGCCCACCCAGTGGGCGACCGCGGCGCGGTGGCGTTGCCGCTGTGTAGGCTTGTCGCGCACAGGGTGCGCTCCTACAGGGGAAGCGGGCGGCGCTTTTGTTGTAGGAGCCCACCCAGTGGGCGACCGCGGCGCGGTGGCGTTGCCGCTGCGTAGGCTTGTCGCGCCCAGGGTGCGCCCCCGCAACCAGCCGGACCAGTCAGTGCAGGCGGGCGGCGGCGTAGCGCGCCAGTTCTTCCAGCAGGGTGGCTTGCTCGCCCAGCGGCGCGATGGCTTCCAGGGCGTCGCTGGTGAGGCGGGCGAGATGTTCGCGCGACGCTTCCATGCCGATGATGGAGGGAAAGGTCGGCTTGTCGGCGGCCGCATCCTTGCCGGCAGTCTTGCCGATCACGGCAGCTTCGCCTTCCACGTCGAGGATGTCGTCGCGCACCTGGAAGGCCAGGCCCACTGCATGGGCATAGCGATCGAGCGCGGCCAGCGCATCATCGGATGCGCCGGCCGCGAGGGCGCCGAGGCGCACCGATGCGCGGATCAGCGCACCGGTCTTGCAGGCATGCATGTGTTCCAGTTCGGCCAGCGTCAGCTTGCGGCCCACGGCGGCAAGGTCCAGCGCCTGGCCGCCGGCCATGCCCTCGGCCCCGCAGGCTCGACCCAGCACGCGGAGCATCTCCACGCAGCGCGCGGGCGCCACGCCCAGTTCGATGTCGTGGGCCAGCAACTCGAAGGCGAGCGCCTGCAGTGCGTCGCCCGCAAGGATAGCCATCGCCTCGCCGAACACGATGTGGCAGGTGGGACGGCCACGGCGCAGCGAGTCGTCATCCATCGCGGGCAGGTCGTCGTGCACCAGCGAGTAGGCGTGGATCAGCTCCACTGCGCAGGCCGGCGCATCCAGGCGCGAGCCTGTTTCGCCGAAGGCGTGGCCTGCGGCGTACACCAGCAGCGGGCGCAGGCGCTTGCCGCCGCCGAGCACGGCGTAGCGCATGGCGCGATGCAATTCGAAGGGAGCGGTGTCTTCCGACGGCAGCGAGCGGGCCAGTGCCTCATCGGCGCGCACGATCAGCGACTTGAGACGGGCTCCGAGTTCAGAGCTCGGGTTCAAACGGTTCGGCGTGGTCGGGAGCATCGGGATCAAGCAGGAGTCGCACGCGCAGTTCGGCACTTTCCAGCGCCTGCTGGCAATGGCGATAAAGGCCGATGCCGCGCTCGAAAGAGGCGAGGGATTCGTCCAGGCTCAACTCGCCGCCTTCCATGCGCGCGACCAGCTGCTCGAGTTCGTCCAGCGAATGCTCGAAATCGGCGGCGGGAGCGGGATTGGCGGGGGCGGATGCAGACTTGGCCATGGCCCGCAAAGCTAACGCAGGGGGCGTGCGGAATCAATCTGCGGGGGGCCAAACGCGGCGTCGTGGCGGTTTTTTGCCGTGGGATGGTGGCCTTCAGAAGGCCGGATGCCAGAGCGGTCGATGCGTGCCGAACAATCGGGCACCTCGTTCGGTCAGCCAGCGGTCGCCCACGCCGACCAGTTCGCCGTCGGCGTACAGCAGCGGGCAGGCCCGGCGACGCCAGGGCGGCATGCCGCCCTGCTGCATGAGATCCCGCAGCTCGCGGGTGTGAGGATTGCCGGCGGGGCGCAACTGCTCGCCGCCCTGGCGCAGGCGCACGCTGACGGGTTCGGCGAGTCGGCCCGCCGGTTCCAGCTGCAGGCTGCCGCCATCGGGCAAGGCCAGTGGCGCGCCGGACCAATCGGCATGCCACTGCGGGTCGATGACCGGTTGTGGCGGAAGGGCCCACAGCCGGCCCTTCCATACGTGCAGCTCCGCGCCCGGCCAACGGATGCGCGGCAACTGGCCTTCGCGCGCCAGGCACTGGCGTTCGATCTGTGCGCGCTGTGCGGAGGTGGGGGCCGGCAGCCCACGCGCATGCAGCCAGTCGTCCAGCAGCGGATACCGCAGCGCGGGCGACAGTGCCAGCCAGCCGGCGGCGTCGAGGCTGCCGGTGGCGGGGTCGTGCAATGCGTTGCGGGCCGCGTGCCATTGTTGCGACAGCGCTTCCGCCGCCTGGCGGCTGTGGCGCGCACTGTGCACGATCGAGTCGACGGCCTGCGGCCAATGTTCGGTGAGGCGCGGCAGGATCTCGTGGCGGAGGAAGTTGCGGGTCAATCGATGGTCGGCGTTCGACGGATCGGCAATGCAGGGCAGGCCGTGCATGTCCACATACTGGCGTAAGGCTTCACGCGGTACCTCGAGCAGCGGCCGCCACAGCATGCCGCGTCCGAGCGGGCGCGCCACGCGCATGCCGCCAAGCCCCTCGGGGCCGGCGCCACGCAGCAGCTTGAGCAGCACAGTTTCGGCCTGGTCATCGCGATGATGGCCAAGCACGATGCGCTCGCCCTCGTGCAGCGAGAGTGCGAACGCGCGATAACGCGCATCGCGCGCGGCGGCTTCCAGGCCGTACCCGCTCGCGTGATTGACCTCCACGCGCAGCACGAGGCAGGGCACCTGCCATGCCTGCGCGAGTTCGCGGCAATGCGTGGCCCAGGCGTGGCTGTCCGCGTGCAGGCCGTGATCGACATGCAGCGCGCGCAGCCCGCGATCATGTGCTTCGGGCAGCTGCGCGAGCGCGTGCAGCAGCGCGGTGGAGTCCGGGCCGCCGCTGTACGCCACGCACAACGCGCCCTGCGGCTCCTTGCGCAAGGCGTCGCGCAGGATCGATGCGAGCTTACTCACGGGGCGCGGCTTTCTTCGTCTTGTTGCGCACGTAGATCACCTTGGGTCGGCCTTCGCCCGGGCTGCGCCGATCGATCTCGAACAGCGTGGTGGCCGTGATCAGCTCGCTGAGTTTGTTGTAGCCATAGGTGCGCGCATCGAAGTTCGGACGTTGTTTGGTGATGATCGAGCCCACGCCGCCGAGGGCGGCCCAGCCATCATCGTCCGAGGCCGCGTCCACCGCGTTGCGCAGCAGGTTCACGAGGCTGGAGTCCTGCTTCAGCTGCGCTGCCGTACGTGGTTTGAGCGGTTGTTCCTCATCGGGCTTGGCGACGAGGATGTCGGTGTAGATGAACTTGTCGCACGCGGCGACGAACGGGTCGGGCGTCTTGCGCTCGCCAAAGCCGTAGACGATCAGCCCCGATTCGCGGATGCGCGCGGCGAGCCGCGTGAAATCGCTGTCGCTGGAGACGATGCAGAAGCCATCGAAGCGGCCGGAATACAGCAGGTCCATCGCGTCGATGATCATCGCCGAGTCGGTGGCGTTCTTGCCGCTGGTATAGCCGAACTGCTGCATCGGCTGGATCGACTGCGTGAGCAGCTGCTCCTTCCAGCTCTTGAGGTGATTGGACGTCCAATCACCGTAGGCCCGCTTCACGTGCGCCGTGCCGTACTTGGCCACTTCCGCGAGCAGTGCTTCGGCGATGCCTGGCTGCGCGTTGTCCGCATCGATGAGAACGGCAAGCTTGATGCTGTCGGTGGCCATGTCGCGTTTCCCTGGCGGAGATGCCATGGATGGTAGCGCGGCGGCGTGACCGGGCGGTGAGGGGGGCGAGGCTTTGCCTTCGAAATGGGGAGGTGGGGGTAGTGGTCTCGCCGCTGCGTAGGCTTGTCGCGCACTGGGTGCGCTCCTACAGGTGAAGCGGGCGGCGCGTTTTTTTTGTAGGAGCCCACCCAGTGGGCGACCGCGGCGCGTTGGCGTTGCTGCTGCGTAGGCTTGTCGCGCACTGGGTGCGCTCCTACAGGGGGCGCGGGCGGCGCGTTTTTTTTGTAGGAGCCCACCTAGTGGGCGACCACGGTGCGGTGGCGTTGCTGCTGCGTAGGCTTGTCGCGCACTGGGTGCGCTCCTACAGGTGAAGCGCGCGGCGCGTTTTTTTGTAGGAGCCCACCCAGTGGGCGACCGCGGTGCGGTGGCGTCGCCGCTGCGTAGGCTTGTCGCGCACAAGGGTGCGCTCCTACAGGAAAAACCAAGGATGCGTGGGGGGTTACTCGATGAACGCGCCGTAGCCGCGCAGGCGCTTGTAGCGTTGCTCGAGCAGGTCCTTCATCGGCATCGCTTCCAGCTCGTCGAGCTGGTTCATCAGCACGGCCTTCAGGCGCACGGCCATCGAGTGCGGATTGCGATGCGCGCCGCCCAGCGGTTCGCGCACGATCTTGTCGATCAGGCCGTGCTCGAGCAGGCGCGGGGCGGTGAGGCCCAGCGCTTCGGCGGCGTCCTTGGCCTTGTCGGCGCTCTTCCACAGGATCGACGCGCAACCTTCCGGCGAAATCACCGAATACGTGGAGTACTGCAGCATGACCGTGCGATCGCCCACGCCGATGGCCAGCGCGCCGCCCGAACCGCCTTCACCGATCACGGTGCAGATGATGGGCGTCTTCAGGTCGGCCATTTCCAGCAGGTTGCGGGCGATGGCTTCGGACTGGCCACGCTCCTCGGCGCCCACGCCCGGGTAGGCGCCCGGGGTGTCGATCAGGGTGAACAACGGCAGGCCGAAGCGCTCGGCCATCTTCATCAGGCGCAGCGCCTTGCGGTAACCCTCGGGACGCGGCATGCCGAAGTTGCGGCGCACCTTGCCCTTGGTGTCGCGCGCCTTCTGGTGGCCGATGATCATCACCGAGCGGCCGTTGATGCGGCCCAGGCCGCCCACGATGGCGGCGTCGTCCGCGTAGGCGCGGTCGCCGGCCAGTTCGTGGAACTCGTCGCACATCACGCTGATGTAGTCGAGCGTGTATGGCCGGGCCGGATGGCGCGACAGCTGGGTCACCTGCCACGGCGTGAGGTTGCGGAAGATCTCGTTGGTCTTGAGCTTCAGCTTCTCGCGCAGGCGGGCGACTTCTTCGTCGATGTTGAACGCCTGCCCGTGGCTGGCGTGGCGAAGCTCTTCAATCTTCGCGTCCAGTTCGGCGATGGGTTGTTCGAAATCGAGGAAGTTGGGATTCATTCGGTGCAGTTCAGGACACGGAAGCGCGCCAGTATACCGGGCCGGGAAAAAACGCGGGAACGGGGGCGTATGGGAGTGAGGAAAGCGTGAAGGAAGCCTCACGCACGCGGTGCCCGCAAAGGACCGTCATTCCGGCGCAGGCCGGAATCCAGCAGCGGAGGTAACCGGTTTTGCGAAAACTCCTTTGGATGCTTCCGCGACAACCGGCGGGATCGGCCACTGGATTCCGGCCTGCGCCGGAATGACGGGGGATGGGTTGGTCGCCTGTCTTCACGATGCGCAGTTTGGCGGCCTCCATCCCGGGTAGGGCGCGGGTCCGGTTCTCGCGAAAACCCCTTTGGACGTTTCCGCGACAACGGAGGTATCGGAAACTGGATTCCGGCCTGCGCCGGAATGACGGGTTGGGTGGGTCAATCGCCGCCGCGTGGCCGGTCGTCCGTCTTCACGATGCGCAGCTTGGCCGCCTCCACCCCCGGCACCGCGCGGATGGCGCGCAGCAGCTCGGGGATGGCGTCCACACGCCACTCCTCGCCCAGCTCCAGGTCGGCCTGCGCGGTCTTGTTGTGGTAACCGTAGAGCACCACGCTGGCTCGTCCGCCGCGGTAGCCGGCGAGGGTGCGGCGCAGGTCGTCGATGAAGCCGGGGCCGACGCCGTTCAGTTTCAAACGCAGCAGGCGCGCATAGCGGCGGCAGGCATCGCCCAGGCTCAGCGCGCTGCGGGCGCGGAGGGCGAAACCGCCGCCGGAGAAATCGTCGATGCGCAAGCCGCCTTCGACCACCAGCAGTTCGTCACGCACCAGCAGCGGGGCAACCTGCTGGTACAGCTCGCCGAAGAAGCTCACCTCGATGACGCCGGTGCCGTCTTCCAGCCGCACGAAGGCATCGCTGTCGCCGCGCTTGCGCACGGCGGTGACCATGCCCGCCACGGTCCATGGCGTATCCGGGCCGCGGCGGAAGCGGTTGTCGTCGCCGTCGTTCTTGCGTGGCTTGGGCGGCTGGTAGCGATCGGCGATCTCGCCCAGCGGGCAGGTCGAGAGCTGGGCGAATTCCTCTTTCCATGGGTCGGTGGGATGACCGGAAAGGTAATGGCCAAGGGTGTCGCGCTCGCCCTGCAGGATTTGCTCCAGCGGCCAGTCGGCGACGACGGGCAGATCCACCTCGACGGTCGGCGCGGTGGCGCCCCCGCTTCCGAACGACATGGCCGTGCCGAACATGTCGTTCTGGCCGGACTGCTTGTTGCGCAGGTGCTGCTCCGCCGCCTTCATGGCGTTCGGCAACTGCGCCATCAGGCTGGCGCGATTCGGTGCCAGCGCGTCGAGCGCGCCGGACAGGATCAGCGCCTCAAGCACGCGGCGATTGAGCTTGGTGGAATCGACGCGACGGCAGAAATCGGCGAGGTCGGTATACGCGCCGCCGCGACGACGCTCGTCGGCGATCGCTTCGCACGCGCCCTGGCCCACGCCCTTGATGGCGCCCAGGCCATAGCGGATCACCTTCGGCTCGACCGCGACGAACATGAACTCCGACGCGTTGACGTCCGGCGGCAACACCGTCAGGCCGATCGCCTTCGACTCGTCGATGAAGGTCACCGCCTTGTCGGTGTTGTCCATGTCCGACGAAATCGTCGCGGCCATGAACTCGGCGGGGTAATGCGCCTTCAGCCAGGCGGTGTGGTACGAGACGAGCGCGTAGGCGGCGGCGTGCGACTTGTTGAAGCCGTAGCCCGCGAACTTCTCCATCAGGTCGAAGATCTCGTCGGCCTTCTCGCCGGTGAGCCCGTCCTTGGCGGCGCCTTCGCGGAACTTGGCGCGCTCCTTCGCCATTTCCTCGACTTTCTTCTTGCCCATCGCGCGACGCAGCAGGTCGGCGCCGCCGAGCGAGTAGCCGCCGACGATCTGGGCCATCTGCATCACCTGCTCCTGATAGACCATGATGCCGTAGGTCTCTTTCAGGATCGGCTCGACGCGCGGGTCGGGATAGACCACTTCCTCGCGGCCGTGCTTGCGGGCGACGAAGCTGGGAATCAGGTCCATCGGACCGGGGCGATACAGCGCCACCAGCGCGATGATGTCCTCGAAGCGGTCGGGCTTGGCGTCCTTGAGCATGCGTTGCATGCCCGAGGATTCGAGCTGGAACACGGCGACGGTCTGCGCCTTCTTCAGCACGTCGTAGGCGGCCGGATCGTCGGTGGGAATCGCCGCGATATCCAGGGCTTCCTCGCCGTTCGCCGCGCGACGCGCGTTGATGGCCTTCACCGCCCAGTCGATGATGGTGAGCGTGCGCAGGCCGAGGAAGTCGAACTTCACCAGGCCGACGGCTTCCACGTCGTCCTTGTCGTACTGCGTGACGACACCGGCGCCGCCCGGTTCGCAGTACAGCGGCGCGAATTCGGTGAGCGGCTTGGGGCCGATCACCACGCCGCCGGCGTGCTTGCCGACGCCGCGCGTGATGCTTTCCAGGCTGAGCGCGAGATCGATCAGGGTGCGCGCTTCCTCGTCCTGGTCGTAGAGGTCGCAGAAATCCTTGACGATGCGATCGGGTTCTTTCTTCGCCTTCTCCGAGCGACCCAGGGCGCATTGCAGGGTGAGGTCGAGCGGGCGCGCGGGGATCAGCTTGGCGATGCGGTCGACCGCGTTGTAGCCCATGCCGAGCACGCGGCCGGAGTCGCGCAGCACGGCTTTCGCCGCCATCGAGCCGTAGGTGATGATCTGGCTGACGTGGTCGCGGCCGTACTTGCGCGCGACGTAGTCGATCACCTCGTCGCGGCGGTCCATGCAGAAGTCGATGTCGAAGTCGGGCATCGACACGCGTTCGGGATTGAGGAATCGCTCGAACAGCAGGTCGAACTGGATCGGATCCAGGTCGGTGATCTTCAGTACCCATGCCACCAGCGAGCCCGCGCCCGAACCACGGCCCGGGCCGACCGGGATGCCGTTCTGCTTACCCCAGTTGATGAAGTCCGCCACGATCAGGAAGTAGCCGGGGAAGCCCATCTTGATGATGACGTCCAGCTCGCGTTCCAGGCGCGCTTCGTATTCCTCCCGCGTGCGGCCGGGCGCGACGCCGGCAAACGCCAGGCGCTCCTTCAGGCCCTCGCGGGAAAGCTCGCGGATATAGCTGGCCAGGTCGTGGCCTTCGGGCACCGGGAAGTCGGGCAGGTAGTAGGTGCCGAAGCTCAGTTCCAGCGTGCAGCGCTTGGCCAGTTCGATGGTGTTTTCCAGCGCCTCGGGAAGGTCGGCGAACAGCGCCGCCATCTCCTCGGGCGACTTCAGGTACTGCTGGTCGCTGTAGTCGCGCGGGCGCTTGGGATCGGCCAGCACGCGGCCCTGGTTGATGCATACGCGCGCCTCGTGCGACTCGAAGCCTTCCTGCTTGAGGAAGCGCACGTCGTTGCTGGCGATTACCGGCAGGTCGAGCTCGGCGGCGAGGCCCAGCGCGGCGGCGTTCCAGTTTTCCTCGCCTTCGCGGCCGGTGCGGGTGAGTTCCAGGTAAAGGCGGTCGGCCATCTGCCGTGCGAACGGGCGCAGGCGCGCGGCGGCGGCATCCACGCCCTGGTTCACCGCGATGCGACCGACCTCGCTCTCGCGCCCCATCATGGCGATCAGGCCAAGCGTCGCCTGCGGCGTGAGCCAGGCCATGTCGACCATCGCGCGGCCGCCCTGCTGGCCGTCGCGCCAGGCGCGCGACACCAGGCGCGACAGGTTGAGGTAGCCCTCGTGGTTCTGGCAGAACACGGTGAGACGCCACGGGCGCGGATCGTCCGGCGAGCTCACCCACAGGTCCGCGCCGCCGATCGGCTTGATGCCGGCCGCGCTGCAGGCCTTGTAGAACTTCACCAGCGCGAACATGTTGCTGTCGTCGGTCAGCGCCACCGCCGGGATGCCTGCGCGCACGCAGGCGTCGACCAGTCCCTTGATGCGGATGGTCGAGTCGACCAGCGAGTACTCGCTGTGCAGGTGGAGGTGTGCGAAGCGGACGGACATGGCGTGCGCGCAGGATGGAACGCCAGCCTACCGGCGCCGGCCCGGACGGACAAGAATTGACATCCGGTGTGGGCCGGCCCGGCTCAGGGCGCGGATGCCGCGGGCGCCTGCGGAGCAGGCTGGCTCAGCAGGTCGTCGACTTCGGCGAGGATCTGGTCCAGCATGCTTTCGTCGTAGCCTACGTAGACGTCGGCGATGCGGCCGTCGCGCCCGATCATCACCATGTGCGGAATGGTATTGACGCCGTAGGGTTTGGCGATGCGCCGGTCCTTGGCGTCGTAGGTCAGGATGACATCGAGGCTCCGCCAGTTGTGGCGGGCCTTCTTGAACGCCTCCAGGTCGTCGTCGTGGCTGATGCCGACGACGGCGAGATCGTTCGATCCCTTCATCTTCTGCAGCGCCGCGAGGACGGGCAATTCCTTCATGCAGTAGCCACACCAGGTGGCCCAGAACGTCACGATGACGACCTTGCCCCGCAGGTCCGACACGTGCAGATCGTTGCCGTTGCGATCGCGACCCAGGAAGTCGGGCGGTATATCGCCCGGTCCGGGGCGGGCCTGGCAGACCGCGACGAGCATGAGCGCGAGCGTGGCCAGCGCGAACCGTGCGATGCGTTTCTTCATGAGCATTTCCCCCCTGGAGCCAGCTTAGCGGATTCCCTCGTGCGCCGGAGGCGGCTTCAGCGGCCGCGTCAGGCGTGATCGCGTGGCGCCATGCGCATGTCCGCCACTTCGTGGCGATTGCGCCCCAGGGTCTTGGCGCGATAGAGCGCGCGGTCGGCGGCGTTGAGCAGCTGGGCGGCGTCGATCGTCACCCCTTCGGGTTGCGTGGCGAGGCCGATGCTGACAGACAGCTCGCCATGCGGGCTGTCGCCGTGCGGGATGTGCAGGCGTTCCACCGCCTGGATCAGCCGTTGCGCGATGGCGTCGGCGGCGACGCCATCGGTGTCGGGCAGCACCACGGCGAATTCCTCGCCGCCGTAGCGCGCCACCAGGTCGCCATTGCGGAACAGGCTGGTGGCGAGGGCTTTCGCCACGCCCACGAGGCACGCGTCGCCGGCCAGATGCCCTTGGCGGTCGTTGAATTGCTTGAAGTAGTCGATGTCGATCATCAGCACCGAACACGACGTCTTCGTGCGCACCGCATCCTCCAGCGCCTCGTGGAGGCGGGTGTCGAGGGTGGTGCGGTTGGCGATGCCGGTGAGCGGGTCGCGTCCCACCTGGCGCTGCAGCGACTCGTTGTCCAGCTGCGCCGCGCGCTGCAGGTCCAGGTGCTGGCGCTGGATGAAGGCGACCCGCAAGCCGTAATAGAGCACCGCCAACGCGGCCACCGCGACGCCGGGCGCAAAGGCCAGGCGCGATACGCTGACACCGAGCAACAGCACGCCGATCGACAGCATGATGGGCGAGAAGAACGCGATCGTCTGCGAGGTGCGCAGCGAAGGACGGAACCGGCGCAGCAGGCGTGGCGGGCGACGCGAGACGATCAGCGCCAGGGCGATATAAGGCAGGTCGACGAGCAGGGTGCTCCAGTGCGGCAAGCCATGCAGTTCGATGCGGTTGTAGGCCGCGGCGACGGCGGCGTTGACGAGCAGGTAGCTCGCCGCCGCATAGAAGAGAAAGCGCAGGCGCAGGCCGCGCGCGCCGAACATGCGCAGGATCGCCATGAAGGCCATCGAGAAATCGATGGCATCGGCGTGCCAGATGATCACGTACACGCCCGAGGAAGGCGCATCGGGCGACCCCGGCAGCGCGTGGGTGATCAGCACGTAGAGCAGGACGCCGACGAGACACGACAACGCCAGGTCCAGCACGCGTGCCGCGGCCGGTTCATGGCGGCCATGGGATCGCGCGATCAGCAGCATCGCCGGGATCATGTACAGCGCGGAGCAGACCACGCCGACGGCGGTGAGGTAGCCGCCTTCGTCTTTCAGCAAGGCAGCCAGCACGTTGATGCCCGCCCAGATCACCTGCAGGCTGGCCGCGACGGCAAGCAGCAACCACGGCGTACGCAGTTCGGCCGGATCGCGGCGGCGACGCGCCATCACCGCTGCCACGGCCACGCACTGCACCGCGATGGATGCCAGGGCGGGCGCGACGCCGCCCGCGAGCGCCGGCAGGCTCACCAGCACCCCATGGATCAGCACGACGGCGAACAACACCCCTGCAGCGCGCACGGTTCGGTTCCAACGGGCGGTAAAGCAGACTGCGCGGGCCGAAGCCCTCCCCTGGAGGCATGGTAGTCCCCGTCTGTGACCGGCAACAACGTGCCTCGGCCACGAGGTGCTCCGGACTTCTGGCGGTTGCGGGGGCTCGCCGCGGCTGGCATGGTTCAGGACTTTTCACCCAGGGACGGTGGCCCGTCCGGGCTTCCGAAGGCACTGCATGTCACTGATCCGCTCACTGTTCACCGTCAAGCCCATCGAGGCGTCGCTTTCCGTGGGCGACAACCTGCGCCGCACGCTCGGCCTCAAGGACCTGATCGTATTGGGCGTGGGCGCGGTGATCGGCGCGGGCATCTTCGTGATCACCGGACAGGCGGCCGCCGAGCATGCCGGCCCCGCGCTGACCATCTCCTTCGTGCTGGCCGGCCTGGCGGCGGCCCTGGCGGCGCTCAGCTATGCCGAGTTCGCGGCCATGCTGCCGGTGTCGGGCAGCGCCTATGTCTACGCTTACGCCACGTTCGGCGAACTGCTGGCGTGGTTCATCGGCTGGAACGTGGTGGCCGAGTACCTGCTGGCGGTGTCGTCGGTGGCGGTGGGCTGGTCCGGTTACGGCGTGGGCCTGCTGCACAGCATGGGCATCGATATCCCGTCGGTATGGGCCAATGCGCCGCTGTCGTTCCGCGACGGTCATTTCGTGGCGACCGGCGCCTGGCTCAACCTGCCGGCCCTGCTGGTGGTCGCGGCGATCACCGCGCTGCTCTACGTAGGTACCCGCCAGTCGACCCTGTTCGCCAGTTTCGTGGTGGTGCTGAAGGTGCTGGTCGTGGTGCTGTTCGTGGTGTTCGGCCTGCAGTACGTCGACCCTTCGCTGTGGCATCCCTACGTGCCGGAAAACCAGGGTGGCGACCACTATGGCTGGGCCGGCGTATTCCGCGCGGCCACCAGCGTGTTCTACGCCTACATCGGCTTCGACGCGGTGGCCACCGCGGCGCAGGAAACGCGCAATCCGCAGCAGAACGTGCCGGCCGGCATCCTCATTTCGCTGGCGGTCTGCACGGTGCTCTACATCATCGTGGCGGCCGTGCTCACCGGCCTGGTGCCATACCCGCAACTGGCCACCGCCGAACCGGTGGCGACCGCGCTGGCCGCCCACCCGGCGCTGGCGTGGCTGAAGCTGCTGACCCAGGTGGGCGCGGTGGCCGGCCTCACCTCGGTCATCCTGGTGATGCACATGGGCCTGGCCCGCATCCTCTACTCCATGGCCGGCGACGGGCTGCTGCCGCGCCTGTTCGGCGCCGTGCACGAGCGGTTCCGCACGCCGCATCGCACCACCTTGCTGGTGGGCTGCGTGGGCGGCCTGCTGGCGGCGGTGTTCCCGCTCAGCCTGCTGGGTGACTTGTTGTCGATGGGCACGCTGTTGGCCTTCTCCACGGTGTGCGTGGGCGTGCTGGTGCTGCGTCGCACGCACCCCGACCTGCCACGCGGCTTCCGCGTGCCGGCGGCCCCGGTGGTCTGTTCGCTGGGCGTGCTGGTCTGCCTGTTCCTGCTTGCGCAGATGAACGCGGGCAACTGGATGTTGCTCGCGAGCTGGACCGCCATCGGCATGCTGATCTACATCGGTTACGGCTACCGGCACAGCGCGCTGCGCAGCCGCGGCTGAGTCTTGCCCCACGGACGACGGCACGCCAGCGGTGCCGCCGTCGACCCGGTTCTCGATCAGCCTGAGATGTGGAAACGCCCGTCGCCGAGCGGCCCTTCGATGTAGTGGTCGAAGCGCCGCACCGACAAGGGATGCCGGTCGTAATCCACGTGCTGGTATTCGGCGTCCACGATGGCCGTGAGTTCGTCGGAGGAAAGCAACCCGGCGGTTACCTCGATCGACGTCTCGTCCGGCGACGGGGCGAAGTCGGATGGGCGGTTGGGAAGCGTCATGGCACCACTCCTGCGGTCTAATGCGCGCGATGATTTGCAGGCCGCATGGCGGGGACCATGCGGGTCGACCCGTGCATCCATGCCTCGGCGGAAGCGCACCGCGCCGCGGAATGGCGCGTGACGGTGTCGCGTTGCGGCCCTACCTGTGGCGGCCCGGTGACTTCGTTTCCTGTATCCGTTCGGATGCGGCAGCGGCGGAAAAGGTTGCCTGCTGGAAAACACGCTGGGCAGTACGCGATACAGCCGCTGTTTCCTGGCTTTGCAGCGGTCGCGTCGCAGGTCGCGGCCTCTTGCGAAGTCGACTGTATTCTAGCTCCGTTGCACGCGCATGACGTGGCCCATAGGGCATGCTCGCGCATGCGCTTCTTGGCCTTCTTGATGCTTGGGGATGGCGCCTGTTTGGTCGTCCAATCACGCGCTCAGAACAACACGCCCTGGTCCACCAGGATCTTCACCGGCGCAAAACTGCGGCGGTGTTGCGGGCAGGGGCCCAGCCGCTTCAGTGCAGACAGATGGAAGGGCGTGGCATAGCCCTTGTGCTCGGCGAAACCGTAACCGGGATACTCGCGATCGAGTTCGACCATCCAGCGATCGCGGCTCACCTTGGCGAGGATCGACGCGGCGCTGATGGCCGGTTCGAGCGCGTCGCCTCCGATGATGGCGCGGCCGGCGCAGGGCAGTTCGCGCGGCAGGGCATTGCCGTCGATCCATGCTTCGTGCGCCGAGGGATTGAGGCCGGCCAGCGCACGGCACATGCCGGTCATGGTGGCCTGGAAAATATTGATGCGATCGATCTCATCGGCCGTGACCAGCACGACGCAATACGCCAGGGCACGATCCACGATCTTCTCGTAGAGCGCCTCGCGCCTGGCTTCGGTGAGCTTCTTGGAATCATCCAGGCCGCGGATTTTCGGACGCGACGGATCGAGGATGACGGCGGCGACCGAGACGGGGCCCGCCAAGGGACCGCGTCCGGCTTCATCCACGCCGGCGATGAGACGAACCACGGTTTCGCCGGTGGCTGCGACTGACGTCGGCACGTCCATCTTCAAGGTCGAACTAGCCACGTGCAGCCTCCACCAGTTCGGCCACGGCATCGGCTGCCAGGTCGCCTGCGTGGCCTTCCAGGTCGCCGCGCAGGGCACGGTGCAGCTGTTCGAATGCCGTCACGATCGCGCCACGCCGCTCGCTGTCCTGGAACAGCGCCAGTGTCGCATCGGCGAGTTTTTCGGGCGTGAAGTCGTCCTGCATCAGCTCGGGTACGAGCACGACCTTCTCGCCCATGCCCCCGGCGCGCGCCAGGATGTTGGGCAGCGAGTAGACGTCCGTCTTCAGCATGTTGAGCATGCGCGCGATGCGATAGCTCACCGGCGATACACGATAACCCACCACCATCGGCCGCTTCGCCAGCATCGCCTCCAGCGCGGCGGTGCCGGATGCGAGCAGCACGACGTCGGCGGCCAGCATCGCCTCGTGCGCGTGGCCGTCCAGCAGCAGCGGCG
Source organism: Dyella sp. EPa41 (assembly GCF_016586165.1). Taxonomy (GTDB): domain Bacteria; phylum Pseudomonadota; class Gammaproteobacteria; order Xanthomonadales; family Rhodanobacteraceae; genus Dyella. Next base: position 43,436 of record NZ_BCPR01000018.1, on the reverse strand, counting down.
CGTCGTCGCCTGTTGCATCGCCCAGCAGGGTTTTCAGCGTGGCGTGCACCCGCTCATTGGCGGCCGGCACGATCACGCGCAGGCCGGGCAGGGCGGTGGCCACTTTGCGGGCCGCCTCGATGAAGCTGCGCCCAAGCCGCTCGATCTCCGACGCGCGGCTGCCCGGCAGCACGGCCAGCACGGGTACGTTGTGCGGCAGCCCCAGGAAGTCGCGCGCACCGGCGCGGTCGGAAACCATGGCAAAGCGGTCGGCCAGCGGATGGCCGACGAAACGCGCGTCGACGCCATGCCTGGCATAGATCGGCGGTTCCATCGGGAACAGGCACAACACGCGGTCCGCGCTGCGGCCGATCTTTTCCGCGCGTTTCTCGCGCCATGCCCACACCGAAGGGCTGACGTAGTGCACGGTACGCAGGCCTGCCTCGCGCAGGCGCTTCTCCACGCCAAGATTGAAATCCGGCGCATCGATGCCGATCACCACGGCGGGCTTTGCGGCGACCAGCCGCGCGACCAGTTCCTTGCGCAGGCGAAGCAGGCGCGGCAGATGCGAGATCACCTCGACGAAGCCGAACAGCGACAGTTCCTTGATGTCGTACCAGGACTCGAACCCGGCCGCCTGCATGCGCGCGCCGCCAATGCCGGCGAAGCGCGCGTCGGGATAGCGGCGCCGCAACGCGGCGATGAGATCGGCGCCCAGCTGGTCGCCGGAGTCTTCACCGGCGACGATGGCAATGAGGGGGGGCTGGTTTGTAGTGTCAGTGGGAGTCATGGCTTATGAAGGAGACAAAAGCAAACTCCCGTGCCTCATGCTGATATGGGCGAAGCCCATGTCAGCGGCCCATATCAGCGTGCCAGCGAGCGTTCGCTGCGATCGAGGAATTCCAGCATGGCGCGCACGTCCTCGCTGTCGGCCGCCTGGGACACCAGCTGCTCGCGCGCGTCGGACAGGGTAAGGCCGGCCATGTACAGCGTGCGGTACGCGCGCTTGATCGCGGAAATGCGCGACGCGTCGAAACCGCGGCGCTTGAGGCCTTCGCTGTTGATGCCGCGCGGACGACCGCGCTGCTCGTTGGCCATCATCACGAACGGCGGCACGTCCGAGCCCAGCAGGCAGCCCATGCCGATGAACGCGTGCGCGCCCACCTTGCAGAACTGGTGGGCGCCGGAAAAGCCCGCCATCACGACCCAGTCGCCCACTTCGACATGGCCGGCCAGTGCCGAATAGTTGGAGAACACCGTGTGGTTGCCGATCTGGCAGTCGTGCGCAACATGCACGTAGGCGAGCAACCAGTTGTCGTTGCCGATGCGCGTGACACCACCGCCATCACCCGTGCCACGGTTGATGGTGACGAATTCGCGGATCTGGTTGCGATCGCCGATCACCAGTTCGGTGCGCTCGCCGGCGAACTTCTTGTCCTGCGGTGCGCCGCCGAGCGAGGCGAACTGGCTGATGCGATTGTCACGGCCAATGCGGGTCGGCCCCTCGATCACCACGTGCGGTCCGATCACCGTGCCTTCGCCGATATGCACGTCGGCACCGATCACGCTGAACGCGCCGATGGTGACGTTGCTGGCGATGACGGCCGACGGATCGATCTGCGCGGTGGGGTGGATCATTTCTCGGACCTCGCGGCGCACATCAGCTCGCAGCTCGCCACTTCCTTGTCGCCCACCATCGTGCGCGCCTCGAACAGGCCCATGCTGCGCAGCAGGCGCTTGAGCGTCACTTCCAGGCGCAGCTGGTCGCCCGGCACCACCGGCGCGTTGAAGCGCGCGTTGTCCACCTTGGCGAGATAGAACAGCGGGCTGCCCGTGTTGCCCTTGAGGCGGCTGGAGATCTGCGTGAGCAGGCCGGCGGCCTGGGCCATGGCTTCCACGATCAGCACGCCCGGCATCACCGGATGGCCCGGGAAGTGACCCTGGAAGAACGGCTCGTTGATGGTCACGTTCTTGAGGGCGACCACGCTCTTGTCGGGGACGAGTTCGATCACGCGGTCGACCAGCAGGAACGGATAGCGGTGCGGCAGCAGCTGCTGGATATGTTCCACAGTCACGGGAAGGTGGAAAGGCACGGTGAGGTCACTCATTGTTGCTGTCCTTCTCCAGCGCCGAGAGTCGGCGCGCGTATTCATCGAGATGCTTGAATCGGGCTGCGTTCCGGCGCCACAGTCGGTTTTCCTGCAGCGGGACGCCCGAAGAATATTCGCCGGGCTCGCGTATGGAGTGCGTGACCAGGCTCTTGGCGGTAATGGTAACCCGGTCGGCCACTTCCAGATGGCCCAGCACCCCGGCATTGCCGCCGATCATGCAGTAGCGGCCGATCCTGGCGCTGCCGGCGACCGCGGCGCAGCCGGCCAGGGCGCTGTGCGCGCCGATGTGGACGTTATGGGCGATCTGGATCTGGTTGTCCAGGCGAACGTCCTCTTCCAGCACGGTGTCGTCCAGCGCGCCGCGATCAATGGTGGTGTTGGCGCCTATCTCGCAGTCGTCGCCGATGCGCACCCCGCCGAGCTGGGGCAGCTTGATCCAATGGTCGCGGTCGAAGGCGAGGCCGAAGCCGTCCGAGCCGATCACCGCGCCCGGATGCACCAGCACGCGCTTGCCCAGGCTCACGCGGATCACCAGCGTCACGCGCGCCACCAGGCGCGATTGCGCGCCGACCGTGCAATCGGTACCGATGATGCAATGGGGGCCGAGGATCGCGCCGTCCTCCACGACGGCACCGTCTTCGATCACGCAGCCCGGGCCGATGCTGGCGGTCGGCGCGACACGCGCGTTCGGCGAAACCACCGCCGTGGGATGGATACCCTGCGGCGAGGCCGGCAGCCGTTCAAACAGCGCGGCGATTTTGGCGTAGGCCACGTAAGGGTCGTGCGCGACGAGCGCCGCGGTGGGGCTGTCGGCCACGTTCTCCTCGCGCATGACCACCACGCCAGCACGGGTGGAGGCCAGTTGCGAGGCGTACTTGCTGTTCGAAAGAAAGCTGAGTTGGCCGGGACCCGCGCCCGCCAACGTGCCCACGCCATCGATGACGCGGTCGCCATCGCCATGAAAGGCGAGGCCGAAGCGGTCGGCCAGCCCGGACACGGTGGTTTTGAAGACGCTCATGCTTGGCTCCCTGCAATCGGGCCATTGTAGGAGGAGGCGCCACCGGGCGCATGAAAAAAAGAAAGCGCGGCAGGGCCGCGCCTTCTCTCCATGGGCCGTTCCAGCCCGGCTATGCCAGTTAGAACTGGCTGCCGAAGGTGAACTGGATGCGCTCCTCGTAGTGGCTGTCGTCCTGCTTGGTGCGGATCGGCACGGCGAAGTTGATGATCAGCGGGCCGATCGGCGCCTGCCAGTGCAGCGAGATACCGGTCGAGGCGCGCAGTTCGCTCGCCTTGAAGCTCTGGTAGTCCTGGTACACGTTGCCGACGTCGACGAACCACGACACGCGGGCCGTGTTGATGTCCTTGAGGAACGGCAGCGGCAGGTACAGCTCGGCCGTGCCCAGCACCTTGAACGCACCGCCGATCGGCTGCGCGTACGAGTAGTAGCCGCCGGTACAGGTGCCGTCCTTGTTGGGCTGGATCGGCGAGCCATCGGCGTTCGTGCCGGTACACACGCGGGGGCCCAGGGTGTTGTCCTGGAAGCCGCGCACGTCGCGCACGCCGCCGGAGTAGTAGTTTTCCCAGAACGGGAAGGTGACCGGATCGCCCGCCTTGTAACTGGTGCCGCCGTCGTAGTCGAACGTCTGGCCATAGGCCTTGCCGTAGCCGACCTGGCCGTCCAGGTACAGCACGAAGCCCTTGCCGATCGGCCAGTAGTGGTTCGCCTCGCCGAAGATCTTGTAGTACTGCACGGTGGAGCCCGGCAGCGCGATGTCGGTCGACAGCGAAATCAGGCCGCCGCGCGTCGGTGCCCAGTAACCGTTGCGGGTGTCGTGGGTCCAGCCGATGGTCGCGTCCCAGGTGTGGATGGTCTTGTGACCGATCGCGTTCTGGTAGTCGATCATGATCTGCGGCGAGTAGTTCACCGTGGTGACGGTGTTGCCGTTGAGCGTGTCGACGTACTGGTAGGCGAGGTTGATCTTGTTGCTGCTCAGGCCCAGTCCGGTACGGATGTTGTCCGTTTCCGAAATCGGGAAGCTGAGGAAGCTCGAGAACGACTTCATCGAACTTTCGTAGTTCACGAAGTCGCTGTTGGTGTCGGCGTAGTTGCTCTTGGTGTAGCCGGCGTTGTAACCGATGCCCACGCCGCTGTCGGTGAGGTACGGGTTGAAGTAGCTCGCGTTGATCGACGTGGAGTAGTCGCTGCGCGACGCGCCCACGGTGAAGCTGTCACCGGTGCCGAGGAAGTTGTTCTGCGACACCGACGCGGACAGGATGATGCCCGAGTACTGCGAGTAACCCACGCCGAACATCAGGCTGCCGGCGGACTGCTCTTCGACCTTCGCGGTCAGGTCGACCTGGTCCTCGGTGCCGGGCACCAGGGCCTTGTCGATGTTGACGGTCTTGAAGTAGCCCAGGCGCTGCAGGCGGATCTTGGAGCGGTCGATCGCCGGCTGCGAGAACCAGCTGCCTTCCAACTGGCGCATTTCGCGGCGCATCACGTCGTCTTCCGTGCGGGTGTTGCCCTGGAAGATCACGCGGCGCACGTACACGCGCTTGCCCGGCTCGATGTAGAGCGTGAGGTCGACGGTGCGCTTGTCCTTGTCCAGCTTCGGCACCGGCGTCACCTTGGCGAACGCATAGCCGATGCTGGCGAGGATGCTCTTGATCGAGTTGGTGCTGGCCTCGATGGCCTTGCGGTTGAAGGTGTCGCCCTTCTTCACGTACACCAGCTGCTTGAGCGATTCCTCGGGCAGGATGAGCTCGCCGAGCAGGTGCACGTCGGAGATGGTGTAGATGTCGCCTTCCTTCACGCTGGCGGCGATGTACATCGTGCGCTTGTCCGGCGCGATGGTCACCTGCGTGGAGTCGACGCCGAAGTCGGCGTAGCCGCGATCCATGTAGTAGGACTGCAGCTTCTCGAGGTCGCCGCTGAGCTTCTCGCGCGAGTACTGGTCGTCCTTGGAGTACCAGGACATCCAGTTGGACGTGTCCGACTCGAAGCCCTTGCGGATTTCCTTGTCGGTGAACGCCTTGTTGCCGACGATGTTGATTTCCTTGATCTTCGCGACCTTGCCTTCGCGGATCTCGATGTCGATGGCGACGCGGTTGCGGTCGAGGTTGGTTACGTGCGGCTCGACCGACACGTTGTACTTGCCGCGGTTGTAGTACTGGCGCACCAGTTCCTGCTGCACGCGGTCCAGCGACAGGCGGTCGAAGGTTTCACCCTCGGACAGGCCGATCTCCTTCAGGCCCTTGCGCAGGTCGTCTTCCTTGATGTCCTTGTTGCCGCGGATGTTGAGCTTGGCGATGGACGGGCGCTCGACCACCTTGATGACCATGATGTCGCCTTCGCGGTCGACTTCCACGTCACTGAAGAACTTGGTCTGGTACAGGGCGCGGATGGCGCGCTGCGCACCGTCGTTGGTGAGGCGGTCACCCCGGTTGACGGGCAGGTAGTTGAGCACCGTGCCCTGGGAAATGCGGCTTAGGCCATCGATACGGATATCGGAAACGACAAACGGCTCGAAGGCGAGTGCATTGGCGGACAGTGAGGCAAGCAAGATCAGGGCGGCGATACGCTTCATCGTCGATTCCGTTGTTTTTTATTCCGATGAGGCGGCCTGGGCCGCCCGATCAATGCGTGAAGCCAGGACAAGCCCAGCCTTGAATGGGTGCTTGCATCTTCCCCGGATGCGGCGGGTCAACCATCGCGTCGTGCCGGCGGCTTGCACCGCAGGTACGCCTTGCCCCCGGACACGGCGCGACTCCCAGCAAGGTCAGCGCGCGTCACGAAGGCAGGAAGCGATGGATGTCGTTGTAGAAAGCCAGTCCCATCAACGTAAACAGCAGGATCAGGCCGACATACTGACCGGCCATCATTGCGCGTTCGCTTAAGGGGCTGCCCTTGACCAACTCGATAAGGTAATACAGCAGGTGACCCCCGTCCAAGACGGGGATGGGCATCAGGTTGAGCACGGCGAGGCTGAGCGACACCAGCGCCAGGAATTCGATGAACCAGGTGGCGCCCATGCTGGCCGAGGCATTGGCCACCTGGGCGATGCCGATCACGCCGGAGAGGTTCTTGGTGGAGGCCTGGCCGCTGACCATCTTGCCGATCATGTTGAAGATCGACATGGCGCGGTCCCAGGTGGTACCGAGGGAGGCGGCGAGGGCCTTGGCCGGCCCGTAGCGCACCAGCGCCTCTTCCGGTTGCGGCGGACGGATGCCGATCAGCCACTGCGCGGGGCGGCCCTCGAACGACTTCTTGACCGCGGTGACGGTCAGCGTCATCGGCTGGCCTGCGCGCTCGATGGCGATGGTCAGCCTGGGCGACTTGGCCGCTTCATCCTTCACCAGGTTGCCGAAGGCGTCGAAGTCGGCCACCGGCTGCCCGTTGACGCTGACCAGCCGATCGCCGCCGCGCATGCCCGCGGCCTGGGCCGGGTCGCCCTCGGTGACGATGGCGGCGACGGCCGGGAGCGGCGCGGGCTTCAGGCCCAGCTTGTCCAGATACTGGTCGATGCCCTGGCCGGCCGGCAGCTCCTGCAGCGGCAGCACCACATGGCGCTCGGCGCCGTCGGTGCCGCGCACATCCAGCGGCAGCGGTTCGCGGCCGAGCATGGCGTTGGCCACGGCTTCCAGCGAATCGCTCCAGGTGGCGACCGGCTTGCCGTCGATGCGCAGCACGCGGTCACCGGGGTGGATGCCGGCCTGCGCAGCCAAGCTCTGCGGCGCGGCGGTGACCAGCGGGGCGATGTCCGGCTTGCCCAGCATGAACATCAGCCAGAACGCCACCACGGTGAAGATGAGGTTGAACGCAGGGCCCGCCGCGACGATCGCGATGCGCTGCCAGACGGGCTTGCCGGTGAATTCCTGGCCGGCCAGCGCGGGATCGACGTCGCCTTCGCGCGCGTCGAGCATCTTCACGTAGCCACCCAGCGGAATCACCGCGACCTGATACTCGGTGCCGTCCTTGCCGATGCGCTTCCAGATGGCCTTGCCGAAGCCTACCGAAAAGCGGAGCACCTTGACGCCGCAGCGGCGGGCGACCCAGTAGTGGCCGAATTCGTGAAAGGTCACCAGCACGCCAAGCGTGACCAGCAGCCAAAACACGGATCCAAGAAGAGTATTCATCGGTAAGAGCTTATCAGGCTTGTCAGCAAGCGTTGCGGAGAATGCGCCGGGCGGCCTCGCGTGCCGAACGGTCTCGTTCATTCAGGGTCTGCACATCGACCACAGCTTGAGACGGCAGTTCCGCAAGGACGCTTTCGACGAGGTCGGCAATGCCGAGGAAGGGCAGTCCGCCGGCCAGGAAGGCCTCCACCGCCACCTCGTTGGCCGCATTGAGGATGGCCGGCGCGTCGCCGCCGGCGCGCAAGGCCTGGAAGGCCAGGGCAAGGCAGCGGAAGGTGCCCAGGTCCGGCTGCTCGAACGCCAGCGGCGCCGAGGTGGCGAGATCGAGCGGCGAAACGCCGGCTTCGACACGCGTGGGCCAGGCCAGCGCGTGCGCGATGGCGGTGCGCATGTCGGGATTGCCCAGCTGCGCGAGCACCGAGCCGTCCACGTACTCCACCATCGAATGCACGAGGCTTTGCGGATGCACCAGCACGTCGATGGTGTCCGGGGTGGCGCCGAACAGGTGGTGCGCCTCGATCACCTCGAGGCCCTTGTTCATCAGCGTGGCCGAATCCACCGAAATCTTGCGGCCCATCACCCAGTTCGGGTGCTTGCAGGCCTGCTCAGGCGTCACGCCGGCGAGTTCGGCACGCGTACGGCCGCGGAACGGACCGCCGGAGGCAGTGAGGATCAGCCGGCGGACGCCGTTGCCTTTCAGGTCCGGACGACCGCCTGGCAGGCACTGGAAGATGGCGTTGTGCTCCGAATCGACCGGAATCAGCTCGCCGCCGCCGATCGCCAGGGCCTCCAGCAGCAACGGCCCGGCCATGACGATCGATTCCTTGTTGGCCAGCAGCAGGCGTTTGCCCGTGCGGGCCGCCGCCAGCGTGGAATCGAGGCCGGCGGCACCGACGATGGCGGCCACCACGGTGTCGCACACCGCGCCCGATACCGCCGCGGTGATCGCGTCGTGGCCGCTCGCGATGTCACAACGCACGCCTGCTGCGGCGAGGCGCCGGGCGAGCTCGCCTTCCAGCGCGGCATCCGCGATGACGGCCAGCTCGGGGCGATGGCGGACGCAGAGATCGGCGAGCGCGGCGACATTGCTGTGCGCCGTCAGCACGGTGGCGCGGAAACGCTCCGGGTGCCGGGCGATCACGTCCAGCGTGCTGCCGCCGATCGAACCGGTGGCGCCCAGGACCGCAACGTGGCGAAGTGCGGTGCTCATAGGCCCAGCAGCAGCTTGCCTGCAGCGAACACGGGGAGGGCGGCGAACACGCTGTCGAGGCGATCGAGCAGGCCGCCATGGCCGGGGAAGAGGTTGCCCGAATCCTTCACGGCGGCGTGGCGCTTCATCAGGCTTTCCAGCAGGTCGCCCACCACCGAGGCAACCACGGTCAACACCGACAGCACCAGCAGGCCGAACAGCTTGCCGCCTTCGACGCCGAGCATCAGCCCACCGGCGACGGTAACCAGCGCGCCCGCCACGAAGGCGCCATACACGCCGGCCCAGGTCTTGCCCGGGCTGATGGTGGGGGCGAGCTTGCGGCGGCCGAACATGCGGCCGCTGAAATAGGCGCCGATATCGGCGGCCCAGACGATGAATAGGGCCAGCAAGGTCCACCAGTGGCCATGCTCGCCCGTGCCGTGAATGGAGACCACCGACACCCAGGCCGGCACGATCACCAGCAGGCCAGCGCCCAGCTTCATCAGGCTGTTTTCGCGCGTGGGGGCGGCGCCGAAGGCGAAGTGGCGCAGCCATTGGCCGACGACGATCCACCAGGCGACGCCGACGCCGATCACCACGGGCCACCAGGCCGTGCCGCGTGCACACCAGCACAGCGCGAACAGGATGGCCGTCAGCACCAGCAAGCCGATGCGCGGCGCGGTTTCCTTGAGGCCCGACAACCGGGTCCACTCCCACATCGCGGCCAGGAAGGCGATGACGACGATGGGCGCGAACAGCCAGGTCGGCGTCAGCAGGATCAGTGCGATCACCAACGGAGCGAGCAGCAAGGCGGTGAGGGTGCGCTGAAGCAGCATGCGGGTCCTTAGAGCCTGTTCAACGTCCCCCCGTGGCCCGCGCCGGGAGCTGTTGGCGCGCAGACCAAGGAAGAACGATGGAACGATGGAGTGTACGTCCGTACACGACTGAGTGATGGCGCCGGGCTGTGAGCAAACAGACCCGGCCCGCGCGCGGGGAGGCGCCATGGATGGCGCCGGCTTTGAGGAGCGGGGAAGGGTTGTTCATGCCAAGGCTCCAGCGAGCGGCTCGCGACTTGGCCTGACGGCCAGCCAGGCGCGGCGTCACGATCCATTCGCTGGAGCCTTGGGATGAACAACGCGGGCTACGTGGGGACATTGAGCAGGCTCTCAGTTGGCCTGGCGGGCGACTTGTTCGCCGGTCTTGCCGTAACGGCGTTCGCGGCGGGCGTAATCGTCGATGGCGTGCTGGAGGCTCGCCTGGTCGAAATCAGGCCACAGGGTATCGGTGAAATGCAGTTCGGCGTAAGCCAGTTGCCACAACAGGAAGTTGCTCACGCGGCATTCGCCGCCGGTACGGATGAACAGGTCCAGCGGCGGCAGCTCCGCCAGGCACATCCAGTGGCCCAGCAGCTTTTCGTCGATGTCGTCGGCGCGCAGTTCCCCGCGCGCCACGGCTTCGGCGGCCTTGCGCGCCGCCTGGACGATGTCCCAGCGCCCGCCGTAGTTCACCGCGATGTTGAGGTGCAGCGCATCATTGCCGGCGGTGCGGGCCATCGCCCCGGTCATGCGCTGGCGCAGGCCATTGTCGAATGCATTGAGGTCGCCCACGAAGCGGATGCGCACGCCGTTGCCGTGCAGCTCGTCCACTTCCTTGTCGAGCGCGCGCACGAACAGTTCCATCAAGGCGCCGACTTCTTCCTCGGGGCGTTTCCAGTTCTCGCTGGAAAACGCGAAGAGGGTGAGGACTTTGACGCCCTGGCGCAGGCAACCCTCGACCACGTTGCGCACGGCCTTGCGGCCCGCGTTGTGGCCGAAGGTGCGTGGTCGGTGGCGGAGCTTTGCCCAGCGGCCGTTGCCATCCATCACGATGGCAATGTGGCGCGGTATCCGCGCGGAATCGGCGCTGGTGGTCATGGTGAGGGCGCGATGGCGCTCAGAGCGCCATCAGCTCCTCTTCCTTGTTCTTGACGACGCCGTCGACGTCCTTGACGAAGCGGTCGGTGAGCTTCTGGATCTCGTCCTCGGCACGACGCTCGTCGTCCTCGGTGATCAGCTTTTCCTTGAGCAGATCCTTCACCTGCTGCATGGCGTCGCGGCGCACGTTGCGGATGGCGATCTTGGCTTCCTCGCCTTCATGGGCCACGTGCTTGGCCAGCTCGCGACGGCGCTCTTCGGTGAGCGGCGGCATGTTGAGGCGGATGGTGGTGCCGGCCGTGTTCGGCGTGATGCCGATGTCCGAGGCCATGATGGCCTTTTCGATCGGGCCCACCAGGGTTTTCTCGAACGGGGTGATGATGATGGAGCGCGAATCGCCCAGCGCGACCGTGGCCACCTGGTTCAGCGGCATGTCGGAGCCGTAGTACGGCACCTTAATGCCGTCGACCAGGGCGGTGCTCGCGCGGCCCGTGCGCAGGCGCGTCAGGCTGTGCTTGAGCGAATCGATGCTCTTGCCCATGCGGGTCTGGGCATCGTTCTTGATGTCATTGAGCATGGGTAACCCCTTGAACCGTGCAAGCCCGCGAGTATAGCAGGGGGGCGAGGGGCGTTGGAGCGAAGCGGTTTCCTCCGCTCCCCGCCGGAGAGCGTATCGAGGTAAGGGGCGGGTGCTCGCGGAAGCGTTTCATCGACGCATCGCCTGGATGTTGCACTACGGCAAGATTGGCCCCCACCCCCGCCCTCTCCCCGGGGGAGAGGGCGCGCAAGGCTTCAGTTGTCGGAGACGATGGTGCCGACCGCTTCGCCGTGCATGATGCGCATGAGGTTGCCTGCGACCGTCATGTCGTAGATGCGCAGCGGCATGCCGTGGTCACGGCACAGCGCGATGGCAGCGGTGTCCATCACGGCGAGCTTGCGCTCGATCACCTGGTCATAGGTGAGCTGGTCGTAGCGCGTCGCGTCGGCGTGGCGAGCCGGGTCGGCGGTGTAGACGCCGTCGACCTTGGTCGCCTTCAGCAGCAGGTCCGCGCCCACTTCCACCGCACGCAGCGCGGCGGCCGAATCGGTGGTGAAGAAGGGGTTGCCGGTGCCTGCGGCGAACAGCGCGATGCGGCCCTTCTCGATGTGGCGGATCGCGCGGCGGCGGATGAAATCCTCGGCGACGTCGTGGATCTGGATCGCGCTCATGACGCGGGCGAAGCCGCCGCGGCGTTCGATGGCATCCTGCATGGCCAGCGCGTTCATCACGGTCGCGAGCATGCCCATGTGATCGCCGGTCACGCGATCCATGCCGGCGGCCGCGAGGCCCGCGCCGCGGAAGATGTTGCCGCCGCCGATGACCACGCCGATCTGCACGCCGGCCTTCTGCACTTCGATGATTTCATCGGCCAGGCGACCGATCACCTTGGGGTCGATGCCGTAGTCCGCCTCGCCCATGAGGGCTTCACCGGAGAGTTTGAGCAGGATGCGGCGGTATTTAAGCGGTGCGCTCATGGGGTCTCCGGATTGTGTGATGCAAACCGCCGCATTGTAGCGAGAGCGACGCATGCCTGTAAGAGTTCCGTGGCGTTGCAGTTAGCATGGAGTGCATTTCCACGGACCGGGAAGCGGGGCATGGGCTGGCGCACGCATTACTTCGGCAAGGAAAACCCGGCCACGGGCCATCGCATCGCGATCCATTCGATCATGGCGGTGCTGGCGCTCGCGCTCTACGGCATGTGGAACGACTTCATTCCGGAAGAGTGGCTGCCGTGGTGGGGACTGTGCGTATCGGCCGTCCTTGCCGCCCTGCTGACGGGGTGGCTGACATGGTTGATCCTCAGCGGGCGCAACCCAGGGTACCGGCGCGGGCCAGCCGACCTGATCGTCCTCTCGCCCCTGATGTTCGTGGCATCCGGCGGGTTTCTGTGGATGGCGCTGGTGCACGGTGCCGCGGGCGCATACACCCGGCTGTTCGGTGCAACGCATGCGGAAGTGGCAACGCTGAGGCTGGAGCGCCGCTCCGGACGGGAGTGCCACTACCAGGCGACCGGCTGGCGCCTCGACTATGCCATGCCTGGCCATCTATGCGTCCGTTCGTCGTACTACGAGTCCTTTCCTCGGCACCGGGTTGAGATGGAGCTGCGAGGCCAGCGCAGCGCGTTCGGCTTCAACGTATCAAGCCTGCATCACCACGCCGATCTCGGCCTTGATCGCCCATGAGCAGGCAATAAAAAAGCCGCGGTTTCCCGCGGCTTTTTCGATGTTGCGTGGAACGGGCTGCTTAGCCCTGCATCGCCTTGGCGACTTCGGCCAGGTAGTCTTCCTGCACCTTCTCGATGCCTTCGCCCACGGCCAGGCGAACCACGGCCACGACGTCGGCGCCTTCCTTCTTCAGGACTTCGCCCACGGTGGTGTTGGTGTCGATCACGTACGGCTGGCCGACGAGGGTCACTTCCGAGACGATCTTGTTGATCTTGCCGGAGATGATCTTCTCGAGGATTTCGGCCGGCTTGGCCTTGTCCTTCTCGGTCATCTGGCTCAGCGCGATTTCCTTTTCCTTCTCGACGAACTCGGCCGGCACGTGCTCCGGCTTGATGTGCGGCGGGTTCATGGCGGCCACATGCATGGCGATGCCCTTGGCCAGCTCTTCCGAGCCACCCTTGAGCGCCACGATCACGCCGATCTTGCCGCCGTGCGAGTAGGTGGCCAGCGGGCCATCGTTCGCGATGCGGGCCACGCGGCGCACTTCGATCTTCTCGCCGATGGTGGCGGTCTGTGCCTTGGCGGCGGACTCGACGTTGTCGGCGCCCGGGAAGGCGGCAGCCTTGGCGGCGTCGATGTCGGCGGCGCCCGAAGCCAGCACGGCCTCGGCGACGTCGTTGGTGAACTGGATGAAGTTCGGCGCCTTGGCGACGAAGTCGGTCTCGCTGTTCACTTCGACCAGTACGGCCTGGCCGTTGGCCTGGGCGGTGGCGATGCGGCCTTCGGCGGCCACGCGGTCGGCCTTCTTGTCGGCCTTGGCCAGGCCGGTCTTGCGCAGGTACTCGACCGCGGCGTCGATGTCGCCGTTGTTCTCGACCAGCGCCTTCTTGCAATCCATCATGCCGGCGCCCGAGCGCTCGCGCAGTTCGCTGACCAGTTTTGCGGTGATAGCAGTCATCTGGAATCCTCAAAAACTTTGATGCGCCCCGACCCTTGCGGGCCGGGGCAGGGAGGGCTTACTCGCCGTCCGACTCTTCGTTGCGACGGCCGCGGCCGCCACGGTCGCCGCGCGGTGCGCCAGCGCCCTTCTTGGCCGGGCCGCGGTTGTTGCGGTCGTCACGGCGCGGGGCGGCCTTGCGCTCTTCCTTGGCAATCGGGTTGCCTTCTTCGTCGAGCTCGACGAATTCGTTGGCGTCGCCCTGGGCGGCAGCCGGCGCGGCGGCCTTGCCTTCCAGGATGGCGTCAGCGGCAGCGCGGGCGTACAGCTGGATGGCGCGGATGGCGTCGTCGTTGCCCGGGATGGCGTAGTCGACCAGTTCCGGGTTGTAGTTGGTGTCGACCACGGCGATGACCGGGATGCCGAGCTTCTTGGCTTCCTGCACGGCGATGTCTTCATGACCGATGTCGATGATGAAGAGGGCGTCCGGCAGGCGGTTCATGTCCTTGATGCCGCCCAGCGAGTTCTCCAGCTTCTCGCGCTCGCGGCGACGGGCCAGCACTTCGTGCTTGACGAGGCGGTCGAAGCTGCCGTCGGTCTCGGCGGCTTCCAGCTCCTTGAGGCGGGCCACGGACTGCTTGACGGTGCGGAAGTTGGTCAGCATGCCACCGAGCCAGCGGGCGGTGACGAACGGCATGCCGGCGCGCGCGGCCTCTTCGGCCAACGGCTCACGGGCCGAACGCTTGGTGCCGACGAACAGCACGGTGCCACGCTTCTGGGCCACGGCCGACAGGAAGTTCATCGCGTCGGTGAAGAGCGGCAGGGTCTTCTCGAGGTTGATGATGTGGATCTTGCCGCGGGCGCCAAAGATGTACGGGGCCATCTTCGGGTTCCAGTAACGGGTCTGGTGACCGAAATGCACGCCAGCTTCGAGCATCTGGCGCATGGTGACTTGAGCCATGGGTAAAACTCCGATTGTTGGGCCGGCTAGGCCCGGGGGTTGGGACCTCCACGCATCCCCGACTTCGACCCTGGCAACCCGTATGATGTGGAGGGTTGGCCAAGGCACCCCGAAGGCGGTGCCGATACGTGTGTGGCGATTTAAAGTGTCCAATCAAGGACTTGTGGGGCTTGCACCGCAACGCGGTTACAATCTCCCCCGCTTTGCGACTACCGCGCCGCCCGTTGAAACGGACAGGTCGGGTCAGCAAAACTTCGAAATTGTAGCCGGTACGCCGGCGGCGCGGCAAGTTGCTGGATTTCTGGGCAATTGCCGCCATATGAGCACAGCTATGGCAGTCACCCTGAAAACCCCCGAAGACATCCAGTCCATGCGCGAGGCCGGCAAGCTGGCCGCCGAAGTGCTGGCCATGCTCAAAGAGCACGTCAAGCCCGGTGTCACCACCGAGGACCTTGACCGCCTCGCCTACGAGCACATCACCAAGGTACAGAAGGCGATTCCCGCCAATGTCGGCTACAACGGCTTCCCCAAGACGTTGTGCACGTCCGTGAACCACGTGATCTGCCACGGCATCCCGAGCCCGGCCAAGCTGCTGAAGGATGGGGACATCATCAATCTCGATGTCACCGTCATCAAGGACGGCTGGCACGGCGATACCAGCCGCATGTATTTCGTCGGTACCCCGTCGGTGCTGGCCAAGCGCCTGGTCGACACCACCTTCGAGGCGATGATGCAAGGCATCCGCGCCGTGCGCCCCGGCGCCACGCTGGGTGACATCGGCGCGGCGATCCAGAAGCACGCGGAAGCGGCCGGCTTCTCGGTGGTGCGCGAGTACTGCGGCCACGGCATCGGCAAGGTCTACCACGACGAGCCGCAGGTGCTGCATTACGGCCGCTCGGGCACGGGCCTTGAGCTGAAGAAGGGCATGACCTTCACCATCGAGCCGATGGTCAATGCGGGCAAGCCGCAGACCAAGCAGTTGCCGGACGGCTGGACGGTGGTCACCAAGGATCATTCGCTGTCGGCGCAGTGGGAGCACACCATCGCGGTGACGGATGACGGGTTCGAGATTTTGACGCCTTGGCCGGATGCGGCGTGAGGTTTGAGGGAGGGTCGCTTCGGCGGCCCTTCTTTTTTTTGGGCGAATGTCGCTTCACGCGACATCGAGCCCCCGCTTTCATCCTCCCGCGCCGTGACGGCGCGTGTTTGCGGTTGGCCTCCCTGTAGGAGCGCACCCTGTGCGCGACATCCTTTCGCGACAGTCTCCACGGTCGTCATCCCGGCGTAGGCCGGGATCCAGTAGCGACAGTCTTCGGCTGTCGCGACACGGCTAGGTTGCCGCCTACGCAGCGGGCGTTTCGATGAGGAGCGAGGAGAGGGCTGGGGTGAGGGGTGGGGCTTGCGGTCGCCCTTCGAAATTTCCTCGCCAATTTCATCAACACATGACTGCTTCCAGGCGCCATGCATGGCAGACTTGCTGCACTGCCACACGCGTCTGCTGACCATGCCCGTCGCCCCGATCGTGCTGCCCCCTTTGCCTCGTCTGCCCGTGGCGGTGCCGCGCTCGGGTGTGTCGAGCGATGCGCGCCGGGCGTTGCGCCAGTTGCTGGGGGATGTGGACCGCGCGCTGGCGACGGCGTTTCGGCAGGGCGCCGATGCCACCGCATTGGCGCATCGGCGCAGCGAGTCGGTGCAGCGCATCGTGGTGCATGTGTGGACGGCCTGCCTGGGCGAGGTGAGTGACGCGGCGTTGTTCGCGGTGGGCGGTTTTGGCCGGGGTTTGCTGTTTCCGCATTCGGACGTCGATCTGCTGGCGCTGGTCGGGCCTTCCGAACCGGCGCGTCTTCGTGCGCTGGAGCAGTGTTTTGCCACGCTTTGGGATATCGGCCTGAAGGTCGGTCATGCGGTGCGCGATCTCGCGCAATGCCGTGCATTGGCCGCGGAGGACGCCAGTGTCTTTACCAGCCTGCTCGACGCACGGCGCCTGGTTGGCGATGCGGCGATGGAAGCGGGGCTGGCGGCGATCATCAACGATCCGGCCTTGTGGCCGCCTGCGGCGTATCTCGCCGTTCGCCTCGCCGAGCGCGACGCGAGGCATGCGCGCTACAACGACACGGCGTACAACCTGGAGCCCAACCTGAAGGACGGCCCCGGCGGACTGCGCACGCTCGATTCATTGCGTTGGCTGGGAAGGCGCCTGGCGCATGCGGATGACTTCGACGACATGGTGGCCGAAGGCTTGCTCGATCCCGCGGAGAAGGACTCGCTGGAGCAATCCGAGGCCACCCTGCGCCGCTATCGTTTCGCGCTGCACCTGGAAGCGGGTCGTGCGGAGGAACGCCTGCTGTTCGACTACCAGCGTGCGCTCGCTGCCAGCCTTGGTTTCCAGGACGAACACGAGAAGAACCTCGGCGTCGAGCAGTTCATGCAGGGGTATTACCGCGCGGCCAGCCAGGTGGAACGGCTTGGCGTGCAGATCGCGGAGCGTTTCGAGGAAATGCTGGAGCCGCCGACCGCCGCGCAGCCGGTAGGCGAGGACTTCGTGCGCTACGGCAAGCGCCTCGCCGCGCGTGATCCCGATATTTTCATGCGACGTCATGCGGCGCTCGTCGAAGCCTTCATCGCGCGGCTCGGCGAACCGGGCATCACCGGTTTCACGGCGGACACCATGCGACGCATGCACCAGGCCTCGGCCGCGCTGGATGGTTCGCTGGGCGATGATCCCGACGTGCTGGCCGCGTTCCTGCGATTGCTTCGCCTGGGGGCGCCGGCCGTGGAAGCGTTGTGGCGGATGAATCGCCATGGCCTGCTGGCCGCGATCCTGCCCGCCTTCGGCAAGGTGTTCGGCCGCATGCAATACGACCTGTTCCACGTCTACACGGTGGATGAGCACACGCTGCGCGTGCTGCGCAACGTGGCGCGCTTCGCCGACCCGGGGGCGTCGTCGGAATTCCCCATCGCCTGCGAGATCTGGCCGACGTTGCCCAAGCCGGAATTGCTGCTGCTGGCTGCGCTTTTCCACGATATCGCCAAGGGGCGCGGAGGCGACCATTCGGTGCTCGGCGAGGAGGAGGCGCTGGCCTTCGGCGCGCGCCTGGGCCTGCCGGAGGAGGACACGCAACTGGTGGCATGGCTGGTGCGCTGGCATCTGCTGATGAGCACCACGGCGCAACGTCAGGACATCACCGATCCCGACGTGGTGCAGCGTTTCGCCGAGACGGTGGGTGATTCCGCGCGACTGGACTATCTCTACCTGCTGACCATCGCCGACATCATCGGTACCAGTCCCAAGCTGTGGAACGGCTGGAAGGACCGCCTGCTGGCGGACCTCTATACGGCTACACGCTATGCGTTGCGCAGCGAGGACGAGTTGCCGTCCGATGCGGTGGCCCGGGTGTCCGCCTGCCGCGAGCAGGCGCAGGCGATATTGGCCGGGGAGGGCTATGCGCCCGACACGCTTGCACGCGTGTGGCGCGGTTTTCCCGAGCAGAGCTTTCTTCGCCATCGACCCGAGCAGATCGCGTGGCAGACGGCTGCGATCCTGGAGGCGCGGGGCGCCACGCCACTGGTCGCCGTGCATCCGCAGTCGGTGCGTGGCACGACCGAACTCTTCGTCTATACGCCGGACCGCGATGGCCTGTTCGCCGCGGTGGCGATCATGCTCGACCGGCTGCATTTCTCGGTGATGGAGGCGCGCATCCTGAGTTCCTCCACCGGCATGGCGCTGGATACCTTCCTCTTGCTGGAGTCGGAGTCGCAGCAGCCGGCCTCGCCGGAGCGCTCCGAAGAGCTGAAGCAACGCCTGCACCGCGCCCTTTCGCAGCCGGGGCACGTCCACCAGCCGTCACGACGCAGCATGTCGCGACACCTCAAGCACTTCCAGGCGACGCCGAAGATTTCCTTCAGCACCACCGGCGGGCGCACGCGACTGGCCCTGGTGTGCAGCGATCGCCCCGGATTGCTCGCGGCCGTGGCGCAGGTGATGTTCGAGTCGGGCGTGCGCGTGCATGACGCGCGCATCGCCACCTTCGGCGAGCGCGTGGAGGACTTTTTCCTGATCACCAATCGCCATGACGCGCCGCTCGGCATCGACCAGCAGGACAAGCTGCTCCATGCGCTGCTGGATCGATTGGGCACCAGCCGGGCAGCCTGACGGTGCCGCGTGGCGCGCGGGCGTCGGGATCCTGATCGGACGAACGGCTATTTCGGCCGCGTACGGCCATTTCCTGTGTCGGTGACCCCGCGGCTGCGTTAGCATTCGTGGGTATCCCACTCAGTCCTGCGAAACACCCCATGCAAAGCATCGAGTCCCTCATCGAGGACGCCTTCGAGCGTCGCAACGAACTGACCCAGGCGGAAATCGAGACGCATCTGCGTCCGGCCGTGGAGCAGGTCATCAACCTGCTCGAAAGCGGCGAGCGCCGCGTGGCCGAGCCGGACGGCAAGGGCGACTGGGTGGTGAACCAGTGGATCAAGAAAGCGGTGCTGCTGTATTTCCGCATCAACGGCAACCAGGTGGTCGACGGTGGCCCGGCGCTGGCCTTCGACAAGGTGCCGCTGCGCTTCGCGCATGGCAACGATGCCGAACTGCAGGGCCTGGGCGCACGCGTGGTGCCGGGCGCACTGGTGCGTCGTGGCGCACATGTGGCCAAGGACGCCGTGCTGATGCCCAGCTACGTGAACATCGGCGCCTACGTGGGCGCGGGCACCATGGTCGACACCTGGGCCACGGTGGGTTCGTGCGCGCAGATCGGCGCGAGCGTGCATCTGTCCGGCGGCGTCGGCATCGGCGGCGTGCTGGAACCGCTGCAGGCCAACCCGACCATCATCGAGGACCACTGCTTCATCGGCGCGCGTTCGGAAGTGGTCGAAGGCGTGATCGTGGAGAAGGGCAGCGTGATCGGCATGGGTGTGTTCCTGGGCCAGTCCACGCGCATCTACAACCGCGCGACCGGCGAGGTCAGCTATGGCCGTGTGCCTGCGGGCAGCGTCGTGGTGGCCGGCAGCCTGCCTTCCAAGGACGGCACGCACAGCCTGTACGCGGCGATCATCGTCAAACAGGTGGACGAAAAGACCCGTAGCAAGACCGGCATCAACGAACTGCTGCGGAGCGCCGAATGAGCGTGACCCTGTACGGCCTCACCACCTGCGATACCTGCCGCAAGGCTCGCAACTGGCTGGACCGATTCGACGTGCCGCACACCTTCGTCGACTACCGCGCCAACCCGGTGCCGGCCGCGACGCTGAAGGCCTGGGCGCAGCAATTGGGCGGTTGGGAAAAGCTGGTCAACAAGGCCTCGACCACCTGGCGCAACCTGCTGCCGCAGCGCAAGAACCCGGGCAGCGATCCGGAGTGGACGCTGTTGCTCAAGGAGTATCCGGCGCTGGTGCGTCGTCCCGTGGTGTTGCAGGACGACGGTTCGGTCAGCGTCGGCTTCACCGACAACGGCTTCAAGAAGCTGTTCGGACGCTGAGGGGAGGCGCTCCATGGTGGTGCGCCTGTCCAAGATCCTGCTGATGGCCGCCATCGCGTTGTGGCTGACGCTGGTCGCCTTCGGCAACCTTACCGATTACGGCAGCAACTGGCCCTTCGTACAGCATGTACTGGCGATGGACACGATCTTTCCGGGCGCGGGCATCCACTATCGCGCCATCACCTCGCCGCTGCTGCAACGCGTGGCCTATGCGCTGATCATCGCGGTCGAAACGCTTGCCGCCGTCTTGTGCGGCCTGGGCGCGTGGCGTCTTTGGCGCGCGCGCACGGCGGGCAGCGAAACCTTCCATCGGGCCAAGCGGCTGGGCGTGCTCGGCATCACCACCGGGATGCTGCTGTGGCTTGGCGGTTTTCTCGCCGTGGGCGGCGAGTGGTTCGGCATGTGGATGTCCACGCAATGGAACGGGCTGGAAAGCGCCTTCCGCTTCGTGGTGGTGTTGTTGGCCGCGCTGGTCTACCTGGGGCAGCGCGAGGAGCCGTTGGACGAATGACTCTCCTGGAACCGGTATGACCACGCCACGCACGCAGCGCTTCCGCAGCAACCTGCGCATCGAGCGCGACAACGCCGTGCTGTACCGGCGGTTGGCCAAGCTTGCGCGCAACGAGCGTCTCGCCACCGCTTATCGGCGCATCGCGGACATCGAGCAGACCAACGCGGGTTTCTGGGAGGCGCGGCTGCGGGAGCACGGCGAGGCGGTGCCTCCGCAGCGCACGGGTGTGCGCGTGAAGGTGCTGGGCTGGCTGGCCGCGCGGTTCGGCACCGAGTTCGTGATGCCCACGGTCGTGCGCATGGAGCACGCGGACCATCTGGCCACGCCGGTGGACCGGCAAGGGCAGCGCAACCACTTCGCCGACGACGCCTTGCCGATGCGGCATGGGCGGCATGCCACGCAGAGTGGCAACACGCTGCGTGCCGCCGTGCTGGGCGCCAACGACGGGCTCGTTTCCAATACCAGCCTGGTGATGGGCATGGCCGGTGCGTCGAGCGGCGATCACGCCGTGCTGCTCGCGGGCCTTGCGGGTCTGGTGGCGGGCGCGTGTTCGATGGCGCTGGGCGAGTGGTTGTCGGTGAACAGTTCGCGCGAGTTCTACCAGGCGCAGATCACCGAGCGCGCCGAGCGCCTGGCCGTCGCTCCCGAAGACGGCATGCAGTACCTGGCGCGCACCTATCGCGAAAAGGGCCTGGACGCCAAGGCCGCGGACGCGCTGGCCAGGCATCTGCTGGACACGCCGCGCGCCGCGCTGGACACGATGGTGCGCGAAGATTTGGGCGTGGATCCCGCCGATCTTGGCGGCTCCGCCTGGAGCGCCTCGATCTCTTCGTTCTGCCTGTTCGCCTTCGGCGCCATCTTTCCCGTGGCACCTTACTTCGTGCTGCATGGGTCGCAGGCGTTGACGGCAAGCATCGCAACGACCTTCGTCGGGCTCGTGCTCATCGCGCTCGGCACGTCCCTGTTCACTGGCCGTGGCCTGCTGTTCTCCATCGCGCGGCAGGTGGGCATCACGCTGTCGGCCAGCGCCATCACCTATCTGGTAGGGCACCTGCTCGGCGCCGCGATCACGGGTTAGCGGGCGCGCCGGGCATCGCTTGGTATGCTGTCGCAGCCTTTCCCCCTCGACCCGTACGCCATGACCGATGTGCTCGAACTTGCCAGTGACCTGATCCGTCGTCGCTCGACGACACCGGACGATGCCGGTTGCCAGGCGGTGCTGGCGGAGCGGCTCGCCCGCGCCGGTTTTCGCTGCGAATCGTTGCGCTATGGCGACGTCGACAATCTGTGGGCGACCCATGGCGAAGGCGCGCCGACCCTGGTGTTCCTGGGGCATACCGACGTGGTGCCCACCGGGCCCGTCGAAGCGTGGAGCAGCGATCCGTTCGAGCCGTCCATTCGCGATGGCTATCTGTACGGACGTGGCGCCGCCGACATGAAGGGCTCGGTGGCGGCGATGGTGGTGGCGCTTGAAGCATTCGTGGCGGCGCATCCGCGGCACCGCGGGCGGGTGGGGCTATTGCTGACCAGCGACGAGGAAGGTCCGGACAATCTCGATGGCGTGCGCCGTGTCGCCGGGCATTTTCGCGCCAAGGGCGAGCGCATCGATTGGTGCGTGGTCGGCGAGCCGTCCTCGAAGGAGCGCTTGGGCGACCTGATCCGTGTAGGCCGTCGTGGCTCGCTGTCGGGCACGTTGACCGTGCGTGGCGTGCAGGGGCACGTGGCATACCCGGAAAAAGCCAGGAACCCCATCCACGCCTTCGCACCGGCGCTTGCCGAGCTCGCCGCCGAACGATGGGACGAAGGCAACCAAGATTTTCCGCCCACGTCGTTCCAGGTTTCCAACCTCAACGCGGGCACGGGCGCGAACAACGTCATCCCGGGCACGCTCTGCGCGCTGATCAATTTTCGCTACAGCACGGCGAGCCGTGCCGACGACCTGCGTGCGCGCACCGAAGCGATCCTCTCGAGGCACGGGCTCGATTGGCAGATCCAGTGGTCGCTTTCCGGCGAGCCTTTTCTTACGCCGCCCGGCGGCGCGGTTCGCGATGCGGTGATCGCGGCATGCCGCGAGCTGTGCGGCATCTCGCCGGAGGAGAGCACCGGCGGCGGCACCTCGGACGGCCGCTTCATCGCACCGCTGGGCGTGGAAGTCGTGGAGCTCGGCCCGGTGAATGCGACGATCCACAAGGTGGACGAGTGCGTGGCCGTGGCCGACCTCGAAAAGTTGCCTTCGCTCTACCAGGCCGTCTGCGAAAAACTGCTGGGCTGACGACAAGCGGGTTTGCCCGGGGCTTGAGGTCGTGGCACCCTCAGGGAAGTCCAGACATCCCGAAGTCCACTTCATCGGAGCCCCCATGTCTCGCACGCTACTCGCGGCTGTACTCGCCACGACGCTGTCCGCCACCGCCTTCGCCGGCTCTCCCTCGCGCGAGCAGGCGGGCCTCGACCAGATTCGCGAAACCGACCTTCGCGCCGATATCGGATTCCTCGCCTCCGATGCGCTGCAGGGCAGGCTTTCGCTGCAGCCGGGCGACGATGCGGCCGTGCAGTGGATCGCCTCCGAATTCGCCAAGGCAGGCCTGAAGCCGATCGCCACCGATGCCCAGGGCAAGCCCGGCTATCTGCAGGCGGTGCCGCTGGTCGAGTATCGTCCGGACGCGAAAGCCACGCGCCTGGCCATGAAGCGCCATGGCAAGACCGTGGAGTGGAAGGATCCGGACGTCGCCGGTTCGTTTCCCGAGGATCGCGACGTCGATGCGCCGCTGGTATTCGCCGGCTACGGCATCACGGCGCCGGAACTGGGCTACGACGACTACGCGGGCCTGGATGTAAAGGGCAAGATCGTCGTGGTGTTCGATCACGAGCCGCAGGAAAAGAAAGCCGACTCCGTCTTCAACGGCACCGGCAATACCCGCTACGCAACGAGCTACGTGAAGATACTCAACGCCCAGGAACACGGTGCCGTGGCGGTGCTGCTGGCTCCCGAGCCTTCGCACAACCATCCGTCGGCGCAGGAAATCCGCACGCGCATCGGCCACCACGCCGAGCATGCCGGCAATCCGATTCCCGCGCAGGCTTTGGCGGACAGCCCCGTGCACATTCCCGCCATGGTGATTTCGTCGACGGTGTCCGAGCAGTTGCTCGGCGCCAGCGGTGAGACGCCGATGGCCTTGCAGAATGCGATCGACAAGGACCTGAAGCCTCACTCGGAAGGCCTGCAGGACGGCACGCTCAGCCTGCATCTGCACAACACGTCGCGGCGCGAAGCGACCACCTGGAACGTGGTGGGCCTGGTGGAGGGCAGCGATCCGAAGCTGGCGCCGGAGACCATCATCATCAGCGGCCATCATGACCATGATGGCCAGAGTGGCGACAAGATCTGGCATGGCGCGGACGACAACGCCTCCGGCACGGTCGGCGTGGTGACGTTGGCGCGCGCCTTCGCGGCCAACCCCGTCAAGCCCAGGCGCTCGATCCTGTTCGCGGTGTTCGCGGCGGAGGAGCGCGGCCTGCTCGGCGCCTACTACATGGCGGCGCATCCGCTCCGGCCGCTCGACACCACGCGCGCCATGATCAATTTCGACATGATCGGCCGCGACGAGAAGCCCAGCCAGCAGACGGACGGCCTGATCGACGTGCCGGCCGACACCAGCAACCGGCTCAACCTGATCGGCGCCGCCTACAGCCCCGACTATCAACGCACGGTGGCGAAGCAGAACGAACAGGTGGGCCTGGTGCTGGATGACCGCTTCGACCACGAATACGCGTTGAACGTGTTCTTCCGCTCCGACCAGTTCCCGTTCGTGCTGCACAACGTGCCGGCGTTCTGGTGGTTCACCGGTTTCCATCCGGACTATCACCATCCCAGCGACACGGCCGACAAGATCGACTATCCGAAAATGGCGAAGATCCTGAAACTCGCGTATCTGAGCGCCTGGCAGTTTGCCGACGAAGCGACGCCGCCGCGTTTCATTTCGCATCCGGGCAGTGCGCCGGGCCATTGAGGCACCGGGTCACCATCGCTCTCTCCGGATGGTGGCGGCGTGATCGAACCCATGCTTCGCTGACACGCATCGCGCATCCATACCCATGCGCGATGCGTGCAATGGCGCCTTGGGTCAGGCCTTGGCCACGGGTGCGCTGGTGCGTTCGCCGCATTCAGGGCAGAAACGGCTTCCCGCGGGGAGCTTGGCGTGGCAACCGCTGCATTCGTCCGGCGCGGCCAATCGAAAACCGCAATCGGGACAGAATTTGCCGCCGCGCGCTTCACAGCCACACTGCGGGCACACGAGCTGCTTGGCGGTCGCCACGTCGACCTGGCCCGCTTGGCCCTTGCCGAATTCGCGCGCGTTGTCCATGGCTGCTTCGAGCTTGCCCTGGTGGCGTGCCGCCTGCACCTGCGTGGACAGGTCGGGTGCGCAGGTCTGGCAAAGGCCGCTGTCAGTGCTCCAGCAACGGTCGCACACGTAGTTGTGGCAGCGCGCGCAGCGATGGAAATGCGCCTGGGCCGCAGCGATGGCCTCCTTGAAGGCCTCGTCGCGCGAACCGCCCCAGCCGGCCTTGGCCAACCCTTCGACGGCGTTGTCCAGTCCGTTGCCGAGACCGCCAAGCAGGTTGCTGGCGAAGTTGCCGATCTCGCGCACCCAGCCGGAAGCCTGGCCGCTTCGGTACGGGGCGAACGGTGAACGCCACGTGTCGCTGCACGACTGGCAATAGAACTCGAACTGGAAGCCCGATCCCGTGCCGTACTGCTGGCTGAGGTCGCGGTAGTTGCTGGAGAAATGCAGATCGTCGCTCATCGTTCCCTCGTGGCGTGCCGGTCTGGAAATGCCGGAACGCGCATTTTGCCGGGTCACTTCGCCGAGCGGGAAGTGGCCATAAAAAAGTGCCGGATCAGTTGTCGTCGACGCCGAGTTCGTCCATGTGCTTCTGCACGAAGGTGATATTTGCCGGATTCACCAGTTCATCGCCGTTGTTCTTCGATTTGGCCTTGCCGTACTTCACGGTCATCACCGCGCCCAAGGTGGCCGCGCTCGCCAGCACGTATTCGTGCGAGGTGAGTCCGTGCGACTTGAGGATGTCGTGCGCAGCGGGCTGCGCATCGAGGGCCGCCGCCGACTCGTCGAGCGAATGCGCGCCCGGTTTGAACGGGCTCAGCTCGACGCCCTTGGCTTGCGCGTCATGGCTTGCCGCACGCACCTTGCCGAACACCGCTTCGGTAATCACGTACTGGCGCACCGCTGCCTTGTCGGCAGGTGTGAGCGCATGGGATGAGATGCCCTGGCCGAATGCATGGCCGACGGGAAGCAGCAGCATCAGGGCCAGCGCAACGCGCTTCAAGGAGGACTTCATCGGCTTGCGGTTCATCGGGGCAATCTCCGGAACTGAGGTTTGGCAGGGGGAGGGAATGCAGCCTTCGCGGCTACTGCGCCACCAGCTCGACGCGGCGATTCTGCGAACGTCCCGCTTCGTCGCGATTGCTGGCCACGGGGGCATAAGACGCCACGCCCTTCGCGGCGACGCGCGGGGCGGCAACGCCATAGCGCGTGGTCAGCGCCTTGACGACCGACTCCGCGCGTTGCTGCGAAAGCGCCAGGTTATGATCGAGTTCACCGGTATCGTCCGTATGACCGACGATGAACACCTTGAGCGTCGGTTCATTCTTGAGCAACTGCGCCATCTGGCCTAGCGTGGCGTCCGAATCCGACGTGAGGTCGGCGCTGTCGGTGGCGAAGCGGATGCCGTACAGCGCGATATGGCCTTGTTGGCCGAGGCCCTGGCTCATCGCCTTCGCATCGACGTTCACCTGGCCCGTGGCCATGGCCTGTGCTTCGACGATCTGCAGCAGGATGCCCACGGGGCGCTTTTCATCGGCCTGCGCCACCAGCAGTGACACGTCGACGCGACCTTCGGGCCGCTCCAGTCGCGCCGTCAGCTGCCGCATGTCGCCGCTGGCGGCGTAGAGGGCAGCGGTCATCGCGTTGCGCGCATGCATGGGTTCAAGCAGTGGCTGGATCACGCGATCGGAGAAATCCGCGCCGTTGCCGCACGATGGTCCAGCGCATTCGAAGCGCGCCTTGAAGCCGGCCTTGGCGAGCGCCTGGGCAAAATTGCGGTAGACCTCGACAACGGATTTGCCCGCTGGCGCTTCGTAGGCGATGCGCGTGATGCGGCCCTCGACCACGTCCGCCGCGGTGAACTGGTCTGAGCTGCCTGGTTTGATCGGCCCCAGCGGCAGCACGGCCTTGTCGTAGGACACCTGCTGGTAGCCGATGATGCTGGAGCCGGCAAATCGCGTCACCAGCGGATGATCGTGTGCGCCTGCCGTGTCGGCGGCCATGGTCGCGCCCGTTGAACATGTCGTCAGTGCGACGAAGAGTGTGGAAATCGTGCGTCGTGCGCTGAACAGCATGAATCCTTTCTCCTCGTTTCCGCCAGGTGGCTAACGATAACGAACCCGAGCGCTTTTTTACGAAGGCTGCGATGTGCCGTGAAGATTCATTCAGTGATGTGAAAATCATGCGTTCGAACGAATATTCCTACTTTTGTGTCAGATGATACTTACGCCGATTCCGGCTAATCGGTCACACTTTTGGGCATTCGCTCTACAGTTTTCACAAAGCGAACATCTTGATTCGCTAGTTTGCACGCCGCTGAAAGTTCATGCGTAGCTTTCAGTGCTTGCGTGGTCGAAAGACTGATACAGGGGACGCTCGCCTTTGATCCTTAGTGGATCGGACTCGTCAAGGACGAGCCGTAACCTTTATCGATAGGGGTAGTCCGATGGACCCGAAGCGTCAGAGCAACCGCAACACCTCGTACCGCATCCGTCAGCGTGGCCAGGGCATGACGGAATACATCATCATCACCGCACTCATCGCGATCGCCGCGATCGCTGCCGTCACCTACTTCGGCGGCACTGCCCGCGCGCAGATCGGCGGCATGGCCCGCGAGCTTTCCGGCCAGAGCGCGACGCAGGACATCAGCCGGGCTGGCAACCAGGGCAACAAGGCCCACTCCGAGGGTACGAAGGACAAGACCCTCAAGAGCTACAACAACGAGACGGCCCAGTAATTTCGCGATCACTTCGTTACCGGCCGTGGCGCGCCGCCAGGTGGCGGCGCGCCACGGCGGAGCGTGGCCGATGCGCGGTGGCCCGTGGGGAAGCCGCGGATTGAGGTCACGGGCGTAGCCCTTTGGGCACGGATGTGGACTGGCGATGGACGCAGGAAGAACCGAGATGAAGATGCGACGACGGGCGGAGCCTGTAGGTGCAGGCTTCAAACCCTCCAGGAAGGCAAGGGGACAGGCGCTGGTGCTGGCCATCGTGTCCCTGCTGGTGCTGTGCCTTGGCGTGATAGTCCTGTTCAACACGGGGCAGACCGTGTCGAAGAAGGTCGAGCTGGTGAACACCGCCGACGCTGCGGCCTACAGCGTGGGCGTGGAGCAGGCGCGCGCCTTCAACCTCATCGCGTACATGAATCGCGCGACCGTGGCGAACCAGGTCGCCGTCGCGCAGATGGTGAGCTGGTATTCCTGGACCAACTTCATGCTGCGCGGCACCGACAATTTCAAGGATGCGGTGCAGGGCATCGCTATCCTGTTCGACATCAGCATCGTCGGCGCCGAAGTGGGCGCGGCGCTGCAGGAGATCGTCTCCGTGCTCAGCGAGGTGAAGACCGCAGTGCAGGAGATCCGCGACGGCATGCAGGTGGCGTTCTCCGCCGGCGTCACGGCCATCAGCGCGCTGGACGCCGCCTATTCGGATGCTTCGCAACTCATCGCCATCGGCGAGCCGCAATCGTCGCTGCTGCTGGCGCGCAAGATCGTCCAGCTCAATACCGACAACAAGGCCACCGTCGGCGTGCGCGGCATGGGCCTGCTCGAAACCGATGCGATTGCCGCCGCGAAATACGCCAGGCGCTACACCATTCCCACCGCGGGGCGCCGCACGGCGGATGCCGACCGCCTGGCCAACGTGGTGATGGAAGCGCGCGACGGGTTCTCGAAGAAGCGGGATGGCGGCATCGGCCCCATCCACAAGCGTGGCGGCACCGACCTGGTGAACTACCGCGACTGGGTGGGCGTGGACACGCTCAACGTGAAATTCCATTCGCTGATTCCACCCGTGAAAATCGATGTGCCCCTCGCGTGGGGCGGAGCCGCGGCGGTAGCAAGGACACCGGCCTCGTTTCGCTCCGTCGCCTCGCCGGGCATCAACAACGGCCGGGGCTGGGATTCCGCGTACGCGATCGATCGCGGCCACTACAGCCGCTACGCCGATGGCCTGGACAACAACGCAGCGAGCGGCCGGGTGCTCTCCTCGCCAGCCATGGGCGGCACCGGCAAGGCGTGGCTGAAGAGTTATTCGGGCACATCGCCGGGTTTGCAGGATTACAACGATGTAGCCGCCGACAAGGCCACGGTGCCTTACGACAACGGACGCAGCGCGGCGCAGAACGGCGTGAACAAGGTCGATGTCGGCCCGGTATTCACCGTGCTGGTCGAGCAGCCGATGAACACCGTGCGCACCAGCCAGAACGTGCAGGGCATCGGCGGGCCGCCCGATTTCCAGACCCAGGACCAGGCCGTGGGCGACAGCATGACCGCGATGTCCACCGCGCAGGTGTACTTCAGCCGCCCACGCGAGTTGTTCGCGAACGTCATCGACTCGCGACGCGAGCTGGGCAGCCTGTTCAGCCCGTACTGGCAGGTGCGCCTCGTCGATACGCCTTGCTCCGTTCGCTGGGAGGTCGCGGCAAGCTACGGCGCTGCGGCGCTCTGCGCCAGGTGACGTCATCCATCTTCACCATCTGTTCGAGGATATTCATGCAGCAACGTTCCATGAGCTGGCTGGTTTCCGCCCTGATCGCCATTCCGCTGGCGGCCTGTTCGGCAAGCGGCAACCACGATGCCGGTGGCAGTGCCGATGACAAGCACAACGCCGCCGACGCCACGCCGCCGATCCACGTCAGCCAGACCATGGTAGTGCTCCGCGACGGCCAGCCGGCCAGCGAGCAGAACTATCGGCAGGCGCTGGCGGATTGCCGCAAAGGCCCGTTTCCCACGCAGGCGCTCAGCGATGACGTGGCGGGAAAGCTGGGGCGCACGTTCTACGACGTGTGGTACGCGGGGCCGCGCATTGCCGAGCGTGCGGACCGCTGGGACTACGAAACCGCGGGCACCTGCCAGTTCAAGCCCGTGCACGAATCGACGCTCGCCATCATCAAGCCTGGCGAAGCCGTGACGATCGACCTGATCGGCAAGACCGGCACGCGTCAGCCGTCTGACGGCGTGGTGCGCCAGGCAAGTCCGCAAGACAACGCCAACAACGCCGCCAAGCCCGCGGACGGCGATGACGATGCCGCGCTGCGCGCTGCCGTGGCGGCCCAGCTCAACAAGCAGGGCCAGGGCGACCTGATGGCGCACTCCGCGGGTACCGACAGTGCCGCGGGGCAGCCATGCAAGCGTCTCGAGCAACCAGGCATCGGTGAGTCCTGCGTGTGGAGCGGCGGCAGGAAGTGGGGTTTTTCTTCCGACGTGGTGGATGACAGCGAAGGGCTCAACGGCCGCATCGACAGCATCCTGCTGTGGCGCCATCCACCGCAGGGCACGGGCAAGCAGTGGACCACGGAGAAGATGACGGTGGGCGAGGCAGCCGACGGCAGGGCGTTTGAGGTGCCGTCGGGTATCGCGATATCCGCCTCGAATTGATCTTGGTTTTAGCGGGAGGGAGCGATGGACGCGAAGCATCGGATCGGGCGACGCATGCGGCTTGGATCGCGGCGTCGTGAGCAGGGACAGAGCCTGATCGAGATGGCCGTGGCCTGCATCGTGCTCGTGCCACTGGCCGCGGGCGTGATGTTGCTGGGCCAGTACATCCACGTTAAGCAGCAGACGCAGGCTGCGGCGCGTCAGGCCGCATGGGCCGCCACGGTGGATCGCACGCTGTTGAACGAGCAGCTGCCCGGTCGCAGCCGCGTCGAGCAGGATCTTCGCGTGCGCCAGTACGGCGACACCAAGGACAAGCTGCGCAGCGGCGCCGCCGTGCCGCCCAGGTTCGGCGATGCCATGCTCACCACGTTCGCCGGCAAGGAATTGCTCAAGCCCGGTGCGGTGACCTTGCAGGTCTACAAGCAGGAGAGTTCGCCCGGTTACCTCGACAAGGGGCTGGCGATCGTGGGCAAGGCCACGAAGTCGCTGGGCAACCTGCCGCCGAACACCAAGGGCCTGGTGACTGCCGAAGTGCACGCCAGGCCGGAAGCCATCGTCGGCCAGGACGGCAGCCCGCTCGCCTATCTCGATCCGCTGGACAGCATGAAGCTGGATTTCTCGTCCAAGACCGTACTGCTGGCCGATGCGTGGGATGCCGCCGGCGGTGGCGAGGATCGCAACGGCCAGGGCATCGGCGGCGCGAGCAACCGCACGGTGCGCAACGTGATCCGGCCACTGGTGCCCACGTCGCTCGTCGGCGACAAGTTCGACGATGTGACCAATGACGTGATGCACCTGCTGGGCAGCATTCCATTCGTCAATGACCTGTTCACGCCGGGCTTCAACCAGTTCGAGCTGGGCAAGATGGCGCCGGACGTCGTTCCCGCCGACAAGCTGGTGAAGTATGCGGACCAGCACTAGGCAACGGCTCGCATGGGCGGCCTGTGCGGTGCTGCCCCTGATGGCCCACGCGGGTTCGTGGCCGAGCCCGCCGGTGCCTGCGGGAACACGCACCGACGAGGTCGCGCAGCACATCGTCTTCAATGGCCTGGACATGCACGCGCAGACGTTCACGTCGGCGCAAAGCCAGGACGAACTGGTCGAGTTCTATCGCAAAGCGTGGGACAAGGAAGTCGTCGTCAATCGCCTGGGGCAGGCGCAGGTCATCGGGCATCGCGATGGCGACTACTACATCACCGTGCAGGTGAGCGGCAGTGGCGCCGGCAGCAAGGGCAACATCGGCATCGTGGACGTGGCTTCGGCGCCGAAGCACTTCGTGCCGGGCAAGGGCCTGCCCGCGCCCGCCGGATCCAAGGTGTTCAACGACATCGCCTATCCGGATGACAGCGTGCCGGCGCGGACGGTCGCCATGCGCAACAGCCTTTCTCCCGCGCAGAACACGGCGTATTTCCGCGAAAGGCTGGTGGCCGACGGCTGGAAGGCGAGCGATGCGGGTGCCTGCGGCGGCAACGACTGCGTCATGCGCTACGAACGTGGCGACAGCAAGCTCACGCTGCTGGTGATGCGAGAAGGCGCCAGCCAGTCGCAGGTGCTGATCAACGTGCTGCAACCGTAATGGGACATGCCATGAGCCACGTTTCGCGATCGAGCCCGCGCCGGCGCCAGCAAGGGAGCGCCGTGGTCGAGTACACCCTCCTGGTGCTGTTCCTCGTGCTCGTGCTGCTCGCCAATCACGATGCCATTCCCGATCTCATCGATCAGCTGAAGAAGGCCTACACCGCCTTCGTCTACGCGCTCTCCATCAGTTGGATTTAACGGAAAGGAATTCGTATGCCAAAGATCAACCGCAACCTGCTCTTTCTCGGGGTTGCCATTCTTCTGGGCATCGTCGCCAGCTTCATGGCGGTGCATTACATCAACAACAAGGTGGCCGAGCGCACGCAGGTCAAGCCGCAGGAAACGCGTACCGTGGTGGTGCCGGTCCGCGACCTGGAAAAGGGCGTGCTGCTGAGCGACGACGACGTCGCCACGCGTGATGTGCCGGTCGAGTACGTGCCGGCCGACGCGCTCACGCCGGACAACTACCAGACCTATCTCGGCCAGTTGCTGCGGTCGCCGCTCACCAAGGGGGCGCCCATCGCGGGCAGTGCGATCGATCTGGTCAGCGACCACTTCTCCACCGTGATCGACCCGGGCAAGGTGGCCTACACCATCAGCGTCGACGAGTCGGGTTCGGTGTCGGGCCTGATCGTGCCGGGCGACCACGTGGACATCATGTTGCTGCTTTCCGGCGAAGCGGCGGGCAAGGACCAGATCCGGCCGCTGCTCGGCGACGTGCTGGTGCTGGCCACCGGCAAGCGCGCGCAGGGCGTGAAGCCGTCCGGCGACGACGAGAGCTATTCCAACCTCACGCTGGGCCTGACCCCGAATGACGCCCAGCGGCTCGGCATGGCCATGAAGGTCGGCGAACTGCGCGTGATGCTGCGCAGCGCGGGCAACAAGGATCCCTTCGGGTTGGAGACGTTGAGCAAGGCGGATCTGTTGCGGATGGGGCGTCCCGTCGTGCGTGGCTCGGGCATCCAATTCATCATCGGCGGGAACCAGTAAGCATGGAAGCGATCAAGCGAATCGGAAAGCTGTGCGTGTTTGGCGTGCTCGTGGCGGGCGCGGCCATGACGATCAAGCCATCCACGGCCGCCACGCAGGCGAGCGGCAAGATCGTTCCGGAGGCAGTGAACATGTATGCCGGGCAGGCCCTGGTGCAGCAGGCACCGGGGGCGCTCAGCCGCGTCGCGGTGGGTGACGGCAAGCTGCTGCAGGTCAAGGTGATCGGCACCAGGGAGATGGTGCTCATCGCCAACGAACCGGGCGACACCTCGCTGCAGTTGTGGATGACCGACGGCACGCAACGCAGCGTGAGCGTGCATGTGGTGGCCGGCAACGCCGACCAGACGGCGGACCTGGTGGGCAAGCTGGTCGGCGACGGCAGCGCCATCCGCGTCAACGCGGTCGGCGGCAACGTGGTGATGACCGGCAACGACCTCTCGCCGGGTGACGCGGCCAAGGTCGCGGCGATCAGGAAGATCTATCCGCAGGTGCTGGATTTCACCAGTGCGAATGCCGTCGACATGAAGCCCATGGTGATGATGCAGGTACGCATCATGGAGTTCGACAAGAAGGCCATGAGCGACCTCGGCATCAAGTGGGACAGCATGATCGCCGGTCCCGGTGGCGGCCTGGTGCACGACTGGGTGACCAATCCCTACTACCGCCTCACCGACCCGGCGTTCAAGGGCATCGATGCCTCGGGCCAGGCGGCGCAGCTGCCGTTGCGCGTGCCGGGCACGGCGTCGTTCTTCGGCATCGCCACGTCGATCGGTTCGCAGATCAACATCATGGAGCAGACCGGCAACGCGTGGGAGCTGGCCTCGCCGCAGCTGGCTGCGCGCAGCGGCGGCATCGCCGACTTCCTGGTCGGTGGCGAGGTGCCCATACCGATCACCCAGGGCCTGGGCGAGACCACCGTGGAATACAAGCAGTACGGCATCAAGCTGCACATCGCGCCCATCGTCAGCGCGGGCGGCGACATCTCCACCGACATCGAGACGGAGATCAGCCGCATCGATCCCAGCATCAACGTCCAGGGCTACCCGGGCTTCATCACGCGCCGCGCCAGTGCACAGCTCAACGTGCACGAAGGCGACTCCATCGTGATTTCCGGCCTGGTGGACGCCACGGCCTCCAAGACCTTCGACAAGGTGCCCGGCCTGGGCGACGTGCCGATCCTCGGTTCGCTGTTTCGTTCGCGCGACTTCCAGCGCAACCGCACGGACCTGGTGATCTTCGTGACGCCGGTGGTGATCGATGCGTCATCGCCCAGGAACCATGAGTTGATCGAGAAGAGCGACCGCCTGCGCGACGACATGCGCAAGGTGGCCGGCAGCGATATCGTTGATTGAGGTGCATGCATGTTCGAGGTACTGATCGAAACGGCCAATCGCGACCCGCGCCAGGTGCGATGCCTCAATTCCCGTTGCGGCATCGGGCGCGGCGAGGACAACCTGGTCATCCTGCAGGGCTGGAACATCGCCAAGGAGCACGCCACCCTCAGCGCGCGCAAGATGGGCGTGTTCATCGAGGTGCTGAGCGCCAGGGCACCGATCACCGTCAACGGCGCCCGCGTGCAGAGCGAGCACGGGCCGCTGCAGCGCGACGACATCGTGCTGATCGGCGCCTACCGCCTGCGCGTGCTGGCGGAGGCGCCGAGCGAGCAGGTGACGGTGCCGGCACGGCCGGCTTCGAACCACGATCTATCCGTGGGCGCGCCGGAACCCGAACCGCCAAAGATGGTGGCAAGCAACATTCCCTCCACGGTGGTGATGCCGCCGGACATGCTGGAGTGGCGCACGCGCGTGCACCAGTCGCTGGTGCGGCAGATGGATCTGCGCCGCGTGGACGTGCGCGGCATGAGCGACGAGGAGCTGCGCAGCAAGACGGCGGCGCTGATCGAGGAGATCATCGAGCGCGAGTTCGTCGCGGAGTTGCCCAAGACGATCAATCGCCGTCGACTGGCCAAGGAAGTGCTCGACGAAGCCATCGGCCTGGGCCCGCTGGAAGACCTGCTCGACGATGACACGGTGACCGAAGTGATGGTCAACTGCCACGACGAAATCTTCATCGAGCGCTCCGGCCGCATCGAGAAGTCGCCGGTGATCTTCACCAACGACAAGGCCGTGGTGGCCGCCATCGAACGCATCGTTGCGCCGATCGGCCGCCGCATCGACGAGAGTTCGCCGATGGTGGACGCGCGCCTCGCCGATGGCTCGCGCGTGAACGCGGTGATTCCGCCCGTCGCGCTGCGCGGCCCAAGCATCAGCATCCGCAAGTTCAGCAAGCGCAAGCTCAGCGGCGATGACCTGCTGACGTACGGATCGATCAACGAGGAAATGCTGGAATTCGTGCAGGTGGCGGTGCGCGAGCGGCGCAACATCGTGGTCACCGGCGGCACCGGCTCGGGCAAGACGACGTTGCTCAACATCCTGTCCAACTTCATTCCCGACCACGAGCGCATCGTCACCATCGAGGATGCCGCCGAGCTCAAGCTCAACCAGCCCAACCTGGTGGCGATGGAGTCACGCCCGGCCAACGTGGAGGGCAAGGGCCTGATCACCATTCGCGACCTGGTGCGCAACGCGTTGCGCATGCGACCGGACCGCATCGTGGTCGGCGAGTGCCGCGGTGGCGAGGCGCTGGACATGCTGCAGGCCATGAACACCGGCCACGAAGGTTCGCTGACCACCGCGCACGCCAACTCCCCGCGCGACGCACTGTCGCGCCTGGAAGTGATGGTGATGATGTCGGGCATGGACCTTCCGATGGTGGTGGTGCGCGAGCAGATCGCCTCGGCCATCGACCTGATCATCCACCAGCGTCGGTTTCCCTGCGGTTCGCGCAAGATCACGCACGTCTGCGAGATCACCGGCATCGAGAGCGGCACCATCCAGACCCAGGACCTGTTCGTGTTCCGCCCGCGGGACCAGGGCGGCCCGGGCGGCAAGGTGCGCGGCCAGTTCGCGGCGACGGGCTCCGTGCCGGAGTTCTACGAGGAGCTGGCGGCCCGTGGCGTATCGGTGGACCTTGGCATCTTCCGTCCCAACGGCGAGGAGCGCTGAGATGCTTGGCATCGCTATCGCGGTATTCGCCTGCGTGACGCTGGCGGGTTTTTTGATGGCGCGATCGTCCACGGTGTTCTGGGGGCGCTACCAGGATGCATTCACCGAACAGGCGCGGTTCAACCTGGCCGACATGTTCATGTTCATGGACACGCGCAACCTGTTCCGCTTCAACGTGGTCGCCATGGTGCTGTTGCCGGCGTTGTTGTGGCTGGCGACCGGCAATCCCTTGCTGGCGGGCGGCGTGCTGGTGCTGATCTTCGTGCTGCCCAAGAAAGCCTATGCCTGGATGCGCCAGCGGCGCATGGATCGCATCCAGGCGCAGTTGCCCGATGGCCTCATGATGATCGCCGGCAGCATGCGCGCGGGTCTTGGCTTCACGCCGGCCCTGGAAAGCCTGGCGCGCGATATCGAGCCGCCGCTGGCGCAGGAATTCGCCCTGGTGCTTCGCGAGCAGCGCATGGGCGTGAAGCTCGACGATGCGCTCGCGCATTTCCACGAGCGCGTGCCGGTGCAGGACGTGGCGTTGTTCGTGTCGGCGGTGAGCATCTCGCGCGAGGTGGGCGGCAACCTCGCCGAAATCCTGGCCTCGTTGTCCGACACGCTGAGGCGTCGCCAGATCATGGAGGGCAAGGTGAAATCGCTCACCGCGCAAGGACGGCTGCAGGGCATCGTGATGGCGATGATGCCGGCGGGCCTGGTGGCCTTCCTTACGTTTGCCTACCCCGACACGATGCACGCCATGTACCACACGCCCATCGGCTGGGTCGTCATCGCCATCTGCGCAGTGATGGAATACCTGGGCTATCGCATGTGCCGCAAGATCATGAGCATCGACATATGACCTTCATGCTCATCGTGCTTTCCATGTGCGCGGGTGGCTGCATCGGCCTGGTGATCTGGTCGGTGTACGGCTTCATGCGGGAGGTGCCGCAGGCCGACCGCCATTTCCAGGACCCCTTGCCGTTCGGCCTTCGCATGATCTGGCCGCTGGTGAACGCGGCGACCTTCGTGATCGGGCCGCGCCTGACCCCCGACAGGCTGGAGCGCGCGCATCGCGAACTGCAGACCGCCGGGCAGGACTTCGTGCTGAGCCCGGAGCAGCTCTATGGTTTGCGCGTGGTCGGCGCCGGCCTGGTGGCGATGTTCATGTGGTTGCTGCTGGGCCTGCTGAAGTCGCACGGTTTCGTGCTGTACATCGGCGTGGTCGGCTTTGGTGCCATCCTGGGCTGGTTTTACCCGAATCTTTGGCTGGGCGAGCGCCGCAACAAGCGGCGACGGCAGGTGATCAAGGATCTGCCGGTCTATCTCGACTTCATCACCATGGCGGTGGAGGCGGGGCTCAACGTGACCGGCGGCATCGAGCAGGCCACGCAGAAGGGCCCGCCGGGGCCTCTGGCGCAGGAATTTACCCGTCTGCTGCGCGACGTGCGCTCGGGCCTGCCGCGTTCGGAAGCCTTGTCGCGCATGTCCGAGCGCATGGACATGCCGCAGATCTCCAGCTTCACCGGCACGCTGATCCAGGCCGATCGCGTAGGCGCCAGCCTCGGCGACACCTTGCGCGCGCAGGCCTCGCAGCGCCG
This sequence comes from Dyella sp. EPa41, assembly GCF_016586165.1. GTDB lineage: Bacteria > Pseudomonadota > Gammaproteobacteria > Xanthomonadales > Rhodanobacteraceae > Dyella. The sequence continues at coordinate 6,087 of NZ_BCPR01000018.1, read as the reverse complement.
CGAGGAGCGTTTCCTGCGTGCGGAAAAACTCGCACTGGAGGCGCCGGTGAAGATGATGTTGCCGCTGGTGATGTTCTTCTTTCCGTTGATCTTCCTGATGCTGGGCTACTTCATTTTCCTGCGCATGCAGGAGGAGGGCATCCTGTGAAATGCGGCGTCATCCGCAGCGAAGGCCGATTGATCGTGCCGCATGCATGGCGCGCCGACCGGCCCTGGTCGCGGTTGCGCGGGTTGCTTGGACGCGCACCGTTGCGCGTGGATCGCACCGAGGCCTTGTGGCTGGTGCCGTGCGGCAGCGTCCACACCATCGGCATGCGCTATCCGCTCGACCTGGTGTTTCTGGATCGCAAGGGGGGCGTGATCGATTGGCACGAGCATGTCGAACCCTGGCGCATGCGCCGCAAGCGCGGCGCACACCACACCATTGAATTCGCGGCAGGCGCGCTTGGACGCCTGCAACCCAGGCTTGGAGAGGCATGGACATGGGAATTGGCATGAACACGATGATGCGCACGATGATGACGGCGGTGGCATGCGCGGGGCTCGCCGCCTGCGCGTCGCCCAGCCAGCCCAAACCCACGCTGGCAAGCGTCAAGGCGCTGCAGGAGCAGGCCGAACATGATGCGGCGGCGGGGCGGCCCGACGAGGCGCTGGCGGGTTACCAGAAACTCGCCAACCAGCTGCCGACCAATGCGGATGCCTGGTTTCGCCTCGGCAACGCTTACGTCCGCATGGGGCAGCCGGACCAGGCGGTGGAGGCGTATCAGCGGGCGCTGAAGATCGAGCCCAGGCACGCCAAGGCGTGGCACAACCTGGGCGTATTGCGGTTGCGCCAGGCCGCCGCGGCGTTCTCGGAAAGCGCCGTCGATGCGAACGGCACCGATCCCTCGTTGCAGCAGCAGAGCACGCAACTGGTCGATGGCATCGCTCGCCTGACCTCGGCGCCGGGCGATGCTCGCCCGCCCGGACAGGCACCTTCGGATGCAGGCCACGGGCCATGAAACGGCGAGTGGGCGGCCGCCGCCAGCGCGGCCAGAGCGTGGTCGAAACCTGTGTGGTGATCGCGGTGTTCGGTACGTTTCTGCTCGGCATCTTCCAGATGATCCTGTTCTATCGCGCCAAGGGCCTGGTCGACTACGCCGCGCTGGAAGCGGCCCGCAATGGCGCGACGCATGGCGTGGAAATGAATGCGATGCGCGTGGGCCTGGCCCGTGGCCTGCTGCCGCTCTACACGCGCGATCCTGACAAGACGGCGGTGGCAACGGCCTATGCCAGGGCCTATGCCGATACGATCAATCCGCTGGCATCGCAGATCCAGGTGATCAGCCCCACCAAGGCGGCGTTCGCCGACTGGAAGGTGCGCCAGTTCGACGGCGTGGATGCCATCCCCAATGACAGCCTGCCTTACCGTTCGACGTCGACCGGCGGCCGTAGCGGCCTGACCGTACAGGACGCCAACGTGCTGAAGATCCGCGTGGTGTACGGCTACAAGATGATCGTGCCGGTGATCGACAAGCTCATCCTCGGCGTCTACCGGTTGACGTTTTACCAGGGCATGAGCGCGCAGGAAGTGGCGATGCTGGAGAGTGGCCGGTTGCCCATCGCCACGCAGGCGATGGTGCGCATGCAGACGCCGATACGTGACAGCGGCCTGCTGCCGTGACGATGCGGGGCATACGAACATGGCTGCGTGGCCTCGCGTGGCTGGCCATGACCTGCGTGTTTCCTCACGCGCTTGCCGCCGAGGCCGCGAATGGATTCAAGCTCGCATCCGTGATCACCGGCGATGGCATCCACTCATCCACCGGCAGCGTGTCGCGCGAAGGCTCGATGGTGCTGACCACCTGGCTCAGCGGCGACAAGGTGCGTGTGGATTTCGATGCGGGCCCCGATATGCGTGGCCGCATCCTGCGCGACAAGGACCACGCCTGGCTGATCCGGCCCAACTCGCACCAGGCCATTCCGGCCGGTGGCGTGGCGATCGGACGCGTCACGAAACTCGATCCCAAGCGTCCCTGCTGGGATCTCGGTTTCCCCTGCCAGGAGCTTGAGGGCAAGACCATCGCCGGACGACCGGCCACGGGCTGGCGATACCGGCACGCGGAACGCGGCGGCCCGCATGGCACGGACCAGGGGGAATTCTGGATCGATGCGGCCACCGGCGTGGTGCTCGCGTTCGACGCGCGCGATCTCGCCGAGCACCGCTATCGCATGCAGACCGTGAGCTTCGAGCAGGTAGGGGTCGATGACGCGGTATTCGCGATACCCGGGAGCGTGTCGGTGCCGAGCGGACAGCGGCATCGCTGAAGGGCGCATGTCGCGGGAAGACGCGCGCCCGCCGGCAACGCGAACGCGCGTCCTTGTTTTTTACGGCGAGGCCGGCATCAGCGTGAGCGTATGCTGGTCCGGGCCCGGCAGCAGTGGCGTGGGACGACCGTTTACCCAGTCATCTTCGCCGGCCCCGTGGTAGGGCGACAACGGATGGCCGCTCTGGCCGCCGGGCATGTGCAGGATGCTCTGCGCTTCATGGCCGGGCATCACGTCCAGGCGTTCGGAGGCACCGAAGCCCGGTGAGACCACGCGGGGCATGTTGTGGTCGCCCGCGACCGGCTCGTCGGGCATGTCGAGCTCATGGCCGATGAACGAGGGTAGCGCGCGCGACAGCGGATGGCGGATCTGCGTGCGGTTGTATTCGCCCCAGGTGCGCGCCGCGAGGCCACCCGGCTGGCTGCCGAGTTCGTCCACCACCCGGTGGGCGGCGGCATGGAGCAACGCGTTCCAGTTGTCGTACTTCGGATCGAGCAGGTTGGCGGGGCGGTCCCGCAGCATGGCCCAGACCGCGGCTTCGGCGTCGATCATGCCGGGCCACGCGAAGTCGTCGTACCTGGCCTTTACCTGGGCGACGAACGGCGCGAGCACGGCTTCTTTCACCTGGTCGCGGAACGCTCGCACGAGGCGGTAGTCCACGCTTTCCGGCGCGGCGCGGCCCGTCCAGGTGGCGGTGAGCTGGCGCAGTTGCTCCAGGCCGGGATCGTGCGTGCCAGCCAGCGTGTCCTGCAGCAGTCGCTGCCAGCGCGTGAGCAGCACGGCGCGATGGTCAAGCTGGATATCGAGCAGGTTGCCTGGCGTGAAACTGTTGCGGCCGCGCAGGTCGTCGCGGATCTGCTGCGCGCGTGCGCCCAGGTCGTGGCCGCCGTTGCCCAGCAGTTCGAGTTCCGCGCCGTCGACGGTGCGGTTGTTGGCGGTCCACAGGCGGCCGTCGGAAGGATCCTCGATGCGTGGATATTGCGACGCATCGGCGCAACCCATCCAGCCCGTGTCCGGCGCGGCCCAGTCCGCGGGACCCTTCGGATCGAAGCCCTTGCGCAGGGGAATGCAGTTGCCGGTGATGGTCCAGCCAATGTGGCCGGCGGCGTCGGCCGCCAACAGGTTTTGCGGCGGCATGCCCATGGTGGGGGCGAGATCCAGCGCCGCATGCATGGTGGTGGCGTGCTCCAGCTGCATCACGTTGATGTTGTAGCCGCGCGGACGATCGCCGATCCAGGCCAGAGCGAGCGGCGTGCCATCGACGTCCTTGCCCATGATCGGACCCCAACGCGTCACCTCGACCTTCAACGTATGGCTGGGCGCGTCCTTGATGCGGATGACTTCGTCATGCGTCTCGATGGGGGCCCATCCCTCGGCCACCTTGTAATGGCCGGCATCGTTCGGGTCGCGTTGCACGCGTACCCAGTCCAGCCAGTCGCCGTAGCTGTTGGTGAAGCCCCAGGCAACCTGGCCGTTGGAGCCGACCACCAGCGCCGGGGTGCCGGGCAGGGTCACGCCGTTGGCATCGCGCTGGCCGCCCGGTGCAGCCGGATCGGGGTAACGCAGGCGGGCGCGGAACCAGATGTTCGGTACGCGCAGGCTCAAATGCATGTCGTTGGCGAGAATGGCCGCGCCGCTCTCGGTGAGGTTGCCCGATACGGCGAAGCTGTTGCTGCCGGGGCGCGGCTGGTCCAGCGCGGGCAGCAGTGCGGCGGTGAGCGCGGTGTTGTCGGCGCTGGTGGTCGGTTGCGCATGGCGCAGGTCGAACACGTCGGCGCCCGGGATCACCGGTGGGCGCGAGAGGTCGCCCTTGAGCGGCGCCTCCCAGTCGGGATCGGGCGACAGCAGGAAATCCGCCACCGCGCGCGGCATCGTGGCGCGCAACTCGGCCATGTGCAGTTCGCGTTCGTTGCGCCCGTCGCCGTTGAGGTCCAGGTACATCGCCGCGATCACCAGGAACGAATCTTCAGGGCGCCACGGCTGCGGCCTGGTGTTCAGCAGGAGGTATTCCCACGGCTTCACGTGCAGGTGGGTGAGACCGGCATTGACGCCCGATGCATACAGGTCGAGCGTGCGCTTCTGCTCCGGCGGCAGCGCAGCGTAAGCCGCCTGGGCCACCGCGCGCAGGCGATGGCGGCGATGGTTGATGTCGGTGTCCAGCGCCTTCGCGCCAACCAGCTCGGAAAGCTCGCCGGCGGGCAGGCGGCGCATCAGGTCCATCGCGAAGAAGCGCTCCTGGCCATGCACATAACCGAGCGCATAGCTGATGTCGTCACGGCTCTTGCCCTGCAGCGTGGCCGTACCCAAGGCGTCGCGCGTGATCGAGACGGCGTCGCCAAGCGCGGCGACGCGCACTTCACCATCGAGCTTGGCGCGGCTGCCGGCCAGCAGGAACCAGCCCGCGGCGAGCAGGCCGACGATCAGTATCAGCACGGTGCCGACGAGGTAACGAAGCCAGCGGAAACGTCGTGATGGGGTCATGGCGCGCGATGCTCGATCCGTTGGTGGTGCTGTTGAATGAATATCCCGGCGGCGCGAGCGCGCCGGGATCAGGGCGTGGGTTGCGCGAACACGGCGAAGATGCCCGCGTAGGGCTTTACCATGAACGTGGGCGCGCCGGCATAGCCTTCGCCGTCCACGTAGAACTGCGAGATGGTGCCGTCCAGGTAGAGCGCGTCGCGGCAGCCCAGTTCTTCCTTGAACAGGCGCGCGAAGGTGTGGAAGTTCACCGGAGCCTCGCTCACCGCGAACACCACGTGGTGTGGTGTCTTCGCGCACACGCCGCTGCGCCACTTGAGGCTGTTGGAGTCGTCGATGAACTGGTCGTTGAGCTTGCCGTCGATCACCAGCATCGGCCCCGACTGGCTGGCCCATTGCACCGCCTTGCCGTCCGCCTTGAACGCGGCGCTGGTGCGCACGGCGGCATGGCCATCGGGGTAGACGGCAAACACGCCGTTGGGCAGCAGCGAGAAATTGCCCGACGCCGGATTGCCATGGGCGAGGTTGAGCGGCACGACCGTCTTGCCGTTCTCCACGTACAGGCCGAGCGGGGCGTTCTGCCGGTCGTAGATGCCGGCATTGGCAGCGAACAGCATGCGGCGGCCATGCGACATGCCCCATTGGCGCAAGGCGTTGATGGTGCCATAGGGCTCGCCGTTTTCGGGGTCTTTCCAGTGCAGGCTCAGCATCTCGCGCCGGAGGTCCACGTTCACCACGCGGAAGTTCTGGCCTTCGAATACCTGCTCGGCGCTGTCCACGGCACGCGCCTGCCGGTCGCAGCCGGCCAGGCCGCCAAGCAGCAGGAGCGGCACCAGCAAGGGCCAGGGCAGGCGGCGAAGCAGCGGACGTCGGGTGGATGACGTGGGCATGACCGTGATGGTCGCCGGGCAGGTGCGATGGACGCAAGCCCGGGTGCGGCATGTTTTAAACTCGGGGTTTTCCCCGGGGTCCCCGCCCATGCCCTATACGCCCATTGTCGCCACGCTCGGTTACGTACTGTCGCCCGATCGTCGGCAGGTCCTGATGATCCACCGCAACTCGCGTCCGGACGACATGCACCTGGGCAAGTACAACGGCCTCGGCGGCAAGATGGAGCCGGGCGAGGACATCGCCGCCTGCATGCGCCGCGAGATCCTCGAAGAAGCGGGCATCACCTGCGAGTCGATGTCGCTGCGCGGCACGCTCAACTGGCCGGGTTTCGGCAAGCACGGCGAGGACTGGCTGGGCTTCATCTTCGTGATCGACCGCTACAGCGGCACGCCGCATGAAGGCAATCACGAA
>NZ_BCPR01000017.1 GCF_016586165.1 Dyella sp. EPa41 | reverse complement strand
GTCGGAGAGGGTGGCGTGGACGAAGCCACCGGTTCGACAAATTTGCAGGAAGCAAATTTGGACAGCCGCAGGCTGGCCCCGCAGCGCGCCAGCGCGAAGGAGTCGGGTCCCATGGAGGGACCCGACCATCCCACCCTGCACGATTGCCAGCTCTATTTCGCCAGTGTCGACATCACGCGGACAAATCCGGAAGACGAGCATGTGGCCGACGTCACTGGCTCCGCGCTTTCGCGAAAATGACAGGTGAACGCTTCCGCCGTGTCGCCCCGCTTTCACCCATCCATTCTTTGCGCATTCCCCTCACATCCGTCATGCTCGCACCGCAACGCCACACCAGGCATCCCATGATCGAGTTTGGACACGGAACCCACGTCGGCCTGCGCCGTACGCGCAACGAAGACACCTACTACGCCGATGCCTCGCTCGGCCTGTTTCTCGTGGCGGACGGCATGGGCGGCCACCAGCACGGCGAAGTTGCTTCCGCATTGGTGCGCGATGCCGTGGCCGACCTGGTGATGCGTGGCCACAGCCTGGTCGAGGCCGTGCGTGCCGCCGACGTGCGCTTGATCCAGCATAGTCGCGGCTTCCAGGATGCGCGTCCGATGGGCACGACCATCGCGGCACTGCGGCTGCATGCGGACGCCTACGAAGTCGCCTGGGTCGGCGACAGCCGCATCTATCTCTGGCAGAAGAGCCTTCGCCAGGTCAGCCACGATCATTCGCTGGTGCAGGAACTGGTGGCCGCGGGCATGCTCGATGCCACGCAGGCCACGCGACACCCGCAGCGCAATGTCATCACCCAGGCCCTGGGCATCACCGCGCCAGAGCAGTTGCACATCGGCATGGCGCGTGGCCGCCTGGAGCCTGGCATGTGCTTCCTTCTTTGCAGCGACGGCCTCACTGAAGAGGTCAGCGACGCGGCCATGGCCAGCGTCGTATCCCGTCAGGACCTGTCTGCGCAGGAGTGCGTGGAGCACTTGCTGCTGGCCGCACTGGATGGCGGCGGCAGCGACAACATCACCACCATTCTTGCCCGCATCAACTGAAGCGCCACGCGCTCAGTTGATCGCCGGCGCTTCCTCGCGGCGCCAAAGGCTGGTTCCGCCTGCGCTCTTGTCCAGCGCATCGAGGCGACGTTCGTGCGCCGCGACTTCCTCATCGTTCGCGCGCAGCACCCGTGGGCGGCGGTGTAGCGCCACCGGCGCCAACGTGACCGCCGCGCCCTGCTCCTGCGCGCCTTCGAAACCCAGGTCGAGCACGACCTGGCCCGACGTCATCGCCAGATAGACCTCGGCAAGGAGCTGCGCATCGATCAGGCCGCCGTGCAGATCGCGCGCGGAATTGTCCACGCCCAACCGTTTGCAGAGCGCGTCCAGGCTGTTGCGCTGCCCGGGGTAGCGTTCGCGCGCCATCATCAGCGTGTCGAGCACGGTGCAGCGATCCGCTAGCTGCCCGTAGGCCTCGCCCAGGCGCGCAAGTTCGGCATTGATGAAGCCCACGTCGAACGCGGCGTTGTGGATGATCAGTTCCGCGCCGTCGATGAAGGCCAGGAATTCATCCACCACCTCGGCGAAACGCGGCTTGTCGAGCAGGAACTCGTCCTCGATGCCGGTGACCTGTCGCGCGCCTTCATCGATCGCACGATCGGGGTTGAGGTAAGTCTGGTAATGACGGCCGGAGGGGCGGCGCTCGATCATCTCCACGCATGCGATTTCGATCAGGCGATGACCCTGACGCACCTCGAGACCCGTGGTCTCGGTATCCAGCACGATTTGCCTCATGCCCTGCTCCTGAACTGTTCGGCCTGCTCGCGCGCCGCGACATCGACGCGCTCGTTTTCCACATGGCCATTGTGTCCACGCACCCAATGCCATCGCACCTGGTGTCGCTCCGCGGCCGTCGACAAACGCTGCCAGAGGTCCTGGTTCTTCACCGGCTTCTTGTCTGCCGTGCGCCAGCCGTTGGCACGCCACTTCGGCACCCATTCCTCGATGCCCTGCATGACATAGCGCGAGTCGGTGGTGAGCGACACCCTGCAGGGACGCGTCAACGCCTCCAGCGCGCCGATGGCTGCCATCAACTCCATCCGATTATTGGTGGTGGCCGTCTCGCCACCTGAGAGCATGCGCTCCGTGCCCTTGGCGCGCAGCAGGGCAGCCCAGCCACCCGGCCCAGGATTGCCCAGGCACGCGCCGTCGGTAAATGCTTCCACTTCAGTCATTGTCACCCATCAAAAAAAAGCGAGGAATCAGGACGCCGCATTGCGACGTGCGCCTGGCGCCAGCCCCACGTTGACGGGAGCCGGCATGGTCTTGGGCTTGAGGCGTATCGGCGTGGCCACGCGTCGCCGCTTGCGGGCGAGCATCAGGTAACCGCCGCCGAAAAGGCGCGCCGAATCCATGGCCGTGCGTTGACTGGGCCACAGTTGGCCGACGCGCTCGACATGCTCGATGTCCAACTCGGAGCGCCGTACCCAGCGCTCCAGCAGGATGGGCGAATGCATCGTCGGCGTGCGGCCGCGCGTGCGCCAGATCATCCACGGCAACCACGCGCTGAAAGGGTGCAGGCCGGTGATCGCGAGCACGCCGCCTGGCGCGAGCACCCTTGAAGCTTCTTCGAGCAGATCCTGCGGCGTGCCCGACACTTCAAGCGCATGCCTCAGCAGAACCAGTTCGAAGGCGTCATCCACGAACGGCAGGGGTTCGTCGCCATGCGCGCTCAGGTCACCCGTGTAACGCCCGCCTTCCAGGTTCAGGCGCGTCCAATTGCCCAGCAGGGGCAGGACCGGCGGGGCGTCATCGCGATTGACGCTCAGCTGCAAGCCATGCGTTCCGCTGCAGCGCTGCAGGCCCGGCATCAGCGCCACCATCTCCTCAGCCAGCAGGCTGCGCAGGGGGGCGCTGGAATAGATGTCTAGGTCACGCTGAGACATGCCTGGGCGGTCCGGCCGGATCGATGGCGACAGTGTAGCCGCTGGCCCGCGCATTGCGTGCGCTGGTTTGCACCCCGGTCACCAACCGCCGCACGCAGCTGAATACCGGCGAGGGCGGTTAACGTCTCACTAACGAGTGCGTCGGCAAGGCGCTTTATAGTCCGCTACCTCGCGCAAGCCAAGGATGCCTGCGTCAGTCGATACGAAGACCGCGGAGGACAACTCTTGCACGTCGTACCGTTACCGGCGCTCGCCGACAACTACATCTGGCTGCTTCACGACGACAGTGGCCATGCGGTGGTAGTCGACCCGGGCGACGCATTTCCCGTCGAGACGGCGCTGAAAGCACGCGGCCTCGTGCTTGGCGCCATCCTGCTCACGCATCACCACCATGACCATATCGGTGGAGTCGATGGGCTGCTGTCGCATCACGACGTGCCGGTCTATGCGCCGCGCGACGAGCGTATCGGCCGCGCCACCCATCGCGTGGACGATGGGGATATCGTCACGCTGGATGCGCCCGCGGCGCGCTTCGAGGTCATCGCGGTTCCGGGTCACACCACGTCGCATATCGCCTATGCGGGCGAAGGCGTCCTGCTGTGCGGGGACACGCTTTTCAGCATGGGCTGCGGCCGGCTGTTCGAAGGCACGCCGGCGCAGATGCTCTCGTCGCTCGATCGCCTTGCCGCCCTGCCCGGCAATACGCTGGTTTGCTGCGCGCACGAGTACACCGCCGCCAACGGCCGCTTTGCGCAGACGATCGAACCCTCCAATCGGGCGCTGGCAACGCGGCAGCATGAAGTCAGCGCGCTTCGCGCGCACAACCGGCCGACACTCCCGGTGTCGCTCGCCACCGAACAAGCGACCAATCCTTTCCTTCGCACGGACAGCGAAGAGGTGATTGCATGGAGCCGGCGCCAAGGCATCGATGGCGATCGCGTCGCGCGGTTCGCCGCGCTGCGCGCCAACAAGGACGTGTTCACCGGATGAGTATTCGACGCCTTCGCCCCCTCCCCCTGGCCTTGTCCGTCCTGTTGGCGGCATGCGCGACCGTGCCGACGCCCAAGGCCCCCGGGCCTACCGTGCAGGCGCCCAAACCGCAGCCCGTGCGCGATATCACGCATCCCGTGGTAAGTCCGGCGAAGCCGAGCGAGGGCAGCGCCGGTGTGTGGGATCAGCTGCGCGGCAGCTTCCAGATGGCCGATTGCGATGCCGACCCGGGGATTGCCACCTGGGCGCGTCGTTATACCCAGAACCCGGACCGCTTCGAGAGCCAGCTCGCGGCCGCGGCACCCCGGCTCGCCTACGTGCAGCAGATTGCGGCCCGCCACCATGTCGCCGGCGAATTCGCCCTGCTCCCGTGGGTGGAAAGCCAGTATCGCCCTGTCCTGGGCGGCAAGAACGCGCCGGCGGGCATGTGGCAGATCATGCCGGCCACGGCCAGCGCGCTGGGCATCCGCGTCGACAGGAATTTCGACGGCCGCCTGGACGTCCCCGCGGCCACCGATGCCATCATGGCTCTGCTCAGCCGTTATCACGACGACCTGGGCGATTGGCGCCTGGTCGATTACGCCTTCAATGCCGGCGAGTTCGGCGTGAAGCGGATGGTCGGCCAGCATGGCACGCCGCCTGACGAACCGGTGATTCCCAAGATGCCGGTGAAGGCGGTAACGCGCGAGCACCTGGTGAAGCTGCTGGCCATTGCCTGCGTGATCCGCGAGCCCAATCGCTTCAACGTGAGCCTTCCTACGCTGCCGTCCGAGCAGCGGCTGGTCGCCGTAAGCATCGACAGCTCCATGCCTATCGCCCACGCCGCCGACCACGCGGGCATGTCGTCCGATGAGCTGAAAGACCTCAACGCCGCTTTCCGCAACGGCATGGTCGATTCGCATGCGTCGCCATACCTGCTGTTGCCCAGCGGCCACGCGCAGCAGTTCCGCAATTCGCTGCTCGCCGCCAATGACGATGGCAACGCGAATGTGCCTGGCACGACGGTGATTCCGCCCTTGGGCGCGACGCTTGCCGGTGCCACGGATGCCGACACGCCATCATCGAAGCAGCGTACCGGGGGCGGCCAGACCCACACCGTCAAGTCGGGCGAGAGCCTATGGAGCATCGCCCGGCGTTATTCGGTCGACATCAAGCAACTGCAGCAGTGGAATCATTTGCAGAACGCGGGCGTCAAGCCCGGACAGGTGCTGAAGATCAGCGCTCCGGGCTGAGTCACGCGAGCGCCGCGCCATGACGGCGGATGGCACGCCGGTGCGGACGCGCATCCACCGGCATGCGTCGAAAGCAAGGCAGCCGTGCACCGAAGCGTCACGTACCAGGCAGGCAGGTTCCCGTGTCCGTGTCCCGCCTTCCGCATCGCGTACGAAATCACCCATGTGGATATCGGCGACCACATCCTCGACATGACAGGGCCCCGGCGTCCTGACCCAGAAACAAAGAGGGCGACCCGAAGGCCGCCCTCTTTGCGCATGTCAGCGATGACGCGGATTACATGCGGTCCGCAGCGATCTTGATGTCGGTCTTGGCCTTGAGCGCGTCGATGAACGCCTGCGTGGCGAGGATGCCATAGGCCTGCGCCATCTGGCCGCGCAATGCATCGCGCTGCTCAAAGGTGACCTTGGACAGATCGCCTTCCTGCACCTTGTCGACAGCCACCAGCGCGTAGTTGCCGTCGGCCGTGGAGACGCGGGCGAACTGTGGCTTGCCTTCGGCCGGGTGCGGCAGCAGGAACGCCTGCACGAGTACCTCGGGAGCCACGCCCTGCTGCATGCGGATTGCGTTCGGCACCGCCTGCACGGTCGCACCGACGGCGCCGGCAACGGCCTGCATGTCCTCGCCCTTCTGCAGCCTGGCGAGCAGCGCATCGGCGTTCTTCAGGGCTTCCGCCGCCATGCGTTCATCGAGGATCTTCTGGCGCACCTGGTCGCGCACTTCAGCCAGCGGACGCGCGGCGGCAGGCACATGCTTGTCCACGCGAACGACCACGGCATGGTCCGGCCCCAGCTCGACGAGGCCGGAATTGTTGCCCTGGACCAGAACGTCGTCCGAGAACGCGGTCTGTGCCAGCTTGGGGTTGGCCGCAATGCCCTCGCCGCCCTTGCGCGGGAACAGCGCCGTGGTCTGGATCGGCAGGCCCAGAGCCTGCGCTGCCGGCTCCAGCGACGAAGGATTCTGGTAGGTCTGATCGGTGAGCTTGCCGGCGAGCTCGCTGTACTGGCGATCACGCTCGGTGCTCAGGTAATCCTTGGCGATCTGGTCGCGCACTTCGGCAAAAGGCTTGGCCTCGCCGCTGCGCACGTCGCGCAAGAAGAGCACGTGGTAGCCCTCGTCGGACAATACCGGCTTGGAAATCTGGCCCTTCTGCAAGGAGAACAGCGCCGAATCGAAGGCCGCGTTGGTGACGCCCTTCTCCAGCCAGCCCAGGTCGCCACCCGAACGCCTGGAGCCCAGGTCGTCCGAGTCCTGCTCGGCGAGCTTGGCGAAATTCCCGGCGTTCGCTTCGCCGGCGATCTTTTCGGCCTTGGCCAACGCGGCCTTCTGCTGATCCGGCGTCGCGTTTTTCGGCACGTTGACCAGGATGTGCGACACCAGGCGCTGCTCGGGCTGCACGAAGCGCTGCTTCTGCTCTTCGTAGCGCTTCTTGAGCTCGTCGTCGCTCGGCTGTGCATCGACCTTGAGGTCAGCGCCATTCACTTCGATGTACTTCAGCGACACCTGCTCCGGATTCATGAAATCCGCCTGGTGGTCCTTGTAGTAGGCCTCCAGTTGGGCGTCGGTCACCGCGTTGTCGGCCAGGGCCGGACGCGGAAGCGGGAACCAGCGCAGGTCGCGGCGCTGGTACAGCAAGCCCAGGTAGCGATCCATGTCGGCGTCGGTGACGATCGCGCTGTCGATGATCGCGCGCGGCACCAGGCCCGGTTCGAGCGAAGCGCGCTGGCTCGCCTCGAACATCGCCGGCGTCATGTTCTGCGCGGCAAGGATCGCGCGGTACGTGGTGGGATCGAACTGGCCGTTGACCTGGAATTGCGGCGTGCCCGCGATGCGATCGCGCAACGCGAGATCGGGCACCTTCATGCCCAGCGCGTCGTTGGCCTGGCGAAGCAACTGCTCGTTGATGAGCTGGTCGAGGATGCGGCGCTTCATTTCCGGCTGCTCGAACTGCGCAGCGTCGAAGCTGTCGCCCATGCGCGCCATGGCGTCGCGGCGAGCCTCGTTCATGCGGTCCTGGAAGTCACGCTGGGAAATCTCGTGCTTCCCCACCATCGCCACGTAGGTTTCCGTATGCGAGGCGAAATAGGACTCGATGCCGAAAAACGAAATAGCGAAAACGCAAATGCCCAGAATGACGATGGAAGGCCATCCGTGAAGCTTGTTACGCAGTGCCTGAAGCATGGTTTGGTCCCGGCTAAATCGTTGTTCAGCGCAGCATGTGCGCAGTGCTCAAAAGGCAAGGGCGCCACGCGGGCGCCCTTGCGAACTATGGCGGAGCGGACGGGACTCGAACCCGCGACCTCCGGCGTGACAGGCCAGCATTCTAACCGACTGAACTACCGCTCCGCATATTTCTGGTGGGTGCTGTAGGGATCGAACCTACGACCCTCGCCTTGTAAGGGCGACGCTCTACCGCTGAGCTAAGCACCCGAAACTAAGCAAGTAGCCGCTTAGTTTAGGGCATCCTTGAGGGTCTTGCCAGCCTTGAACGCCGGGACCTTCGAGGCCTTGATCTTGATCGTCTCGTTGGTGCGCGGATTGCGACCGGTACGGGCGGCGCGCTTGCGCACGGTGAAGGTGCCAAAACCGACCACCGACACGTCATCACCCTTCTTCAGCGCCTTCTGCACGGTCTCGAAGAAAGCTTCGAGAGCACGGCCGGCGTCAGCCTTGGTGAGTTCGGCCTTCTCGGCAATGGCATTGATCAGATCAGTTTTATTCATTGAGACACTCCCTTAAACGGTTATGCAGCCCGCGTGGTCATTCTGGGACCAGGCGACGTCTATGCGACAGGGCACCAGGACATCGCCAAGCAACCCCGCATCACTGCGCATCGTGCTCGGCGTCAGGCTGCGGTGCCGCCTTTATACCAGTGGCCCCTAGGGTCCGCAATGACAAGTAATTCCAAGGGTTCGCGCGATTCAGCATGCTTCGTCGACGCTTGCAAAGCACGTGCTGAAACGCTAAGCGATGCACCCGCCCGGATCATGACATGCCCATGAAAAACGGGCGGTTGCCCGCCCGTTTTTCGGTGACGCCTATCACGGATCAATGCGGTCGCGTGTAGGACTCCTGCGACTCATCCGGCGACTCGTCCCGCGGCTTTTCGACGCTTGCACTGGCTTCGCCGTCGTTTGCCTGCAGCGGCTGCAGCGGCCGCTCCAGTGCGATATCCAGCACCTCATCGATCCAGCGCACCGCGTGGATGTCCAGCGACCCGGTGATATTGGCCGGGATATCCGCGAGGTCCTTCTTGTTCTCCTCGGGGATGATCACCGTGGTGATGCCACCGCGATGTGCTGCCAGCAGCTTCTCCTTGAGGCCACCGATGGGCAACACGCGGCCACGCAGCGTGATCTCGCCGGTCATGGCCACTTCGGAACGCACAGGCACCTTGGTCAGGGCGGACACCAGCGCCGTGCACATGGCGATGCCCGCGCTCGGGCCGTCCTTGGGCGTGGCGCCTTCCGGGACGTGGATATGGATATCGAAGCGCTCATGGAAATCGCTCGGGATGCCCAGGCGATCCGCGCGGGCACGCACCACCGAGAGCGCGGCCTGGATCGATTCCTTCATCACGTCGCCAAGCTGGCCCGTATGCACCAGCCGGCCTTTGCCGGGCACGATCGACGCTTCGATGCTCAGCAGGTCGCCACCCACCTGTGTCCAGGCCAGGCCGGTCACCAGGCCGACCTCGTTCTGCAGTTCCTTGCGGCCGAAATCGAAGCGACGCACCCCGAGGTAATGCTCCAGGTTCCCGGAGTTCACCAGGATGCCGCCAGGCGCCTTGACCTTGGCTTTGGACGTCTTTACGGCCGCAACGGCCTTCTTGGCCGGTGCCTTCTGGGCCTTCTTGCCCTCGTTGAGAGCCAGTTCCTTCACCACCTTGCGGCAGATCTTGGATATCTCGCGCTCGAGATTGCGCACGCCCGATTCGCGCGTGTAGTAACGCACGATGTCACGGATGGCCTCGGCGTCCACGCTGAGTTCCTCGGGCTTCAGGCCATTGGCCTTCAGCTGCTTGGGCAGCAGGTACTTCTGCGCGATGCCAAGCTTCTCGTCCTCGGTGTAGCCCGGGATGCGGATGACCTCCATGCGATCGAGCAGCGGCCCCGGGATGTTCAGCGAATTGGCCGTGGCGATCCACATCACCTCGGACAGGTCGAGGTCGACCTCGAGGTAATGGTCGTTGAAGGCGTGGTTCTGTTCCGGATCCAGCACTTCGAGCAGCGCCGACGACGGATCGCCACGGAAATCCATGGACATCTTGTCGATCTCGTCCAGCACGAACAGGGGGTTCTTGCTGCCCACCTTGTTGAGGTTCTGCACGATGCGACCAGGCATCGAACCGATGTAGGTGCGGCGATGGCCACGGATTTCGGCCTCGTCGCGCACGCCACCCAGGCTCATGCGGACAAACTTGCGGTTGGTTGCCTTGGCGATCGACTGGCCCAGCGAGGTCTTGCCCACGCCCGGCGGGCCGACGAGGCACAGGATCGGGCCACGCATGGTGTTCACGCGCTGCTGCACGGCGAGGTATTCGAGGATGCGCTCCTTGACCTTCTCCAGGCCAAAGTGATCGGCATCGAGCACTTCCTGCGCCAGCTGCAGGTCCTTGCGTACCTTGCTGCGCTTTTTCCACGGCACGCCCACCAGCCAGTCGAGGTAGTTGCGCACCACCGTGGCTTCGGCCGACATCGGCGACATCTGGCGCAGCTTGTTGAACTCCTGGCGCGCCTTCGCCAGCACGGGCTTGGGCATGCCCGCGTTGTCGATCTTCTTCTGCAGTTCCTCGATCTCGTTGGTGCCACCCTCTTCGTTCTCGCCGAGCTCCTTCTGGATGGCCTTCATCTGCTCGTTGAGGTAGTACTCGCGCTGGCTCTTTTCCATCTGCGACTTCACGCGGCCGCGGATGCGCTTTTCCACCTGCTGCAGGTCCATTTCGCCGTCGACCAGGCCGATCAGAAGCTCGAGGCGCTGGCCCACGTCGGCGGTTTCCAGCACCTTCTGCTTTTCGGCCATGCGCACGGAAAGATGCGCGGCGATGGAGTCGGCAACGCGCGACGGGTCGTCAATGCCCGACAAGGTCGCCAGCACTTCCGGCGGCAGCTTGCGGCTCTGCTTGACCAGCTGTTCGAACAGCGAGATCAGCGTGCGCGACACGACGTCGAGCTCGCGCTCCTTGTTGCTGTAGACGGGCTCGATGACGCGCGACGTGGCGGTCAACATGCCGCCATCCTCGTCGTACTTGTCGATCACGACGCGTGACTGGCCCTCGACCAGCACCTTCACGGTGCCATCGGGGAGCTTGAGCAACTGCAGCACGCCTGCCAGCGTGCCGATCTCGTGCAGGTCGCTGATCTTGGGATCGTCGATGTCGGGGCTCTTCTGTGCCACCAGCAGGATCTGGCGCTCGCCCTCCATGGCGCGCTCCAGCGCACGCATGGATTTGTCACGCCCGACGAACAGTGGGATGACCATGTGCGGATAGACCACCACGTCGCGCAACGGCAGCACTGGCAGTGCGTCCAGCGTGGCTCCGGTGGCTTGGGGATTGGGGGCGTTCTTTGCCATCAAAGAGAATCTCTCAGGGATGAATAGCGTCTTTGCCCCGACACTGCGCCGGGGGCATCTGTACGTCAAGTGGTGGCAAACCGCCTTTCGCACAAGTGCATGACGCGGCACGCAAACAAAATGGCCCCGGCATCTCTGCCGGGGCCATTGCATGGATGCCGTCGCGTTAAAACAGCGATCAGGCGGCGTCGCCACCCTCTGCACGCGGCTGCTTGAGGTTGCCGCGATAGATCAGGTAGGGCTCTGCCTGACCCTCGATCACCGCGTCGTCCACCACGACCTTGCTGACATGCTCGAGCGACGGCAGCTCGTACATGGTGTCCAGCAGCACCTGCTCGAGGATGGTGCGAAGGCCGCGGGCACCGGTCTTGCGCTTGAGCGCCTTGCGGGCAATGGCCTGCAGGGCCTCGGGGCGGAATTCCAGCTCCACGCCTTCCATCTCGAACAGCTTCTTGAACTGCTTGGTGACGGCGTTCCTGGGCTCGGTGAGGATCTTCACCAGCGCCGCTTCGTCCAGCTCGTCCAGCGTGGCCACCACCGGCAGGCGACCGACGAACTCCGGAATCAGGCCGTAGCGCACCAGGTCGGACGGCTCGACATCGGCGAGCAGCTTGCCGAGGTTTTCCTTGCGCTCCTTGCTGCGCACTTCGGCCGAGAAGCCGATGCCCACGGTTTCGGAACGCTGCTGGATCACCTTCTCCAGGCCCGCGAACGCGCCGCCGCAGATGAAGAGGATGTTCTTGGTGTCGACCTGCAGGAATTCCTGCTGCGGATGCTTGCGCCCACCCTGCGGCGGCACCGAGGCGAGCGTGCCCTCGATGAGCTTGAGCAGGGCCTGCTGCACGCCTTCGCCGGACACGTCGCGGGTGATCGACGGGTTCTCGCTCTTGCGCGAGATCTTGTCGATCTCGTCGATGTAGACGATGCCCGACTGCGCCTTGTCGACGTCGTAGTCGCACTTCTGCAGCAGCTTCTGGATGATGTTTTCCACGTCCTCGCCGACATAGCCGGCTTCGGTGAGCGTGGTGGCGTCGGCGATGGTGAACGGCACGTTGAGCAGGCGAGCCAGCGTTTCGGCCAGCAGCGTCTTGCCCGAACCGGTCGGACCGATCAGGAGGATGTTGGACTTGCCCAGCTCGACGTCGTCGCTCTTCTGGCGCGACTCCATGCGCTTGTAGTGGTTGTACACGGCCACCGCCAGCGCCTTCTTGGCGCGGGTCTGGCCGACCACGTACTGGTCGAGCGTCTCCATGATTTCACGGGGCTTGGGCAACTGGCTGCGCCCGGAGGCGGCCTTTTCTTCCAGTTCCTCGCGAATGATGTCGTTGCACAGCTCGACGCACTCGTCGCAAATGAACACGGATGGGCCCGCGATCAGCTTGCGCACTTCGTGCTGGCTCTTGCCGCAGAAGGAGCAGTAAAGAATCTTGCCGCTGTCGTTGGAACGGCCCTGCCGATCGTCGCTCATGCCTGGATCCTGCTAGTAAATCGATTGCGGTTTGAGAATAGCACAGGGTTCCGCGTCTGCACGGAGACGCGGAACCACTTGCAAACCAGGGACCAAATGCCTGAAATCAGGCCGATTTCACCGTTTCGACGGCGCGACGGTCCAGGACCTGGTCGATCAGGCCGTACTCCTTGGCCGCCTCGGCGCTCATGAAGCGGTCGCGCTCCATGTCCCGCTCGATCTTGTCGAGCGGCTGGCCGGTGTGCTGAACGTAGATGTCGTTCAGGCGGCGACGCAGGTACAGGATTTCCTGGGCCTGGATCTCGATGTCCGTGGCCTGGCCGCGGGCGCCGCCCGACGGCTGGTGGATCATCACGCGCGAGTTCGGCAGCGAGTAGCGCTTGCCCTTGGCGCCGGCCATCAGCAGCAGCGAGGCCGCACTGCAGGCCTGGCCGATGCACATGGTGCTGACGTCGGGCTTGATGAACTGCATGGTGTCGTAGATCGCCAGCCCGGCGGTGACGGCGCCGCCCGGGCTGTTGATGTACAGATGAATGTCCTTGTCCGGGTTTTCCGATTCAAGGAACAGCATCTGCGCGACCAGCAGATTGGCGACCTGATCGTTCACCTCGCCCACGAGGAAGATCACGCGCTCCTTCAGGAGGCGCGAGTAGATGTCGTACGAACGTTCGCCGCGGGCGGTCTGCTCGACGACGATCGGTACCAGGTTGAGGTTCTGGATCGGGTCCATGGCCATGCTTTGTCGCTCTCCGGTTGATTGGCCTGAAGGATGCCTCAGGCACTGACCGGGCGCATCACCTCGTCGAAGCTCAGGTTATGGACGGTGGTCGTGGCGTGATCCGCCACCCATTCCGCCACCTGGTCTTCCATCACGCGGTTTTGCAACCCGGACATCAATTGGGGGTCACGGTTGTAAAGTTCAACGACCTTCTCCGGCTCCTCGTAGGTCGAGGCAATCGCGGCGAGCTGTTCGGCCACGCGGCTGCGGTCGATGACCAGCGACTGCTTGCGGGCGATCTCACCCATCAGCAGACCGGCGATGACGCGCTTGCGGGCGATCGGCGCGGCGGCCTCGACCAGCTGCGGCGGGACCTGCTGGCCGCGCGGCACGCTGCCCTGGGCCAGGCCATGGGCCTCGGACTGCACCATCACGTTCGGCACGTCCAGCTCCGGATAGGCGTCGGCGAGCTTCTCGGCCACTTCGGACTTCAGGCGGGCCATCAGCGTGGCCTTCAGCTCGCGCTCGAGGTTGGCGCGCACTTCCTTGCGGAAATGCTCCAGGTCGCCATCGGCGATGCCGAACAGCTGGGCGAACTCGGCGTTGACCTCCGGCAGCTTCGGCTCCTGCACCTTGATGATCTTGAAGTGGCACTGGGCCGTCTTGCCGGCCAGGTTCTCGTTGCGGAAATCGGCCGGGAACTCGACGTCGGCGTCGAACTCTTCATCGGCCTTGCGGCCGGTGAGGACGTCGTCCAGCGCCTTGAACAGGTTGCCCGAGCCCAGCACGCTGCCGGCGCGCTCGAGGCCTTCGGCCGGGAAGCGGTAGTCGCCGGCCTGCGCCGAGTACTCGAACATCACGAAGTCGCCGTCGGCCGAGGCACGCTCCACCTCGTCGAAGCTGCGGCGCTGCAGGCGCAGGGTCTCGATCATCTTCTCGATGTCGGCATCGCCCACTTCAGCCACCGGGCGGCTGACTTCCAGCTTCGCCACGTCGACTTCCGGGAACTCCGGCATGATTTCGAAGGTGGCGGTATAGGCGATCTCGCCGCCCTCGGGACGACCCGTGGTGTTGATCGACGGGTTGGCCACCGGGCGCAGGTTTTCCTGGGCAACGGCCTCGCGCAGGGTGCTGCCGATCAGGTCGGAAAGCACTTCGCCGCGAACCTGGTCACCGAAACGCTGCTGGATCACCGTCGTCGGCACCTTGCCCGGACGGAAGCCCTTCAGTCGCACCGTGCGGCCCATCTCGGCGATGCGCGCACTGACCTGCGACTCGAAGCGATCCGCGGGAAACTTCACGGTGAGCTTGCGCTCGAGCTTGCCGACGTTTTCAACCGAAACCTGCATGACGTCTCCTGGAATACCGATTCTGAGCGCCCGTCAAAGGCGCTTGGCAGCCTCTGAGGCCGCCTGCTTATGAAAAACCTAAAGGGATGGTGCGAAAGGAGGGACTCGAACCCTCACGGGGTTACCCGCTGGAACCTAAATCCAGTGCGTCTACCAATTCCGCCACTTTCGCATCAGAACAACTCTGAGGAAATTACCGCAAGCACCGGATTTACAAAGGAATAGCGAAAGAAAACATGCTCGCACCCCACCCCGCCAGCCTCCGGACACTCCGCCCTAAGTCGATGATTCCCTTACACGAAAGCGGGTCATTTTACGGTTCGTGCGGGCGCCAGCACAAGCGGGTGGAGGGGCCACGGAACGCGGTCTCATATGCATTGCGAACAGGCGATCCCTTGGGCGCAACCTCGCGCGTGGCGAAGACCGCATGGGCGAGTGCCGCAGGCACGCATCGGGCGAGGAAGTGCCCGGCCACGCCTTGTATAAGGCGAGACGCGGCTCGCGCCCTCTCAAAGCTCCCGCAGCACGCGGAATCCGACGCGGCCGCTGCGGACGCTCGCATCAGCGCCCTGGCGATAGGAGGAGCGCACCTGATCGGGTGAGCTGCCCCAGGAGCCACCGCGAACCACGCGCGTGCTGCAACCGGGGTTGATCCAGGCGCTGCCATCGCGGGGCGCGCGCAGGTAGCTGTCGTGCCAGCAGTCCTGAACCCATTCGGAGACGTTGCCGCCCATGTCATAGAGGCCGAACGGATTGGGAGAGAAGCTCATCACCGGGGCCGGCCCCCAGAAGCCATCGCGATACCCCGCGAAGGCATTGCTCCAGCGGCGGCCGCTCGGAGAGCGATCGCTGCCACCCGTGAGGTTTTCCACCTTGTGGCCCGGAGCGCCGTCGCCCCACCAATAGCGCGTGGCCGTGCCCGCCCGCAGGGCGTATTCGAACTCGGACTCGCTGGGCAACCGATAGGTCTTGCCGGTGCGCTGGCTCAACCAGTCCGCATATGCCTTGGCATCCGCCCACGAAATATTGACCACCGGCAGGCGGCTGTCGGCCGATTTGCCGACGTAGTCGTCCTGCCAGCCCGCGTTCGGGTCATCACGCATCGCGCCGGTGCCTTCGTCATAGACACTGGCGCCACCGAGCTTGGAGGAATCGGGCTGATAGCCGCTCGCCCTCACGAACTCGCGAAACTGGCCAACGGTGATCGCCGAGCGCGCCAGGGCGAAGCCCTTGGCGATGGTCACGTCGTGTTGCGGCGTTTCGGCGTCCTGCCGTCCTTCCTCGTTGTCGGGTGCTCCCATGCGGAAACTGCCCGTGGGCACGACCACCATCGACGGGGCCTCCCCGGGGATGTCGACGAAGCGATCGGCGAACACCTGGCCCGGCTTATAGCTCGCATAAAGCCGCGCGTTGGTCAGGCGTTCGCCGAATTCGGCCAGCCCCGCCAGATCGGGACTGATGGCCTTGGCCTGGTCAGCCAGTTGCTGGGCCAGGCCCAGGTTGCCCCCGTCGAGGGCTGAACGGGCCTGGCCCAGCAGGCCGCTGGCGCGCGCCTGACGCATGTTGTCCACGCGCGTGCGCACGTCGCCCAGTGCGGGCGAATCGGGCGCCACCTGCGCCGCTTCGGCCAGCGCCTGGTCCGCGGACTTGAAGTCATTCTGGGCCACCGCCGCGAGTGCACGATCGAGCACGACGCGCTGCACCTGCAGGATGCCCTGCGCGGCGACTGCATTCTCCGGATCGAGCTGCTGTACACGGCGATAGAGTTCGAGCGCGTTGTCGCCCGCGGGCTGGTCCGCGTGCCCCTGTTGCACCAGGGTCGCGGCCTTGGCCAGGAGCGGACGCACCTGGCCAAGGGTCTTCAGCTTGGCCTGGATCTGGCTGACATCGTCCCCGGAATCGGGAATCTTCTTTAGTGTATCGAGCAGGTCGCCCACCGAATCCGCGTCGCCGACCACCAGGTCCTGGTTGATCTCCGCCACCAGGCGCGCCCTCACTTCGAACAAGCCCTGGGCGGCGCGACGGCTGTCTGTCTTCAGCTTCAATGCCTGCTCGAACAACGCGGCGGCGCTGGTGTCGTCGCCGGCGAGCTGGCCGGCATGCAAGGCCTTGTCGGCGCGCGCGAGCAGGGCCTCCACTTCGGGGGTGTCGGCGCTCAGCTGCTGCGGAAGATGGGTGTTCTTGTTGCTCATCCGCGCCACGATGACGTCGGTAGGCGCCAGGGTCACCGGCGGTCCTGCATCCACTTCCCCCACGCCTTGCACCGGTGCAACGGGGGCGGGCGCCGCCGACGGTGCCGGGCCCAGGTTCATGGCCCGATGCGCGGCGATCGAGGACGGCTCGACGTGAAACACCCTTGGAAAGAAGTGATAAACCAGCGCAAGGCCAAGCACGACCACGCCGACGCCTCCACCGAGTGCGCGTTGTCGTCGTACGGTTTCCTTGCTCGGCATGGCTTGGGTCCGGGGCAGCCTGTTATCGTGCAGCGCTTAACCATAGGCACAAACCGATGTCAGGACAATGCGCGGGTGCGCGTCCTGTGTCGCCAGGAAGACGCATGCAGCCTGACTCATCCCTTACCCCCGACGCCGCCTGGATCGACAGTCCCGAGGCGCTGCACGCATGGCTGGCCACGGTGCCCCATGACGCCGCGCTCGGCTTCGATACGGAATTCATGCGGCGCAATACGTTCTATCCGCAGCTGGCCTTGATCCAGCTCGGCTGGAACGGTCGCTACGCGCTCGTCGACCCGGTGGCCTTCGAGATAGGCGATGCGCTGCAGCCGCTGGTCGGCGACAGCGATGCCGTCACCGTGATGCACAGCGCGAGCGAAGACCTCGAAGCGCTTTCACCGCTGCTGCCGCACGGCCCGCGCCGCCTGTTCGATACGCAGATCGCCGCGGCGTTCGTGGGCATGGGCCTGGGCATCAGCTATCGCGCGCTGGTTGCCGAGCTGGCCGGTGCCGAGCTGGACAAGGGCGAAACCCGTTCCGACTGGCTGCAACGGCCGCTGACCGACTCGCAACGCAGCTACGCCACGCTGGATGTCGTCTACCTGAAGCCCGTGCACGAGCAGCTTGCCGAACGCCTCGCGCAGCACGACCGGGTTGCGTGGCATGCGGAGGATTGCGAGCGCCTGAAGCTGCGCTCGTGCCATCGCGGAGGCGATCCGCAACCGCAGCGCGCATTCCGCAGCGCCGCCGAATGGCGCCCCGAGCAGCGCGCCCTGCTCCGCCGCATCCTGCTGTGGCGCGACCAGACCGCACGCACGCTGGATCGCCCCCGCCCCTGGCTGCTCGAGGATGCGCTGGTGATGAACCTGGTGCAGCAGCGCCCGACCAGTGCCGGCGACTTGGAACAGCGCGTGCGCGGCCAGCGGGCGTTGCGCTCGCCGCAACAGCGGGAGTTGCTGGAAACCTTGCTGCGTCCCGTCGAAGCGGAGGAAGTGGTGGCCACCGCCGAGATCCCCGAATCGCCCCAGGGCGAGGCGAAACGCGCGCTGTCCGCCATGAAGGACTGCGTCGACAAGCGCGCCGCGAACCTCGACCTGCCCGCGGGCCTGCTCTGCCCACGCAAGGTGTTGGAAGAGTACGTGGTCACCGCGCAATGGCCTGATTTTCTGGAAGGCTGGCGGCGCGGCGTGCTCCATGAAGAGCTGAGTCGCCTGCTGCCGTGAACGACACGCGGGGGCTTGGCGAAAACCGAAACGGCCTGCTAACATGACCCGCTCTTGTGGGGCCATAGCTCAGCTGGGAGAGCGCGTCGTTCGCAATGACGAGGTCGGGAGTTCGATCCTCCCTGGCTCCACCACTTGATTCCTGACAGCGCTTGTTGCCTTTGGCATCAAGCGCTGTTTTGTTATGGGCCGCCGTCGCGGCATGCCGCTCGGCGCGGCCCACACCATCGCCCTTGTGATGCGCGCAGCAGGCCACCCGTGCCGCGCCTGCCTATACTTCCGCTGCCTGGAGCGCCGGTTTTCCCGAAGCGCCAAGCCGGTCTGACGCGGTATTCCAGCGGACATGGGGCTTGCCATGAGGTTCCATCGCAAAATCGCCAACGTCGAACGCGGGTCGGCCTTCAGCGATCGTGCGGAACGCCAGCTGTTCTGGAAAACCTCCATCGCCAGCCTACGCCACCAGGCGCTCAGCCTGCAGGCCTTTGGTCTCATGGCCTGGATGCTGTCGCGTCTGCTCGCCCATCCGGGAGCCGTGTTTGATCCATGGCTGACCGGTGCGGGCGTGGCCGGCGCGATCTGCGGGATGGCCATGACCTATACCGCCCGCAGCATCGTGATGACCATGACAGGCGGCGGGCTCTGAGCCGTGGCGATCGCGCTGTGCATCCACAGCAACATCGGCGGCACGCAACAACCCGAGTTCTGGGTGATTCCGGCGGGGTTGGTCATCACCGTAGGCATGGCGCCGGTGTTCGCCGACGGCTTCAGCTACATCGCGAGCTCGGTGGCCGTCTGGCTGGTGGTGTCCTGGGGCCAGGTGAACGCCATGCTCCGCATGGACGACGCCAACTGGATCGTGCTGATGACGGTGTCCGGGTTTGGCCTCGGCATTCTGCTCAACCGGCTGTTCGTGGCGGAGCGGAAAAAGACCTTCCTCGTGCAGCGCGAGCTCATCCGCCTGTCCTTCAAGGACGCGCTGACCGGCATCAACAACCGCCGTGGATTGATGGAAACGCTGCAGGACATCCATGCGATCGCATCCGCCGGCGATTTCTATTTCCTGCTGATCGATATCGACGACTTCAAGAAGATCAACGACACCTCGGGACACGATGTCGGTGATCGCGTGCTGATCGAAGTGGCGTCCGTCATCGGTCGACATGCGGAAGGCTATCCGCACGGGCGGCTCGGTGGCGAAGAATTCGGCGTGGTGTTCAACGGCAGGGCGGACGCGGCGCAAGCCTTTGCGGAACGCATCCGCGAACACGTCGCCTCGCTGCGCATCGCGGGGCATGTCGTGACCATCAGCATCGGCATGGCGCGCCTGGAGGCGTCGACCGACCTCGGGGACACCGTTCGTCTCGCGGACCAGGGTCTGTATGAAGCCAAGCAGCGCGGCAAGAATCGCTACGTTTTGAAACCTTGAAGCATCGGCCGTGAGAACTGGCTGACTGCCAGGCAAACGAAAAACCCTGCGCCCTTGATGTCACCCCACATGGGCACACTTCCGGCACTGCACGCCTTGCGCATCGCGCGCGAAGGTGGGCTCCTCATCCATGCCGGAGATTTCGCAAGTCATGACACCGCAGGAACAACAACTACTTGAAGATTTTCTCCAGCGCCTGGTCAGCGCCGGCGGCGTGGCGAAGGATCCGCAGGCCGACGCCTTGATCCGACAGCGGCTTGCCGGCCAGCCCGATGCGCTCTACCTGCTGGTGCAGCGCAGCCTGTTGCAGCAACAGGCGTTGGAAAACGCCAAGGCGCAGATCGCACAGCTGCAGTCACAGGTGGGCTCGCAGCAGGGTGGCGGCAGCTTCCTCGGGAGCCAGCAGCCGGCCTGGGGCGCGACGACGACGCCCTACCCGCCCCAGGCGCCCGCCGCGGCACCCGGTTGGCGCGAGCGCCTGTTCGGCGGCGCCCCGGCGCAACCGCCAGCCGCACCAAGCTTCCTTTCGCAGGCTGCCACCACCGCCGCGGGCGTGGCCGGCGGCATGTTCCTGTTCGAGGGTATCGAAAGCCTGATGGGAGGCCATCACGGTGGAGGCTTCCTGGGCGGCGGACAACAGACCGTCATCGAGAACATCACCGAGAACAACAACTACTACGACGACGACCACGATCGATCGTCGGGCCGCGACGATCGCGACTTTGCCTCGACGGACGATTTCAACGACAACAGCGACGGTGGCTTCGACGACAGCGATTGGTCCTGAAGTTTCCCGTCGAACCAGGCGATGAAGCACGCGCGCCCCCGGTCGCGTACCGGGTGCGCTCTCACGCGGCGTGCCCGGCCAGGGCGCGCAGCGGCAAATGGGGCGACTGGCGCAGGTCGTTGCGCAGGGCTTCAACGAAATAGGCGGGCGCTGCCTCCATGGCGGATCGCAACAGCGCGCATGCCTGCCCGATATGCCCGCGCTCGGTCAGCACCAAGGCCCAACTGCATTTGCCACGGTAATCGCCCTTCTCCGCCGAGGCGCGATAGAGCGCATGCGCGCGCTCGATGTCCGGCGCGGTTTCCCAGCCGTATTCGTAGTACTGCCCAAGGCAATGCATCGCGCGCGCATGCCCCGCTTCGGCCGCCTGCCCAAACCAGCGGAATGCCTCGGCGCGGTTGGCTTTCACGCCACGACCGTTGGCCAGCACATGGGCGAAGTTGTACATGCCCCAGTCCGATCCATGCTCGGCGGCTTCGCGATACCACACGGCCGCCAGCTCATGGTTGACCGCTACGCCGCGGCCGTTCTCGTGGATGCGTCCCAGCATGTTCATCGACATGGCGTCGCCCTGGTGGGCCGCACGTTGGAACCAGTACAGCGCCTCGCCCGTGTTGCGCTCGCAACCAATGCCCTCCAGGTACATCTGCGCCACGCCCAACTGCGAGCCGGCATCACCGGCCAGCGCCTGGGTCAACAGGGTGGCGTGCAGGCGTACAGGATCGGTCCTCAGCAACTGGAGGCATTCGTCGGTGCGTCCCGCAACCGGCGCGCAAATCACGTTGCCGGCCACGCGTACCCCAGGTTGTCCGCGGCGGGCATCCGCACCGCCTGCCATCGCGCCGCCGAGCGCATGCCGTCGCCACATCGGATCGCGGCGCCTGCCTGAGCTGCTGGCTGCGACGCCCACGCATCGGCGTCGAGGACTCCAGGGTTGTGCGGGAGCATGGGTTCTGATCGATTCGTCGGGACGGGATGCCATGTAGCCCGAACAAGATAGTTTTAGTGAGAACAATTCTCAACAACAAGCCTGCCCCATGCGTGGGTAAAACGGCGCCCAACCGCTTTTTCCCATCCACCCGAGCGAACTGATCCGACTGCGGTGATCGCGTCGAAGCCACCGCATGCAGGCCCCGTTCATCCCAACACGCCTTTTGACCGGCATCCTCCATTGGGTAAGCAACCTCTGGCCTAGCTGAAAAGGAAGACGACCCTGCTAGCCTTGCGTTGCCCGCGCACTTCACTCGCGTGGGCTTCTTCGACAGGCAATGAAGCCTGTGAAGCGCAGGGGCACGGAGTTTTCGTCATCCAAATCGGGCAATCCATCGGATAGCCTGCCGGCCGGCTCTGTGCCTCTTCACACCAGACAGCAGGAACCCCGCATGCAGCATCTGGAAGACACCAAGCTCGCCATCATCGGCCTCGGTTACGTCGGCCTTCCTCTGGCCGTCGAGTTTGGCAAGCGCTATGACACCGTCGGTTTCGACATCAACCGGGCACGCATCGATGAACTGCGCGGGGGGCGCGACAGTACCCTTGAGGTCAACAGCGAGGAGCTGGCCGAGGCCGGCCGATTGCGCTTCAGCAGTGAACTGGCGGATCTCGCCGACCGAAATGTCTATATCGTCACGGTGCCCACGCCGATCGACTCGGCCAAGCGCCCCGACCTCACGCCGCTGGTCCGCGCGAGCGAGGCACTGTCCAAAGTGCTCAAGCGCGGCGACACCGTGGTGTACGAATCGACGGTGTATCCGGGCTGCACGGAAGAAGTCTGCGTGCCCATCCTGGAAAAGGGTTCGGGCCTGGTGTTCAACCGCGATTTCTTCGCCGGATACAGCCCCGAGCGCATCAACCCGGGCGACAAGCAGCATCGCGTCACCAGCATCCTCAAGGTCACGTCCGGCTCCACGCCCGAGGCCGCCGATTTCGTCGACCGCCTCTACGGCTCGATCATTACGGCCGGCACGCACAAGGCCAGCTCGCTGAAGGTGGCCGAGGCGGCCAAGGTCATCGAAAACACGCAGCGCGACCTCAACATCGCGCTGGTGAACGATCTCTCGATCCTGTTCAACAAGCTCGGCATCGATACGCTGGAAGTGCTGCAGGCGGCCGGCACCAAGTGGAACTTCCTGCCCTTTCGCCCGGGCCTGGTCGGCGGCCACTGCATCGGCGTGGATCCCTACTACCTGACCCACAAGGCGCAGGAGGTGGGGCACCACCCCGACGTCATCCTGGCGGGCCGGCGCACCAATGACGGCATGGGTGTCTACGTCGCCAACGAAGTGATCCGCCTGATGGTGCGCAAGGGCATCAACCCGGTGCGCGCGCGCGTGCTGGTGCTGGGCCTCGCCTTCAAGGAAAACTGCCCCGACCTGCGCAACACCCGCGTGGTGGACATCGTGCATGCGCTGCACGCGTACAACGCACAGGTGGACGTGCATGACCCGTGGATCAATGCCGACGAGGCCGAGCACGAGTACGCGCTCTCGCCGGTCGCGTCCCCTGTTCCCGGCGATTATGACGCCGTGATCGTGGCCGTGGGCCACCGGCAGTTCATCGAACTTGGCGTCGACGGCATCCGTGGCTACGGCAAGCCGGACTCGGTGGTGTACGACGTAAAATACGTGCTGCCGCGCGACGCCGTCGACGGTCGACTTTGAACTCCAGGGACACGCCATGAAAGTGTTGGTTACCGGTACCGCCGGATTCATCGGCTCCCACGTCGCCGAACGCCTGCTGGCGCGCGGCGACGAAGTTGTCGGACTCGACAACCTCAACGATTACTACGACGTCAACCTGAAGAAGGCGCGCCTGGCGCGCTTCGCGGATCGCCCCGGCTATACCCACATCCACGCGGACCTTGCCGACCGCGCCGCGATGGAGCGCGCGTTCGCGGAACATCGCCCGCAGCGCGTGGTGAACCTGGCCGCGCAGGCGGGCGTGCGTTATGCCGCGGAGAATCCGCACGTCTACACCAGCAGCAACGTGACGGGCTTCCTGCACGTACTCGAAGGCTGCCGCCACCACGGCGTCGAGCATCTCGTGTTCGCTTCCACCAGCTCGGTATATGGCGCGAACACGGCGATGCCGTTTTCCGAGCACCGGTCGGCGGAGCATCCGCTCACGCTGTATGCCGCGACGAAGAAGGCCAACGAGCAGATGGCGCACAGCTACGCGCACCTGTATGGCATTCCCTGCACCGGCCTGCGCTTCTTCACGGTATATGGTCCGTGGGGCCGCCCGGACATGGCGCTGTTCCTGTTCACCAAGGCGATCCTCGCCGGCGAACCGATCCGCGTGTTCAACCACGGCAAGCACAAGCGCAGCTTTACCTACGTGGACGACATCGTCGAGGGCGTGATCCGCACGCTGGACAAGGTGCCATCGATCGACACGACGTGGGACAGCAATGCGCCCGATCCGGCGGTGAGCGGCGTCGCGCCGTTCCGGCTTTTCAACATCGGCAACGAGCGGCCGGTGGAACTGCTGCGGTACATCGAGGTGCTCGAGCAGTGCCTGGGGCGCAAGGCCACGATGGAGCTGCTTCCCCTGCAGGCCGGCGACGTGCCGGATACCGAAGCCGATGTAACCGACCTGATACAGGCCGTTGGCTATAGGCCGCAGGTGTCGGTAGAAACGGGCGTGGCCAACTTTGTACGCTGGTACCGAGAGTACTACCGCGTGTGATTGGCACAGGCCAAGCGTTGGTCCGGACCGACTGACCGAAACGCCACCGACCCGATCCACGTCGCGACAGGACGTTGGCCTACGTGGATTGCTAGGGGAGTGGCGTGATCATCGACTACCTGCACGGGGGGCACCCCGTCGACGTGGACGCGGACTTGTGCATTGTCGGCGGCGGTGCCGCCGGCATCGCCATTGCCCGCGCCTTCCTCGGTACGCGCTTCAACGTCTGCCTCATCGAAAGCGGCGGACTGGGCGGAGAAGACCGCAACCAGGCGTTGTACGAAGGCAGCTCTGCCGGCGATCTGGAGTTCGATCCGGGCACGTCGCGCATGCGGGTGTTCGGCGGCAGTTGCAACCTGTGGGGCGGCGGTTGCATTCCGCTCGGCCGGCAGGACCTGGAGCGGCGCGAATGGGTGCCGCACAGCGGTTGGCCCATCGACTATGCCGAACTGGAACCGTTCTACCGGCGGGCACGCGAATACTGCCGGATCGGCGCCCTCGACCTGGCCGATGGTTCCTTTGCCGAACCGCCGTTCCACGCCTCGCTTCGGTTCGACGAGGACAAGCTGGTCAACCAGTTCTTCGCGCGCAGCCCCATCCTGTTCGGCGATGCGTACCGGACCGAGCTTGAGCGCGCGGGCAACATCACGGTGCTCCTGCACGGCAACTTGCTTGAGCTGAAGGCCAGTGCAGACGGCAGGCGCGTGCGCGAGGCGCATATCGGCGCCCTCAGCGGTGCGCGATGCGTCGTGCGCGCGCGCCACTACGTACTCGCCTGCGGCGGTATCGAGAATGCGCGCCTGTTGTTGCTGTCCAATTCCGTCATGCCTGAGGGCCTGGGCAACCAGCACGACGTGGTCGGCCGTTATTTCATGGACCATCCCAGCGGCAAGCTCGGCACGTTGACCGCGAAAGCACCGCATCGCATCACGCGCCCCTATGAACGGCGGCGCATCAAGGGCGCGCCGCCAGCCTTTCCCGAGATCGCGCTTTCACCGCAGTTCCAGCGGAGGCATCGCGTACTCAATGGCCGCGTGCACCCCTTCGGCGTGGAAGGCCCGCTGCCGCGGGGCATACGCGCGCTGCGCGAACTGAAGACGGCCCTGCGCAACACCGTGCCGGACGAGAATGCGCTGCTCGAGGCGCGTCTGTCCGAGGCGCTGCGCAATGCTCCGGTGGGCCATGTCATCACCGCGCCGGACAACCTCGGCCTCACGGCATTGAAACTGGGCCTCGGCGTAGGCGATCTCGCGCGCGCCTGCGTGCACAAGCTCACCGACCGCCCTACCGTGGCCAACAGCCATGTGGACCTGGTCGGTTACTTCGAGCAAGCCCCCAATCCCGACAGCCGCATCACCTTGGGCCAGGACGTGGATGCGTTCGGCCAGCGCAAGGTGAAGGTCGACTGGCGGCTGACCGCGCTCGACCACGAAACCTATCGTTCGTCGGCACGCGTGTTCGGCGAAGAAATCGCGAGCGCCGGCAAAGGCCATTTCGAGCTCGAGCCGTGGCTGGAGGAACAGGGCAACGCCAGGCCGCAGGTGCACGGCACGGCGCACCACATGGGCACCACGCGAATGTCCGACCACCCGGGCACGGGCGTGGTGGACGCCAGGTGCAAGGTGCATGGCATGGACAACCTGCATATCGCCGGAAGCTCGGTCTTTCCCACCGGTGGCTGGGCGTTCCCCACCTTCACCATCGTGGCGTTGAGCATGCGCCTGGCCGACGAACTGCGTTGCCTGCTGGCCACCTGCGCGAGCTCCGGCTTGCTGTAGGCGCGGGCCTGCATGGCAGCGGCGACCGGACATGCCATGAGCGATCCTCCATCGCTGCGCATGCTTGTCGACGACGGCTCGTGGAGCCTCGGCGAACACGAAGCACTGGTCGTGCTGTTCGACAGCGCGCACTGCGTGGCCTGTCGCGACGAGGCCATGGACGTGTTGTCGATGCCCGAGCGCGAACGTTCGCACCGCTTTCGCCAGCCGCAACACCGCGATGAGTACGTGCTGGCGCACGCGATGTGGCGCCTCGTGCTTGCCGAAGTGCTCGATGTGTCGCCCCGGGACGTTTCATTAGCGAGCACATCGCATGGACAACCCTGCCTGCCGGGAACCGGCCACGCGACCAGCATCAGCCACAGCGGCGGAAAGATCGCCGTGGCCGTCGCGCGTGGCGGGTGCATCGGCGTCGACATCGAACAATCGCCGCCACGCATGGGCATGCAGGATCTGCTCAAAGTCGTATGCACCGCCGAAGAGGCCGAAGCACTGCGGTCGCTTCCCGAGGCCATGCGCGACGATGCGATGCTTGCACTGTGGACACGCAAGGAAGCCTTGCTCAAGGCGTTCGGCGTGGGCCTTCTCGTGGCGCCATCAAGCATCGGTGCTGACGCCGGCGTATCGATATCGCCACCCGCGATCGCCGCGGGATCGCCCGCGTGCATCGTGCGCCAGCTCGCGCTGCCCGCGGGTTGGACAGGCGCACTGGCCGCGCCACGAGCCATCACCCGCGTGCGCATGCAATGGCTGCCGACGCACATCATGACCGGCGCGCGTGATGCATCTGAAGATCGGCCAGTGATGTAACACCCCTGAGACAGCCGAACGGCTGCCATGGCGATCTGCCCAAAGTTGCATCGACGTCGTTGAAAGTTTCACGTTAGCCTTTCGCCGCGCTAAATGGACTCGGCTTTGGGGGCAAGGGGGATTCGGATGCTTCGTTTCCTGCGTCGGCAATCGGTGCGCTGGCTGATGTTGCTTGGCCTGTGCGAGCTGCTGTTGCTCGCCATGTCGCTGGCGACCGCCACGTACCTTCGTTACGGGCACAACGCGGATGAACTCGCCGAGTTCACCGTGCACCTGCCCGAACGCGCGCTGGTGTTCGCTGCCGCCATCGTGTTCGGCATGGTGGCGTTGGGCCAGTACCAGTCACACATGCGCATGACCCGTTTCGGCCTGATGGCCCGCCAGGCCGTGGCTTTCGTGCTTGGCGGCGTGTTGCTGGTGATCGGTTACTACGTGCTGCCGCAGGCCTACGTGGGCCGTGGCGTGCTGGCCATCGCGTTGACGCTGGGTTTCATCTTCGTGCTCGGCATACGCATCGTGTTCCTGCAGCTGGTCGAGGTCGAGGCGCTCAAGCGGCGCGTGCTGATTCTTGGCGCCGGCACGCGCGCATCGCAGATCCACAACCAGATGCGCCGCCGCACCGATCGCCGTGGCTTTTGCGTGGTGGGCTATGTGCCGCATGCGCGCGAAACGGTGGCCGTGCCGGAGGAGCAGCTCATCCGCACGTCCCTCTCGCTGTGCGAGATCGTCGCGCGCGACCAGATCGACGAAGTGGTGGTGGGCGTGGATGACCGCCGCGGCCACTTGCCCATGGATGACCTGCTGGAGTGCCGGCAGATGGGCATCACCATCACCGATCTCACCTCGTTCTTCGAACGCGAGTCTGGGCGGCTGCAGCTGAGCTTCCTCGATCCGTCCTGGCTGGTGTTTTCCGGTGGCTTCAACGGCACGCCGCTGCGCCAGCTGAGCAAGCGTTGCTTCGATCTGGTGGCGGCTTCCCTGCTGCTGTTGCTGTGCTGGCCGTTGATGCTGGTCGAGGTGCTGGCGATCCGGATCGAATCCGGCGCCGGCCAGCCGATCCTGTATCGCCAGGAGCGCGTCGGCGCCCATGGAAGCACCTTCAAGTTGCTGAAGTTCCGCAGCATGCGCACCGATGCCGAGCGCGACGGCATTGCCCGCTGGGCCAGCAAGAACGACGACCGCGTGACGCGCGTCGGCCGCATCAGCCGCAAGCTGCGCATCGACGAGCTGCCGCAGCTTTGGAACGTGCTGAAGGGCGACATGAGCATCGTCGGGCCACGCCCGGAACGTCCGCAGTTCGTTGCCGATCTCGACACGAAGATTCGCTATTACAACCTTCGCCACTGCCTCAAGCCGGGCCTGGCCGGCTGGGCCCAACTCAGCTATCCCTACGGCGCCACCGTCGAAGAGGCTGCCGAGAAACTGAAGTACGACCTGTTCTACGTGAAAAACCACAACCTGCTGCTGGATCTGTTGATCCTGATCCAGACGGTGGAAGTGGTGTTGTTCGGACGGGGCGCTCGCTGAGCGCCGCCGGCCGCAGTGGCCGCCGGGTGGTGGGGGCGTGCAATGCGATCCGCGAGGCCAACGGACCGTGCACGGCAGCCGCCTGGCGACCACTGCGGCCGGTGAAGCAATCAGCGACTGCCTTGTACCGGCTTCTCACCCGTGTGCAAGGCACGCAGTGGAGAACTGTGCCAGTCCACCACCCGGTCTTGATCGAAGCGGACCCAGGACGGCCCGTACTCCCAGAGGTCGCCATGCATCGATACCGGGTCACCCTCGACCGCCCTCACCTCGTCAGCCGACATGCCCAGCCGGAGCGCGGGCGCGTCGGCCGAGTGGCCGTCGTCGCCGGCGCGGGCCTGCATCGGCGCCGACGCCTCGTCGGACGCATCGGCCGACGCCTGTTGGCCGTAGATCGAGTACACGCTCCAGACGAGCGCGCCCATGGCAACCAGCGCCAGGAGCATCGCGAGGCGCCCGCGCGGACGGCGCTTCGGCGCGATGACGTGCGTGACGTGATGGGATGCAGACGCCTCGCGTGGCATTGCCGAAGCGGCGAACGGGTCCGCGATGACGTCAACGCGCAAAGGGGCCCGGCTGGGCTGCGACCCTCGAACAGGCGCGGGCGAGCCCGGCAGCCTTCCATGGCGGCGATGGAATTCCATCGCCGCGCCGTACTGTGCGGTGAGACGTTGCAGCCGGGCCGACGCGCGGACGTCGGCCGGGCGATCCGCCCGGCGGTCGGGATGCAGCATCGCAACCCGGCGTCGGTAGGCCTGCTTGAGCTCCGCGAGCTCGCAGCCCGGGTTCAATCCCAGTTGGCGGTAGAGGTCGAGAAAATCGGTCTCGTGCGTCACCGCCATCCCCCGTACCGTGGCGTTGTAACCTGGCTGGAAGCCTGCGTGTCGCTGGCACCGCGAAAGAGGAACGCGCACCGACTCCGTTCGGTTTGGCCGTCCATACGGCGCTCATGTCGAGCTTGACACGACGTGATGCCGATCACAATATCGAACCAACGTGACAGGGAAAGACGTGTATGCGACGCATCACCTCCCAGCTTGCTGTCCGTACCACCCGCGCACTCGCGCCCTGGCTGCTTCTGTGCCTGCTGACCGTCACGCCGGTCGTCATGGCCAGCACCCTCGATGACATCGTGCCGCCCTCCATGCCCAAAGCACCCAAGCTCGGCGCCCACACCATGCTCACGCAGCCGGAGGGCGAAGGCAGCACGCCCGCGGTGACGTCGTCGTTGAACACGCAGGAAAACGGCAGCTCGCTGCTGGTGCTGGTCGCCGGCCATGCCGACAACCCGGGCGCCCCGACGGACAGCTACGGCAACCTGTGGAAGCCGGTGGGCGAGCCGGTGGTCTACAACGGCTACGACGAACGCTTCAACGCGCGCGCCTTCCTGGCCATCGCCGCACATGGCGGCAAGGGGCACACCGTGCAGGTCGTGAAGGAGGGTTCGCCCGCCGGCGAAATCACCATTCCCTTCATCGAGATCGCACATGCCGGCAAGCTGCAGGACGTCGCGCAGAACTACCCTACGCCAGGCGTCGCCGCCCGCGCGACCAATCGGCTCATGCGCGCATGGCAGGGTTTCAAGGGCGAACCCGATTCCACCAGTTCCGCGCTGACCAGCGGCACGGTCACCACCACCGGCCCCGCCACCCTCGTCGCCGTATGGCTGGGCGATGCCTACGTCTATTCGATGACGGCCATTCCCGGCGACGGCTTCAAGGTGATCGACAGCTACCTCAACCTGCCACCCAGCAGCGGCGTGCAGGCGGCCGTCGCGGTGCGCGAGGTGGATGCTGCTGGCACCTACTCCATCACCTGGCACGGCACGCCCGCGCAAGGCGCCATCCTGTGGTTGTTCGCGTTCCAGGCCGCGCCCTGAGGGCGAACGGCGCATCGCACCTGTAACAGCCGTGTATCACTTCTCCCCGGTGACGCCGTCGCCGCTGCGTCGGCGCGTCGCCACGTGCGTGGCGGCCGTCCAAGGCAGCTACCCCTAACAGCCTATTCCGTCGGAACGGTCGTGTATCGCACGTCGCAGCTTCCTGCTGCTTAGGGCGTATTCACACGAAAAACCTGGCGTCCGAGACTACAGGTGTTCCGGTGCATGACCTGCGTTGCGCGGCATCCGCACCGATCTCAAGGGACGCGGCTTCGGGGGAAGGTGTCTTTGACACGCGGCGGGACCATCCATGGTTCGTACCGCCCCGCATCGAACGCCAGCCAGGGATCGGCAGAGGACATCGCGGCAGTGCGAACCACGATTGTTCAGGGGGAGAAATCATGAACGCCGATGTCGCTCGGCTCATCGATCTGGATTGGGACCACTTCGATCCCTGGCGCATCCAGCACGCACGCCACCGCCTCGCCGAACATCCCCTCCTGCAACTGCCGCAACTGGTGGAACTGGGCAAGCGCCTGGAAGCGCGCGGCCGCGTGCGCACGCACAGCGACGACGCCACGCCCGGCACGCCGTTCAACAACGCGCCGCGCCTGCATCCCAACGTGAAGTCGGCCGCGAGTACGCTGCAGGATATCGAGCAGGCCAAAGCCTGGATGTCGCTGCTCAACGTGCAGACCGACGACACCTATCGCACGCTGGTGGACGAGGTGCTCGACGGCATCCGCCCCGCCATCGACCGCGTGGACCCCGGCATGAGCTATCGCGGCGGGTGGATCTTCATCACTTCGCCGAACGCGGTCACGCCGTTCCATTTCGACAAGGAACACAACTTCATCATGCAGGTGAGCGGTCGCAAGACGCTCTATGTGTGGGACCACCGTGACACCGTCGCCGCCAGCGAAGAAGCGCGCGACCGTTTCCACGCCTGCCATGAACGCGATCGCCTGCATTGGGACGAGAGCCTGCGCGAACGCGCCACCGTCTTCCATCTCGAACCTGGCCAGGGCGCCTACATGCCCTCCACCAGCCCACACATGGTGGAGAACGGCGACAACGCCTCGGTGACCATCAGCTTCACCTATTACACGGACTCCACCCGGCGCGACAGCCTGCTGCATGCCGCCCACGAGCGGCTGCGCCACTGGGGCGTCACGCCGCCGGCCGTGGGCAGGAGCCCGATGCTCGACGCGCTTTTGCATGCCGGCTTTCGATCCGGCATCGATTCGCGCGAGTGGCTGCGCCGC
The DNA here is from genome assembly GCF_016586165.1 of Dyella sp. EPa41. Classification (GTDB taxonomy): domain Bacteria; phylum Pseudomonadota; class Gammaproteobacteria; order Xanthomonadales; family Rhodanobacteraceae; genus Dyella. Next base: position 41,898 of record NZ_BCPR01000017.1, on the reverse strand, counting down.
ACGTTGGGCAAGCAGCCAAGCACGGATCGCGCGGCCTACGCCGTCGCCTGAGCAGTAGCCGCCCTCGCGGGCGCAGGGGATTCCCATGACGCAATCAGACAACGCACAAGCGGCATCGGCCACCGAGACGCTTTCCTTGCTGGACGTGTTGGTGCGGCACGCTTCACCGGCCGCCGCGCCGGGACGCGAGCGCCTGGAAATGGCGCTGGACCAGAACGTGCTGGCCGCCCTCACACATCGCGCCCAGCAGGCGGGCCTGCCGTTGCATGCGGTGCTTACGGCCGCGCTTGCCCTGCTCGAGTCGCGCCTGACCGGAAGCGCCAGCGTCGCGCTGATGGCCGGCAGTGCCGTCGCGAGGCATGATGTTCCGCTGCAGGGTTCCATTGATGCATGGCTCGCCGCGCGCCCTGTCGTCACGCCCGCCGGCGAAGCCACGCCCAGCGCGATCGGCGCGTGGCAGGAAACCCTGCTCGCTTCGCCGGCCTCGACATCGCCGCTGTCCTGGTCGTTGTGCGCGGATGGAAAGCACCTCGCGCTCGACGCCGATGCGAGCGTATTCGACGAAGCCATGCTGCTGACGCTCGGCAAGGGCATGATGCATGTGTGCCATGGCCTCGCATGCGCCGATCGCCTGGAAGACGTGCTCGCCTTCGACGCGGCATCGCAGCAGACGGTGCTCGACAAGTGGAACGACACCGCCGTCGCGCGGCGTCCACTGGACACCGTGCATGGACTGTTCCGCACCGTCGCCGCCGCCCGCCCCGATGCGCCCGCCCTGGAGGGCGCGCATGGGCGCATGAGCTATCGCGCGCTGGACGAACACAGCGATCGCATCGCCGCTGGCCTCGTGCGGGCCGGCGTGTTGCCCGGCGCCATGGTGGGCATGCTGCTCGACCGCTCGCTCGATGCGGTCGTGGTCATGCTTGGCATCCTCAAGGCCGGCGCGGCTTACCTTCCGCTCGATCGCAGCTACCCGGCCGAGCGCCTCGCCTTTGCGCTCAACGACGCCGACGTGTCGATTGTCGTGGCCCCGCGGGATACGCAGCCGCTGACCGGCGTACCGGCGTCGTGGCTCTCGTGCGAACAACTGGCGGCCACGCCCGCCATGCCATCACTTCCCTCGGTCGACGGGGAAGCGCTGGCCTATGTCATGTATACGTCCGGCTCGACGGGCACGCCCAAGGGCGTGGAAATCCGTCATCGCTCGATCATCCGCCTGGTGCGCGAGGTCGACTACGTAAGCTTCGGCGACAGCCCCCGCGTGCTGCACGCGGCGCCACTCGGCTTCGACGCGGCCACTTTCGAAATCTGGGGCGCCCTGCTCAATGGCGGCACCTGCATCGTCCACGAAGAACACGTGCCCAGTGGCGCCGGCCTGGCGGCGACCATCGCCGGTCACGACGCGCGTATCGCATGGCTGACCGCGGCCCTGTTCAACGCCATCGTCGACCAGGACGGCACGCAGCTGCGTGGACTGGAACAGCTGCTCACCGGTGGCGAAGCGCTCTCGGTGGCCCATGTGCGCAAGGCGCAATCCTTGCTGCCCGGCACGCGGTTGATCAATGGCTACGGCCCCACCGAATGCACCACCTTCGCCACCACGTTCAGCATTCCGCAGAACCAGGATGCGTCGGCCCGTTCGATCCCGATCGGGCGGCCGATCGCCGACACCACGCTGTACGTGCTCAATGCGCGCGGCGAGCAGGTACCCATCGGCGTGATCGGCGAACTCTTCATCGGCGGCCAGGGCGTCGCGCGCGGCTACCTGAAGCGCCCCGAGCTGACCGCGGCGCGCTTCGTACCCAACCGCTTCGGCGCCGAAAGCCCGCAGCTCTATCGCACCGGCGACCTCGTGCGCTGGCTGCCGGAGGGCGTGATCGAGTTCGTCGGCCGTGCCGATACGCAGGTGAAGATCCGCGGCTTCCGCATCGAGATCGGCGAGATCGAAGCAGCCCTGCAGGCTCTTCCCGGCGTGCGCTCGGCCGCGGTGCTCGCGCGCGAGGACCAGCCGGGACAGAAGCGACTGGTCGCCTACTTCGTGGCCGAAGACGATGCGGTGACGGCCCGTTCGTTGCGCGCGCAACTGGCCCGGAGCCTGCCCGAATACATGGTGCCGGTGGCCTACCTGCGGCTGGACAGCCTGCCGGTCACGACAAACGGCAAGCTCGATCGCCGCGCCCTGCCCGCTCCCGGCCGTCGCCGCCCCGAACTCGCGGACCACTACGTGCCGCCCGTGGGCGAGCTCGAGCAGACGCTCTGCGCACTGTTCAGCGACGTGCTGGAGATCGACCAGGTCGGCCGCCTCGACCACTTCTTCGACCTCGGTGGCAATTCGCTGCTCGCGGTGCGGCTGATGGAGCGCATCCATGCAAGCGTATCCGCCTCCCCGACCATTCCCGCCTTCTTCGCCGAACCCACGCCCGCCGCGCTCGCCGCGCTGATCGAAGGGCGCAACAAGCATTCCGCGCTGTCTCCGCGCCTGTCGCGCGGGCGCCAGGGTGATCCATCCGAACCGATCGCGATCGTGGCGGTGTCCGGCCGCTTTCCCGGTGCGGCCGATGTGGAGGCGTTCTGGACGAACCTGTGCGAAGGCCGCGAAACGATCACGCGGTTCTCGGCCGATGAGCTGGATGCCTCGATTCCGGCGTCGCTGCGCGACAACCCCGACTACGTGGCCGCGCGGGGCATTGTCGATGGCGTGGAGGATTTCGACGCCGCGTTCTTCGGCATGTCGCCACGCGAAGCGGAGCTGATGGATCCGCAGCAGCGCATCTTCCTGGAGCTGTGCTGGGAATGCCTGGAGCGCGGCGGCTATACCCCGGACAGGCACGACGTGCCGGTAGGCGTGTTCGGCGGCATGTACCACGCGACCTACTTCCAGCATCACCTGGCGCAGCGGCCGGACCTCATCGACAAGCTCGGCGCCTTCCAGGTGTCGCTCGCCAACGAGAAGGATTTCATCGCCACGCGCGTGTCGCACAAGCTCAACCTCACCGGCCCCGCGCTCAGCGTCAACTCCGCCTGCTCCACGTCGCTGGTGGCGATCTGCCAGGCCGTGGCGGCGCTGCGCGCCGGCCAGTGCGAAATGGCGCTTGCCGGTGGCGCATCGATCACCTGCCCGCCACGCAGCGGCTATCTCTCGCAGGAAGGTTCGATGCTGTCGCCCGACGGCCATACGCGCACCTTCGACGCGAACGCACAGGGCACCGTGTTCAGCGATGGCGCCGCCGTGGTGCTGCTCAAGCGCTGGTCCGATGCCCAGCGTGACGGGGACGACGTGCTCGCGCTGATCCGTGGCATCGGCGTCAACAACGACGGCGGCGGCAAGGCCAGCTATACCGCGCCGAGCAGCGACGGCCAGGCTGCCGTGATCGCCATGGCGCTCGATGATGCCGGCGTTGATGCGCGTTCGATTTCCTACGTCGAAGCCCACGGCACGGCCACGCCGCTGGGTGATCCGATCGAGATCGAGGGCCTCACCACCGCCTTTCGCCGTCACACCGACGATCGCGGCTTCTGCGCCGTCGGCTCGGTGAAGAGCAACATCGGCCACACGGTGATCGCCGCTGGCGCCACCAGCGTGATCAAGACCGCGCTGTCGCTGCATGAACAACTGCTGCCGCCGTCACTGCACGTGCAGGCCAGCAATCCCAAGATCGATTTCGCCAATTCGCCCTTCGTCGTCAATGACACGCTTCGCCCGTGGACCACGGAGGGCCAACCATTGCGCGCAGGCGTCAGTTCATTCGGCGTGGGTGGCACCAACGCGCATGTGATCATGGAGCGGGCACCGCTGCCGGAACCCTCCGATGCCGCCGAAGGCCCGCAATTGCTGGTGCTGTCGGGTCGAACCCCCGCCGCGACGCTCGCCGCGGCGGGCCGCCTCGCCGATCACCTTGCGGCGCATCCGGGCATCAACCTCGCCGACGTCGGCAGCACGCTGCTGCACGGACGCAAGGCCTTCATGCAGCGCAGCCAGGTGGTGGCCGCCGGTGTGGACGAGGCCATCGCGCGACTGCGCGAACTGACAGCCGCCTCGGTGCGCGAAGCGAAGAAACCGGGGCCCGGCGTGGTGTTCCTGTTTCCCGGCCAGGGTTCGCAGTACGCCGGCATGGGCAAGGCGTTGTACGACAGCGAGCCGGTGTTCCAGGCCGCCATCGACGATTGCGCCGAGGTCTTGCGCGGCGAGCTGGGTTTCGACCTGCGCGAGCGGCTGTTTGCCGGCGATGCCGAGGCCCTTCGCGAGACCTCGCTCACCCAGCCGGCCACGTTCGCCATCGAGTACGCCCTGGCGAAACTATGGATGGCGATGGACGTGCCGCCGGTGGCGATGGTCGGCCACAGCGTCGGCGAATTCGTGGCGGCGGTGATCGCCGGCGTGATGAGCCTCGCCGACGGCGCCCGCCTGGTGGCGCGTCGCGGCCGCCTGATGCAGGCCATGCCGGCCGGCGCGATGCTGTCCGTCCGCCTTGCCGCCGAGCAGCTGCTGCCGCGCCTTCCCGGCCATCTGCAGCTCGCCGCGGAAAACAGCCCGACGGCGAGCGTGGTCAGCGGTGAGATCGGCCACGTCGAGGCGTTCCGCACGCAGCTCGAGGCTGAAGGCGTTGCCTGCCGCCTGCTGCAGACCTCGCATGCGTTCCACTCCGCGATGATGGATCCGGTGCTCGAACCGTTCCGCGAGGAAGTGCTGCGCGTGGCGTTGTCGGCACCGGCCATTCCCATCGTCTCCACGTTGACCGGCGAACCGCTGCGCGACGAAGAGGCCATCTCGCCCGATTACTGGACGCGCCATCTCCGCGGCACGGTGCGCTTCTCGCCGGCCCTGCAGCGGCTGCTCGACCAACCCACGCACATCTTCCTCGAAGTGGGTCCACGCAACGCACTCACCACGCTGGCTCGCCAGCATGCGGGCAGTCGTCCGCACCTGGTCGTCGCCAGCGTTGCCGACGCACCGGCTGCGGAGCGTGCCGCGTGGATCGCGGCGATGGGCCAGCTGTGGTGCGCGGGCCTGCCCGTGGCCGTGTGTTCACTGGATCGCCGCCAGCGCCGTCGCCGCGTGCGCCTTCCCACCTATCCGTTCGAACGCAAGCGCCACTGGGTCGAGGCCGCCGCGCCGGCCGGCGTGGCAGCCCCCGCGGCGAACAGCGCGCCTGACAACGTCGTACCTCTTTTTGCCTCTTCTTCCGCACCAGTCGTGGAGCCCGTCATGGAAGCCAACGTTACCGGAGCCAATGCCGGCTCGGCCCGCCAGGCCCGCCTGGTCAACCAACTCGTCGAACTGTTCGAGGATGTCTCGGGCACCGAGTTGCAGGGCATGGATCCCACCTCCGGCTTCGTCGAGCTGGGCCTCGACTCGCTCGCCCTCACCCAGGTCGCGCTGCAACTGCAGAAGACCTTCTCGCTGAAGATCACCTTCCGCGAACTGATGGAGTCGTTCTCCTCCTTCGAGCGCCTTGCCATGCACATCGACCAGATGCTTCCGCCGGAGGCCGCACCGGCTGCGCCTGCCCCGGCCGTCGCCACCGCCGCCGCCACGGTGCAAGCCACCGCCATGCCGGCCATGGCCATCGCTGCGACCGGCAACGTGGTGCAGGACCTGATCCAGCAGCAGATGCAGATCATGCAGCAGCAATTGGCGCTGCTCGCGGCATCGTCGATGGGCGTCGCGCCCGCCGTCGCCGCGCCGGCCCAATCCGCGCCGGCCGCACAGATGCAGCCAGTGCCCGCCGCCGCTCCCGCGTCGCCGGCAGCGACCAGCCAGCCAGACGAAGAGGCTGCGCTCGCGCACACCACCTACGACGTGAAGAAGGCCTTCGGCGCCATCGCGCGCATTCATTCCACGCAGACGGAACTGACCGATCGCCAGCGCGCGCGCCTGGAAGCGTTCATGCGCCGCTACATCGACCGTACGCGTGCATCCAAGGAATACACCGCGCGTCATCGCGACCATCTCGCCGATCCGCGCGTGGTGAACGGCTTCCGTCCGCTGCTGAAGGAAATGATCTACCAGGTCGTGGTGAACCGCTCGAAGGGTTCCAAGGTCTGGGACCTGGACGGCAACGAGTACGTCGATGCGCTCAATGGCTTCGGCATGAACCTGTTCGGCTGGCAGCCGGATTTCGTGCTCGACGCCGTGCGCCGCCAGCTCGATGCCGGTTACGAGATCGGCCCGCAGCATCCATTGGCCGGCGAGGTTGCCGAACAGGTCTGCGAGCTCACCGGCTTCGATCGCGCAGGCCTGTGCAACACGGGTTCCGAAGCGGTGATGGGCGCCATCCGCATCGCGCGCACGGTGACGGGCCGCGACACGCTGGTGATCTTCACCGGCTCCTACCACGGCATTTTCGACGAAGTGATCGTGCGCGGCAGCAAGAAGCTGCGTTCGGTGCCGGCGGCGCCGGGCATCCTGCGCAACACGTCGGAGAACGTGCTGGTGCTGGACTACGGCACGCCCGAATCGCTGCAGATCATCCGCGAGCGCGCCTCCAGCATCGCCGCGGTGCTGGTGGAACCGGTGCAGAGCCGCCGGCCGGACTTCCAGCCACGCGACTTCCTCAAGGAGCTGCGCGCCATCACCGCCGATGCCGGCGCGCTGCTGATCTTCGATGAGGTCGTCACCGGCTTCCGCTCGCATCCGCGCGGCGCGCAGCACGTGCTCGGCATCGACGCTGACCTCGCCTCCTATGGCAAGGTGGTGGGTGGCGGCTTCCCGATCGGCGTGATCGCCGGCAAGCGACGCTACATGGACGCGCTGGACGGCGGCGGCTGGCAGTACGGCGACGCATCGATTCCCACCGTGGGCGTCACCTATTTCGCCGGCACCTTCGTGCGCCATCCGCTGGCGCTGGCCGCGGCGCATGCCGTGCTCAATCACCTGAAGGCGAATGGCGCGGCCCTGCAGGAGCGCCTGAATGCCCGCACCAGCCTGCTGATGGACGAGCTCAACGCGTTCTGCGCCAGCGTCGGTGCGCCGATCCAGCTGGTGCACTTCTCCTCGGTGTGGAAGACCAGCTTCACCGAAGACCATCCGCTGCAGGACCTGCTGTTCGCCATGATGCGCAGTCGCGGCATCCACCTGCTGGACAACTTCCCCTGCTTCTTCACCACCTCGCACTCCGAGCAGGATTTCCAGGCCATCGCCAAGGCCTTCAAGGACTCGGTGCTGGAAATGCAGGAAGCGGAATTCCTGCCGCGCAACAAGCAGGTCGAAGCGCTTGCCTTCGACGCCAGCCGCCCACCGGTGGTCGGCGCGCGCCTGGGCAAGGACCAGGAAGGCAATCCCGCGTGGTTCGTGCCAAACCCCGACGCACCCGGCAAGTACATGAGGGTCAACGCATGAACCCGAACGAGCCGGCCGTCGGCGGCGGCGAGGCGGTTGCCGTCGATTACGATCCGTTTGCCGGCGCCACGCTGGAACGGGTGGTGCCCGCCACCGCGCCGCAACGCGAGGTGTGGCTTGCGTCCACGCTGGAGCCCCACGCATCGCTGGCCTACAACGAGTCGGCCACGCTGCGCCTGCACGGTGAGCTCAATGCCGCCGCGTTGCAGACGGCACTGCAGCAGTTGACGGACCGTCACGAGGCGCTGCGCGCCACCTTCGGCAAGGACGGCAGCGAACTGTGCATTGCCGCGCGGCAATCGCTCGAATGCCCGCTGCGCGATCTCTCCTGGCTCGGTCCCGACGAGCAGCAGGAGGAGATCGACGCGACGCTGCAGCGCGTGGTCACCGAGCCGTTCGACCTGGAAGCCGGCCCGCTGGTGCGCACGCAATTGCTGCGACTGTCGGGCGACGAGCACCTGCTGGTGTTCACCGCGCATCACATCGTGTGCGATGGCTGGTCATTCGGCGTGATCGTGCGGGATCTCGCGGCGCTGTATGCGCAACAGCTGGGCGTTGGCGGCGAGTTGCCGCCAGCGGACCCGTTCACCGACTACGCATTGGCCGAGGCGGCGCACGGGCAGAGCCAGGAGGGGCGTGACGCCGAAGCCTATTGGATGAAGCGGTTCGCCGACGCGGCGCCCTCGCTCGACCTGCCGACCGATTACCCGCGCCCCCGCCAGCGCACGTTCGCATCCCGGCGCGAGGACCTGCTGCTCGACGCGTCGCTGGTCGCCGCCGTGAAGCGCACCGGCGCCCAGCGCGGCGCCAGCCTGTATGCCACGTTGCTCGCTGCCTTTGGCCTCTTGCTGCAACGGCTGAGCGGGCAGGACGACGTCGTGATCGGCATTCCATCCGCCGGCCAGGCCGCCGGTGGCCACCATGGCCTGGTGGGACATTGCGTCAACGTGCTGCCGCTGCGCCTGTCGATCGACACGGCGGCCCCCTTTGCCGAAAGCCTCGCCAAGGTGCGTGGCGATCTGCTCGATGCCTTCGATCACCAGCAGTACACCATCGGCAGCCTGCTTGCCCGCCTTGCCCTGCCGCGCGATCCGGGCCGCCTGCCGCTGGCGAGCGTGCTGTTCAATCTCGACCAGGCACTGGATGAGCGCACGCTCGGCTTTCCCGGGCTTTCGTTCGAGTTCGCGGGCGTGCCGCGCGCATTCGAGAACTTCGAGCTGTTCGTGAATGCCGTGCAGCTGCCGCACGGCCTGCGGCTGGAATGCCAATACAACGCGGATCTGTTCGACGCCGCCACGGTGCACGCCTGGCTCGATGCGTATGCCACGTTGTTGCGAAACGCGGCGGAAGCACCGGAGGTTGCGGGCGGCACGCTCGCCCTCGTCTCCGACTGCGCGCTTGCCGCGCTGCACTCGCTGCAGCCCCAACGCACGCCCTACCCTGCGGACCGCCTTGCCCATGAATACTTCGAGGCGCAGGCGGATCGCGCGCCTGCGCGCACCGCCGTGGCCGGCGCGCAGCCGTTGTCCTATGCGCAGCTGGAGGCACGCGCGAACCGCATGGCCCACGTGCTGCGCGAACGCGGCGTGGGCCGGGGCAGCCTGGTCGGCCTTTCGCTGGCGCGCAGCACGGACATGCTGGCTTCGCTGCTCGCGGTGCTGAAGTCCGGCGCCGGCTACGTGCCGCTCGACCCCGGCTTTCCACCGGAACGCCTCGGCTTCATGGCGCGGGACGCCGCCCTGGCCGCGCTCATCGTCGATGACGAGGCCGCGTCGGTGTTCGACTTCCCGGCAAGCCAGGTGCTTTCGCTCGGGCGCGACGCCGCGCGGATCGATGCCGCCAGCGAAACGCGCCTGCCGCGCGACGAACGCTCCGCCACGCCGGAGTCGCCGGCGTATGTCATCTACACCTCCGGCTCCACCGGCAAGCCCAAGGGCGTGCGCGTGCCGCATCGCGCCGCCTCCAATTTCATCAGCAGCATGCAGCGCGAGCCGGGCATCGTCGAAGACGATCGCCTGGTCGCGGTCACCACGCTGTCCTTCGACATCGCGTTCCTGGAACTGATGCTGCCGCTCAGCGTCGGCGCCGCCATCGTGCTGGCGACCCATGACGAGGTGCGCGACGGCACCGCCCTGCGCCGGCTGGTCGAGCAGAGCGGGGCCACGATGATGCAGGCGACGCCGGCCGGCTGGCGCGTACTGCTGGAATCGGGCTGGGCGGGGCGAGCGGGCTTCAAGGCCATCGCCGGCGGCGAACCGCTGCCGCTCGACCTGGCCGAGTCGCTGCTGGCCTGTGGCGGTGAGTTGTGGAATGCCTACGGTCCGACCGAAACCACGGTGTGGTCCACGCTGTGGCGCGTACACGATCCGCGTGACGGCATCACGATCGGACACCCGATCGCCAACACCACCGTGCATGTCCTGGACGAGCACGGTGCGCCCTGCCCGCTGGGCATGCCCGGCGAAATCTATATCGGCGGCGACGGCGTCACGCTCGGCTATCTCAACCGGCCAGAACTCAACGTGGAGCGCTTCCTGCCCGATCCCTTCACGGGTGACTCGCAGGCGCGCTTCTATCGCACCGGCGACCGTGGCCGTTGGCTGGCCAGCGGCGAGCTGGAGCACCGCGGCCGCCTCGACTTCCAGGTGAAGATCCGCGGTTACCGCATCGAGCTCGGCGAGATCGAAGCGGCCCTGGCGGATCTGCCTGAAGTGGCGCGCGCCGTGGTCATGGCGCGCGAGGATCGTCCCGGCGACGTGCGCCTGGTGGCCTATGTCGTGCCCAGCGAAGGTATCGATCTCGAACAGGTCGACCTGTGTCCCCGCCTGCGCCAGCGCCTGCCCGATTACATGGTCCCGCAGCATTTCGTGGCAATGGATGCCATCCCGCTGCTGCCGAACGGCAAGATCGACCGCAAGTCGCTGCCCGCACCATCGCAGCCCGCGGCACCCGCTCGCCGCGAACGCCGCGCGCCGCAGACCGGGACGGAGCAGCGCGTCGCCGCCGCCATGGAGGCGGTGCTGGCCTTGCCCGACCTGGATGCGCGCGACAACTTCTTCGCCCTCGGCGGCCACTCGCTGCTGGCCGCGCAGCTCACCGCGCGGCTGAACCGCGAGTTCGGCATCGCGCTGTCCTTCCGCACGCTGTTCGATGCGCCCACCATCGAAGGATTGGCCGAGGCCATCGACAGCGAGCGCGGCGTGTCGGCTCCCGCAGCCAACGACGAGATCCCGCGTCTCGCCCAACGCGGGCAGGCGCCGCTGTCGTCCATGCAACAACGCCTGTGGTACCTGGAGCAGCTGCATCCGGGTCGCGTGGTCTACAACACGCCGTCGGCACACCGCCTGCGCGGCCCCATGAACGTCGCCGCATTCCAGCAGGCCATGGGCGACGTGGTGCAACGCCAGCCGGTGCTGCGCACCTCGATCGAAGCCGGCGAGGTCGCAGGGATGCAGCGCATCCACGCGGACATCGCGCTGGCGCTGCCGGTAGAGGATCTCTCGGCCCTGCCCGCCGACGACCGCCTGCCCGCCTTGATGCGCGAGCTGGAAGCCGATATCGCCCGTCCCTTCGATCTGTCCCAACCACCGCTGTTCCGCGCGCGGCTGTTCCGCCTCGGCGAACAGGACCACGTGCTGTACTTCATGGCCCACCACATCATCTGGGACGGCTGGTCGTTCGACCTGCTCTATGAAGACCTGTCGAAAGCCTATGTCGCGCGCTGCGCGGGCGAGGCATCGACCGCGCTCGCGCCGCTGCCGGTGGAATACGCCGATTTTTCCGCCTGGCATCGCGACCGCATGCGCCGCGCCACCGTGCAACAACAGCTCGCGCATTGGATGAAGACGCTGGACGGTGCGCTGGAACCGCTGGAGCTACCCGCCGACCGCCCGCGTCCCGCGCGCATGTCCGGCGCGGGCGCCACCGAATGGGTGCGCATTCCGGCCGAGCGCGCCGCTGCGGTACACGCGCTCGCGCAACGCGCCGAGGCGACCTCGTTCATGGTGTTGCTGGCGACCTACTACGTGCTGCTGCATCGCCTGAGTGGCCAGCGCGACCTCGTCGTCGGCACACCGGTGCGCGGACGTGACCGGGTGGAAACGGAAGGCATCATGGGCCTGTTCGTCAATGCGCTGCCGCTGCGCCTGACGGTGGACCCCGAGGCGCCGTTCCTCGAGGTGGTGAAGCAGGTGCGCCGGGTCGTGCTGGATGCGTTTGCGCATCCCGACGTGCCGTTCGAACAGCTGGTCTTCTCGCTCGGCGTGGCCCGCGACGAAAGCCGTCCACCGATCTACCAGGCGATGTTCTCCTTCCAGGACGCGCGCCGCCGCATCGTTTCGTGGGGCGATCTCGCGCACGAACACCTGCCGGTGTTCCAGCGCGGTGCGGCGGACGATATCGGCCTGTGGTTCCTCGAACAGGAACACGGCCTGCTCGGCGGCATCACCTACAACACCGACATCCTCGATGCATCGACCGCGGCCCGCTTTCGCGACAGCTACGAGACGCTGCTCGCCTCGGCGCTGGCCGATCCCGCCACATCGGTTTCCCGCCTCGACATGCTGCCGGCCTCACAGCGGGACGCGCTGCGACAGTGGAACGAAACCCGCCTCGACGTACCGGCGCTGCCGCTGCATGCGTTGATCGAGACCCAATGCGACCGCGCGCCGTCGCGTACGGCGATCCGCTGCGGCAACCGCGTGCTCGACTATCGCCAGCTCGATGCCCGCGCCAACCGCATTGCGCATGCGCTGCGCGTGCGTGGCGTCGCGCACGGCGCTCTGGTCGGTGTTTCGCTCACGCGCAGTACCGACATGGTCGCGACCCTGCTGGCCGTGCTGAAGACCGGCGCGGGCTATGTGCCGCTCGACCCCGAGTTTCCGCCGGATCGCCTGGCCTACATGGTCCAGGACGCCAACCTGGCCATGCTGGTGGCCGAATCCGCCACGGCGGGCCGTTTCAGCGAGAGCCCGTGCGCGAAACTGCTGCTCGACGAGTGCGCCGATGAACTGGATGCCGCGCCGGTGACGCGTCTTCCGGCCGATCCTGCGCTCGACGGCCACTCGACCGCCTATGTCATCTACACCTCCGGTTCCACCGGCCGCCCCAAGGGCGTGGCGATTCCGCACCGCGCGGTAGTGAACTTCCTCACGGGCATGGCAGCGCGTCCGGGACTTGAGAGCAACGATCGCCTGCTCGCGGTCACCACGCTGTCCTTCGACATCGCCGTGCTGGAGCTGTTTGGTCCGCTCAGCGTCGGTGCGCAGGTGGTCCTTGCCACGCGCGACGAGTCCGTGGATGGCGACGCGCTCAACCAGCTGCTGGCCGGGCATGGCGCGACCATCATGCAAGCCACGCCGGTCACCTGGCGCATGCTGCTGCAGACGCCGTGGCAACCGCCGCCGGGTTTCCGCGCGCTGTGCGGCGGCGAGCCGTTGTCGGCGGACCTGGCGGCCCTGCTGATCGCTCGCGGCTGCGAGGTGTGGAACATGTACGGCCCTACCGAAACGACGGTGTGGTCCACCTGCTGGCGCGTGGAACACCCCGGCCGCGGCATTTCCATCGGCACGCCGATCGCCAACACCCGCGTATGGATCGTCGACGAACACGGCCAACCCTGTCCGATCGGCGTGCCCGGCGAGATCTGGATCGGCGGCGATGGCGTGGCGCTGGGCTATCTGCATCGCGAGGAACTCACCGCCGAACGCTTCCCCATCGACCCCTTCGGCAACACGCCCGGCGCGCGCATCTATCGCACGGGCGACCGCGGTCGCTGGCTGGCGAACGGAACACTGGAGCACATGGGCCGACTGGATTTCCAGGTGAAGCTGCGTGGCTTCCGCATCGAGCCGGGCGAAATCGAGGCGGTCGCCCGCATGGAGCCCGCCGTGACCGATTGCGTGGTGGTGATGCGCGAGATCGGGGCGAACGACGAGCGCCTGGTGCTCTACGCCGTCTGCAGCGAAGACGAAGAGCTCCTGTGGCCAAGGTTGCGCGCCCGGCTCGCCGCCCGCCTGCCCGTCTACATGCAACCCCAGCACTTCGTGAAGCTGTCCGCGCTGCCGCGCACGCCCAACGGCAAGACCGACCGCAAGGCCCTGCCCGCGCCGTCACTCAACGCCATGCCGCACAGCGACGAAGCGGAGCCGGGCGTCAGCCTCAGCGAGGATGCGCGCGAGCGTTACCTGGGTGCGGTGTGGTGCGAGCTGGTCGGGGCGGACGATGTGCGCGCCAGCGACAACTTCTTCGATATCGGCGGCCACTCGCTGCTGGCGATCGAAATGGTCACGCGCGTAAAGCGGGAAACCGGCGTCAAGCTCAATCTGCTGGACGTGGCCACCAGTCCGCTGGCGACGCTTGCCGCGGCGCTGCCCGAAGGCGATCTCACGGAGCCGGGCAAGACGGCTTCGCTGGGCGGACGCCTGCGCCAACTGTTCGGACGGCGTTGACATGCCCTCGGGGGAGCCGGCATGACGACCATCGCGTACCTCGTGTGCTGGGGCAGCTTCTGGGCGCTGCTCTACATCTACGTGGGCTATCCGTTGCTCGCGTGGCTGTGGGCGCGACTGTTGCCGAAGCCGGTGCAGAAGCAGTCGTACCTGCCCACCGTGTCGGTGATCATCGTGGTGCGCGATGGCGTGCGCCATATCCGTTCGAAACTGAAGAACCTGCGCGCGCTGGACTATCCGCCCGAGTACCTCGAGATCATCGTGGCCTGCGATGGCTGCACCGATCGCACGGCAGCCCTGGTCCGCCACGGCCACGACCCGCGCGCGCGCGTGATGGAGTTTCCAGTGCCGCGCGGCAAGGCGCTGTGCCTCAACGACGCGGTCGCCACGGCGCGCGGCGAGGTGCTGCTGATGACCGATGTGCAGCACAAGCTCTCGCCTTTGGCGTTGCGCGAACTGGTGGGCAATCTCGGCGACCCTCGCGTGGGCGTGGTCAGCGGCAGCCTCGACCTGGAGAACGTGCACAGCGCCTTTGCCCAGGGGGTAAGCGCCTACTGGCGCTACGAGAAGTTCATTCGCACGCAGGAAAGCCGCGGCGGCTCGGCGGTAGGCGCGAGCACCGCGCTGTATGCGGTACGCCGCGAACTGTTCCAGCCCCTGCCGCCCGATACGCTGCTGGACGACGTGCTGCTGCCGATGCGCGTGGCGGCGGCCGGCCATCGCGTGGTGTTCGAGCCACGCGCGGTGGTGTGGGGCGAGCCCGCGCAGGATCCCTTGGCCGAGCAGCCGCGCCGCCTGCGCGCCAGCATCGGTTGCTTCCAGCTGATGGACCTCGCGCCCTGGCTGCTGTCGCCGTCGCGCAATCCGCTGTGGTTCCAGTTCGTCAGCCACAAGCTGCTGCGCCTGCTGGCGCCCTGGTTGCTGCTGTCCTTGCTGTTGTCCTCCGCCTTCCTGGCGCGCCACCACCAGGCCTACGCCGCCGTTCTGGCCGCCTTGCTGCTGGCCATGGCGCTGGTGCCGATGGAGCGGCTTCGGCCGCACGCCGGACGCTGGCTGCCGGTGCGGCTGATGGTGGCGTTCTTCTATCTCAACCTGTACGCGGCCCAGGCCTCGATCGCCTTCGCCCGCAGCCGAGGGGAGCATCCATGGTGAGTGAGTTGCCGCACGACGTGAAGCCCGCCGGCATTCGCGAGAAGCTGGGGGAGTTCTGCTACAGCGCCGGGTTGTTGAACCCGCTCCAGCGCGTGCGCTCATGGTGGCACAAGGACTTGCGCATCCTCGCCTACCACCGGGTGATGCCGCTGCCCGATCCGGACAGCTACGACTTCGACCTGGAGCTGATCAGCGCGACGCCCGAGGGCTTTCGCGAGCAAATGCTGCTGGTGAAGGAACGCTATCGCCCGATGCGTCTTTCGGATGTGGCCGCGGCGATCGACGCCGGCCACGCGCTGCCGCCGGACACGGTGGTGATCACCTTCGACGACGGCTACGACGACAACTATCACGTCGTCTTCCCGATCCTGCAGGAGCTGGGCATTCCGGCGACGTTCTTCGTTTCCACCGGCCATATCGACAGCGGGCGCCCGTACGCCTACGACTGGCTGGTGCACATGATCCTGATGACCGGCGCCACGCGGCTGGAGCTGCCGGAGCTTGGCATGGATATGCCGATGCCGGTGGGCCGCGCCGCGCGCCGCGCGCTCGCGACCAGCGTGCTCGACCACATGAAGGAAATCAGCGCGCTCGCGCAGGCCGGCATGATCCGCCGCCTGGAAAAGGAATGGCGCATGCCCTCCGACGCCGCCGTGCCCGCGGACTGCCGCCCGATGACCTGGGACCAGCTGCGCGAGATGCACGCCGCGGGGCTGGAGATCGGCTCGCACGGCGTGAATCACTGGATGCTGTCCAAGCTGCCCCTGGACGAGCTCGAGCGCGAAGTGCGCGACTCGCGCGACGCGCTCTTGCGCGAACTGGGTCCGATGTCGCTGCTGATGTCCTACCCGGTGGGCAGCAATCGCGCGTTCGACCGCCAGGTGATCGAGGTGACGCGCAACGCCGGTTTCGACGTGGCCTGCAGCTATATCAGCGGCACCAACCCGCAACCTGCGGCGAATCGCTATTCGCTCTATCGCCTGGCGGTGGAACGCTATATCGGCAAGCGCTGGTTCGCGGCCATGCTGACCATGCCGGGTCTGATCAACCATCCCACGCCGGCCCATCTGGCCACGCCCGACGAAGCGCCGTCATGTTCCCACTGATCGTCCTGTACGTGGTGCTGGCCATCGTCAGGCCGCAGGAATACTTCGCCTCGCTCGCGGGCGTGCCGGTGCTGCCGGTGGTGCTCGCGCTGGCGTTCGCCGCGTGGCTGGCATCCGGCACGCGGCTGCAGTCCGCGCCGCAATTCCTGCTGCTGCCCGCGTTCTTCGTGGTGCTGATGGTGTCGGAAGTCGCCAATGGCTGGTTTGGCGGCATCAAGGACCAGTTGGGCAAGTTCGGCCCCATCGTGCTCGCGTTCTTCATCATCGCCTCCGCCTGCACCACGCACCGGCGCATCCGCGTGCTGATGGGGGTGATGGTGGTCTGTGCCTCCATCCTCGCGCTGCATGGGGTGGGCCAGGCCCGCACCGGCATGGGCTGGAGCGGCATCCCCATCGGCGAGGACGGCCGCATCCAGTACGTCGGCATCTTCAACGATCCCAATGACCTGGGCATGTTGTTCGTGTCGGTGTTCCCGATGGCCTGCCTGCTGCTTCAACGTGCCCGTGCGCTGGGCAAACTGTTCTGGCTCGGCTGCATCGGCCTGCTGCTGTACGGCGTGTATCTCACCAACTCGCGCGGCGCGATGCTCGGCGTGCTGGTCGTGGTCGGCGCCTACATCTGGTACCGGCGTGGCCTGGTCGTGGCCGGCATCCTCGGCGTCGCCGGCCTCACCGTGATGAAGATGCTGTCCTCGCGCATGCAGGAGCTCGATGCCGGCGAAGAGTCGGCCAGCGGACGCGTCGATGCGTGGTACGAAGGCCTGCACATGTTCACCTCGCATCCGCTGCTGGGCGTGGGGCCGGGCAACTTCACTGACTACAACCACCTCACGGCACACAACTCGTTCGTGCTTGTACTGGCCGAGACGGGTTTCATCGGCTACCTGCTGTGGCTGGCCATGATCGGCTACAGCTTCTGGATGGTCGCCGCGGTGCTGCGTTTCAGGACCGATGCAGTCACCGACCCGAAAGGCTACGCCCGCTGGCAGGCGGAGCGCCCGCTTGCGCTCACGTTGCTGCTGTCCCTTTGCGGCATGTTCATGTGCGCGTTCTTCCTGAGCCGCAGCTACATGATCGTGCTGTATTTCGTACTGGCCATCGTCACCGGTTTCTACGTCGGTGCACGCCAGCGTATCGACGGCCTGCCCTCGCTCGCCATGTCCGAAAGCGGCGGACGCTGGATTCCCGCCGCCATCGGCAGCATTGCCGGCCTGTTCCTGCTGGTGGCCGTCCTGCTGAGGACGACGGGATGACAACGTGTCGTTCAACAGCGCCGCGCAGTCCATGCGCCTGTCACAGGGAGTACGTGTCATGAGTGGCTGGTACGAACAGGCTTTCCGCCATGTGCTTTACCCCGCCTATGAAAGCGGCCTGCGCCGCAGGGACACGCTGTCGTGGCTGTCCAGGTACGAAGGCGACCAATGGTTGTCCCCCGGTGCCATCGCGGAGCTGCAGTTTCGCCGGCTAAAGACGCTGCTGGAGCATTGCTATCGCGAGGTGCCCTATTACCGCCGCCGCTGGCGCGAACTGGGCATCACGCCGGACGACATCCAGAATCCCGACGACTACGCGCGCCTGCCTACGCTGACCAAGGCCGATATCCGCGAGAACTTCCAGGACCTGCAGGCCTCGTCGTGGCGTGGCCGCCTGTTGTTCAAGCGCACCGGCGGCTCCACCGGCGAACCGTTGGAACTGGGCTACACGCGCGAAAGCTACGACCGCCGCATCGCCGTCATGTGGCGAGGCTACGGCTGGGCCGGTTCGCGCCCGGGTCGCCGCACGCTCTACCTGTGGGCCGGCAGCGTGGGCACGCCGGGCCACGCGCACCAGTGGAAGGATCGCCTGTACAACGCGATGTTCGCCCGTCGCGTGCTCAACAGCTTCGAGATGACCGAATCGAATCTCGCCGGCTATGCCGATGCGATCGACCGCTACCGGCCGGACATCATCGTCGGCTATGTCGGGCCATTGGCGCAGCTGGCGCAATGGATGGTGGCCACGGGCCGGCGCGTGCATCGTCCCGAATCGGTGATCGGCGCGGCCGAAGCGCTGCATCCGTTCCAGCGCGAGGCTATCAGCCAGGCGTTCGGCTGCCCGGTCTACAACACCTACGGATGCCGCGAGTTCATGCTGATCGCCTCCGAGTGCGACCATCACCACCGGTTGCACGTGAACGCCGATCACCTCGTGGTGGAACTGCTCGGCGAAGACGGCAAGCCCGTGCGGCATGGCACCGGCGAGGTTGCGATCACCGACCTTTCCAATCACGGCATGCCGTTCATCCGCTACGTCAACGGCGACCTGGCCAGCACCTCCCCGGAACACAGCTGTCCTTGCGGACGCGGGTTGCCGTTGCTCGATCGCATCGAGGGACGCGTGCTCGACGCCATACGCACGCCCGACGGACGCATCCTGCCGGGAGAATTCTTCCCGCACATGCTCAAGGATGTGCAGGGCCTTTCGCGCTTCCAACTGGTGCAGCGCCAGCTCGATCGGCTGGAGCTTTCCATCGTGCGGAGCGAGGGCTTCGATGACGACTCGCTAGCCTACATCCATCGCGAGACGGCGAAGGTGCTTGGCCACCAGGTGACACTGGAGTGCCGCTTCGTCGACGACATTCCGCTTACCCGCAGCGGCAAGCGCCGCGTCACGCTGTCGGAACTGGCCTGATGAACATCACCCACGTGGTCGAGAACCTCAATCGGGGCGGCATGGAGCGCATGGTGCTCGACCTGGTGAAGCTGCAGCAGCGCCAGGGCCACCATTGCCAGGTGGTGTGCCTGTTCGAGGCCGGCGCGCTGGCGCATGAGCTCGATGCGGCGGGCATTCCGGTGGTGGCCTGCAACAAGGGGCCCGGATTGGACCTGCGCGCGCTGGCCCGTGCACGCCGCGCGATCGACCGGCACGACACCGACGTCCTGCATACCCACAACGCGG
Organism: Dyella sp. EPa41; assembly: GCF_016586165.1. GTDB lineage: Bacteria > Pseudomonadota > Gammaproteobacteria > Xanthomonadales > Rhodanobacteraceae > Dyella. The sequence goes on along the minus strand of NZ_BCPR01000017.1, from coordinate 22,915 downwards.
TGGCGCATTACCAGACCGTGCTCGCAGCCTGCGGACTGGATCTGCTGCGCGTGCTGAACACCCGCCACGGCATGGGTGCGGGGCAACGCACCGGCCGCAAGGAATGGCTGTACCGCCGCGCGCTGGCGCGCACGGACATGGTGGTCACCGTGTGCGAGGCGGCCAAGCGCAACGGCGTGGAGAAAGGCATGCTGCCGCCGTCGATCACGCGCGTGGTGCCCAATGGCATCGCGGTGGAGCGCTTCTCGCCGGCCTCGATGGACATGCGCGAGCGCCTGCTCGCGCTGCTGGGGCTCACCGGCAACGCGATGCTGGTCGGCAATGTCGGCCGCCTCAACTGGACCAAGGACCAGGCCGGGCTCATCCGCGCCTTTCGCCAGGTGCATCGGCACTATCCGGAGGCGGCGCTGGTATTGATCGGCGATGGCGAACTGCGCGCCGAGCTGGAACACTGCGCACTGGCCGAAGGCGTGCGCGAGGCCGTGCACTTCCTGGGCGATCGCGGCGACGTACGCGAATTGCTGCGCGGCCTGGACCTCTTCGTGCTGTCCTCCGTCAGCGAAGGCTATTCCATGGCCTTGCTGGAAGCCTGCGCCGTCGCGCTGCCCATCATCGCCACCGATGTCGGCGGCAACAGCGAGATCATCCGCAGCGGCCACACCGGCTTGCTCGTCGCATCGGGCAATCCCGACGCGCTGGCCGACAGCATGCTCGCACTGCTGCGCGACCCGGAACGCGCCAGCGCCTACGGGCGCGCCGCGCGCGCCTGGGTCGAACACCATGGTTCGCTGGAAGCCATGGCCGAACGCTACCAATGCCTTTACCAGGACGTGGAGCAACACGCATGCGCTTGAAGATCCTCGTGCTGACCAACCTGTTTCCCTCGCCGTGGGATCCGCTGCGCAGCCCGTTCAATCGCCAGCAGTTCGAGCGGCTAGGCAAGCAGCACGACGTGGAAGTGCTCACCGCGGTGGATTTCCGCGAGCGCTACACGCGCAAGCCTTCGTCGCTGCCGGTATCGGGCCTGCGCACCGATCACTTCGTATTCTTCTACCCGCCTCTCATCGGCCGTTCGCTGCACGCATGCTGCTGGCTGGTGTCCCTGTTGAGCCAGAAGTGGCGCCGGCTGCGGCAGGCCCAGGTCGACTGCATGCTGGTGAGCTGGGGCTACCCCGACGCGCCTGCCGCCAGCTGGCTCGCCAGGCGGTTGGGCGTTCCCTATGTAGTGAAGGTGCATGGCACCGATCTCAACGTGAAGGCTGACCAGCCGCTGCTGCGTCCGCAGATCCGCTACGCGCTGCGCGGCGCCCACGCCGTCGTCGCGGTCAGCCAGGCGTTGGCCGACAAGGCGGTGGCGCTGGGCGTGGACCCTTCGCGCGTGCACGTGATCTACAACGGCGTGGAACCGAACCTGTTTTCGCCCGGCTCGCGTCGCGAGGCCCGCGAACGGCTCAGGCTCGCGCAAGACGAACGCCTGCTGCTCTACGTGGGCAACCTCAAGGACAGCAAGGGTTGCCTTGACCTGCTCGAGACCTTCCCGCATGTGCTGACGACCCACCCGGATACGCGCCTGCTGTTCATCGGTACCGGGCCCTGCAAGGACGCACTGCTGCAGCGGGCCGCCGCCTTGGGGTGCGCCGACCGGGTGCGGCTGGTGGGTGCGATCGAGCATTTCGCGCTCGGCGACTGGTTCCGCGCCGCGAACCTGCTGTGCCTGCCCAGCCACAACGAGGGCGTGCCGAACGTGGTACTCGAAGCCATGGCCTGCGGAACCCCGGTGGTCGCCACGCGCGTGGGCGGCATTCCCGAGGTGCTGCCCGACCACGCCGGCATGCTCGTGCCCGCGCACGATCGCATCGCACTGCGGGGTGCCTTGATCGCGGCGCTCGCGGCAGCCTGGGATGCACAGCGCATCGCCGCCCACGCGAGCCGCTTCCGCTGGGACGAGAACATCCAGCAGCTGGGCGACATCCTGCAGTCCGCGGCGTTGACGCGCGCGGACGTGGTGGACTATTCGGCGTCCTGAGCTTCCGGCTATTTGTCCGGCGCGGTCGACACGATGATGGCGGGCGGGATGTCTTCGTCGGCGAACATGATGTCCATGCCGCGCTTCAAGCCCACGCGCGGTTCCCAGCCAAGCACGTCGCGGGCGACGCGCTGATCGAAGTTGGCCAGCGGCCGTAGCGAATGCACGCGATAACGGGTAAGCGGCACGCTGCGTCCCAGCAGCTTGCCCAGGGCTTCCACGCCCGACGCCAGCGCGAGCAGCACGCTCTTGGGCCAACGCACCAGGCGCAGCGCCTTGCCGCGCTTGCGCGAAACGCGGGCGAGGTATTCGCCCTGGGTGACGATGGTCGGGTCCACCACGTGCACCAGCCTTCCGTCCGCCGCGGGGGCACAACCGGCCAGCAGCAGCGCGTCGACCACGTCGTCCACATAGACCAGGGGCAGCGTCTGTGACGCCGGGCCGACGGCGATCCAGCGCCCGGCGACCGCCAGGGTGCCGTTGGGCGTGACGGTTTCCGAACCCGGCCCAATGATCTGGCCGGGACGGATCACCACCGCCGGCAAGCCGCGCTCGAGCATCGCATCGCGCACATGGTTCTCGGCGATCAACTTGGTTTGCGTGTAGCTGCCCCGCCGCTCCGGATACGGCTCCAGCGGCGAGCTCTCATGGATCTGCACCAGCGGATCGCGACCGGCATGATCGAGCACGCTCATCGAACTGACGTACACCAGCCGCTGCGTGCCATGCCGCAGACAGGCATCGACCACGTTGCGCGTGCCCCATACCGTGCCCGACTCGAACTCGCGCGGACTGCCGCTCATCGCGGCACCGACGTGATAGACCGTGCGTGCGCCCTGCACGGCATGATCCACGATGCGCGGATCGCCCAGGTCGCCGATCACCACCTGCTCGGCCCATGCGGCGAGCCGCGGATCGGCACGGCGCACCAGTACACGCACGCGTTGCCCGCTGCGACGCAAGGCGGCCAGCAGGGCGCGACCAAGAAAGCCCGAAGCGCCCGTCACCAGTGCGTCCACGGGTTCCAGCGCGGCGTAGCGACTGGCCAGCTCCTTCTCGCGTTCAAGGTCGGCCCGGCGGCAGGCTTCTTCCATCCATGCAATCGGCCGACGCCCGTCTTCCGCGCTCACCGGCGGCGGCTTGCCTTCATGCAAGGCCCGGGCAAAGGCTTGCGCACCGGCCTGGATGCCGGGCGATGGCCGCAGCGAGCCGGTCGCGAACCTGAGCACGTTCCACGGCACGCGGAACACGTCGGCCAGCGCGCCAAGGAACGCACCGGCCACGATGCCGATGAACTTCGGCCCCGGCCGCACGCGGCGCACATGGCATACCTGCAGGAACCGATCGGCTTCGATCATGCCACGCGTGCCCTGCACCACCAGGCGATTGAGCATCGGCCGCGCGTTCCACGACAGCATCACCCGCCCCGTGGCGTGCGCGCCGTCGGCCGTGGCCTGCCACTCGTCGAACTTCAGCGTCGTGGAACGGCCGCTGGAGCGATGGCGAATGTCCACCTGCCGCAGCTCACCCAGGAACGCCTCCAGCGTATACAGGCCATGCACGCCCAGGTCGCGGAAAGGATAGGAGCCCTGCGCCACCATCGGCGGCAACGGCCCGCCACCGTAGGGAACGTAGTCGGAGCTGCGCCACACGTCGACCGCCACGACATCGCCGCACGCGCCCGACTGCACGAGTTCGCGCGCGCGCATCACGACGGGGTCGAACAGGTCCGAGTGGTCGACCGACAGCGCCAGCCCGCGTTCCTGCGCCCGCGCGATCATCGCGTCGCATTCGGCCACCGATTCGGCCATCGGCTTCTCGACGAACACATGGCAACCCATGTCGAGCGCACGCAAGGTCAGCGCGCAATGACTGGACGGCGGGGTAAGCACATGGATCGCATGCGGCTTGCGTCCGGCGAGCTCGGCCAGGTCGCCGGTGGCGAGATCCAGCTTGAAACGGGCGGCCAGCCTGCGCGCCGCGTCCACGTCGAGATCGCAGATACCCACGATCTCCACGAAATCCAGGCGCTGCAGCGCCTCGATGTGATAGCGCGCCACGTAGCCGGCACCCACGATGCCGACGCGCAGCTTGCCCCTGACAGGTGCATTCATCCCGATACCCGACGATCAGCCAAAGTCATGTCCGCCGCCGCGATCGACGCGGCGACTTCGCCCAACACGTTTTCCACGCGGCGATCCCAGGTCTGGTCGGCCACGGCAGCCATGCGCTCGGCGGCGCCATGGTCCGGACCCGCGGCGATGGCCTGCTCCAGGCCCGCCAGGAAATCCTCGCGGCCGTCGGCGATGCGCACGACGGACGCGAAGCGCGCGATCTCGGGATTGCCCACGGCCACGATCGGCTTGCCGGTGGCGAGGTATTCGCGCAACTTGAGCGGATTGGCGTTCTCCACCTGGCGATTGCGTCGATAGGGAATGATCGCCACGTCGAACGCCTTCGCCCACGCCGGCAGCGACGCATACGGCTGCGCGCCGGCAAGCACCACGTTCGGCAACCCCGCGAGCTCCGGCAGCTTGATCGCCGCATAGCCCACCAGCAGGAAGGTCCATTGCGGCCGCGCACGCGCCAGCCAGGCAATCAGCTCCACGTCGATCCAAGCGTGGATCGAGCCGAAGTAGCCCACCACGGGATGGGTGAGCCCGCGCGCCATCGGCGGAACCACGGTCGCGGGATGCGAGGCTTGCGCGAACAGCTTCGCATCCACGCCATGCGGCGAGAAATGCGTATGGGGATTGATCGCCTTCTTGCCTGCAAGCAAGGCGGGCGGCGCCACGAACACCATGTCGGCCTTGCGCGTCAGCGCGAGGTCGCTTGCCGCGATGACTTCGGCGTCCACGCCGGGATGCGCCGCGTAATCATCGATGCAGTAGTAGACGCAGAACGTCTCGCCGAGCCGCCTGGCCAGGAAACCGGGATGCGGCGTGACGAACCACGAGATGCGTTGGCGCCCGCCAAGCACGCGCATCGCGCGTCGCAGCGCCCATTGGCTGAACAGCCTGTTGAACAGGCCGACGCCCGGAATCCGGCGAAACGGCAGCTGGGGCACCGTGCAATGCCAGAGGTTGGCGTCGACACGGCGCGGCGCACGCAGTGCCTCGGTGAACTTGCGCCATGCCCGTCGCAGGTCGCGGCCGCTCGCGTTCGGCGCGCGCATGCCCGGCGAATCCACATAGAGCACCGGCAGCGTCGCCGCCAGGCGCACGGCCACGTGATGGCTGCTGGTGCGGTTCTCGGCGAACCAGTCGTTGCCGAAATAGATGATCCCGTACTGCTCTAGCATGCCCGCTCCCGCGCGGGGGGCCGATGCGCAACCACCATGTTCTCGTCCCCTGTCCGGTTGATCACGGAAAAGCGAAAGCGGCCGCGCATCGCGGGACACCCGCCGGCATGCCGGGCATTTCCCGCCCCGCTCCTTGCAAAACCAGCCTAGCGGAACGACCGTGACGCGCCCATCCGTCGAATTGCCAAGGCCTTTGCGAGGGTTCTTCACGAAACGGCCCGCCGCGGCACGGAAATGGGCATCGCGTCACATGCGTATCGGCCGTTCGTCATAGCCTGTCGGTCGCATGCCGGCATTGCCTATGTGCCAATGGATATCGGCGCCGCAACAGGAGAAAGTGGACATGTCAGGACGGCCTGCTGGATGCGCTGTCCGGAGACGGATCAGGGGAACAGCGGAATGGATCCGTCGCGCCAAGAACCCAAGCGCGAGCCGTCACCATGAGTTTTCGTCCCAAGAAGATGCGCATGCTGGAATGGTTTCCCGACGCGGTGATCTCCACCCGCGGGCCGCGTTCCGGCAAGGCGATCTATCTCACCTTCGACGATGGCCCCAACCCCGAACACACGCCGGCGCTGCTGGAGCTGCTGCGTCGTCATGGGGCGAAGGCCACGTTCTTCCTGATCGGCCGCGAGGCGGAGCGTCACCCCGAGCTGGTGTGGCGCATCGTCGAGGATGGCCACAGCCTGGGCAATCATTCGTACACGCATCCGCGCTTCCATGCCCTCTCGCACCGCGAGCAGTGGCAGGAGGTGCAACGCACCGACACGGTGCTGCGGGGTTTCGACGGCCGTCGCCATCATCGTTTTCGTCCGCCGCGCGGCGTGTTCCCGCCGGCGCTCGCGCTGCGCTTCGCGTTCAACCGCCGCAATCTCGCCTACTGGTCGTACGACACGCTCGACTACCAGAACCGCCAGCCCGAGGAGCTGGCGGCGCGGCTGCGCGCGCAGCCGCCGCGCGCCGGCGACGTGATGCTGATGCACGACGACAGCGACTGTTCGCGTCGCATGCTCGAAGCCCTGCTGCCGGAATGGAAGCAGCACGGTTTCACCTTTCCTGCGTTGCCCGCCTGAGCGGCGCAGGAGCACGGGGACCGGCCATGATCCAACCCATTCTCATCGCGCTCCTGGCCCTGGCCGTCATGGCCGCTGCGCTCGGCGTGGTCGCCTGGCTCGCCATACGCTCGCGCAACATGCAGGTGTGGCTGGGCAGCTACCTGCGCCGCCGCAGGCGCCCGGCGGTCAAGGGACCGATCCACGTGATGTTCTGTTTCGTCGACCACTATGAGCCCGCCTGGGGCCGCGTCGACCTCGAAACGCAGCGCCGTCGGGTCGACCGCTGGTGCCGCGACTATCCCGCCATGGCATCGCAACACCGCGACGCGGATGGCCGGCCGCCGCAGCACAGCTTCTTCTATCCCGAAGAAGAGTACTTGCCCGAGCACCTCGACAAGATCGCAGGGCTTTGCGCCAGCGGTTACGGCGAGATCGAGATCCACCTTCACCACGACAACGACACGCCGGACAACTTCCGCGCCACCATCTCGCGCTTCAACGAACTGCTGCATGCGCGTCACGGCGCGCTGTCGCGCGACCCGCGTACGGGACAGCTGCGGTTTGGCTTCATCCACGGCAACTGGTCGCTGGACAACTCCCGCGCCGACGGACGCTGGTGCGGCCTCAACAACGAGCTGATCCTGCTGCGCGAGCTGGGCTGCTATGCGGACTTCACCCTGCCTTCTGCACCCAGCGAAACGCAGACGCGCACGATCAACGCCATCTACTACGCCACCGACGATCCGCACCGCCCGAAGTCGCACGACACCGGCACGCCCGTAAAGGCGGGCGGCGAGGCCAGCGGCGACCTGATGATCGTGCAAGGTCCCCTGGGCCTGGACTGGAAACGCCGCCGCAAGGGCATCATGCCCCGCATCGAGAACGCCGATGTACGGCACAGCTGCCCGCCGACGCCCGATCGCGTGGATGCGTGGATCCGCACCGGCATCCACGTCGAAGGCCGTCCCGAATGGGTCTTCGTGAAGATCCACACGCACGGCACGCAGGAGCGCGACATGGATACGCTGCTTGGTGCGCCGGCCCATGCCATGCATGCGCACCTCGAGCGCCACTACAACGACGGCGAGCGCTACGTATTGCACTACGTGACCGCGCGCGAAACGTACAACATCATCAAGGCCGCCGAAGCCGGCCTCGCCGGCGACCCGTCGCGCTATCGCGACTTCGAGCTGCCGCCGCCTCCCGGCGTCACCCGGTGGACCTCTCCGGCCATGCCGGATCCCCAGCGGACCGAGGCGCTTGCCGGCGCCCCTGACATGGAGTAACCGCTATGCATTGGCGTGCCAAAGGCGTGTTGCAGAAAGTGCTTGGCCACGTGCCGGGCGGCGAACAGGCGCACTACCTGCTGCAGCGCCGCTTCGGCGGCCTGCGCGATTTCAGGCGCGAGTTCGACATCAAGATGGACGACTGGCGCCTCATGGCCGGACACCTGCAAGCCGCGGGCCGCCCCATCGAGGGCGCGCGGCTGTTCGAGATCGGCAGCGGCTGGTATCCGACGTTTCCGTTCGCGTGCTACCTCGGCGGTGCACGTCAGGTCATCACGGTCGACCTCAACCGGCACATCAAACCCGAGCTGGTGCGCGACTGCGCCGACCACCTGGCTCGCCACACGCGTTTGATCGCCGAAGCTTGCGGCGTGCCGGAGGGCGATGTCCAACGGCGACAGCAGCAACTGGCGGCGCGCCTGCATCAGGGCGACGACGTGGGCCACGCCACCGATGGCGTGGTGGTCTATGACGCACCGGCCGATGCCTCGCGCACCTCCCTGCCCGGCCAGCAGGTGGACTGCGTGTTCTCCAACAGCGTGCTCGAACATGTGTTTCCCGATGCGGTCGACGGCATCTACCGCGAAGCCATGCGCATCCTTGCGCCCGGCGGCATCATGTTCCATTCGGTGAACTGCGGCGACCACTACGCCTACGTCGACCGCCGCATCAACCAGCTCAACTACCTCCAGTATTCCGACCGCGAGTGGCGGCAGTGGGACAATGCGTTTCTCTACCAGAACCGCATGCGTGCCTACGAGTTCGTCGACCGCGCCGTGCAGGCCGGCTTCGACATCGTGCTCAATACCGAGTGCGCCCGCGAGAAGCGGCTGGCGGAACTGGCGAACATGAAAGTGCACCCGCAGTTCGCGCACATCCCGCCCGAACGCCTGTGCGTGACCTCGATCGATTTCATCGGACGCAAGCGCGCGGTGCCGGCGGCCGCATGAGCCCCACCCTGGTCAGCGTGGTGATGCCCGCGTACAACGCGCAGGCCTACATCCGCAGCGCCGTGCTGTCGGTGCTGTCGCAAAGCTACACCGCATGGGAGCTGGTGATCGTGGACGATTGCTCCACGGACGGTACCGCCATGCTGGTCGACTCCCTGGCCGCCGCCGATGAGCGCATCCGCGTCATCCACGCCCCCGCCAACGCCGGCGTGGCCGCCGCGCGCAATACCGCCATCGCGGCCGCACGCGGCTCGCACATCGCCTTCCTGGACAGTGACGACGGCTGGCATTCGTCCAAGCTGGAATGGCAGCTGCGGCACATGCAGGACACGGGGGCGCGCGTCTGTTACACCCCGTACGATCGCGTGGGCGAGGATGGCCGGCTGCTGTCGCACGTGCGCCCGCCGGCGAGCGTCTCCTACGAGCGGATGCTTCGCAGCAACCATATCGGCAACCTCACCGGCATCTACGACCGCAGCCTGGGGGACCTCGCCTTCCGCAAGGTGGGCCACGAGGACTATGTGTTCTGGCTGGAAATGGTGCGTCGCGCGGGCGGCGCCAGCTGCGTGCCCAGCGATCACGCGCTCGCCTACTACCTTGTGCGCGACGGCTCCGTCTCGTCGGACAAGTGGCGCGCCGCGCGCTGGCAATGGCGCATCTACCGCGATGTGGCGCAACTGGGCTGGCTGTCGTCCTCACAGCACATGTGCCACTACGCCTGGCAAGCGGTCATGAAGCGCGTGGTCTAGGGCCGGTTGACAGGCACTGGTCGCCTCAGGGACTCACGCGCGGCACCGGTCCCTGCAGGTAGCCCAGCGCGCGCATCAGCACGCGCCCGGCCGGCCCCAGCTTGTCGGTGATCATGCCCATCAGGCGGAAATCCTCGTCGCTCCAGTAACGCACCAGGAAACTCGCCGGAACAAACACCGCCACGAAGGTGATGGCGCCGGTGATGAAGGCCATGTGCCCGGGTGTCACGTCCGCCACGAGCCAGCCGAGGCCGGTGGCCGCCAGGCCGACCACCAGCAGGCGCGCCATCAGCGCCACCGGCAGTCCCGCACTCGCGACGCGGCGGATATAGAAGATGCAGATCAGCAGCTCGGCCAGGCGCGTGCCGGCATAGCAGAGCACGGCGCCGAGCAGCCCGAAGTGCGGAATCAGCGAAAAACCCAGCACGACATTGATCACCAGCGCGCTGGTGGAGATGCGCAGCCGGTCGCCCTGGCGGTCGGTCACTACCTGGAACGCGGCGATGCTGTTGGTGATCAGCAGCAAGCCGGCAAGCACCAGCGTGACCTCGATGGCCGGGATGGCATCGACATAGCGGTTGCCGTACATCAGCGTGACCAGTCCCGGCGTGGTGACGAAGCCGAGCCCGGCGATCATCAGGCCCGTGGCCCAATAGAACCGCGTGGCTTCCGACAGCACCCGCGTGGCCTGGGACTGGCCGTTCTGCCCGAACGCCCGCGCCATATAGGGCAGCAGCGTGGTGGTGAGGCCCACCGAGAACAGCTCCACGGCGCCGCGCGTGAGCGTGCCCGCGATGGCGAAGAAGCCGACCGCGGTCGAGTTCGCGTAGGTGTTGAGCAGGAACACCTCCACCGTGTTCGTCTTCAGGCCGATGATGAGGATGAGCACCGCGGTAAGCCGCAGGTGTCGCGAAAGGCGGCCGTCCATTTCCTGCGGAATGTCGCCCGGCTCGTACGGCAGGCAGTAACGACGACAGGCAATGCGATTGATCAGCCCCAGCGTAAGGCAGGAAATGGCGAAGATCGCGATGAAAGCCAGCAGGCCCAGACGGAACCAAGACGCCACCGCCACCAGCGCGAGCGTGATCGCGCCGGAAAGCACGGTGGCGATCGATACCGGCTCGAAGTGCTCCTGTCCCTTGGAAATGGCCACCAGCAGCCCGTAGTTCGCCTTGGCCACCACCGCGACGCACACCAGCGCCGTGATGGGCACGGTCAGGCCCTGCCATTCGGACGGCTGGATGATCGCCACGCCCACGACAAACAGTGCGATCACGATGGCCGAGCTCAGCGACTGATAGCGCATCAGGCGTGCCGAGAGATGCGAGGCGACCTCCGGTGCGCCCGCGCCGTACGCTTCGGCGATGAACTTGGTCGACGACGTGGTCAACGCATGGTTGCTGCAGGTCATCAGCCAGCCGCACAGCCACACCGTGAACGCATAACGGCCGAAATCGGCGGGCCCGAGGGTGCGCGCGATCCACACGCTGATCAGCAGGCCCAGGCCGTATTCCACATAAGTGGACGCCGACACCAGCGCCATGCTGCGAAGTGCTGCCAGACGACGACTCATGTGCAACTGCCCCCGACCATCCTGTTGTCCTCTTCGTTGCATGCCTTACGGCATGGCATGGCCAGCCATCGACGACACCGCGCCGCTGCCGGCCGGCTGCTGCAGAAACCACATCGCCACGCCGGCGCCACGGTTGTTCCAGTTGAAGCGCCGCGTGGTGCCGCTGATCTGGGCGCACTCGGTGCTGTAGGAGGATGCCAGCGCGTCGAGCCGCCGTTTCAGCGCCTCGCTCTGCGCCCGGTCCTTCTCGAAGTAATAGGCCGCAGCCACCGGCATGACCAGTTCGACGTTGTGGGCGTCGCTGTACCAGCCGTCCGAGTCCTCGATGTCGGCCAGCCTGGCGAAGCCGGCCTGCGAGGACGACCAGTACCAGGCAATCTGCCCGTTCGACCCCGAGCAGGGATTGCGCCAATCGCGGCTGGATTTGATCTCCGCCACGTCGATCCAGCCGTAACGCTCCATGTAGCGCCCGAACGCCGTGATCATGGCGGGAATGCGCTGATCGCCCGTCACCAGCCAGGCGTGCCAGAGGCCATCGATGATGTTCTCGCTCATCCAGGGCGACGACCCGCGCACGTCGCGCTCGGGATTCCATGCGTCGTCCTCGTGCAGGTTCCAGCTGTTGCGCCACGAACCGTCGTCGCCAAGCTTGTCCGGATTGGCGCGCTGGTGCTCGTACAACCAGTCGACCCGCTCGCGCGTGTAGCGCAGGTAGCGGAGGTCGCCGGTCAGCTCGTAGGCATTGACCGTGGCCAGCAGGCCGAGACCGGCCAGGCGCTCGGTGAAGCGCTCGCCGGGGCTGACGTACGGACCCGGCGTGCCCGACCAGCCGCCGTGCTGCCACAGCGTCACCATCTTGTCGACGAGGGCCGCATCGTATTCGCTGTCGTCGCCCGTCAACGCCAGCGCCAACAGGCTGGGCTCGATATAGACGTACTTCACGTCGCACGGTTCCTTGCCCATCGTCCAGCCGCCCGCGCAGAACGGACTGAACGGCAACCCTTCGCGCTTCACGTAACGCATGTAGAAGTGATAGCTCTGGTCCGCCGCCTGCAGGTAGTCGAAGCGTCCCGTGCGCACGTAGGCCTTGAACAGCGTGGACGGGCGATCGAACAACCAGGCCGTATGGTCGTCCACCGGCAACTTGCGCGCCCAGTCGAACTGGGTCGACACATAGCGTGCGTATGCCTCGTCATGCGCCGCCGGCACCTGCGGTCCGGCAATGAGCGAGGCGCACAGCCACGACGGCTCCAGCGTGGCCAACGCCGCGGCAACGCGGACGCCTTGCGCATCCGGCACGCGCTCCTGCGCATACGGCCAACCGTCGGCCTCGCGGGCACGGGGTTTGCCCAACGCGAAGTAGTACGTTGCTTCGCTTCCCTGCAGCCGGGCATGGAACTGCGCGCGTACGGCGCGGATGCTGTGGTCCTTGGCATACCACCGCAACGTGACCTGCACGTGCGACGGCACCTCTTCACCCTTGTCGTCGAGGATGCGCACCAGGCCGGCATCGCGCAGCGCGGACGGCGGAAACGGGATACCGACCGACACACGCACGTCGCTGCCCTCGCCCACGTTGCGATGGACGACGATGCGCTGTCCAGGCGCCGCGTCCGCGGGAGCGGACGGCTCGGCTTGCTGCCGGGGCTTGGAAGCGGACCCCGACGCGGCATGCGGACGATGCGGCAAGGCCACGACCGTCGACGCCATGCCCAGCAACGCAAGCAGCACCAGCAAGCTCATCCACAGGCGCCCATCGACCGGCGCGGGCCGGACGAGATGGAAACCTGGCCGCGCCTTGCCCATCAGGCGACCGACGACAGCGGCATGCGTTTGCTTACGAGCTTGCGCTCCCACACCAAGGCTGTCCGTACGATGAAATCGAGGTCGTCGTATTGCGGCTGCCAGTCGAGCACTTGCTTGAGCCGGTCGCTGCAGGCGATGAGCTTGGCCAGGTCGCCCTCGCGCCGTGGCAATTCGACGATGTTGAGTGGTTGCCCACCGACCCGCGCCACCGAGTCCAGCACCTCGCGGACGCTGTAGCCGTGGCCGTAACCGCAATTGAGCGTAAGCGACGTTCCGCCCGAACGCAGATGATCCAGTGCGCGCAGGTGCGCTGCCGCCAGGTCGTCGACGTGGATGTAATCGCGGATGCCGGTTCCATCGGGCGTGTCGTAGTCCGTACCGTAGATCGCCAGGGAGTCGCGCTTGCCCACGGCATGCTCGCAGGCCGCCTTGATCAACAAGGTCGCCGTGGGCGCGGAATGCCCGATGCGCCCCTTGGGATCGCAACCGGCCACGTTGAAATAGCGCAGGATCACGTGGCGCATGAGCCCGGTCGCGCAGTAGTCGGCGAGCATGGTTTCCGACATCAGCTTCGACATGCCGTAGGGATTGACCGGATGCGTGGGCGTGTTTTCATCCGCCACGCCCCGTTCGGTCAGCCCGTAGACCGCCGCGGTCGAGGAAAAGATGAACTTGTCTACGCCGGCATCGGCGCAGGCCGCCAGCAGGTTGCGCGTGTTGCAGGTGTTGTTGCCGTAATACTTGAGCGGGTCGCTTACCGATTCGGGCACGATGGTATGGGCGGCGAAGTGCATCACGGCATCGATGCCGCAGACACGCAGCACCGACGACACCAGGCTGATGTCGCCGACATTGCCCACCACCAGCTCCGCATCCTGCACCGCCTCGCGAAAGCCCGTGCTGAGGTTGTCGATCACCACCACCGACTCGCCGCGTGCCACCAGCTGCTGCACGACATGACTCCCTATGTAACCGGCTCCGCCGGTGACGAGTACCTTGCGCATAAGCACTACCCTGGTCGCGTGACGGGAAAGTGGCGGCCCATCCATTGCGCGACATGGTCGAGCAGTCGCTTCCGGTCGCCACGAAGTACGTAGGTGTGATCGGATTCCTGGAAATAGCTGACGCTGACACCGGCGTGGTCGGCCAGCCGGCCGAAACACTCGCGAAACTGCCGGACATGGTTGAAGTAGCGGGACACGCCGCCGCTGTAGACGAAGTCGAGCTTCAGCCCGCGCGCAAGCATGTCCGCAAGCTGGCCGCCGACGACCTTGCCCGGCAGGGGCTCGACGACGAATGCCGGCTCCGGCGGGCGCGGGCCCGACGCAGCGCGCTTGCGCGTGATCCACTGCTTCCACACCGATGCCTTCATCAGGCGTGGCAGGTAATGGCGCAGCCGCTGGCCGAGCGTGCGATGGCCATAGCCGTCAAGGAACAACGCCCCGACCACGCGCGGATCGGCATGAGCCACCGAGTGCGCGTTCTGCGCACCCGAGCAAAGCCCGAAGAGCACGAAACGCCGGCAACCCGTCTGCTGATGCAGCAGATCCATGGCTTCACCGACATCGGCCACCACCTGCTCGGGCCGCGCAAGCAATTTCCCGCCTGCCCCGCTGTCGCCGATGGTCGACTGGTCGAAACGCAGCGTGGGGTAACCCAGCGCATTGAGCCGGCGCGCCAGGTCGACGTGCAGGCGGAACGGGCCGATGCGATACACCATGCCGGCATTGAGCAGCACCACGCCCACGCCATGGTCGATCACCGGCGGCAAGCCGACGATGCCGACCAGGTGGCGCGAACTGCCGAAACGGAACGCCTGCTCGTGCATCACGCCATCTCCCGCAGGCGACGCCTGGCCGCGTCGATCAAGGGATGCGACAGGATCGCCATTTCCAGCCGGTCGATGTCGTCCCAGCGCGGCGCGACATCGATCGCCTCGACGCTTCTTCCCTGCCGGTCCGCGTGCTCCGACACCGCGTCGGATCCTTTCGACACCAGCCACGCGGTGCGCGGACCGAGTGCCGGCAGGCCTACGACGGAAAGCTGGGCCCGCAAGTGTTCCGTGGTTTCGAAGCCCTGCCACTCCAGGCGCACGTCCAGCTCCGGGCGCGCCTGGTCGAAGCGGTTGAGGTCGACCTTCAACGCGTCCTGCATGCGATCGAGTTCACCAACCAGCGCGGCGCCATCGGCAATGGCATCCCACGCCACCACGCCGGCCAACGCCGCATCCGTCGCGTCGAGCGCGGCATTGGCGCCCAACCGGGTGCCAAACGCCAGGATGCGTTGCGCGCCGCTGCGCGCGCGCAGTTCCGTGGCTGCCGTTGCGACGTCCGCGAGGCAACGCGTCCAATCGACATCGCGACCATGGCCGGCCGAATCGCCGGTGCCGTAATAGTCGAAGCGAAGCACCGGAAAACCAGCCTCCGCCAGGGCATGAGCCAGCTGCCGGTAAAGGCGATGGCAGCGGATCTGCTCGGCACCCAGCGGCGGACACAACAGCACCGCCGCGCCGCTGGCGGCCGGCGCGGGATGATAGAAGCCGAACAGCTCCCTTCCCGGGCCGAAATAGAACGGCAGGTCGGCTTCGATGCGCGCTTTCATCGGTGGTACACCACGGACAGCATGTATTCGTTCTCGTGGTAGCTCTGGCCGGCCACGGTGCTGTTGCGCAGCTGCCGCGTATAGGAGACGCGCCAGCTCCACTTGTCGGTGAACTGATGGCTCAGCGCCGCACCGAAGCGATAGTCCTTGTCGGTGCGATCGATGCTGTGGTAATCGGTATGGTCGACGTTGAGGAACGTCGACAGCAGCAAGGTCGGCCGCAACTTGTAGTCCAGGCTGAAGGCGCCATTGCGTTCCGTCTGGTTGAACGTCGGATCGTTGAGGTAGGACAGCTTGCGATAGAGCGGCGCGATGGTCAGCGTCAGACGTTCGATGTGATAGCTGTAGGTCGCCTGCACGCTCTGGTCGAGGTAGACCTGCGAGTCGACCACCATCGAACCGGTGTTGATTCCGCGCGTGGGATCATTGATCAGGTCGAGCGGGTTCGCCGGCACGTTGGTCATGCTGTCGACGATTTTCTGGCCGGGCTGCAGCAGCATGTCCTGCGCGGCGTCGGAGTACTCGTAGACGCCCATGATGCTGAAGCTGTTGCTCAGGCTGGGCCGCCAGCCCAGCGTAATGCGGGCCATGGGCTTGGACGCGCTCGGCTCGTGGTTGAAATCGATGTAGGTCCAGCCAAGCAGCGCGTCCACGTCGAAGTCGCGCAACGTATGCACGTAATGCCCGTACAGCGAATTGCGGGTGTAATCCGGGCCCGTGGCGTTGTTGCGGAAATCCACCCGCTGGGATTCGGCGTTCAGCGATACCTGCGTGGTCGGGCTCACGTCGCGAATCACGCGGAACGCGGCCAGCCCGCGGGACGAGTCGAAATCATCGACCTTGGAGGCATAGCTGTTGAAGTACTTCACCTCCGCCTGGCCACGCGTGGCTTCGTTGAAGTTGAAGTGCAGCACCGGCCCCAGCGACAGCACGTTGGTCTGCTGCTGGTTGTCCGGTGCATTGCTGGCCAGCGTGTCCACCGGCTGGATGCCAGCGTCGTCCTCGATGGTGAAGTCCAGCCGCTGCGGCATGATCGACCAGTTGGCCTGGCCGGTGAGCGTCGTGCGGGTCTGGCTGTCGTACTGGCTGTTGGTGTAGTGGAGGTATTCCAGCGTACCGACCACATTGGCCTGGAAGCTGGAGCCCAGCTCCTGGTAGGCGAAATTCATGCCCGGCGTGATGATGTTGGTGCTGGTCGGGTTGCTGGTGGTCAGCGCGATGTTGTCGCTGTGCTCGATGCTGCCGAACAAGGCATAGCCGAAGGTTCCCGCAAAGGACATGCCGGGCACCGCAACGAGCGCGAGCATGGTGGCGCGAGCGAGCTTGCTGAAAGCCGGCATGTACTGTCCTCTGACCCTGGTCCCCAATGACGCCGGACCCGCGGCCCGGCGCGCCTTCCCTACCCGCCCTACTGCGCCTGGTTGAACACCACTCCTGCCAGCTTGCTCGGCTCGAAATGCGTCAGGGCCTGGTTGATCGCCCCCGGCGTGTCCTTGCCGTAACCGGCCACCACCACCACGAAATCGGCCAGGTCGGCGAGGATTCGCGCGTCCGGCGCACCCTTGATCGCGGGGCCGTCGAGAAACAGATACCGATCCGCATAGCGCGAACGCAGCGAGTCGATCACCGTGCGCATGCGGAAAGAAGTGAAGTATTCGCTGCCGCTTTCGCGCGCGCTGCCGGCGGGAATCAACCGCAGGTGCGGCACGCCGGTGTGGTAGAGGATCGACTCCACGCCAATCGCCGGATGATCCATCAGGTCGGTCAGGCCACCGCGCGTTGCCTCGATGCCCATCGCCTTGTGCTGGCTCGGATAGCGCACGTTGCAATCGATCAGCAGGCTGGTCTTCGCCTCGTCGAAGGCAAAGGCCGCCGCGAGGTTGCGCGCCACGAAACTGCCGCCGGAGCGCGGGCTCACCGCCACCACCAGCGTCACGAAGTTCTGTTGCCCGGCCATGGCGAGCAGGCGCGTGCGGATCTCGCGAAAGGCGTCCGCCTGCGGACGCACGGACTCCTCGCGGTGGATCATCCGGCGCTGCTCGAGCTGCACCGGGGCCAGCGCCCCGCCATGCTCGTGCATGCGCGCGATGGACTGGCTCGACGACTTGCGCATCTCCAGGCTGTGCGCCGCCGCTTCAAGCACTTCGCTGATGCCGGATATCTTGTCGTTTTCGATGTTCATGGTCATCCCTTCAGCCGCATCCAGACGGCGATCAGATAGACGACCGCCACGCCAAGGACGATCAGCGTCACGATCATGTTGCGCAGATGGTCGCGCCGGCGATCCCGTGGCGTCGGATAGAACGGAATCGTCGCCAGCACGGGGACGCCGATGGCATGCTCGACCTGCCAGGTCGAGCGAACACGCGGATCGAACCACACCAAGGCGACCAGCAGGCCCAGTGGAATGGCGATGGACAGCGCGATCCCGGCGAGGCCGAAATGCATGAACCGCAGGCCGGACGGGGTCAGCGGCATGACCGCGGGGTTCTGGATCAGGAAATTGAGGCCGCGCTGCTCCGCGTCGAGGTTCATCGACACGCGGGCGTTCTCGCGGCGCTTCAGGAGATCCTGGTAAACGTCGCGATTGACGTTGTAGTCGCGCGTCAGCTCGGCCGTGACGTTCTCCGAATTGGCGATGCGCGTGCTTCGCTGCAGCTCCGATTGCAGCATGGACTCGCTCGCGCTCATGCGGGCCGCCGCCGCCGCGGTGGATGCGCGCGTGGAGGCCAGCTGCGTCTTGATCTGCTGGTAGGCCGGGTTGAACGTCACGCTGTTTTCCAGTGCGGTCGGCGTACCGGCCATCTGGGCGGCGTGCTGGTGTTGCTCGGCGGCGCTCAGCTGGCGCTTGAGATCGTCCATCTGGTGCCGGATACGCACCACGTCCGGATACGAATCGGTATAGGTGAGCAGCAGCCTGCTCAGCTGCGCCTGCAGTTCGCCCAGCTGCGCGCGCAGGGCGCCGTCGGCGGTCTGCACGGTGTTCACCTCGGACTCGCCGTTGAGCTGGGCGGCCAACGATGCTTCCTGCGAACGACGCTCCATCAGATCCATCCGGGAGGACTCGATCTGCGTGCGCAGCTGGCTGATGCGTGCGGCGGTATCGGCCTCGCTGCCTGGCCGTGCATCGGCATTGGCATCGCGATAGGACTTCAACTTGTCCTCGGCGTCGGTGAGCTTCTTGCGGTACGCCTCGACCTGGCTGTTGATGAACTCGTAGGCCTCCCTGCTCTCGCGCTGCTTGGACGCCAGGCTTTCGCTGATGAAGAGCTGGGCAAACGCACGCGTCACCTCGTAGGCGCGACGGGCGTTGTTGTCGTTGTAGGTGATGGTGATCAGGTTGTCGCGGGCGATCTGCACCAGGGTGCGCGACTTGATCCCCTCGATGATGCGGTCCTGTTCCACTGGCGAGGGATGCGTCGCCGTCCATCCGCCGACTTCCAGGATCCTGGTCATCACCTTGTGGCCGAAGATCACGTCGCGCGCCATGTTCGCGCGGTTCTTGTTGCCCGTCGGCGCCGCCGCGCCCTCCATGAGCGGGGTGATGATCGTGCTCTCCTGCGCGAGGATGGTCGTCGAGGCGACATACTTGCGAGGCCATGCCATGCCCACGGCAAGCGCAATCAAAGCGATCAGCGCGAAACCGACGCCAAGCGCGAGGCGGCGGCGGCGTGCCTCGTTCAACAATGACGGCACGAGGCTCGTCATGGGCCTGAGTTCTCCACTCATGGCTGCACCTCCCTTTCCTTGTTCCCCTGGCGCGGCGTCAGAACGCCCGCATTGGTACCGTGACCACGTCTCCCGGTTGCACCGGATAATTGGTGGCGAGATCGCCCTGCTGCAGCACCTTGTCCAGACGGATGGCGTAGGGCGTGGTCACGCCGTTCCTGTCCTCGCGGAACAGTTCGGTACGGTCCGGCGCGGCGAACTCGGTGGTTCCACCCGCCGCCAGCACGGCGTCGAGCACGGTCATGCCCTGGCGATAAGGCAGCGAAACGGGCGTGCGGACGGCCCCGGTCACGCGAACGCGCGACAGATATTCATGGCTGCGCAAGGCGGTCAGGATCACGGCGACCTGCGGGTCACGCACGTAGGACTGGAGCTTGTCCTTGATCTCCGCCGACACTTCCTCGGGCGTCTTGCCGCCGGCCATCACGTCGCCGATCAGCGGCACGGTGATCTTGCCGTCCGGACGAACCGGCACGCTGACGCTGAGGTCGGGGTTCTGCCACACCGTGATCTGCAGCTGGTCGTCCACGCCGATCCGGTAGGTTCCGACGGCTTGCGCCTGGGGATCGATCTTGGGCGCTTCGGTTGAACCGCGTCCCGTGGCGCAGGCCGTCAACATCGCGGCAACGCACAGCACAAGCAACAAACGTAGACATTTCATGGCGGGGCCCCCTGCGCATACAAAATGTGAACTGCATCACCAAGGAGTATATCCATGCCCCAAGAAAACTTGACAAAACCATTCGTTCTATGCCTTGACGCACATGGATTCCTGCAAAAAACCCGACGCACTTTCGACGTGGCGATCATGGGGCCACGCCGATACTGAAAGACGGCGCCCACCGCGCCCGATGCCGCCCCTCCATCCGCCACAAGGCAGCGCCGGGTTTTAGGCCGTTTGGCCGATGAACCCGCGCCCGGAACCCGTGCATGACGCGGAAAACCAGCGACACCCCTGCTTCCGGTTGATGCGATGAATCACGGCGAGCGCTCACCGATCCACACCAAGGACTTGCAATGCCCAAGGCACCTGCCATCACGAGCCACGATCCGCTGCCCCTGAAAGACAAGACCATCCTTGTCACCGGCGGCGCACAAGGCATCGGTCGCGGCATAGCACAGGCCGTGCTCGCTGCCGGGGGCCGCGTAGGTATCGGCGACCTGGATGCCGAAGCAGGCAAGGCGTGCATCGAGGAATGGCAGGTCGGCCCGCGCGCTCATTTCACGGTGCTGGATGTCGCGCGCGAAGCGAGCGTCCGCCGCTGGATGGCGAGCGCGCTGAGGCACTTCGGACGCATCGACGGACTGGTGAACAACGCGGGCATCGCCAATCCCCATGCCGCGCCACTTGCCGAACTCGCGCTCGCGGACTGGAACCGCTACCTCGCCACCAACCTCACTGGCGCCTTCCTGTGCAGCAAGCACGCCCTGCCGGAACTGCACAAGCGCGGTGGCGCCATCGTGAACATCGCCTCCACCCGGGCGCTGCAGTCGGAACCGGACACCGAAGCCTACGCTGCCAGCAAAGGCGGGCTTGTGGCGTTCACCCATGCCCTCGCCATCAGCTCTGGACCCGACGTGCGCGTCAACGCGATTCTTCCCGGCTGGATCGCCACCGATGCGTGGCGCAGGCCCGATCTGCGCTCCGCGCCCAAGCTCAGCCGCCGCGACCATGCGCAGCATCCCGTTGGACGCGTCGGTACGCCCGAAGACATCGGTGCTTTAGCCGTCTATCTGCTGTCTTCCCGGTCGGGTTTCGTCACGGGCCAGCACTTCGTGGTCGACGGCGGCATGACCGTCAAGATGCAGTACGCCTGAGCGCATCGCGGCGCCGGGTAGCGACGCGCACATGCTTGCGGGGTCGCCATCAAAGCCATCGTGATGCATTCCGTTGCGCTTTCCATGACGCCGCTTGCACGCTTCCCATGGCCCCATGGCTCGACCGTCGCGGGTCCAGGCAGGCCATGGCACGAAGTGCGCGAAACACTGGCGATCCGGTCGCCGTTGCGAAACAGGAAGCGAGGTCGGCGGGCCTCGTATACGTCACCGATGAGCAGCCCGGGTTCCACCGGCAACGCACCGGCAAAGGTTTCAGCTATCGGGACGAACGTGGCCGCCGGGTGACGCAACCCGCCATCCTGGAACGCATCCGCAGCCTGGCGATTCCCCCGGCATATACCCGGGTATGGATCTGCAGCCATCCGCTCGGGCACGTGCAGGCCACGGGGCGCGATGCCAAAGGACGCAAGCAATATCGCTACCACCCTCGCTGGCGCCAACTGCGCGACACCGGCAAGTTCGATCGCATGCAGGCCTTCGGGCGGGCACTGCCGCGCATCCGCCGCCAGGTCACGAGGGATCTCAAGCGCAGGGAACTGTCACCACCACGGGTACTCGCCGCCATCGTGCGCCTGCTGGACACCACCCTGCTGCGCATCGGCAACGAAGACTACGCCAAGGACAACGGCAGCTATGGCCTCAGCACCTTGCGCAACCGGCACGTCAGGGTCTCGCGCCGGCAGCTGAAGCTGCGTTTTCGCGGCAAAAGCGGCATCGAGCGCGAAGTCGACATTCACGACCCGGTCGTGGCGCGATTGGTCAATCGCCTGCAGGAGCTTCCAGGGCAACACGTATTCCAGTACCTGGACGACAACGGCGCCGCGCATCCGGTCGATTCAGGCATGGTCAACGACTACCTGCGCGAGATCAGCGGTGCCGACTTCAGCGCCAAGGACTTCCGTACCTGGGGCGCCACGGTCCTCGCCACGACCGCACTCGGATGCATCGAACTCGCCGAAGCATCCAACCAACGCGCCCATCGCGCACAGATGAAAACCTGCATCGAGGCGGTGGCCAGGCAATTGGGGCATACACCCGCCGTCTGCCGGCAGTCCTATATCCACCCCGCCATTTTCGACGCCTGCGAAAGCGGGACTCTGCAACGCGCCACCCACCGGTTAAGTCATCGCAGCCGCGCGACGCTGGAGAAACTGACGCTGCGCATGCTCAAACTGCATGCGCGAAACAGAAGGACGAGACGGAGCGCCAGATAGGAACCGAGCTCGCGTGCACTCCTGAGCGCCCGCCTTGCGTCAACGAAGAACGCCTACGCGTTGCACTTCGAACGGCCCGGCTGCCCATTGAGCAACGCAAAGAAAAAGGCACTTGGCTTGCGCCAAGTGCCTTTCATAATTGGTGGGCCGTCTAGGATTCGAACCTAGGACCAATTGATTAAGAGTCAACTGCTCTACCAGCTGAGCTAACGGCCCGTAAAACTGAATTGTAAAAGCCTGAAACTGGGGTGGACGATGGGATTCGAACCCACGACAACCGGAATCACAATCCGGTACTCTAACCAACTGAGCTACGCCCACCATAAACTTGAATTGGCGCGCCCGACAGGAATCGAACCTGCAACCGTCGGCTTAGAAGGCCGATGCTCTATCCGGTTGAGCTACAGGCGCTTGTGCACATTGTGCATAGCATCTGCTGGTCGGGGCAGAGGGATTCGAACCCCCGACATCCAGCTCCCAAAGCTGGCGCTCTACCAGGCTGAGCTATACCCCGATTTCGAACCCTCAACCGCTTCCGCGGGCTGAAGCTTTGAAATGCTACGGGTGACGCCTAGCCTAGTCAATCCGTATCAAAGCACACCGAACTTCAACTCTTCGTCCGGTCCGCTTGGCGATTCACTGCCTTGCGGTGCAATCCGCGGTGTTTCCACCTCGTCTTGCCATATATGGCGCGCCCGGAGAGATTCGAACTCCCGACCACCAAGTTCGTAGCCTGGTACTCTATCCAACTGAGCTACGGGCGCGTTTTTAAACTTTTGCCTTGCC
>NZ_BCPR01000016.1 GCF_016586165.1 Dyella sp. EPa41 | reverse complement strand
CCCGAACGCGGCCCGTTCCATTTGCTGGAAGCCAGCGACGCCATCAACGCGGCATTGCATGACACGCGCGAAGTGCTGGCGGCGCTGACCGACGCGTTGGCCTCGCAGGCGGAGCGTTCGCGCGGCTTTGCCAATGCGCATGAGCGCGCCGCGCATCTCAGCGAGCGGCTCGATCGCATTGCCGAACGCGAGAGCGAGCGTGACGTGCGCTGGTTCGAGCTGTTCCCGCGCGGGTTTGCGCTGCATGCCACGCCGCTCGATCTCGCCGCGCCACTGCGTGCGATGCGCGAACAGACCCAGGCCGCCTGGGTGCACACCTCGGCGACGCTCTCGGTGGCGGGCAGCTTCGATCATTTCGCGCGGCAGCTCGGGCTGGAAGATCCGCAGACGCTGCATGTCGAAAGCCCGTTCGACTACGCGAAGCAGGCGCTGTGCTACCTGCCCGAAAACCTGCCCGATCCCTCGGTTCGCGATTACACCGACCGCGTGGTCGAGGCCGTGCTGCCGGTCCTGCACGCTTCGAACGGCCGCGCCTTCCTGTTGTTCACATCGCACCGCGCCCTGCGTCGTGCGGCCGACCTTTTGCGCGAGCGCGTGCCATGGCCACTGTTCGTGCAAGGCACGGCACCGCGCCATCGCCTGTTGGAAGAGTTCCGCGCCAGCGGCCATGGCGTGTTGCTGGGCGCGGCGAGTTTCTGGGAAGGCGTGGACGTGGCGGGCGAAGCGTTGAGTGTCGTGGTGATCGACAAGCTGCCGTTCGCCGCGCCCGACGATCCCGTGTTGCAGGCGCGACTGGAAGCGCTGGAGCACTCGGGCATCAATCCCTTCATGGGCTGGCAGGTGCCCAGCGCGGTAATCGCGCTCAAGCAGGGCGCGGGACGCCTGATCCGCGATGTACGCGATCGCGGCGTGCTCGTGCTGTGCGATCCGCGCCTCACCACCAAGGGATACGGACGTCTGTTCCTCGGCAGCCTGCCGCCCATGCCGCGCACGCGGGCATTGGTCGATGTGCAGGCGTTCTTCGCCAGGGACCCGTCGCCTGTCGAGTGATCGTGGTAGGCCGGCACTGGATTTCCGCGGCCGGCCGCCGGACGATGTCCCGACATTCCACCGCGTGGAGGGCGACGGTATGGCCAAGGTCACCGGCATGGGCGGCTTCTTCTTCAAGTCGCGCGATCCCAAGGCGTTGGGCGAGTGGTATGCCCGGCACCTGGGACTGTCGATCGAGGGATGGGGCGGCGTGCGTTTCGACGACGACGCCTCGCGCAGCGGCTACACCGTCTGGTGCCCGTTCGCGGCGGACACCGATTACTTCGCGCCCAGCGCGCAGCCGTACATGATCAATTTCCGCGTGGACGACCTCGACGGCATGCTCGCCCGGCTTCGCGATGCCGGCGTGACGGTCGATGATCGCGTCGAAGACAGCGAGTTCGGTCGTTTCGGCTGGATCATGGATCCGGAGGGCACGCGCATCGAGCTGTGGCAGCCGCCGGCCGGCTGATCGCCGTTTCGCCTCCCGCTTGTCACCGTTTGACCGCAGCTTGCCCTGCGGCTTGCCCCGGCGCCTGTTTCCATGATGACTCCGTCATGGGGAATCATGGTCATGGGAAGCTGGATGCGAAGCTGGACTGCCAAGGTGCTTGGCATCGGTTTGCTCGCGTTGTTGATGCTGTTGCCGCTGTGGAAAGTGCAGTCGCTGGTGGAAGAGCGGCAGGGCATGCGCCAGTCAGCGATCGACCAGATCGCCCAGGGTTGGGGCGGCGAACAGGTGCTGGGTGGCCTGGTGCTGGCGGTGCCCACGCGCCAGACCTTCGCCGGCGCGCCAGGCGAACCCAGGGAGCAGACCGATACCGCCTTGATCCTGCCTGATACCGCCAGCATGGATGTGGCCATGACGGTGGACAAGCGGCGTTACGGTATCTACGAGGCGCCGGTGTTCGCTTCGACCGTGCAGCTGCATGGCCGCTTTCTCCCCGATGAGATAGCGCAATCGCGCCAGCTCGACGGCGCGACCTGGCAAGGCGGCAAGGCCGAATTGAGGCTGGTGTTGGCCGATCTGCGCGGCCTGCAGGAAGTGACCGAAGTGCAGATCAACGGCAAGCCGCAACGGTTCTCGTCGTCGGCAGCCACCTTCGGTGGTTCGTGGCCCACGGTGACGGTGCCATTGGACCTGGAGGCCCTGGCGGGCCAGCCGATCGACTTCGTGCTCAACTTCCGCCTGGCCGGCACCCAGTCGCTGCAGTGGCTTCCGCTGGCACGCACCATGGATGTGAAGATGCATGCGCCGTGGCCGGATCCGAGTTTCATCGGCGCCGCGTTGCCCGTGGAACGCACGGTGGACGCACACGGCTTTTCGGCGCGCTGGCATATGCTCGACCTCAACCGGCGGTATGGCCAGTCCTGGCATGCGAGCGATGGCCGCATCGACAGCGCCGTGCATGATTCGACCTTCGGCGTAGCGCTGTTCCAACCGGTGGACATCTACCAGCGCAATGTGCGCGCGGGCAAATACGGCTTGCTGTTCATCACCATGACCTTCGTGGCGTTCTTCCTGTTCGAGGTGCTCAAGCGCTTGCGCGTGCACCCCGTACAATACCTGCTGATCGGCGCGGCGCTGACCTCGTTCTATGTGCTGTTGCTGGCCCTTTCCGAGCAGATCGGCTTCGGGCTTGCTTATGGCGTGGCGGCCGCCTCGGTGGTCTTGATCATGGGTGGCTATGCGATGGCCGTGCTTGGCGCGCGCCGGGCCGGCCTGTTGTTGGGCGCCGCGTTGGGTCTCGTCTACGCCATGCTCTACGTGGTGCTGG
Organism: Dyella sp. EPa41; assembly: GCF_016586165.1. Classification (GTDB taxonomy): domain Bacteria; phylum Pseudomonadota; class Gammaproteobacteria; order Xanthomonadales; family Rhodanobacteraceae; genus Dyella. The sequence continues at coordinate 71,666 of NZ_BCPR01000016.1, read as the reverse complement.
CGGCGGAGGAGTATGCGTTGCTGATCGGCGCCATCGTGCTGGTGCTCGCTGTTGCGCTGCTGATGTATCTCACCCGGCGCATCGACTGGTATGCCAGCGTGCCCGCCGCGGCCACGCCTGCACCGGCTATCATGGAGCGGCCATGAACCTGCTTGCCATCGAAACCTCCACCGAAGCCTGCTCCGTTGCCCTGATCCACGGCGACGAAGTGATCGCGCGCAGCGAAATCGCGCCCCGGCGCCATGCCGAACTGGTATTGCCGATGGCCGACAACCTGTTGGCCGAAGCCGGCCTGGGTCGCCACGCGCTCGATGCGATTGCCGTCGGCCGCGGCCCCGGCGCGTTCACCGGCGTGCGCCTCGGCATCTCGCTGGCGCAGGGCATGGCGTTGGCGCTGGACGTGCCCGTGGTCACGGTGTCGTCGCTCGCCGCATTGGCGCTTGAGGCACCCGAAGACGAGGCGGCGATTCTTGCCGTGATCGATGCGCGCATGGGCGAGATCTACGCAGCGAGCTATCGCCGTGACGACAACGGCGGGCTGATGCCGCTGGACGACGAGCGCGTGTGCTTGCCGACTTCGCTGCGGTTGCCGCAGGAGGCGCAGTGGCACGTGGTCGGTACCGGATGGTCCACCTATGAGGAGGAACTTCGCCGCCATCTCACCGGCGGGTTGCGTTCCGCGGAGGGCGGGCGCTATCCGCAGGCACGCCATGTCGCGGAACTGGCGGTACGCGAGTTCGCGGCGGGGCGCGCGACGGCGCCGGAGCATGCGCTGCCGGTATACCTGCGCGACAAGGTGGCGTTGACGCTGGTGGAGCAGGGCAAGGCCTGACGTCCCCATTTGTAGGGCAATTCCTACGACTTGTATGAGATGCCGTAACGGCGCCTCTCTCGCTATCGTTGGCGGGTCCCAGGGGAAACACGGATGGGACCGCCGGCCACGGATGGCCACAACTCATTTCGTGCCGTGACCCGAGGGATACGCGGCATCGGTCTGTCCCGGGATCGCAGGCGATGTCAGCCGCTATCGAGTCGGGCATTTCCCAGTCGCGTCTACGGGATATCCCGGCGGACTGAAGCAGGCCCGCCTGGCGGGCATCCCACCGGAAGACTTACTTGTCGTCGCCCTCAGGGGCAGGCGGCAGCGGCTTGCCGGACTGGATGGCATGCGCCTGCATGATCGCGGGCAAAAGGCCGGGGAAGCGTTGCTGGATTTCGTCGCAGCGGGTGGTGTTGAGCATTTCCACGCCGCGCCGCTCGCTGCGGATCAGCCCCGCCTCGCGCAGCGCCCGGAAGTGCTGGGACAGCGTGGACTTGGGGATGCAGCGGTCTTCCACCTGCAGGAAAGCCGAGCAGCTGTTGGCGCGCTCCGCGCAGGCAAGCTGCGTATAGATACGGACGCGTACGGGATCGGACAGCGCGTGGAGGATGCCCTCCACGGTGATGTCGTCGATCGAGGGGTGGGTCAACGGACGCATGACGGCATTTTACCAGCTCTTGAAAATTAGTTCATAAGTTCGTATGTTGCGAACCATGGGAGTTGAGAACTCCCAGTCATGCTATCCCACCCCCATCAGGACCCGTCATGAGCAAGCTCAAAGGCAAAGTCGCCGTCGTTACCGGCGCATCCAAGGGTATCGGTGCCGCCATCGCGAAGTCGCTGGCCGCCGAAGGTGCTTCGGTTGTCGTGAACTACGCCTCCAGCAAGGCCGGCGCCGACACCGTGGTCAGCGAGATTGAAAAGGCCGGCGGCAAGGCCGTGGCCGTTGGAGGCGACGTCTCCAAGGCCGCCGATGCCCAGGGCATCGTGGACGCCGCGGTCAAGCACTTCGGCCGCCTGGATATCCTCGTGAACAACTCCGGTGTCTACGAGTTCGGCGCCATCGAGCAGATCACGGAGGAACACTTCCACAAGCAGTTCAACGTCAACGTGCTGGGCCTGCTGCTGACCACCCAGGCAGCCGTGAAGCATCTGGGCGAGGGCGGCAGCATCATCAACATCGGCTCACTGGTAACGCGCATCGTGCCGGAGACCAGCGCGGTCTACACCGGTACCAAGGGCGCGGTGGACGCCATCACGGGCGTGCTGTCGCGCGAACTGGGCCCCCGCAAGATCCGCGTCAATGCGGTCAACCCGGGCATGGTGGAAACCGAGGGCACCCACTCGGCCGGTTTCATCGGTTCGGACTTCCACGCCCATGCCGTGGCGCAGACCCCGCTCGGCCGCATCGGCCAGCCGAACGACATCGCCTCGATCGTCACCTTCCTGGCCTCCGATGACTCGTACTGGCTGACCGGCGAGCGCCTGTTTGCCGGTGGCGGCGTGCGCTGAGGCAAGCGCCCTGGCGCCGGTGCGCTTCCGTTCACGGAGGCGTGCCGGCGCATGCATCGCCTTGACGGAGCACGTCGGAGCATTTCCTTCGACTCCGCATCGAGCAAGGTGGTCCATGCCCCAGGATGTCTCCAGCCTTGGTGCCCCGCACTTCGGCGTTGTTCGCTTCCGCTCGTCGTTCGACTTCGCAAAAACCATCGACGGGTTGGAAGAAGCCATCACCTCGCGGGGGCTCACGATATTCGCGCGCATCGACTTCAGCGGCGATGCGGAACGCGCGGGGCTCAGCATGCGGCCCGAGCGGATGCTGATCTTCGGCAACCCGAAAGCGGGCACGCCGTTGATGAAGATGGAGCCGGCCATCGGCCTCGATCTTCCGTTGAAGGTCCTGGTGTGGGAGGACGAGCACGGCGATGCATGGATCGCCTGCAACACGCCGGAGTACATCGTCGGCCGGCATGAGCTCGGTCCGGAGACGGCCAGCCAGCTCGCACCCGCGATGGCGATACTGCAAGCGTTCGTGGGGAAGTAGGGGCGCCGGGTCTGCGGCGCGCCGCGTTCAGTCGAATGCCACGTGCCTGATCCAATGACGCTGCCTGCGCGCCAGGCGCACGCCCGGGTCCTCCTCGCCGAAGCTCGCCGCGCTGTGCTTCAGCCGCGAAGGCTCGATGCCTTCGAGCACGTTGACGTTGACCACGGCATAGAGGTGGCCGTCGATGGTGCTGGTGACCAGCGGCACCACGCCGCAACGCGCACATACATGGAATTCCGCCGTGCGCGTGCCGAAGGCATAGCGCGATACCTGCGCGGCATCCTGTACTGAAATCCGCAAATGGCCGTCCGGGCAGGATGTCCATACCCCGCCGTGCTTCGTGCAGAACGAGCAGTCGCACGCGCGCGCGGGGATCTCGTCGGGGTCAGGCTCCCATCGCAGGTAAAACGAGATGTTGCCGCAATGGCATCGGCCTTCGATCAGCATGCGTGTCATTCCAGGGTGGGATCAGCCGGAGGGCGCAAGCGCTTCGATGATCGCGCCCGTCTGCGCCTCGTTCAACAGGCAGTGTGCGGGACCGGCCTTGGCCGTAAGAGCGTCGTGGGTGACAAAGGTGCGTTCGCCAAGGTGATTCGTATACAGCTTGCTGGCCGTGCACAGCGCATACGGCTTGAGCGGATGGCCCGGATGAAGTGCCTGGTATACGCGTAGCGCCATCAGCGTGGTGGTGGCAATGCCGGGATGGCTGTTGTCGGCATACAACCAGGGGTAATCCGCGTACTGCTGCTGGAGGCTCCGCAGCGTCTCGCTGATCTCCAGCGCGGGCACGCCCATCTCGTCGCCGAGTTGCGCTTCGGCGCGCACCAGCATTTGCGAGAACCTGGGCACCGACTGGTAGGTGCCCATGTAAAGCACGCGCGCGCCGTGCTCCCGCGCCAGCCGAGCCAACTTCAGGTGTGCCGTGGTCATGCGATCGCATGTTTCGCGGGTATCGTCGACTTTTCCTCCGGTTTCCTGCGCGCACAACACGTCACCGCCGCGCTCCTGCAGAACCACGATTTGATAGATGCCCGAGGTGAGCAATTGATTGAGCTGCGGCTCTTGCGCCAGTTCTGAAAGCCTGGCACCGCCTCGAACATACATGTCGGCGCGATATCGTGGTGCGCTGGCCTGGGCCTGCGCAGTGAGTTCGAAAATCGCCGGGAGGCTGTTCACGTAGGTCAGGCTGTTGCCGATGAACAGAACGCGTTGCTCTGTTGCGCCTCTGGCGATTGCGGCGACCGCCGAGGAAAGCAGCAACGTGAGCACCATGATGCGCCACACGCTCTTCATGCGACATCCCTGTGCAAGCGCCCTGGAGGGCGAAAGGTCGAGTTTGCCGCGCCAGGGCGAGGCGGGGCAATGCTCAGAGCTGCCCGATCACCAGCTGCACCAGCAGGCTGCTCACCGACACCGCGGCCCATACGCCAAGGCCGAGCAGAATCGGGCGTGCGCCGGTCGAAGCCATCTTGCGCAGGTTGGCCGAGAGGCCGATGGCGGTGAGCGCCACAATGATCAGGAACTCGGCGGCCATGTGCAGCGCCGGCTGGATCACCACCGGCACGATGCCCGCCGTGCGCAGCGCCGACGCCACCAGGAACCACAGGATGAACCACGGGAAGATACGGCGCAGGCTGAAATCGGTGGCGCCCTGCTTCTTCTGCTTCCATGCGGTGGCGAAGGCGAGCACGAGGCAGATCGGGATGATCAGCGTGGCGCGGGTGAGCTTGACGATGGTGGCGTAATCGCCGGCCTCCTTGCTGAAACTGTAGCCCGCCGCCACGACCGAGGAGGTGTCGTTGATCGCCGTGCCTGCCCACAGCCCGAAACCGAGGTCGGTCAGATGCAGCAGGTGGCCCAGCAGCGGGAACAGCAGCACCGCCACCAGGTTGAACAGGAAGATGGTGGAGATGGCGAATGCGGTGTCGTGTTCGTCCGGCTTGATGATGGGCGTGACGGCGGCGATGGCCGAGCCGCCGCAGATCGCCGTGCCCACGCCGATCAGGATCTTGAGCTTGTCATGCACGCCGAGCGCGCGTCCCAGCAGCCAGGCCGCCAGGAAGGCGACCGTGATGGTCACCAGCGTCACCGACAGCGATTCCAATCCGGTCTTCGCCACCTGGTTGAGGCTCAGGCCAAAGCCCAGGGCGATGATGGACCACTGCAGCACCTGCTTGCCCGCGAACTGGATGCCCGGCGTGTAGGTGCCGCCGGGCGCGACGATGTTGCGTACCAGAATGCCGAGCACGATGCCGAATACCGGCCCGCCGATCAGCGGCAGCTCGCGCCCCAGGCCCAGTGCCACCAGGGCGATGGCCACCGACAGCAGCAGGCCGGGTAGCCGCTGCGAAAGCGAAGGCGTGGCGGTGGCGGGTGTAGTGGTGGCGGCATTCATGGTGCTCTCCTGCGATGGCGCCATTGTCCGCCTCACGGTCTATCAGTAAAATTTGGAATTATTGATTCATCCAATAAAGTATCCTGATGATCAATATCAGCCCGCGCCAGCTCGAAGTGTTCGTGCAGATCGCGCGTCTTGGCAGCGTGCGTGCTGCCGCCGAAGTGCTGCACCTTACGCAGCCCGCCGCGAGCATGGCCCTGGCCGAAATGGAGAGGCAGCTGGATGCGCCCGTGTTCGCGCGGGAAAGAGGGCGCCTGCGACTCAATACCCGTGGCCGCGAGCTGTTGCCCTTGGCGCAGGAGCTGCTGGAGCGTTACGCGGAGTTCGGGCGCATCGGCAGCGGCAGTCCCGACGAACTCGGCGGTGAACTGCGCGTGGGCGCAAGCAACACCGTGGGCAATTACCGCGTGGGTGAACTGCTGGGCGATTTCGTACGCACCCATCCCCACGTCTCGGTGCGGCTGCGCGTGTCCAACACCGCGGAGATCGTGGCCGCCATGCTCGACCACGCGCTGGAACTGGGCTGCGTGGAAGGCCCGGTGGCGCATCCGTCACTGGAGGTGCGCCCCTGGCGCGACGACGCGCTGGTGGTCTGCGCGCCGCCCGATCATCCGCTCACGCGCAAGCGCCGCCTGCAACCCGACGATTTCGCCGGTGCGCGCTGGGTATTGCGCGAGCCGGGTTCGGCCACGCGCAGCCTGAGTGAGCGCGCGATATCCAGCCTGCCGCCCGGTGAAACCGTGCTGGAACTGGACCAGGCGGAGGCGATCAAGCAGGCCGTGATTGCGGGCCTCGGCATCGCCTGCGTACCCGAGGTGGCGGTGATCGACGCGGTGGCCGCGGGCCGCCTGAAAGTGCTGCGCACGCCGTTCCTCGATCTGCGGCGCAAGCTGTCGCTGCTGTTGCACAGGCAGCGCTATCGCGGCGCCTTGATCGAAGCATTCCTTGCCAGCGCGCGTTGAGCGCCACGGAAACCCTGTAAAAGCGCACCCGGTGCGCGACCGCAACGCTACAGCTCCGGCCGTAACGCCGGTTGATCGCGCACTGGGTGCGCCCTCTGCAGGAAAAGACGAACCGTCAAGTCAGCCGGTGATGGCGGCCAGCAGCGCCTCGGCTTCCTCGTGCGTGCGCGCGCGCAGGATGCGTGGTGCATGCGCGCGCAGTACGCCGTGATCGAGCGCGTTGAGGCGATCGCGCACGTGTAGCAGCTGGCTGGGATGCATGCTGAACTCGCACAGGCCCAGCGCCAGCAGCAGGGCAGTGAAGCTGGTGTCGCCGCCGATCTCGCCACACAGGCTTACCGGCTTCTTGGCGCGACGGCCCTCGGTGATCACATAGGCCAGCAGCCGCAGCAGGGCCGGTTGCAGCGGGTTGTAGATGTTGTCCAGCGCATCGTTGCCGCGATCGGCGGCCAGCACGTACTGCGCGAGATCGTTGGTGCCGATGGCGAGGAAGTCGGCATGCTCGAGCAGCGCGCGCACGTTGATCGCCGCGGCGGGCACTTCGATCATCGCACCCAGCGCCAGTTTTTCCGGCAGGTCGATGTTCTCGCGCTTCAATTCCTGGCGAGCCAGCTTGAACAGCGTACGCACGGCGATCAGCTCGTCCGGCTGCGTCACCATCGGCACCAGCACGCGCACGGGTCCATAGCAGGCGGCGCGGAGGATCGCGCGGATCTGCGTGGTGAACACGGCCGGGTAGCGCAGCGAAAGCCGTACCCCGCGCACGCCCAGCGCCGGATTGTCCTCGCCGCGCAGGACGAGGCCTGCGGCGTCGGCCTTGTCGGCGCCAAGGTCCAGCGTGCGTATCGTCACCGGCAGGCCGCCCATGCCCAGCACGAGATCGCGATAGGCGTTGAACTGTTCGTCTTCGGTAGGCAGTCCCTTCTGCCGAAGGAACAGGAATTCGGTGCGGTACAACCCGACGCCGTCGGCCCCGCGCGAGCGGGCCATGGCGATATCGGCGGGCATTTCAGCGTTGGCGAGCAAGCGGATGTCGACGCCGTCGCTCGTGCGCGTGGGCGCGTTGGCCAGCGTGGCAAGCCGCCGTCCTTCCTGCGCCGCCTCGCGCTGCCATGAGCGGTAACGGGCGAGATCCTGCGCAGTGGGGTGCACGACCGCTTCGCCACGTTCGGCGTCGAGCAGGATCAGGTCGTCGTCGTGGATGGTCGACAACGCATCGCGGGCGCCGACCAGCATCGGCAGGTCGAGGCTGCGCGCAAGGATCGCGCTGTGCGAATACGGACTGCCCGAGCTGGCGACCACGCCGAGCAGGCCGGCGCCGGCCAGGTGCGCCATGTCCGCCGGCGCAATGGTGTCGGCGATGAGGATTTCGCCCACGCGCGCGGCCAGCTTGCGCTCCTCGCGGCTGGTCTGGCGCTGCAGGGCGGAAATCACGCGGTTGATGACCTGGTCGACGTCCTCCTTGCGAGAACGCAGGTAAGGATCGTCCATGGCCTCGAATACGGCGGCGAGGCGGTCGCGCTGTTTCTTCAGCGCGGCGCCGGGACGGTAATGGCCGATGCGCACGAGGTCGTCCAGTCCACGCAGCAGTTCCGGATCATCCAGCAGCAGGCTGTGCGCATCGATGAACTCGTTGACCTCGCGCGCCAGCGCGCCGTGCAGCTTGCCGCGCAGTTCGCGCAGCTCCTGCCGGGCGGTTTCCAATGCACGATGCAGGCGCGCGAGTTCGACGTCGACCTCGTCCTCATTGAGCGGACGCGTGTCGACCAGATAGCGGCTCGGTTGCACCAGGCGGGCACGGCCGAGCGCCATGCCTTTCGCGGCCGTGGTGCCTGCCAATATCTGTCTCATGCGTACCCTCCGTGGTGGGATGGCCGCTCAGGCCACGATGGATGCCGGCATCCGGCCAGCATCTCGAATCCCGCGCGGGAAAGATCGCATGACGCGGCAAACCGGGCCGTGAATACGACCTCAGGATGCGACGTTCGTGCGCTCCACCCTCCCATTCAGGCCCCTTCGTCAAACTTGCGATCGAACAGCTCCACCACGGCGTTGATGGCCGACGCTTCGTCCGGACCGTCCGCGCGGACGGTGAGCGGCGTGCCGATGCCCGCCGCCAGCATCATGACGCCCATGATGCTTTGCGCGTTGACCTCGCGCCCCTTGCTGACCAGCCACACCGTCGATTTGAAGCCCTGCACCAGTTGCACCAGCTTGGCCGACGCGCGTGCGTGCAGGCCCAGCTTGTTGGATACCACAATGTCTCGTTCAAGCATGGTCGATGAAGATTCCCCCGCGGCCGCCACTGGCCGCTATTTCCGCCAGCTCATCCAGCGGTTTTTCAGCATAGTTGAGTACGCGCAGCAGCATCGGCAGGTTGAGGCCCGACACGCAGCGCAGCCGCACGCCCAGCGCGCCCAATGACAGCCCGATGTTGCATGGCGTGGCGCCATACAGGTCGGCCAGCACCAGCACGCCGTCGCCCTGGTCGAGCGCCCGCGCATGCCTGGCGGTAAGCGTGCGCATCACGTCGGGGTCGGCCTGCGGCGGCACTTCCACCGCCTCCACCTGCAAGGGCAGCTTGGGCAGCACGTGGTGCGCGGCCGAGATCAGTGCCTGGCCGACGGCCTCGTGCGTCATCAGCAATACGCCAACGCTCATGGCGACGTGCCCGTCCGTTTCGTGGATAAGGACCGCATGGCTGTCACTCGAGTTCGCGATGGAAAGTGAGCACGCCGTTGCGTAGCTCGCGGTAATGGGAAGCCAGCTTTTCCACCAGGTAGACCGAACGATGCCGCCCGCCGGTGCAGCCGATGGAGATGGTTACATAGCTGCGATCATCCACCTCGAAGCGTGGAAGCCAGGTGTCGAGCCAGCGCGTGGTATCGGCCAGGTACTCGCCCACCAGGGGCTGGCCATCGAGGTAGTCGCGTACGGCCACGTCCTTGCCCGACAGGGGGCGCAGGGTCGGGTCCCAGTGCGGGTTGGGCAGGCAGCGCGCGTCGAACACGAAGTCGGCATCGAGCGGCAGTCCGCGCCGGAAGGCGAACGACTGGAACATCAGGGTCAGCCCTTCGGTCGCGTCGGCATAGCCGGTGGCGAACAGGCGGCGCAGCTGGTGCACGTTGAGGTCGCTGGAGTCGATCACCTTGTCGGCGATCGCGGCGAGCGGGCGCAGCAGGCGACGCTCCTCGGCGATCGCATCAGCCAGCGACAGGCCCTGCCAGGAAAGCGGATGGCGCCGGCGGGTTTCCGAATAGCGCTTGATCAGCACTTCGTCGCGGCTGTCCAGGAAGATCAGGTGCGCATGCACGCCCGCCGCCGCCAGCTCGGACAACATGGCGGGCATGCGCCGCAGGTCCTCGCTGGGGTTGCGCACGTCCACGCCCACGGCGACATGTCGGCGCTTTTCGCCCGCGTCGCGCCGCACCGAGGCAACCAGTTGCGGCAGCAGCACGGTCGGCAGGTTGTCGACGCAGTAGAACTCGAGGTCTTCCAGCGCGCGCAGCGCCACGGTCTTGCCGCCACCGGACATGCCGGTGAGCACGATCAGGTGCGTCGCGTCGGGTGAGGCGGGGAGGAGGGACGTCTTCTCGCTCATGGGTCACCAGGGAGGCAGTCGGCGCATCTGGTGCGCCTGGCGATCGATGAAGGTCTGGGCCGGGTCGATGCCCTTGCTCTTGAGTACGTGGTTGCGCACCGCGGCCTCGACCAGCACCGCGAGGTTGCGGCCGGGCGCCACCGGGATGGTGATCATCGGCACCTGCACCTCGAAGATCTCGCGATGGCCGATGTCGCCGGTGAGGCGGGTGAGCCCGTCGGTATCCTCTCCTTCGCGCAGTGGCTTCAAGTGCACCACCAGGCGCAGGTATTTGGACGGCTTCACGGCCGTATGGCCGAACATCTCGCGCACGTTGAGCACGCCCAGGCCGCGCACTTCCAGCAGGTCCTGCAGCAGCTCCGGGCAGGTGCCGTCGATGACGTCGGGTGCGATCAGGGTGAACTCGGTGGCGTCGTCGGCCACCAGGCGGTGGCCACGGCTGATGAGTTCCAGCGCGAGCTCGCTCTTGCCGGAGCCCGATTCGCCGGTGATCAGCACGCCGATCGAGAACACCTCCAGGAAGACGCCGTGCAGCGTGATCTTCGGCGCGAGCATGCGTGCGAGGTGGTACTGCATCCACGTCAGCAATTCGTGCCCGCGCTTGGAGCTGATCCACAGCGGCGTGTTGGTTTCCTCGGCTACCTCGCGCAAGTCCGTCGGGATGGCCTGGTCCTTGGTCACGATGATCGCCACCGGCTGGTAGGCCGCGATCTTGTTGATCGCCTCCCAGCGCTGGCGCGAATCCAGGCCGTCGAGGTAGTTGAGCTCCTCGGTGCCGATGATCTGGATCTTGTTGGGGTAGATGACGTTCAAATACCCGATCAGCGAGGGGCGCCGGGTGGTGGTGGCCGCCTGTTCGAGCAGGCGCGATTCGCCGCGCATGCCGGAAACCCAGCGCAGCGCCATGCGCTCGTGGACACCATCGTAGAGTTGTCGGGCGGTCAGCCGATCCAAGCCAATTCCTTTGCACTGCCATGGGGAGCCTTCATGGCTGCGGGCAGCGTCACGGGCATTGTGCCAGTTCGCACCGGCAACTGCCTTTGGATCGCGGAAATCGGGGGGGGTAAGGCCCGCCCGGAGGGGGCGGGCCAGGGAGGGTCAGCCGTAAAGGCGCTCTTCACGCGAGGCGCGTTGGTGCTTGTCGCAGACCTTCTCGCGGTGTTTACGCAGCTGGGTCACCAGCTTGTCGAACAGGACATCGATAGAGACGTACATGTCATTCTCATTGGCCTCGGCGTGCAGGGTCGAGCCGCTCACGGTCATCGTGCCTTCGGCACGCTGCTGCAGCTTGTTCACGGAAAGCACGATGCTGAGGCTGAGAATTCGTTCGTCGAGGCGGGTGAGGCGGTCGAGCCGGTTGTTCACGTGATCCCGCAGTGCCGGGGTGACTTCAATCTGCTGACCGCTGAGCTGAACTTGCATGTTGCGCCTCCTCTGGTACACGCCGCCGAAGCGACTGGAATCGATGCGCCGGGCGCTCGTCGCGTGACCGACACACCTTCAAAAACCTGGGGATGTTCGATGCGTTTTTCCGGCCTCCTCACCAAGTCGGGACAGTCACTATGCGCCTTTGCCGTCATGCCCGCGTTAGAAAGACCTTCACGGTTCGGACATGGCCGGTTTCCCTGCGCGCGCCGCCACTATGAAATATGGAGACGGCTTTTTTGGCCCCAAGTTCCTGGGGCGCTTTGCCACAGACCGGAAAGCCCCGTTCAGCCAGCGCGTTGCCGCTCGCTGGAGCTGGGAATGCGCATGGCCTCGCGATACTTGGCCACGGTGCGTCGGGCAACCTGAATGCCCTTGCGGTGAAGTTCCTCCGCGATCGCCTGGTCGGACAGCGGCTTGCGCGGGTCCTCGGCATCGACCAGCTTGCGCAGCATGGCCTGGATGGCGGTGGCCGACGCGCTGCCACCGTCTTCGGTGGACACGCCGCTGGAGAAGAAGTGCTTAAGTTCGAACGTGCCGCGCGGCGTATGGATGTACTTGCGCGTAGTTACACGTGAAATGGTCGACTCGTGCATGCCCACTTCCTCGGCCACTTCGCGCAGTACCAGCGGGTGCATGGCTTCGGGGCCGTAGTCGAGGAAGGCGCTCTGGCGCCGCACGATGGCCTCGGCCACCTTGAGCAGGGTCTCGGCACGCGATTCCAGGCTCTTGATCAGCCAGCGAGCCTCCTGCAACTGGCCGCGCATCCAGCTGGCGTCGGTGCCGCGGGCCTGGGCAATGAGGCCGCAGTAATGCTGGTTGAGGCCGAGCCGGGGCTGGCAGTCCGGGTTGAGGCTGACGCGCCAGCGGCCGCCATCCTTGCGCGCATAGACGTCCGGTGCCACGTACTCCACCGGCGTCACGTCGAGCGCCGCGCCGGGGCGCGGGTCGAGGCTGCGGATCAGCACGGCGGCCGCGGCGGTGTCGTCTTCGCTGGCGCGCAGCTTGCGCGCCAGGCGGGCGATGTCGTTGCGGGCCAGCAGTTCCAGCTCGCTGTCGACGATACGCAGCGCGAGATCGCGGTGCGGCGTGTCCGGATCGAATTGCTCCAGCTGCACGCGCAGGCAATCGCGCAGGTCCAGGCTGGCGATGCCGGTGGGGTCGAAGCGTTGCAGCAGGCGGCGCACGTGCTCCAACTCGGCGGCGCTGGCCTTGATGTCGGCCGGCAGCGCCGCGAGCAGCGATTCCATGCTTTCGGTGAGATAGCCGTCCGCATTGAGCGCGTCGATCAGCACTTCCGCGATGGCGCGATCGCGCGGGCTCATGTGCGTGAGGTTGAGCTGCCACAGGAGGTGTTCCTGCAGCGTTTCCGGCGCGGCGCTTTGCGGCTCGAAACCGTCCTCGTCGCTGGAGGACCCATTGCGCGACGAGGAGGAGCCGCCCGAGAAATCGATCGGATCCTCGCCCGCGCCGTCGCCATCGCTCCAGTCCGGCGCCTCGCTGTCGTCGACGCTGTCGTTGCTGCTGGTGCTGGTGCTGCTGGTGCCGGCGGGGAGGGGCTCGACCACTTCGTGGTCGTCGCTTTCCGCGTTCTCCGGGTTGTCGTCGGAAAACTCGAGCAGCGGGTTGCTTTCGGCGATCTGACGCAGCTCCGCTTCCAGCTCCAGCTGAGACAGCTGCAGGAGGCGGATGGCCTGCTGCAGCTGGGGGGTCAGCGTGAGCTGTTGGTTGAGGCGAAACTGCAGTCCGGGTTTCATGCCTGGCGGTCGGAATGAACTCAAAGGCATCGTAACGCGTGGTCGGAGGGTCGGCCATAGGTCAAAGGCCGAATCGAGTACTACCTCCGGTTTAGCGATGTAGCCCAGCCGTTACAGCGCGGAAATCAGAGGCGGAATTCGCGACCCAGATACACTTCCCGGACCTTTTCGTCGGCCAGGATGTGGGCCGGCGTTCCGCGGGACAGCACCTCGCCGTCGTTGAGGATGTAGGCGCGGTCGCAGATGCCCAGCGTCTCTCGCACGTTGTGGTCGGTGATGAGCACGCCGATGCCGCGCTCCTTGAGGTGCCGCACGATGCGCTGGATCTCGCCCACCGAAATGGGGTCGACGCCGGCGAACGGTTCGTCCAGCAGCATGTAGCGCGGGTGCGCGGCCAGGGCGCGGGCGATTTCCACGCGGCGACGCTCGCCGCCGGAAAGGCTGATGCCCTTCTGGTCGGCGATGTGCGCGATCTTCAGCTCGTCCAGCAGGCTTTCCAGCTCGTTGGTGCGACGCTTTTCGTCCCAGCCTTCGCGCAGTTCCAGCACGGCCATGATGTTGTCGGCCACGCTCAGGCGGCGGAACACCGAGGCTTCCTGCGGCAGGTAGCCGATGCCGAGCTTGGCGCGCTGGTGCATCGGCAGACCGGTGATGTCCTGCTTGTCGAGCTTGATGACGCCGGCGTCCGCTTCGATCAGGCCCACCACCATGTAGAAGCAGGTGGTCTTGCCCGCGCCGTTGGGGCCGAGCAGGCCGACCACTTCGCCCTCCCGGATGGAGAAGGCGAAGTCACGCACCACCTGGCGCGATTTGAAACTTTTCTGCAGACCTTCGGCGGACAGCATCGATCAGTGGCCCTCGGCCGGCTTGGGCGCCGGCGTGGCAGGTTTCTGCTTGGGCAGGAAGGTGCCGTGCACCACGCCTTCGCCACCGGCTTCGCCGGTGATCAGGCTGGTGTTCGTGTTGTAGGTGAGCTTGTCGCCGTGGAACTCGCCGCGACCCTGCTGCGTCACCGATGCGTTGCCGATCAGCACGGCGATGCCGTTGATGTTGTCGTAGTCGAGCGTCGCGGCGTCGCCCTGCATCAGGTTGTTGTTGTCGTCGAGCTGCTGGATATGCGCCGGATTGCCGGTGACGACCACGCGGGCGATCTGCGTGTCGCCATCCAGGTGCACCTTGGCCACGTCGCCGGTCACCTTCAGCGTGCCCTGCGTAAGGATCACGTTGCCCTTCAGCGTGCTGATGGTGTTCGGCGCGTTGTACGCGTCGGTGGTCTTCGCCTGGAAATTCATCGGCTGGTTGCGATCGTCCTGCTTGGCAAGCGCCGGTTGCAGGGCAAGGACACCAAGGCAGAGCAGGCCGAGGGAAAGCTTAAGACGACTTCTTTTTGCGCGGCGGGAACGAGCCGTGGCTTTCATCGAGCAGCTCCATGTGATTGGTGTTGAGGTTGGCGCGCATGCCAACTCCGCTCATTGTACTGTCGCCCTGCACCATGTGTGCCGCGGCGGCCGTTTCCATGCGGTTCTCCTTCGGCCACGCGGTGACGTCGGAGGTATGGATCTCGGCGGCCGGGGTGTCCTGGAAGGCGAGCCGGTGCATGTAGACCGGTCCCTGCAGCTTGAGCAGGGTGCCGCTCTTGTCCACCCACGCATACAGCGAGTCGCCCAGCCAGGGCGGCACGCCGTCCTGGTTGGAGGGCAGCTCGAACTTGGGCGTGTTGATGTACAGCGATTCGTCGTTCTCGCGGCGCTCCAGGTGCGGTGCGACCATGTTGAAGCTGGGTTGGCCGTCGACGTCGTAGGACCACAGGCGGAAGTTGGTGAGCGTATAGCCCGAGCGCGGCGGGCCGACGAAGTCGCTCACCCTCGGTGCCGGGGCGAGCCACCAGTACAGCATCTGGGTCGCGCCGGTCGCGGCGGCGACCAGGGCGATCGCGACCACGAGTCCGCGGTCGCGTATATAGGTGCGCCAACTCACTGCCAGCGCTCCCGCTCGGCCGCATCCTTGCCCTGAGCGACCAGGATCATGTCGGCGACCTCGCGTGCCGCACCCTGGCCACCGGCCAGGCTCGTGCGCCAGTGGGCCTGCTCGGCCACCCACGGATGCGCGTTGGCCACGGCCACGGCCAGCCCGACCGTCCGCATCGGCGGCAGGTCGGGCAGGTCATCGCCCACGAAGGCCACTTCGTCCGGGGCCAGCGCCAGTGCCTCGAGCAACTGGTTGAGGCAGGCGCGCTTGTCGCCCTGGCCCTGGTAGACGTGGGCGATATCCAGCTCCTCGGCGCGCAACGCCACCGGGTGGCTGATGCGCGCGGAAATGATGGCCACCTGCACGCCATTGGCCATCAGCCGCTTCAGGCCCAGGCCGTCGTGCACGTGGAAGACCTTGGTTTCGTGCCCGTCTTCGGCGTACCACAGGCGGCCGTCGGTGAGCGTGCCGTCCACGTCGAACACGGCGAGGCGGACCTTGGCGGCACGGGCGAGTACGTCAGCGGGGATGTCAGCCAGGGTCATGGGCGCGTTCGGCAAGGGGCAGGAGGGCGATACCGTCAAACGCCGGTGGGGCGCGACGGTGGACGTAATGGGAATGGTGTCCCGCGAACCTTTCGATCAGACCACGCGCGCGCGCAGCAGATCGTGAATGTTCAGGGCGCCGACCACCTGCTGGTCGTCGTTGACCACCAGCAGGGCGTGGATCTGGTGCTTCTCCATCAACTGGGCCGCCTCGATGGCGAGCTTGTCCGTGCCGATGGTCTTGGGGCCGCGGGTCATCAGTTCGGCCACGGTCGCGCCGCGCAGGTCCACGCCGTCGTCATCCAGCGCGCGGCGAAGGTCGCCGTCGGTGAACACGCCGAGCAGGCGGCGGTTGGAATCGATCACCGCGGTCATGCCCAGGTGCTTGCGGGTCATTTCCATCAGGGCCTGGGTCAGCGAGGCATTCGGCGGTACCGTCGGGATGCCCTCGCCGGTATGCATGATGTCGCTGATGTGCAGCAACAGGCGGCGGCCAAGGCTGCCGGCCGGGTGCGAGCGCGCGAAGTCCTCGGAGGTGAAGCCGCGGGCTTCCAGCAGGGCGATCGCCAGCGCGTCGCCCATCACCAGCGCCGCGGTCGTGCTGGCGGTGGGCGCCAGGCCGAGCGGACAGGCTTCGGCGGCGATGCTGGCGTCCAGGTGGACGTCGGCCTGGTCGGCCAGTGAGGAGTGCGCATTGCCGGTGATGGCGATCAGCGGAATGCCCTGGCGCTTGATCACCGGGAGGATGAACAGCACCTCGTCGGTTTCGCCGGAGTTGGACAGGGCCAGCACCACATCCTGCGGCAGGATCATGCCGAGGTCGCCATGGCTGGCTTCGCCCGGATGGACAAAGAAGGCCGGGGTGCCGGTGGAGGCGAGCGTCGCGGCGATCTTGCGGGCCACATGGCCGGACTTGCCCATGCCGGTGACCACCACGCGGCCCGCGCAGGCCATGATCAACCGGCAGGCCTCCACGAACTCGGGGCCGATGCGCGGTTCGAGCGCGCGGATGGCGGCCGCCTCGGTGGCGATGACCGTGCGCGCACTGCGCACGAGCGCTTCATCGTTGATCGCGTGAGGGGTGGGAGTGGCGACGTGGGCGTTCATGCGTCCTCGGGGTCCGTGCCGGAATCTTGTCATCACCCTGAACGATCCGGTCAGGGGCGGATATTCCGTTGAATCATGGGGTTGGGCCGTTGCGCGGGCCATGGTGAGGGTGGCGTCCGCAACACGTGTCGTTTCTGCGACAGAGGTTTTCCATTAACATGGCATATTCGCATTTTAACGTGATAGTCGGTGCCATTGGGCTTGGATCGTCTCCAAACCCGGCGCCGACCCAACTCCTGCAAGTGGAAAAACCCATGGACGCTGCCACCATCCAGGCAATGATCGAACAGGGCCTGCCGGGTGCGCAGGTCGCCGTAAGCGGCGACGACGGCGTGCATTTCGAGGCTGAAGTGGTGGCGGAGCAGTTCGCCGGCAAGCTTCCGCTGGCGCGGCATCGCCTGGTCTACGCCACGCTGGGCGATCTCATGGGCGGTGCGATCCATGCGCTGGCCCTGAAAACCCTTACCCCGCAGGAGCTCGCGGCGCGCCGTTGAGCGCAGCGCCACGACTCCCAAGTACTGCATTCGCAAGGACTACGATGGCCAAGATCCTGATCAGCGGCGGCGAGCCGCTTCACGGCGAAGTGGGCATTTCCGGCGCCAAGAACGCCGTATTGCCGATCCTCGCTTCCTGCCTGCTGGCTGACGAGCCGGTGGCGATCAGCAACGTTCCGCATCTGCACGACGTCACCACCTTCATCGAGCTGCTCGGCCAGATGGGCACGCAGCTGGTGCTGGACGACCGCATGAAGATGCACATCGACCCGCGTTCCACCGAGCGCTACTTCGCCCCCTACGACCTGGTGCGCACCATGCGTGCGTCGATCCTGGTGCTGGGCCCGCTGGTGGCGCGCTTCGGCGAGGCGGAAGTGTCGCTTCCGGGCGGTTGCGCCATCGGTTCGCGTCCGGTCGACCAGCACATCCGCGGCCTGCAGGCGCTGGGCGCCGACGTGGTCGTGGAGAACGGCTACATCAAGGCCAAGGCCAAGCGGCTGAAGGGCGCGCGCATCTCGATGGACATGGTCACCGTCACCGGTACCGAGAACATCATGATGGCCGCCGCGCTGGCGCAGGGCACCACCATCATCGAGAACGCCGCGCAGGAACCGGAAGTGGTCGACCTGGCGCATTGCCTGATCGCCATGGGCGCGCAGATCGAAGGCGCCGGCACGTCCACGCTCACCATCCACGGCGTCGAGCGCCTGCATGGCGCCGAGTACGAAGTGCTCCCGGACCGCATCGAGACCGGCACCTTCCTGGTCGGCGCCGCCATGACCGGTGGCAAGGTGCGCGCCCGCAACGCACGCGCCGATACGCTGGACGCCGTGCTGGCCAAGCTGGAAGACGCCGGCGCGCACATCTCCACCGGCGCCGACTGGATCGAGCTGGACATGCGCGGCCGCCGCCCGAAGGCAGTGAACATCACCACCGCGCCGTACCCGGCGTTCCCGACCGACATGCAGGCGCAGTTCACCGCGCTCAACTGCGTGGCCGAGGGCGTGGGCGTGATCACCGAGACGGTGTTCGAGAACCGCTTCATGCACGCGCTGGAACTGCAGCGCCTGGGCGCGGACATCCGCCTCGAAGGCAATACCGCCATCATCAAGGGCGTGGAGAAGATGAGCGGCGCGCCGATCATGGCGACCGACCTGCGTGCCTCCGCATGCCTCGTGCTCGCCGGCCTGGTGGCGCAGGGCGACACCACGGTGGATCGCGTGTACCACATCGACCGCGGCTACGAGAACATCGAAGAGAAGCTCGGTACGCTGGGCGCGAAGATTCGTCGTTTGCCGTCCTGATCCGGCGATCCTGGTGCAAAGAAAAGGCCGCGTCAGCGGCCTTTTTCTTTTTTCCTTGCATTCTTTTTGTGGGAGCGCACCCTGTGCGCGACGAGCCTACATGGCGGTAAACCCATGCCTCGCCGTCGCGCACAGGGTGCGCTCCCACAGAGAGCATTTGCGCTCAATGGCCGTTCTTGTAACTCACCAGCTCCAGCGTCAGGTTGCCGCCGTCGCTCTGCGCCAGCTTCACCGGCACCGGGTATTTCTGCGGCGCATACCACGCGCTGAAGGCCTTGTTGTCGTCGCTGCGTTCCACGCGTTCGGCCTGGAAGCTGCCGGCCGGGACCTTCACCGTGTCCTTGCCGGCCACCTTGAACGTCTGCGTCTCGACGTTGCGCTTCACCGCGACCGGCAACGCCACGCTCTGCTTGCCGTCGCGCAGCGCCAGGCCGATGGCATAAGGCGCGGTATTGCGGTCCACCAGGCCAGGCACGCTGGCGTAGTTCATCGGGCCCTTGCCCTCGTCCACGGTGACCTGGTTGGTGCTCCAGTTCACGTCGGTGTGGCGCTGCTTGCTCTTGATCGCCGCATCCATGCGGTAGTCGTAGCTCACCGTTTCCGGTGCGTTGTTGTTCCAGCGAAAGCGCGTGGTCTCATTGGAGTTGGCGCCGAGCGCGGCGGCCAGGCCCGAGGTGCCCTTGGTCTGGTTGCTGTATTCCCACTGGCCGTCACCGGCGGGCTTGAGCGTCACCACGGCCTGGCCGATGGCCTGGCCGCCTTGCGACACCTGGTAGGTCGCCGTGAACGGTGCAGGCGCCGTCGCGGCGAGCGCGGCCGAAGTGGAGAACGCCAGCAGCAAGCCGGCGGCAAACGTGCGGAGGATGGGGAGCGGGGTCATGGGAACCGCAGTCTACGTGTTCAGCCTGAACGACTTGTAGAGAAGCGGTGGGCCGCTCAGTCAACCAAACGGCCGTTGCGCAGTTGCAGTGGCGCGTCCTGGGGCTGCCCATCCAGCGCGACGCGATCCGGTGGCAGCAGCGACAGGCGTCCCTCGGCGATCAGGCGCAGCACCTCGGGCAGCAGCTGGTGCTCGAAGCGGAGCAGGCGCTGGGCGAGCTGCAGCTCGTCATCGCCGGGGCGGACGTCGATGGTGGCCTGTGCGATCACCGGGCCGCCATCCAGTTCGGCCGTTACGTAATGCACGCTGGCGCCATGCTCCACGTCCCCGGCTTCGAGCGCGCGCCGATGCGTGTGCAGGCCGCGGTATTTCGGCAGCAGGGAAGGGTGGATGTTGATCATCCGGCCGACCCAGGGCTTCAGCGCTTCGCCGTCGATGATGCGCATGAAGCCGGCCAGCACCAGCACGTCGGCGCCGCTGGCCTCGAGCTGGCGGAACAGCTCGAGGTCGAAGTCGCGGCGGTTGGCGAAGGCCTTGGGATTGAGCGTGAGCGTGGGAATGCACGCGTCCTTCGCCAATTGCAGGGCGCCGGCGTTGGCCTTGTCGCTGCCGACCAGCACGAACTCGACCGGCAACTGTCCCGCGTCACGGGCGACGATCAGGGCCTGCAGGTTGCTGCCGCGCCCGGAGGCGAGCACGGCGACACGAAGACGCTGGGTTGTCACGGGCTTAGCCGATGTGCACGCGCTCGTCGCCCTGGGCGGGCACGATCTCGCCGATCACCGAGCTGGCCAGGCCGTGCGTGGCCAGCAGGGCGGAGGCGGCCTCCACCGCGTCGCGCGGCAGGATCACGGTGAAGCCCACGCCGCAGTTGAAGGTGCGCCACATTTCCTCGCGCGCCACGTTGCCTTCGCGCATCAGCCACTCGAACACCGGCGGCAACACGATGGCCGCGGCGTCGAGCCGGATGCCCAAGGCGTCCGGCACCACGCGGATGATGTTTTCCTTCAGGCCGCCGCCGGTGATGTGGGCCATGCCGTGAACCGATCCACTCTTCAGCAGGTCGAGCATCGGCTTCACGTAGATGGTGGTCGGGGCCATCAGGGCGTCGGCCAGCGTCACGCCACCGACCTCGAGGTCCAGCGGGTTGCCGGCGCGCTCGAGGATCTTGCGGATCAGCGAATAACCGTTCGAGTGCGGGCCGGAGGAGGCCACGCCCAGGATCACGTCGCCCGCCACGATGGCCTCGCCGCTGAGCAGCTGCGACTTTTCCACCGCGCCCACGGTGAAGCCGCCCAGGTCGTATTCGCCCGGCGGGTACATGTCCGGCATTTCGGCGGTTTCGCCGCCGATCAGCGCGCAACCGGCCAGCTCGCAGCCCTTGGCGATGCCGCCGACCACGGCCACGGTGGTGTCCACGTCCAGCTTGCCGGTGGCGAAATAGTCGAGGAAGAACAGCGGCTCGGCGCCCTGCACCAGCACGTCGTTGACGCACATGCCGACCAGGTCGATGCCGATGGTGTCGTGGCGGCCCAGCTGCTGGGCCAGCTTGAGCTTGGTGCCCACGCCGTCGGTGCCCGAGACCAGCACCGGCTCCTTGTACTTGCCCGACAGGTCGAACAGGCCGCCGAAGCCGCCCAGGCCACCCATCACTTCGGGGCGGGAGGTGCGCTTGACCAGCGGCTTGATGCGTTCGACCACGGCATTGCCCGCGTCGATGTCGACGCCAGCGGCGCGGTAGGTGAGGGCGTCGGACATGAGGGAAACCCGGCGTGGAGAAACGTCAAAGTGTAGCAGTGAAGGCATCGCCCTGCCTGAGCGCGAACCGGAAAGCATGGCCCGAACCGGGACCGCTTCGATGGACGCTGGGGGCGGGATTGGGCAGACTTCCGACGTTTCCCCTCCGGATATCGCTTCCCCATGCGCCTGTCCCGCCTGCTGCTCGTCTGTCTCATGCTGGGCCTTGCCCCGCTGCTGTCCGTGCACGCCCAGGGACAGGTGTCGCCCTACACGGTCGTGGTGTCGGTGGCGGACACCAGCGATGCGGCCCGCAACAGCGCCTTCAGCGACGCCCTGGCCCAGGTGCTGGCGCGCACCGCGGGCGGGCAGGACCTGAGCGCCAAGGCGGGCTACCCCGATGCGCTCAAGGGCGCCAGCGGCATCGTCAAGCAGTACCAGTACCAGCGCGCCGCCACCGGGATGAGCCTGCAGGTCACCTTCGACGAGGCGGCGGTGCAGCGCACGATCGCGCAGCTGGGCGTGGCCGGGGGTGGGCCGAAGCCGCCGGTGCTGCTGGTGGTGCGCGACGAGGATGGCAGCGTGCTGACCCGCGATGCGCTGGCGCCGCTGGCCCAGGCCGTCGCGGCCCGGGGCTACGCCACGGTGCTGGCCGATCCGGGCAAGACCGGCGACACGCCGAACCTGACCACGGCCGAACCCGACCAGGTGGCCGCGCTGGCGCGCCAGTACAAGACCGGGCTGATCCTGCTCGGCCAGCTGCACGGCAACAGCGCCGACTGGATGCTGGTGTCCGGCGGCCCGCAGCAGCGCTGGACCAGCAACGGCGCCAACACGGGCGCAGTGCTGACTGACGCCGGCAACGGCCTGGCCGACCGCCTGGGCAAGCAGCTGAACGTGATCGGCTCGGCCACGGTGGACGGCAAGCTGTGGGTCTCCCAGATCAATTCCGCGATGGATTACGCCAACCTGCTCGCCACGCTGCGCGCGGACCCGTCCGTACGCCAGGTCACCACCGTTGGCGCGCAGGGCGACGGCATGCTGTTCGCCGTGAAGGCCAGCCTGCCGATGGACGTGTTGGCGGCCAACCTTGCCGCCAGCGGGCGCCTGCTGCGGGGTGAATCGCATACCGATGCGGACATCAGCCTGCGCTGGGTGCATTGAATCGCGCCGGGAATTTCCCGGCCTGAATCGCCGGCGCTACCGCTGCGCTGGCGATGCCCGGTTGCATGGGTCACACTCGCCCGTTCCGCCCGATGAGCCATGCCATGACTCATGACACCTCCCGCCGCTGGCAGATGCTTGCCATCGCCGCGGTCATCCTCTACCTGCTCTGGCTGCTCGCGCCGGTGCTGATGCCGTTCGCCTTCGCCGCGATGCTGGCCTACCTCGGCGACCCGCTGGCCGATCGTCTCGAACGCCTGGGGCTGGGGCGCACGCTGGCGGTGAGCATCGTGTTCATCGTGCTGCTGTTGCTGGCGATCGGTGCGCTGCTGCTGCTGATCCCGCTGGTCTCGCGCCAGGTCGACAACCTCGTGCAGAACCTGCCGCGCTACGTGGACTGGGCCCGCAACGTGGCGCTGCCCTGGGTACAGGCCAAGCTGCACCTGGACCCGAGCGCTTTCGATACGGATCGCCTGGTGGAGCAGCTGAAGGCGCATATCGGTTCGATCGGCGATGCCGCCTCCACCGTGCTGGGCAAGATCTCGCGCTCGAGCCTGGGCGTGATCGCCTGGCTGACCAATCTCGTGCTGATCCCCGTGGTGGCGTTCTACCTGCTGCGCGACTGGGACCGGCTGGTGGCCTGGATCGACCGCATGCTGCCGCGCTCGATCGAGCCGACCGTCGCCCACCTCGCCCGCGAAGCGGACAGCGTGCTGGGCGCGTTCGTGCGCGGTCAGCTGGCCGTGATGCTGGCACTGGGCATCTTCTATGGCGCGGCGCTCACCATCATGGGCCTGTCGGTTGGCCCACTGATCGGCATGGTGGCCGGCCTGCTCAGTTTCGTGCCGTACCTGGGTTTCATCGTCGGCTTCGGCTCGGCGCTGATCGCCGCGCTGGTGCAGTACGGCGATTGGGGCCACGTGCTGGTCGTGGTGGCCATCTTTACCGTCGGCCAATTGCTCGAAGGCTATGTGCTGGTGCCCCGCCTGGTCGGCGAGAAGATCGGCCTGCACCCGGTGGCGGTGATCTTCGCCGTGCTGGCCGGCGGCTACCTGTTCGGATTCCTGGGCGTGCTGCTCGCGCTGCCGGCGGCCTCGGTGATCCTGGTCGTGTTGCGCTACCTTAGCGAACGCTACCGGCAGAGCGATCTGTACACGGAAGAGGGCCACGGCGATCCCGTGCTCTCCGAAGTCGATGTCATCGTCGAGACGCTGCAAGGCACGGTGGAAACCGATACGGTCGTGACCCCTCGCGACGAAACGAAGGACGCAACACCTCCCGCATGATCCCGCAGTTGCCGCTCGCCCTGCGCTGGCCACGTCGCCAGCGCTTCGAACATTTCCATCCGGGGGCCAACGCGGCCACGCTCGCCGCGGTGGAACAACTCGCCCATGCGCCGGGCATGCCGTGGCTGTACCTGGCAGGCCCGGTCGGCAGCGGCAAGAGCCATCTGCTGATGGCGGCTTGCCAGGCGGCGTTCGCCGCTGACCGCATCGTGCAATACCTGCCGTTGGCCAGCCTGGCCGACAAGGCGGCCGCCATCCGTGGCGTCGCCGGTAGCGAGTTCCTCGCGCTGGACGATCTCGGTGCGATCGCCGGGGATCGCGAGGCCGAGCACGCGATGTTCGATGTCTACAACCGCGCCAGGGCAGAAGGCGCCACGCTGCTGTTCGCCGCCGAGGCCCTGTCGTCGCAGCTCGGCCTGGGCCTGCCGGACCTTCGCTCGCGCCTGGGGGCGTGCCAGCAGGCCCTGATCAAGCCGCTGGATGACGCCGAGCGCCGCGCCGTGCTGCGCCAGCAAGCCGCCTCGCGCGGCATCGAGCTGGACGATACGGTGCTCGACTGGCTGTTCAACCGCTACGCACGCGACCTGGGCGCCCTGCTGGATCTGCTCGATCGCCTCGACCAGGCGTCGCTGGCGGCACGGCGGAAGATCACGGTGCCGTTCCTGCGCGGGTTCCTGCGCGAGGCAGAGCCGGGTGCGTAAGCGGTCGACAATCCGTGTGGGAGCGCACCCTGTGCGCGACCGCAGCGCCCCGTCGGTTCCGCTTCGTTGGTTTGTCGCGCACAGGGTGCGCTCCCACAAAAGCCGGCGGCATAGAAAAAAGGCGCCTCGCGGCGCCTTTTTCGTATCCGTCAGGCCATCAGCAGCCTGGGCGTCGCGTTCGCCCCGACCGCATCCACCATCGCCTGCGCCACATTCAGGTTGCCGGCGATGATGTTGCCGCTCTCCGGGATGCCGTCACGGCCGGCGAAGTCGCAGTAGCGGCCGCCCGCTTCGCG
The DNA here is from genome assembly GCF_016586165.1 of Dyella sp. EPa41. Classification (GTDB taxonomy): domain Bacteria; phylum Pseudomonadota; class Gammaproteobacteria; order Xanthomonadales; family Rhodanobacteraceae; genus Dyella. Next base: position 47,177 of record NZ_BCPR01000016.1, on the reverse strand, counting down.
CACCAGCAGCACGCCGGCAGCCATGTCCCAGGGCTTGAGGCCGATCTCGAAGTAGCCGTCATAGCGGCCGGCGGCGGTGTAAGCCAGGTCCAGCGCGGCCGAGCCCGAGCGGCGGATGTCCTCGGCCTGGCCGAGCAGGGCGCGGGTCATGTCCAACTGCGCGTCGAGGTGCGAACGCTGGCGATAGGGAAACCCGGTGGCGATCATCGCGCCGCCCAGGTTCTCGCGCTTGCTGACGCGGATGCGGCGGTCGTTGAGGTAGGCGCCGTCGCCCTTGCTGGCGGTGTACAGCTCGTCGCGCAGCGGATCGAACACCACGGCGTACACCGGCTCGCCCTTGTCGAGCAGCGCGATGGAGACGCAGAAGTGCGGGATGCCGCGCAGGTAGTTGTGGGTGCCGTCGAGTGGATCGATCACCCACACCAGTGGCCCCTTGCCCGTGGCGCCGCTTTCCTCGGCGAGGAAGGCGTGGGTCGGGTAGGCGCGCTTGAGTTCCTTGACGATCTCGGCTTCGGCCAGGCGGTCGACTTCCGAGGCGAAGTCCATGCGTTGCTTCTCAACGACGTTGAGTCCGTCGATGCGATTCATGTAGCGCAGGATGATGTTTCCTGCGGAGCGCGCGGCGCGCACCGCGACGTTGACGGCGGGTCTTGGCATGGCTTCGGCTTTCAAAAGAACGGGGTTTCGGCGGCAAAGTCTAGCAGAGGAGCCGCTGCGGTTCAGGTAGGGAACATGAACGGTTTGACACGGAGGCCCGCAATTTCCAAGCTTTGCGCCCGTTTGCACGAACCTTTCCCGGCATGACTACCCCTCCCGACATCGCTGCCCGCATCCGCTACGTGCTGGTGCGCACCTCGCATCCCGGCAACATCGGCAGCGCCGCCCGGGCCATCCGCACCATGGGCTTCGACCGCATGGCGCTGGTCGCCCCCCACCGGTTCCCGGATCGCGAGGCCTCGGCCCTGGCCGCCGGTGCCGACGACGTGCTGGAGCAAGCCACGGTCAGCGAAGGCCTGGTGGACGCCCTGGCCGGCACCAGCCTGGCGCTGGGCCTGTCGGCTCGGCGGCGTGGCGTGGACCTGGAGGAGATCACCCCCCGCGAGGCGGCGGCGCGCGCCCTGGCGGCCGCCGCTCGCGGGGAGCAGGTGGCCCTGGTGTTCGGCAACGAGCGCACCGGCCTGGAGAACGAGGAGCTGGCGCGCTGCCACGCCATGGTGCGCATCCCCAGCGTGGACGATTTCAGCTCGCTCAACCTCTCGCAGGCCGTGCAGGTGATGGCCTACGAACTGCGCGTCGCCTCTTTGGGCGAAGTCGCCACGCCGGTGCGCGCGGATGCCGAGCCTCCGGCCGACGCGGCGCAGATGGAGCGCTTCTTCGAGCACCTGTCGCAGATGCTCGACGACATCGACTTCCACAAGGGCCGTGCCCCGACCACGATCATGCTGCGGCTGCGCAAGCTGTTCCAGCGGGCCCAGCCGGACGAACGCGAGCTGCGCGTGATGCATGGCATTTTCGCCGATGCGCAGCGCATGGCGGCGATAGCGAGCGACAAGCTCAAGAAGGGGTAATGCGTCGCAGCGGTCTCCCCTGTGTGGGAGCGCACCCTGTGCGCGACAGGCTGTGCCGGAGCGGCCGGTTTCGGCACTGAGGCGACAACCTCCAACCGAAGGCCAGCGCGGTGCCGCGGTCGCGCACAGGGTGCGCTCCCACAAAGAAGCTTGCGGCTAAAACCCGTCTTCCTCCACATCGATCTGCGGCTTGCGCATCACCAGCAGCTTGTCGATGCGCGCGCCGTCGAGGTCGATCACCTCCACCCGGAAACCGTGCCACTCGAATATCTCGCCGGTCTGCGGGATATGGCCGAGCGCGGCCATGACCATGCCGGCGGCGGTGCGGTATTCGTGTTCTTCCTCACCGGGCAGTGCATCCACCTGCAGCAGCTCGCGCAGGTCGTCGATGGACAGCGAGCCATCGATCAGCCAGCTGCCATCGCCGCGCTGCGTGATGAGCGGGCTCTCCTCCGGGCCGCTGCCGCCGAGCTGGGTGGCGCCGACGATAGCGGCCAGCAGGTCGTTGAGCGTGACCAGGCCGACGATGTCGCCGTACTCGTCCACCACCAGGGCGAGCTGCGTTTCAGCGTCGCGGAACTCCTCCAGCAGGTCCAGCGCACGTGCCGTGGCAGGGACGTAGAGCGGCTTGACCAGTTGGCCGAACAGGTCCGGCTTGCCCTGCTCGTAGCCGCGCAGCAGCCGCTTCACTTCCACCACGCCGGCGATGTCGCTCTCGTCGCCTCGGTACACCGGATAACGCGAATAAGGGGTGTCGCGCAGGATTGCCGCGTTCTCCTTGTAACCCGCGTTCTGGTCCAGCCAGACGATGCGCGTGCGCGGGGTCATCACGCTTTCCACCGTGCGGTCGCCCAGGCGCAGCACGCGGTTGACCATGTTGTGCTCGTCGCGATCGAGGATGCCGTGCTCGGCGCTTTCGGCCACCAGCAGGCGGATTTCTTCTTCCGTCGCCACGTCGCTGCCGCGCTGCTTCACGTTGAGCATGCGCAGGATCAGCCCGCTGCAGAGATTGAGCATCCATACGAACGGCGCCGTGAGGCGCGAGAGCACCATCATCGGCATCGACACGTAGCCGGAAAACTTCTCCGGCGCGGACAGCGCCACGCGCTTGGGCACCAGTTCGCCGATGACGATCTGGATGAAGGAGATCAGCACGAAGCCAAGCACCAGGCCCACGACCTTGGCGTAGGGCTCCAGCCATGCCGCCCGGCCGCCGTGGATGGCCTGGGCGATGTGGTCACCCAGGGCATCGCCGGCCAGCGCACCGGTCACCAGGATCACCAGGGTCATGCCCACCTGGACGGTGGAGAGGAAGCGCTCGGGGGCCTCGGCATTGCGCAGCGCCACCCGCGCGCGCCGGCTGGTGCGGGACATCTGCTTCAGGCGCGTCTTGCGGGAGGCCACCAGGGCCATTTCCGACAAGGCGAAGAAGCCGTTGAACAGCGAGAGGACGATGACGGTCGCGATTTCGGTCAGCATGGCGGCCGGGCGGAGCGGGGGAGGTCGCGTGGGGACATGAGACGGAGTGTAAGGCCAGGGATGCCCTGATCACAGCCAGCCTGCAGGGCGTGTGGCGTGGCGTCGCGCAGGCTGGCCTCCTGGGCAGGCCGCGCACCGCGGTGGGTGGGCCGGCTGGATACCGCCCGCAGAACCGGTAACGCCTGCATGGGGTCATCCCCGCAAGGGGTTCGGGAGCGCGGCAGCCTGTCGCGAAGCCCGTGATGCGGTGCGGCAGGGGCGTCCTGTAACATATCCGTCATTTCAGCCCCCGCACCCTAGGCAATAACTGCATGTTTTCATTGCAAACGATTTTCGGCAAAGGCGACAAGTTCTACGGCCTGCTCGAGCAAAGCGCCGAAGCGGCGCGCGAGAGCGCCAAGGCCCTCCATGAACTGGTGACGGGCAAGGATCACGCCCCGGTCATGGCCGCCTTCGCTTCCGCGCGTGCGCGCGAAAAGGCACTTGCCGGGCAGATCAGCGAGGAGCTGGTGAACACCTTCGTCACCGCGCTCGACCGCGAGGACATCGAAGCGCTGAACTCGGCGCTCTACAAGATCCCCAAGACCATCGAGAAGTTCGCCGAGCGCTACGAGATCATCGCCGGGCGCGTGTCCGACGTGGACTTCGCCGCGCGCGCGCTGGTGCTCGAGCGCGCCACCGCCGTGGTCTCGGAAATGATCGGCGAGCTGCGCCGCGGCCTGCGCATCGACCCGGTGAAGAAGTTGCAGGATCGCCTGCAGACGCTGGAATCGGAAGGCGACCGCATGCTGCTCTCGCCGTACCGCAACCTTTACGTGGAAGGCAACGACGCCATGCGTGCGATGCTGGCCAAGGACCTGTTCGAGCTGATCGAGAAGGCCATCGACAAGTGCCGCGACGTCGGCAACATCGTCTATTCGATCGTGCTGAAGAACTCCTGAGGCCAGCGCGATGACGTCCTCTTCTCGTTGCCGCCCGGCTTTGGTCCGGGCTTTCGTCGTGGTGCACGGAGTGCATGCATGAGCATCGGTCTCGCCATTGCGGTCGTGCTCATCGCACTCGCCTTCACCTACATCAACGGCTTCCACGACACCGCCAACTCGATCGCCACCGTCGTGGCCACGAAGGTGCTGACGCCGGGGCAGGCCGTGATGCTGGCGGCGATCACCAACCTGATCGGCGCCTTGTGGGGCACCGCGGTGGCCAAGACCATCGCCGCCGGCATCATCGACACGCATGTGATCGAGGCGGGGCCGCAGCTGCTGATCTGCGCGTTGCTGGCGGCGACCGCGTGGAACCTCATCACGTGGTGGTGGGGCCTGCCGTCGAGTTCCAGCCATGCGCTGGTTGGCGCGCTCGTCGGTGCCGCCATCGCATCGTCCGGCAACAATTTCGCCGCGGTGATCTGGTCGCAGGGCGGCGCGCACTGGTGGGACGGCAAGGGCGTGGTGCCCAAAGTGATCGTGCCCATGGTGGCGTCGCCATTGATGGGTTTCGTCATCGGCTTCCTGCTGATGGGTGCGCTGTACGCGCTGCTCAGCTGGTTCTCCAGCCGCACCGGCCTCCTGCGGCGATTGGGGCGCACGCCGTTCGTCAACGCGTTCTTCGGCAAGGCCCAGATCGTTTCGGCCAGCGCCATGGGCCTGGCGCACGGCATGAACGACGCCCAGAAGAGCATGGGCATCATCGCTCTCGCACTGGCCGGCGCCACTACGGCCGGCCAGTTCGATGGCTTGCCGTCATGGCTGGGCTTCCTGCGCATCCACGGCTCGTCGACCGGCGGCTTCGACGTGCCGGCATGGGTAGCGGTGGTATGCGCGCTGACCATGGCGGGCGGCACGGCGGGCGGTGGCTGGCGCATCATCAAGACGCTGGGCCACAAGATGGTGAAGCTGCATCCCATCAACGGCTTTGCCGCCGAAGGCAGCTCGGCGGCGGTGATCCTCACCGCGTCCGCCTTCGGCATCCCGGTATCGACCACGCACAACGTGTCCGCCTCGATCATGGGCGTGGGCGCTGCCAAGCGCTGGAACGCCATCCGCTGGTCGGTGGTCGAGCGCATGGTGTGGGCGTGGATTCTGACGCTGCCGATCACCGCGCTGCTGGCCTACGGGTTCGTGCGGTTGGCTGGCATGTTCTGAGCCTGCGGCGCGCCCCGGCTTCAGCTGATGTAGGAGCGCACCCAGTGCGCGACCGCGGAGCCGCGTGCGTTTTCGACCAAGGGTGGTCGCGTTGCCGCTCTGTAGGCTTTTCGCGCACTGGGTGCGCTCCTACAGGTTAAGAGGGCGCGGGGTTACAGGTCGTCGCCGCCCGCGGCGACGATCCTCTCCAGCTGGTCGCCGAGCGCACCGAGTTCTTCGATCAGCCGCTTCAGTTCGGCGGCATCCAGCAGTTCGTACGGCCGGTTCTCGCACAGGTGCAGGTAGGGCGAGCCATCGAGGTCGGCCACCGCGAGAAAGCCCTTGCGCTGCTCCCAGTTGAAACGGAGGCAGCGCCGGGGGTCGGCACCTGCCAACGGGCCCACTGGCGTGGAGATGCGCAGGTAGCGGCGACCCGCCTCGTCTTCGAGCTCGGCGAGATAGATGCCCTGGTGCCGGTCATGCGGCAGCGACAGGTCGAAGCTGATCAAGTAGGGATCGTTGTGGCGCAGCTCGTGCAGGCTGCCGACGTGGGAACGCACGGCTTCGAAATGGCGCATGGGTGCGGTCTCCTTGGCAGGCGGCGAGAGCCCCGCTACTGTGCCACGACCTGCTGTAAAGGGCCTGTTGAAGATCATGGAAAGCGCTATCGACGATGCTTATGAGCGCATCTGGAATGCCATAGCGGCGATACCCCGTGGGCGCGTCGCCAGCTACGGCGCGATCGCCACGAGGGCAGGGCTGCCCGGGCGCGCCCGGTTGGTCGGCCGGGCGCTGGGCATGGTGCCTGACGGCATGGAGCTGCCATGGCATCGCGTGTTGCGTTCCAGCGGGCAGATCGCCTTTCCGCAGGGCAGCCGGGGTTTCCGGGAGCAGAGCAAGCGCCTGAAGGCCGAAGGCGTCGACGTGCGCAACGGGAAGGTGCCACTGGCGAGTTTCGGGCTCGATGCGAACCTGGATCGCGCGTTGTGGGGCATGCCAGGCTGAGGCGTTATGCCCCTCCTGTAGGAGCGCAGCCAGTGCGCGACCGCAGAGCCATGTCGGTTCCGCTTCGTTGGTTTGTCGCGCACTGGGTGCGCTCCCACAAAAAGCCGGCGGCAAGGAGAAAAGGTGCCTTGTGGCGCCTTTTTCGCATCCATCAGGCCATCAACCTGGGTGTCGCGTTCGCTCCGTAGGCTTTTCGCGCACTGGGTGCGCTCCTACACGCGCGGAGGGCATTGCAGGGCACGGGAGTGCGGCCGCATTTGCTAGCATTTCCCGATGCCTCCTTCCCCTCTCGACATTCTCCACAGCGTTTTCGGCTACACCCAGTTCCGCGGCCAGCAGCAGTCCATCGTCGGGCATCTGATCGAGGGCGGCGATGCGTTGGTGCTCATGCCTACCGGTGGCGGCAAATCGCTGTGCTACCAGATTCCCGCCCTGGTGCGGCAAGGCACCGGCATCGTGGTGTCGCCGCTCATCGCGCTGATGCAGGACCAGGTGGACGCGTTGCGCGAGGCCGGCGTCGCCGCGGCCTATCTCAATTCCAGCCTGGGTGCGGAAGACCAGCGCGAAGTGGAGCGGCGCTTGCTCGCCGGTGAGCTGAACCTGCTTTACGTGGCGCCGGAGCGCCTGCTGACGCCGCGCTTCCTCGGCCTGCTTGAACGCACCGAAGTGGCTTTGTTTGCCATCGACGAAGCGCACTGCGTATCGCAATGGGGCCACGATTTTCGCCCCGAGTATCGCGAACTGGTGGTGCTGCACCAACGGTTTCCCGAGGTGCCGCGCATTGCACTGACCGCCACGGCGGATGAGCGCACGCGCGACGAAATCGTCGAACGCCTGGCGTTGCAGCAGGCACGCCAGTTCGTCTCCAGCTTCGATCGACCCAACATCCGCTACCAGGTCGGCCTGCGTCACAACGCGCGCCGGCAGTTGATGGATTTCCTCGAGCGTCGCCGCGGCGAAACAGGCATCGTCTATGCGCTCAGCCGCCGCAAGGTGGACGAGACGGCGGCCTGGCTGGCCGAGGCGGGCATCGATGCGTTGCCCTATCACGCCGGCCTCGATTCGGCGACGCGCCATGCGCACCAGCGGCGTTTCCTGCGCGAGGACGGCCTGGTGATGGTGGCCACCGTGGCATTCGGCATGGGCATCGACAAGCCGGACGTGCGCTTCGTCGCGCACCTGGATCTTCCGCGCAGCATGGAAGGCTATTACCAGGAAACCGGCCGCGCCGGTCGCGACAGCCTCCCGGCCGATGCATGGATGATCTACGGACTGTCGGACGTGGTGACGATGAGCCAGATGATCGCGCAGTCCGAATCGGCCGACGATCGCAAGCGCGTCGAGCGGCAGAAGCTGGAATCGTTGCTTGCCTACGCGGAGGCGACGGAATGTCGCCGCGAACGGTTGCTGGCGGCCTTCGGCGAAACCTTCCACGGCCCCTGCGGGCGCTGTGACAACTGCATCGAGCCGCCGAAGACCTGGGATGCCACGGTGCCCGCGCAGAAGGCGCTCTCGGCGGTGTATCGCAGCGGGCAGCGCTTTGGTTCGGGCCACGTCATCAGCATCCTGCGCGGCGAAGACAGCGCGCGCATGAGCGAGCTGGGCCACGATCGGCTTTCCACGTTCGGCATCGGTGCGGACATGGACGACAAGCAGTGGCGCTCCGTGTTCCGGCAGCTCCTGGCGATGGGCCTGCTGGAGGCCGACGCGGAGGGCTTCGGCACGCTGCGGCTTACCAGGTCGAGCCGCGAGGTGCTGGTGGGCGGGCGCTCCGTGCGCCTGCGAGAAGATGCGCGACCCGTACGCGCCTCGCGCAAACGCCGCGACAGCCAGCTGGTGACAGGCGGAAGCCTGGGCGTGGAGGCCTACGAGCAGCCACTATGGGATGAATTGCGCAAATTGCGCACCCAGCTCGCCAAGCAGCATGGCGTGCCGCCCTATGTCATCTTCCACGATGCCACGCTGTTGGCGATGCTGCGCGCATTGCCGTCCAACGAAGAAGAGTTGGGCGCGATCAGCGGCGTGGGCGAGGCCAAGCTCAAGCGCTATGGCAGGGACTTCCTCGCGGTGATCAACGCGCACGAGTGATGTGGGTTTTCCCTCTCCCTTCCGGGGAAAGGGCAGGGTGAGGGTCACCCTTGCGGTGGCGGGATATCGGACGGGCTTCGTGGAAAGGCTGCCGCCAGCACCCCCTCACCCCAACCCGCTCCCCGGCGGGGAGAGGGAATAAAAGCTGCGCTCACCCTGCCAATGGCCAATGCGTGCCGTCCGCGGAAACGCGCGAATGGGCCAGCGCCAGTTCGGGGATGTAGCGCCATTGGTCGAGTTCGCCGGGCAGACGCGCTTGCGGGCAGGCAATGCGGGTGGCGATCAGCGCGGTTTCGACGGTGTCGTGGCGGCCCACTTCCTGTTCGTCATGAAGCACGCGCCATTGGCGGCCGTGGCGAATGATGCGGAACAGGCCGGTTTTCGAAGGGTAAACGTATTGCGCCAGCATGGTATGAGACGTTCTTTTTACGGCGGGTCTGCATAGACTGCCTATCGCGCATGACTTTCCCGTTATTCCGACGCGACGATTGCGTGGCATCCGCACGGATCGGACATGACGGTCAGGCTGCGTTTGTGTTGCGGCGTCACGAGATTCAGCAACAAGTGAAAAAGCTGTTCAACGCATAAAAAAACGGCCCGCATCGCTGCGGGCCGTACTTCGTCTCAACGGCGGTGTTGCTTATTTGCGCTGCGAGGCGGTCGCGTCGCGGGCGGCGCGGAACTCCGAGTCCTTGCTCCAGTTCGGCCAGGTGTCCGAATTGGCCAGGTCGCTGCCCAGCGTGTAGAGGATCTGCAGGTCACGCGCCATGCCGGTGAACGGCCAGCTGGCCTGCCATTCGTCGGACGGCTGGTGGTAGTGCTTGGCCACGTACTCGTCCTCGGCGGCCTTGCCTGCGGCGAGGCCGCCATCCACCCAGTCGTTGCCCGAGCCGAACGAGATCGCCGGCACGCCGCGCTTGGCGAACGGGAAGTGATCGGAGCGGAAGAAGTGGCCCGCTTCCGGCTTCGGATCCGCCGAGTACACCAGGCTCCACTTCTTGGCCGTGTCGGTCAGCTCGTCGAGCAGGTCGAGCTTGGCGCTGCCGGAGATGGTGAAGTTGCGTGCCGGACCGTGCGGATCGAGCGCATCCATGTTGATGTCGGCCACGGTGGTGGCGAGCGGGTAGAGCGGCTTGGACGCGTAGTACTCCGAACCCAGCAGGCCCTTTTCCTCGGCGGTGACGTTGAGGAACACCACCGAACGCTCCGGCTTGGGCTGGCCGGCGAAGGCGCGGGCCAGTTCGATCAGCGCGGCGGTGCCGGTCGCGTTGTCCACGGCGCCGTTGTAGATCTTGTCGCCCTTGGCATCGGGGGCGCCCACGCCCAGGTGATCCCAGTGCGCGCTGTAGATCACCGTCTCGTCCGGACGCTTGGTGCCTTCGATGCGGCCGACGATGTTGTACGAGGTGATGACCTTGGAATTGACCTTGAAGTCGGCCGTGAAGCCTTCGCCCTTCAGTTCCACCGGCTTGAAGTCACGCGTCTGCGCCTGTTTCTTCAGCGCGTCGAAATCCAGGCCCGCGGCCTTGAACAGGTCCACCGCGACGTCACGCTGGATCCACGCTTCCACCGGCGTATGCGCGCTGGCGGGATGGTCGCGCACCACGTCGAACTGGGTGTTGGTGTTGGAGTTGGCCACGGTCGCCCAGCCATAGGATGCCGGCGCGGTTTCGTGGACGATCAGCATGCCGGCCGCGCCCTGGCGGGCGGCTTCCTCGTACTTGTAGGTCCAGCGGCCGTAATAGGTCATGGCCTTGCCGCCGAAGTCGCCCACGCCGGTTTCGAAGTCCGGATCATTGATCAGCACGACCGCGATCTTGCCCTTGAGGTCCACACCCTTGAAGTCGTCCCATTTGCGCTCCGGCGCCTTCACGCCGTAGCCCACGAACACCAGCGGCGCGTTCTTCAGCGACACGGCCTTGGAGCCGTCCAGTGGCGCGCGCACGGCGATTTGCTGGCCCTGGGTGAGGCTCTCCGTCTTGCCGTTGACGGTGAAGGAGAGCGACGGCGTGCCCGCGATATCCGACTGCAGCAGGGGCACTGCCTGGGTCCATTCGCGCTTGCCGTTCTTGAGGTCGCCGCCGGGCTGCACGCCGGCTGCCTTGAACTGCGAGATCACGTAGTCGATGGTCTTCTTCTCGCCGGCGGTGGCGGGGCCACGGCCTTCGAAGGCATCGGAGGAAAGCGTCTTGACGTCGTCCGACAGGCGATGCGGATCGATGGTCGGGGCGGTCGCGGCAAACAGTGCCGACGACACGGACAGGGCGAGCAGGGATAAGGCCAATCGCTTCATGAGGCGCACCTAGCGGTTAAACGAGTCCCGATAGTAGATAGCGGTGCTGGCGCCGGTCCATAGCCTCGTGCCGGGCTGAGGGGGAAGACGGCGACGGGGGACACGAAAAAGGCCTGAAAAACAGCCTTTCGAGGGGCCCGATCGTGACTTTCTTCACCCCTGTCAGGCCAAAGCGGCAAAAAAACCGCATTTTTTCCGTTCTGCAGCTTGGCGTGGCGCTCGCCATGCCATACATTCCGCATGCCGAAAGGCATTCAACACATCATCTCGATGACCACGGGGAAATGTATGGCGAAGGCGCAGAAAGCAGCAGCAAAGAAGAAGGCCGCTCCGAAGGCAGCGAAGACGGCCGCCAAGGCAGTCGTGCAGAAGCCGATCAAGGAAGCACTGAGCAAGTCGGGCCTGGTTGCCCACATCGCTGAAGTCAGCGGCGTGGTCGCCAAGGACGTGCGTGCCGTGCTCGCCACGCTCGAGGGCGCTGTCACCTCCTCGGTGCACAAGAAGGGTGCTGGCCACTTCACGCTGCCGGGCCTGCTGAAGATCACCGCTGTCAACGTGCCGGCCAAGCCGAAGCGCAAGGGCATCAACCCCTTCACCAAGGAAGAGCAGTGGTTCGCTGCCAAGCCGGCCACGGTGAAGCTGAAGGTCCGCGCGCTGAAGAAGCTCAAGGACGCCGCGCAGTAAGCGTTGCTATCCGACCCCTCGATCGGATGCTCCCGCCAGGGCGCGCCCGGTCAGGGTCCGAAAGGCCGCCCTCGGGCGGCCTTTTTTTATGGGGCGCCGAGCAGGCGCCCGTCGTGCATCAATGGCGATCGGAGCCGATCACGCGGCCGGTTTCCGGATCGAGCTGCAGCTTCACCTTCTTGCCGGCCTCGTTGTCGGCCTTGGCCGTCCACACGCCCCCATCGAAATCCACGTCATGCACGTGGGTATAGCCCTGGGTCGACAGCGATGCGCGTACATCCGCTTCGCTCAACCGCGACACCGGCTTGTCCGGGAACACCTGGCCCGTCCTGGGATCAACGCGCACGGCAACATTCTTGCCGTTCGCGCTGCGCGCTTTGGCCGTCCATACGCCATTGCGAAAATCCAGGTCGTGCACCTTGCTGTAGCCCTGCCGCTCCAGCGAAGACTGCACCTGGTGTTCGGTGAGCGCATCCTGCGCCATGGCCATGCCGGCAAAGACCAGGGCCGTCGCGATGGTCAACGAAGCGATCTTCTTCATTGCTCATGCCTCTTGTTGGCGGGGAGCACGAGTTTTGGCATGCGCGCAAACAACACGCGGTGAATGCAAACGGACTATCAGCTGAACGGCGCCACCTCCGGCTGTCAGGGCTGCCGTTGCTCCGAACGCGCACGGCATCGGCACGCGGAGAGCCCCGCGCTGACGCACGGGTATCGCGCACCTTTCCCAAGGCGCCTGGCTGCGAGGCACCAAGCGGACGGGAGGGGACCTGTCGCCCGGGCGTCATCAAGCAGTCGCGAAGCCCGGTGCAAAAAGCGGAGCCGCCGGTGGCCACACGTTTTATTGAACCGGGACAGTCCATGCTCGGGCGAAGCCGGAGGTGGCCATTCGTGGCGCGGCCGGCATGGCGGCGTTTGTGCAGGGCAATCGGCCGAAGCAAGTGAAGCGGCCGCGGCAGGCATCTTTCAACGAGGGCGTCACGATGAATCACACGAGCGATCTACCGTTGGCCTTGTACAAGGCCAACAGCGAACTTCAGCTTCGCATCAGCAAGCTGGTGATGGAAAACTGGAAGAAATGGCTGGAGCTTTCCACGCGCGCCGTGGATGACGGCATCGCCGAATCGCAGGCACGCGTGGAGCAGCTGCTGAAGGCACAGGACTGGTCGGCGCTGGCGACGATGCCGGCCGAGACCTTCGGGCGCATGCTGCAGCAGCGCCTGGGCGACGCCAACGTGACCAATCACATCGCCGCGAGCGTGCAGGCCCATTTCGCCCAGGGCCTGCAGGAGGCGATCCAGACCTGGCAGAAGGACACGGCACGCGCACTGGGCAGCATGTCCGATCTGGGCAGCGTCGCGAATGCGCCCTGGAGCGACGCCATGGCGCAGTGGGGGCGGGCATGGCCGTGGGCGACGGAGCATGGCGCGGGCGGCGGCAACAAGTAGGCGGGCGCACGGAGGCACTGTCCCTCGCCTGGCCGCCGTGCCGTCGGGCAGGGTGGATGGGCGCCCAATCTGCCCACTGCATCGCTACTCCGGCGGCGCATCCATGTTGAACTGTGGAACGCCGCCGAGCTTTCGTCACGCAGCGAAGCCCGGCCCTTGCCACGCCACGGATGGCGGCTCACGGCACCCGCGTGCCATGGGGTTACATCAAGGACGATGGCGCAGGGCGATGGCACGTTTCGACGTGTTGTCACATTCGTCTAGTTAGCTAGGCGGCTCCCGCGTCGCGGCGAGCCGCCGTCGACACGGTGGGCCGAAACAGCGGGATCGGGTCCGCACAAGGGGAAAGGGGAGCATGGTTGGGGTGCTGCAGTATCGGGTCGATCGAGAGCCTGCCGTGTGGCCGGAAGCGCCGTTCGTGCCGGGGACGGCTGGCTGATGCGCTACGCCATCTATTTCTGCCCGGCTCCCGCCAGCGCCCTGGGTGCGCTGGGGCGCGACTGGCTAGGTGGCGAAGCCGCGCCCAACGGCATCCCCGGCATCCCGTTGCAGCGATGGAACGAGTTGCTCGCCGACGTGCGGCGCTATGGCTGGCATGCGACGGTGCGTTCGCCGTTCACGCTGTCGCCGGATGCGGGCTATGACGAGCTGCGTCGCGTGGTCAACGTCGTGGCCCAATCGTATGCGCCAACCACGGTCCCGCTCCGATTGAGCCGTCTGGGCGGCTTTCTGGCCCTGCGCCCGGTAAGCGACCGGGCCGCCATCAGCGCCATGGCGGCCGCATGCACCGAAGCGATCGAGGGACTGCGGGCGCCCTTGGTCGAACCCGAATTCCAGCGTCGCGTACGCGGGCTCGACGCCATCGAAACCCACTATCTACAGCGCTACGGATATCCCTACGTGTTTGAACGCTATCGTTTCCACATGACCTTGTCCGCGCCTGCCACCGTCGAGGAAGAGCATGCCCTGCAGCGCTGGCTCGCCCTGCGTGCGGCCGCGATACCCGTCGCACGCGTCGATGCGCTTTCCATTTGCGCGGAGCGGGCGGCCGGCGCGCCGTTCGAAGTGCTCGAGAGAATGCCCTTGCGCAAGGCTTCGGCGGCCTGACAGGGGCTCTCCTCCTGCGAGGAGGCATTCATGGTTGCTTTGCGTGAAATCCCGGTCCCTGCTCACGCTGGCTTGACGGCTACGCGCGGAACCTCCGTGAAGTGGCGGCGCATCTGCCTGTGAAGGCTGCATGGTGTCCCACGGCATTCCTGGTGACATCATCCTGGGAGCGCGTGATGAACAAGATCGTATGGATCATGGTTGCCAATCGCGCTGCGGCGCGCCTGTTCCAGGCCAGCCAGCCCATGGGGCCTCTCGAAGAACTCAATGCCTTCATCCATCCCGAAGGCCGCCTGCAGGAGCATGACCTGGTCTCCGATCGTCCCGGTCGTTCCTTCGACAGCCATGGCGCGGGCCGGCACGCCGAAGATCCCGACACCGCGGCGACCGAGCAGGAGGCGACCAACTTCGCCGTCCAGTTGAGCCGCTTCTTGCACAAGGCACGTTGCGAGCGGAAGTTCGATGCGCTGGTGCTCATCGCCGCGCCGGCCTTCCTGGGGGCGTTGCGCGAACGATTGGATACCTCGACGCGCGAGTGCATCACGCTGGAGGTGGACAAGAACCTTGTGCAGCGGAATGCCGCTGAAATTCGCGGGCACCTGCCGGACAAGTTGTATTCGATGGTCGGGGTCTAGGGCCTGTTGAGGGCGCCGCGTTTTCCCTCCCCTTCAGGCGACCCGAGGGTCATCCCTGTGGGGGAGGCCGCCGGGACGAGGGGCGCATGGCGCCCCGCCCCGGGAAGAGGCGCGCGCTGCCCCGGCGAGCCCACCCTTGGGCCTCAGCCCTCATCCGTTCGGAACGGGGGCGGCACCGCTCAATTCGGCCGCTGGTCCGCGAAGGCGAAGACGTGGTCGGCCCATTGCGTGGCTTCGAGGTAGATGGCGGCCATGCGGCGGATGACTTGCGGTTGGGCTTCGCCGCCGCGGAGGTCGCCGGCTTCCCAGGCGCGGATCTGTTCGAGCAAGGGCGCGAACGGGCCCTTGTTTTCCAGAAGGGCGCTGCTGATGTCGCGTGCGAGGGGCAGGTGCCACAGCACGAAATCCATCGGGGCTTCCATCAGGGTGTCGAGCAGCGAGAACAGGCCGGCGGTGAAGGCCATTTCGCGCTGTTCGCCCGGCATGTGCTGGGCCAGCTTTTCGCACATGTGCGCGCGGATAAGCGCGGCGCGCAGCAGTTCGGGCGGGCGGTCGCCCACGCCGCCGAGCGCCATGGTGTAGATCCAGTTGCGCAGGCGGTTGGCGCCGAAGAAGATCGCGGCCTGCTGCACCGACTTGAGCTGCCGCGGCAGGGCGAAGTACGCGGAGTTCACGCAGCCCAGCAGCTTGTAGCTCAGGATGGCGTCGTCGCGCACGATCTGGCCGATCTCGACCGGGCCCGGATTGCCTTCTTCCAGCGCCTTCATCAAGCGCAGCAGGCTGAGGCGGTTGGCGGTGAGCACCGGAACCGCGACGGGTTCGGGCTTGAGCAGGAACTGGCCCTGGATCGCCTGTACCGGCAGCGCTTCGCAACGGTGATAGGTATCGTGGTCGTCGACATGGCCGGCGATCACGTGGATGCCGCGCGCGTGCAGGTACTCGCTGCGCGTACGCAGCGTGGCCGGGTCCAGCTTGCTGGCATCCAGGCGCACGTACTGCACGATCTTGAGCAGCGGCTCCACCGCGACGTTGTATTCGAGCGGGGTCTCGCCGGCATCCAGCATCAGCGGGCAGCCGCGCTGGGCCATGCGCGAAAGACGATCGAGCAGGGCGGCGTCGGTGGCAGCCTCCGGTTGCAGCAGCACGCCGAAGCGCGGCTGGTGCTGCAGCACGTCGGTGTCTTCCATCAGCAGCTCGCGGGTGAGGCGCAGGAAGGTGCGGTTGCCACGCACGAGGCGGGCGAGCGCGCCGTCGGTGATGGTCGCGAGTGCGCGGCGCATCAGCGCGGCTTCGTCCTCGGCCTCGTTCTGGAACACGATCTCGTAGGCGAACAGTTCGCGCTTGGTGTCCAGCATCGGCAAGCGGATGACCGGCAGCGGTTGTTCGCTTGCATTGGCGCCTTCGTGGGCGGAGGGGATGGCCGCGGCTTCGCTCATGGTCGGTCGATGTGGTGGCAGTGGGGGAGGCCGGCGGTCGCCGGCTGACAGGTGCGCATCGAGGAGACGGGGATGCGCGCCATGATGGTTATGCCTCGGCCAGGGTCTGCGAGCGCAGGCTCGTGCGCAGTTCGCCTGCGCGGCCGTACACGCTTGCTTCCGCGTCGTTGCCGGTCAGCACGGCCAGCGCCTTGCGCACCTGCTGCAGGCGAACGCCGACCAGCTGCCCATTGCGCTGGTTGAGCATCTGGCAGGCACGCAGCGATTGCAGGATCTGCTGCCACTTCGGGGCCAGCTCGCGGGCAGCCTCGGGGGCGCCCTGGCTCAGCTGCACGCGCTCGCCGTCGAGCTGCTCCAGCTTGAGCATCAGCGAGTGTTTCGCGGCGCCTGCGCGGTTTAGCCCGTCGACATCGGCGGTTTCAAGTGCGGCGCGCTCGTCGTGGAGCGCGTCGGCCAATTGCTCCACTGCGAGCCGCATCTCCTCGACCGCGGCCGTCAGGGCATGGTCCAGTTCGGCTTGCAGAGAGGTGTTCATGACTTGAGCTGGCTTTCCAGCGACAGCATGCGATCGGCGATGCGGCCCGGATCGGCCTTGTAGGTGCCGTTGGCCAGGGACTGGCGCAGCTGTTCCACCTTCCTGGTGTCGATTTCGGCGCCACTGTGGGTGCGGGCGGCTTCCTGCATGGCCTTGGCCGAATCGGTCAGCTGGACGCGATCGTCGGCGCCGGCGGTGCCGCCGGCGGCCTCGCTGCCGGCCGTGCCGCTGGCGTTCTGCGTCGAGCTGCCCTGGCCGCTGGGGGCCTGGGGAAGCTTGGGCAAGCCATTGTTGGAGATGGTGGTGTTCATGGGGTCCGTTCTCTGGTTTTGGCCCTGTTACCGTCAGGATCGGCAGGGCGGCGC
Organism: Dyella sp. EPa41; assembly: GCF_016586165.1. GTDB lineage: Bacteria > Pseudomonadota > Gammaproteobacteria > Xanthomonadales > Rhodanobacteraceae > Dyella. Next base: position 30,414 of record NZ_BCPR01000016.1, on the reverse strand, counting down.
CAAACTTTAGGGTGATTCCTTAGAGCCTGGAACAGGCGCTCATGGCAGGGCGAGCACCTCGCCCGGCGCCGTGACCATCGCATCGATCACCTTGCCCGAACTGCCGTTGCGCACGCGCAGGCGGGAGCCGCTGTCGCCGCTGCCCAGCGCCACGCCGCTCGCCCGCACTTCGATACCGTCCAGGCGCGATACCAGCTGCACCTGGTCGCCGGCCTTCACCGCCGTGCGACCGCCCAGCGCGGCCGGGGTCAGCACGCTGCCGGCGGCCATGGCGCGGGAGAGCGTGCGGCCCTCCACTTCACCCATGTCGCTGACATAGCCGTAGCCCAGGCGCGTGACGTCGCGCTCTTCGCTGCGCACATCATCGGGCCTGACGCCGTCGCCACGCTGAAGCGGGCGTGCGATCACCAGCACCTGGCGAAATACCTGCAGCTGCACCGGGACGCGCAGGGTCCAGCCTTCGGCGCCGGGGCAACGCACCGTGACGTTCATGCGCGGCATCAGCCGCGTGCCTTCCTGCAGGCTTGCGTCCAGCGCGGCCGGGCAGGGTGCGAGCTGCAGCCGCTGATCGAGCGTGCCCGCCTGGGCCACCACGCGGGCGCCCGGCGTGGCGTACTGGCCGCGCAGCCACTGCTCGGCGGTGGCGCGCGCAGCCTGCGCCGGTTCCGCGGCGAAAGCGGGCAGCGCGAACACGCACAGCAGCAGGCCGGCCAGCAGGCGACGCGTCATAGGTCGGCCAGCAGCGCGTTGAGTTGGGCCAGCAGCGTTTCGCGTTCGCTCTCCAACTGCGGCACGAGCTGGCTGGCCTGATCGATGTGACCGTCGCAGAGCAGGGTCGCGAAGGTGTTGCCCTGCTCGCGCAGGCGCATGCCGGCGGCGGTGAGCGCGGATGCGGCCGGATGGGCATCGCGGCCGTGGGTCAGGCGTCGCAGGGTGCGGCTGAGCGGTTGCGTGTCGAACCAGCGACGGTCCAGCGCGGCCGGTTCCTGCAGGGCGAGATCCATCGCCTGGCGCAGGCTCTGCGCGGCCTCGCGCACGGTAAGGCTGAGGCTGGCCGGATCTTCGCCGCTCTCGCTTTCCAGCCAGTCGAGCGCAAGGCGATGGGCGAGCAGGGCGCCACGGCTGAGCGCCTCGGCCTGGCGGCTGGCCTCGGCGGCGCGGCGGTGCCACGCGCCAAGCGCGGCCTGCGCAGCGACCGCACGGGCGTGCTGTGCATCCTGGTTCTTGTGCATGGTGGCGATGCGGTCGGCGACCTGGCGCAGGGCTTCGCCGCTGTCCTGCAGCGACGTTCCGGTCTGGCTGGCGCCGGACTGCGCGCGCTCGAGGCGCTGCATGCCCTGCTGCACGTCACCGTCCAGCTGCAATGAGAACTCGCCGATGGAACCGGTGACCTGTTCGATCTCGGCGGTGGCCTGGCTGGTCTTTTCGGCGAGTTGCTTCACCTCGTCGGCGACCACGGCGAAGCCGCGGCCAGCTTCGCCGGCGCGCGCGGCTTCGATGGCGGCATTGAGCGCGACCAGATTGGTCTGGTGCGCGATTTCCTGCACCACGCCGGTGAGCTTGCGGATCTGCGCCACTTCCTCGGCCAGCTTGCTCTGGTTGCGGCTCATGGCGGAAAGGGCCGTGCGCAGAAGGCGCAACTGGCCATCGAGTTCGCTGACGCTGCGCTCGCTGGCCTGGCCGGTCTGGCGCGCGTAATCCAGGCCGGTGGCGATCTGCTGTAGCGATGTCGAGATTCCGGCGCTGCCGTCCGTCAAACGACCGACGTCCTCGCGGCTGTCCTGGGCGGACTGGTGCATGGCCGCCTGTTCGCGGGACAGCTGTTGCGCGGAGCTGAGCACCAGCCCCTGCTGTTCCAGCGTCTGCAGCGCCACGGCGGCGGGCGGCGGGGTGGTGGAAACGGCTGTCAGCAACGGCGCCAAGGCCTGCGCGGCGCGGGGATGGCGGGCTGACAGCTGCGCCACCCGTGCCTGGTCGCCCGCCGCGGCGGCGCGCGCAAGCTCGGCGAGATGCTGGCTCCAGATAAGACTCATGGGTGGATCGTTCCTTCCTAAAAGGTTCGTCTCTGGCATCGGCGCGAGACGTCGGAACTTGAGAAGCAAGCGACGTGCCACCGTTTGCCCGCGCCCCTCAAGCGCGTGCCCCGCGTGCCGATACGTCGGAAGTGATCGCGGCATCCGGCCGCCTGCGAGGAGTGCGCATGAGCGCATGGATGGACAAGGTGGAGCAGCAGACCCGGCTGGCGGGCCACAACCGCGTGGCCATGCTGTTGTTTCGCATGGGCGATGAGCAGCTCTACGGCATCAACGTCTTCAAGGTGCGCGAAGTGATGCGTCGCCCGCCAATGGAGCGCATGCCCGGCGCCAATCCGCTCATCGCCGGCAGCTGCGATTACCGCGGCATGACCATTCCCGTGATCGACCTCGCCGTGGCGCTGGGTTACGCCCCGCTGCGCGACGAAGCGGCGGCACACCTGATGGTGACGGAGTTCAGCCGGACGGTGCAGGGCTTCCTGGTGGCCGATCCGCAGCGCCTGGTGCAGTGCGACGGCGACAACCTTGAAGCCCCCGCGCCCGCGCTGGGTTTCGGCAGCCGTGTCAACGCCGTCACGCGCGTCGATGGCGCCCTCGTGGCGGTGGTCGACGTCGAGCAGGTGCTCGCCAGCCTCAACGCGACGACCACCACGCTGTCGGAACCCATGCAGCGCATCGCCCGTTTCCACGACCTGCAGCCGCGGCGCGTGATGGTGGTGGACGACTCGCTGGTCGCGCGCAACCAGCTGGTGGGCCTGTTCCGCCAGATGGACGTGGAGTGCGTGGTTGCCCAGGACGGCCGCGAGGCACTGGAGCGACTCAAGGAACTGGCCAATGCACCGGAAGGCGAGGGCGTCACGCTGGTGGTGTCCGACATCGAAATGCCGCGCATCGACGGCTATGCGCTCACGCGCGCGATTCGCGAGACGCCGGAGCTGCGGCCGCTGAAGGTGGTGCTGCACAGTTCGATCAGCGGCATTTTCAACGAGGCGATGGTGCGCGAGGTGAACGCGGATCGCTTCGTGGCGAAGTTCCAGCCGGATCTGCTGGCGCAGACGGTGTTGGAGTTGCTGCCGGAGAATTTCGAGAAGTTTTAGGGCTCGCGCCGGGTGTGGTTTGGCGCGTGTATCCAGCCGGCTTTCTGTAGGAGCGCACCCAGTGCGCGACCGCCTTTCGCGCCGGTCTGCATGTTCATCGTGTCGATGGGCGAAGATTTTTGGCGTTGTACTTGTTGGTTTATCGTGACCGGGCTCGCCTGCGGTGTGCTTCCGAGCCGTTGCCGCGGCCCGGGTCACTTTCTCGTCGCGTAGACTCCCTTGTAGGAGCGCACCCAGTGCGCGACCGCCTTTCGCGCCGGTCTGCATGTTCGTCTTTCGATAGACAAAGATTGTCGATGTTTCGGTTGCATTCTTCCTTATCGCGGCTTGGCTCGCCTGCGGCGGGCTTCCGTCCTCCTGCCGGAGGCCGGGTCACTTTCTCTTGCTTGCCCAAGAGAAAGTAACCAAAGAGAACGGCACCCCGCGTGGCGCTGCCTGGGCGATGCCCAGCCAGTGCGTGAGGGGCGGCCGGGCTTTTCGACCGGGCTCCTGCCCGGACGAAAAGTGCCCGACATCCCTGTCGGGCACCCCTGCGGGGCCTATTCGTCCACCCCTCACCGCCCCACAGGGGATGGGGGAAGGCTCGTGCCGCGGAGCGGCACATCGCGAGCGACAACCTCCCTCTCTCTGTAGGAGCGCACCCAGTGCGCGACAGCCTTTCGCGACGGTCCGCATGTTCATCGTGTCGATGGGCGAAGATTTTTGGCGTTGTACTTGTTGGTTTCTCGTGACCCGGCTCACCCGCGGCGTGCTTTCGAGCCGCTGCCCTGGGTCACTTTCTCCGCATGGTGTCCCCTTGTAGGAGCACACCCAGTGCGCGACCGCGCTTTCGCGCCTGTCTGCATGTTCATCGTTTCGATGGACGACGATTTTGGCATTGCACTTGTTGGTTTCTCGCGACCGGGCTCGCCTGCGGCGGGCTTCCGCCCTCCTGCCGGAGGCCGGGTCACTTTCTCTTGCTTGCCCAAGAGAAAGTAACCAAAGAGAAAGGCACCCCGCGTGGCGCTGGCCGGGCTACGCCCAGCCAGTCCGTGAGGGGCGGCCGGGCTTTTCGACCGGGCTCCTGCCCGGACGAAAAGTGCCCGACGTCCGTGTCGGGCACCCCTGCGGGGCCTGATCGTCCACCCCTCACCGCCCCACAGGGGGTCATTGAAGGCTCGTGCCGCTGCGCGGCACATCGCGTCGAGGAGCTGAAGGCCGCCGTCCCATTCTGTAGGAGCGCACCCAGTGCGCGACCGCGGACTGACAGGGTTGCCTCGATCCGCGATGGGCGCGACTACCGCGGCATGTTCCGGCGTGGCGGTCGCGCACTGGGTGCGCTCCTACAGAGATAGGAGAGGTTTTGGCGAGCCCCCCCCCTCACCCGAGCCCTCTCCTCGCTCCTCAAAGCCGCGGCCATCCATGGCCGCTCCCCGCGTGCCCCGGAGGGGAGAGGGGGAAAGGGTGCGGCAGCCCATAGGCTTCATCACGACTCAGCGAAGTGGCTTTAAGTCCTCTTCGCGTCGGCGCGTGGCGGTATAGCGGCTCCGTTCGAGGTAGTAACAAGCGCATCACGGCTGGCCTCGATCGGCCGACGCTTCTATCCCACGTACTGCCATGAGCCTTGGCCCTGAAGGCCATTTTCTTTGGGTTACTTTCGACGCGAAGCTAGTCCCCGTGGGATCTTTGACTCCGGGCGTTCCGCCCTCCGCCCTGCGGGCCGGCTTCGCCGTTCGCACGCAAAGAGCGCGTGCGTGGGCCAGCAAAAGAAAAGTGACTCGAGCGTCCCACGGGACTAGCTTCGCGTCGTCCCACGGGACTAGCTTCGCGTCGTCCCACGGGACTAGCTTCGCGTCGCCGGCAGGACGTCGAAACGCCCGCTGCGTAGGCGGCAACCTGGCCGTATCGCGACAGCCGAAGACTGGACACTACTGGATCCCGGCCTGCGCCGGGATGACGACCATGGAGGCTGTCGCGAAAGGCTGTCGCGAAAGGCTGTCGCGCACAGGGTGCGCTCCTACAAAGGGATGCGGGGGGGCGGGGAATGGGGGCGACGGGAAGCCGTTGCCGTCCGCGTCGGATTTCCGTCAGCCTGCCTCGGGCACCCTGCCAAACACTTGCCCCATCCCTCGCAAATCCAGCAACGGCGCGGCTTCCGCCGCCCCCAACCCCCGTGGCACGCAACTTGCTCAAACCCTCCCGCGGCCCCCGCCGCAGGAGCGAGCAATGAGTTCGATCAACGACAACCTGTTCGGTTTGCACACGCAGGCGCTGGATCTCTGGCAGCGTCGCGGCGAGGTGCTGGCCAGCAATCTGGCGAATGCGGACACGCCGGGTTATCTCGCGCGCGATGTCGACTTCAAGCAGGCGCTGGCGAGTGCCAGCGGGCAGGGCGATGGGTTGGCGATGAGCATCACGCAGCCGGGGCAGATCAACCCGCAGGCGCAGGCGGCGACGCAGCTGGCCTATCGCGTGCCGACGCAGCCGAGCATGGACGGCAACACCGTCGATGCGCAGGCCGAGCAGGCCAACTTCGCCGCCAACGGCGTGCACTACCAGGCCAGCCTTTCCTTCATCACCGCGCAGATCCACATGCTGCGCACCGCCATTACCGGGGGCCAGTGATGTCAATGTTCAAGATCTTCGATGTTGCAGGGTCCGGCATGGCGGCGCAGTCGCTGCGCCTCAACACCGTGGCCAGCAACCTCGCCAACGCCGACAGCGTGTCGGGCACGCCCGAAGGCGCGTATCGCGCGAAGGAGCCATTGTTCTCGGCGGTGCAGCGCGCGCTCGGTGGCGCGGGCAATGCCGATGGCGACAGCAGCGTCGGCGTGCAGGTGAAAGGCGTTACCGAAAGCCAGGCCGACGTGCAGGCGCGCTATGAGCCCGGCAACCCGATGGCCGATGGCGACGGCTACGTCTACGGCAGCAACGTCAACCCCATCGATGAACTGGTGAACATGATTTCCGCTTCGCGTTCGTACCAGAACAACGTCGAGGTGATGAACACCACCAAGCAGCTGATGCTCAAGACCCTCGACCTCGGCAAGTAAGCCGGGAGGAAACCCACGTGTCCACGATTCCAAGCAACAGCAGCACCACCGGCTCCAGCGCCACGACCGGCACGTCTAACGTCAACTCGGCGCTGTCCAGCACCATGACGCAGGCCGACTTCCTGAAGTTGATGACGGCCCAGCTGCAGGCGCAGGACCCGACCAATCCGGTCGACAACTCGCAGTTCGTCTCGCAGATGGCGCAATTCAGCCAGCTGTCGACGACGCAGCAGCTGGATACGGACCTGCAGACCTTGAGCAGCAATATCAACTCGGCGCTGCAGACCTCGCAGGTGCTCAGTTCGTCCAACCTGGTGAACCGCCAGGTGATGGTGCCCTCCAGCACGATGAGCTACGACGGCACCGGCAGCATGAAGGGTGCGGTGAACGTCACCGCGGCCAGCAGCGTCACGGTGCAGGTGCTCGACGGCAGCGGCAACGTGGTGCGCACGATTCCCCTGGGTTCGCAAAGCACGGGCCTTTCCCAGTTCACCTGGGACGGCAAGGACGACAACGGCAACACGGTGGCCAGCGGCAACTACACGCTCAAGGCAACCGCCGGCAGCAGCACGCTCGACACCTACGTGACCGGCACGGTCACCGGCGTCGGTTACGGCGGCGATTCGGTGGGCACGTATCTGCAGGTCTCGGGCGTGGGCGGCGTGTCGCTCAGCCAGGTGGCACAAATTCTTTAAACGCTCGCTGCGTTTACTTACGAGGAACCGAACATGGCACTGAATACAGCGCTCAGCGGCATCAATGCGGCCCAGTCCGATCTCAACGTCATCGCCAACAACATCGCCAACGCGAACACCACGGGCTTCAAGGGTTCCCGCGCGGAGTTCGCCGATGTCTTCGCGGTGACCGGCCTCAACCTCAATTCCACGGCCGTCGGCAGCGGCGTAATGCTGCAGAACGTGGCGCAGCAGTTCAACCAGGGCGACCTGCAGACCACCGGCAACAGCCTGGACCTGGCCATCAACGGCAACGGCTTCTTCGTGGTCAACAACGGCAATGGCGCGCAGTACACCCGCGCCGGCGATTTCATGAAGAACTCCAACGGCTACGTCACCACGCCCGATGGCGCTCGCCTGCAGATCTACCCGCCGAACGGCGCGGGCGGCTTCGACATGAGCACGCTGTCGGACTTCAACTGGGTGACGGCGCAGAGCAATGCCACGGCCACGTCGGCCATCACGCTGGCCTCGAACCTCCCCGCCAGCGCCACCGTGCCGACCGGCGCGTTCAGCACCACCGACTCCACCACGTACAACAACGCGGCGCCCGTGACGGTGTACGACTCGCAGGGTGGTTCGCACCAGGCGACCATCTACTACGTCAAGACCGGCACCAACACCTGGGACGCCAATCTCTACGTCGACGGCCAGAGCGCCGGCACGCAGCCGATGACCTTCGACAGCACGGGCAAGCTCACCACGCCGACCAACGGCACGCTTGCCTTCAACGCCGTCAACCTGGGCAATGGCTCGTCGCCGCTGACGCTCTCGCTCGGTGTCACCAACCTCACGCAGTACGGCACCGACTATGCGGCCGGAAGCATCCTGCAGAACGGTTTTGAAGCGGGCACCCTGACCGGCATCGACATCGACGAAAAGGGCGTGATCACCGCCACCTACTCGAACAACCAGAGCACGCAGATCGGGCAGGTGGCGGTCGCCAATTTCGCCAACGTGCAGGGGCTGCGCCAGCTGGGCAACACCACCTGGGCATCCAGCACGGATTCCGGACCGGCGGTGATGGGCACGGCCAGCTCCGGCGAGTACGGCAACATCAAGTCGGGCGAGCTGGAAAGTTCCAACACCGCCGACACCACCGCGCAGCTGGTCAACATGATCCAGGCGCAGCGCGACTACCAGGCGAACGCACAGGTGCTGTCCACCGACAACACGCTGGCCTCCGCGCTGTTCAACGCCGTATCGCGCTGACCATGGACCGTTCCGTCTACGTCTCGATGACCGGCGCCACGCAGATCATGCGTGCGCAGGAAGCGGTGAGCCACAACCTGGCCAACGCGTCCACGGTCGGCTTCAAGAGCGAGCTCACCGCGTTCCAGAGCGTGCCGGTGCTGGGGCAGGGTTCGCCCTCGCGCATCAATGCCGTCGCGCAGGGCGTGGGCCAGAGCTTCACCCAGGGCTCGCAAATCGACACCGGGCGCCCGCTCGACGTGTCGGTGCGCGGTCCGGGCTGGATCGCGGTGCAGGCGCCGGACGGTTCGGAAGCGTACACGCGCGCGGGCGACCTGCAGCTCACCGCCGACGGCGGGCTGGTCGATGCGCGCGGCAACCCGGTGATGGGCGGTTCCGGTCCCATCACCATCCCGCCGGCGGCGGAGATCAACATCGGCAGCGATGGCACGATTTCCTCGGTGCCGCTGGGCCAGGGGCCCAACTCGGTCACCACGCTCGATCGCCTCAAGCTGGTGAATCCCGACGCGGCGCAGCTCGTCCAGGGCAGTGATGGCCTGATGCATATCGCCGGCGGCGGCACCGCCGATGCGGATCCCACGGTGACGGTGGCCTCGGGCGTGCTCGAAGGCAGCAACGTCAATCCGTCGGCGGAGCTCGTGAAGATGATCGCGCTCTCGCGCCAGTACGACATGCAGGTGAAGTCCATCAAGGCCTCCGAGGACAACGCCGATTCCGCCACCAAGCTGCTTCAGTCCAACTGAGCCAGGAGAGTCCAAATACGGTTGGTACGCCCGCGCCGGTTCTGTTTGCCTGCCAGACCAGGAAGAACGAGGGAATGTATGTCGATACGTGACGCAGTGATGACGCCGGCTGGCGGGCAAACAGAGCCGGCCCGGAGGGTTGGTTTCATGTGCCCGCCAGGAAGCGATGCACGGCTTGAGCTGACGGCCAGTCAGCCCCGCGCCACGCCCCGTTCCCTGGCGGGCACATGAAACCAACGCAGGCTACGTACCAACCGTATTTGGACTCTTTCCAGGAGTAACCGATGTTTTCTTCCTTGTGGATCGCCAAGACCGGCCTCGATGCGCAGCAGACGCGCATGGACGTCATCTCCAACAACCTGGCCAACGCCAATACCACCGCGTTCAAGAGTTCGCGCGCGGCGTTCCAGGACCTGATGTACCAGAACAAGGGCCAGCCGGGCGGCCAGACCACCGAGCAGACGCTGTCGCCCTCGGGCCTGATGCTGGGCACCGGCGTGCGCGTGGTGGGCAACGAGAAGTTGTTCACCGAAGGCAACATCACGCAGACCGGCAGCTCGATGGACGTGGCCATCCAGGGTCGCGGCTTCCTGCAGGTGAGCATGCCCGACGGTACCGTGGCCTATACGCGCGACGGTTCGCTGCACACCGATGCCAACGGCCAGCTCGTCACTTCGGACGGCTATCCGCTGGAGCCGGCGATCACCGTGCCGCCGAACGTGCAGTCGATGACCATCGGCAGCGACGGCACCGTGTCGGCCACCACCACGGCATCCGCCACGCCGCAGACGCTGGGCACGCTGCAGCTGGCCGACTTCATCAACCCCGCCGGCCTGCAGCCGATGGGGCAGAACATGTATCTCGAGACTGCTTCGAGCGGCGCGCCCCAGACCGGGCAGCCCGCGCTCAACGGCATGGGTTCGCTGCTGCAGGGCTCGCTGGAGTCCTCCAACGTCAACGTGGTGGCCGAGATGGTCAACATGATCGAAACGCAGCGCACCTACGAAATGAATTCCAAGGCCATCAGCAGCACCGACCAGATGCTGCAGGACCTGACCGACAAGATGTGAGCACCGCCATGTCCTTCCGTTCCCTGTCCCGTCTTTCCACTGCGCTGGCGCTCGTGCTGCTGGCGGGCTGCGGCATGCAGCCGCCGCGCGACGAGCACCAGTGGGCTGCCACCATGCCGGTGGAGCAGAACGCGGCGCCGCCGACCGACGGCGCGATCTATCACGCCGAGCAGGGCATGGAGCTGTTCAACGATGCGCGCGCCCATCGCGTGGGCGACATCCTCACCATTTCGCTGGTGGAGAGCACGCAGGCGTCGAAGAAGGCCAGCACCAGCACCAGCAAGAAGGACAACACCGACATCACCGCCCCGACCATCCTCGGCCATGCGCTGAAGGTGGGCGGCAAGGCGGCGGATATTTCCACCGCCGGCAACCGCAGCTTCGACGGCAGCGGCGACAGCAGCCAGAGCAACCAGCTCACCGGCTCGATCACCGTCACCGTGGCGCAGCGTCTTTCCAACGGCAACCTGCTGGTGCGCGGCGAGAAGATGCTCACCATCAACCAGGGGCAGGAGCTGATCCGCATCTCCGGCATCGTGCGCCCGCAGGACATCCTGCAGGACAACAGCGTGCCGTCCACTCGCGTGGCCGACGCGCAAATCGCCTATACCGGCAAGGGTTCGCTGGCCGACGCGAACACGCAGGGCTGGCTGTCGCGCTTCTTCAATTCCAAGTGGATGCCGTACTGATGAACGTGCTGAAGATGGGTTCGTTCCTGCGTGGACTGGCGCAAGGTTGTACCCCCTCCCAACCTCCCCCTGCAGGCAGGGGGAGGGGACTGAAGCCTGCCTTTCCCGCAAGTAGGGGGAAGGGACTGAAGTCTGCCTTCCCTGCAAGCAGGGGGAAGGGACTGAAGCCTGCCTTCCCTGCAAGTAGGGGGAGGGGACCGAAGCCTGCCTCCCCTGCAAGCATGGGGGTGGAGCTGAGGCTTGTCGCAAGCGCTCCCTCCCCTGCACGCAGGGGAGGGCTGGGGTGGGGTGGCGCTCTTGCCTTGCTGCTCTGCGCCTTCATTCCCCTGGCCCACGCCGACAAGATCCGCGACCTCGCGCAGGTCGGCGGCGTGCGCAGCAACCAGTTGATCGGCTACGGCCTCGTCGTTGGCCTGGATGGCAGCGGCGACCAGACCACGCAGGCGCCGTTCACCACGCAAAGCCTCGAGAACATGCTGGTGCAGTTCGGCATCACGGTGCCGGCCAACGTGCGCCCGCAGCTGAAGAACGCCGCGGCCGTGACGATCACGGCGCAGCTGCCGCCGTTCGCCAAGCCGGGCCAGACCATCGATGTCACCGTGGCCTCCATCGGCAACGCCAAGAGCATCCGCGGCGGCGAGCTGCTGATGACACCGTTGCGCGGCGCGGACGGCAACGTCTATGCGATGGCGCAGGGCAGCGTGGTGGTGGGCGGCATCAGCGCGCAGGGCAAGAGCGGTTCCAGCGTGCAGGTGAATATTTCCGCCAGCGGCCGCGTGCCGAACGGCGCGACGGTGGAGCGCAGCGTGGCCTCGTCGTTCGCCAACAGCAATGGCGATCTCATGCTCAACCTCAATACGCCGGACTTCACCACCGCCACGCGTATCGCCGAAGCCGTGAACCGTACCTATGGCGCGGGCACGGCGAATGCGATGGACGGCGGCTCGGTGGCCGTGCGCGGTCCGGCCGACGCCAGCCAGCGCGTGGCGTGGCTGGGCGCGATCCAGGCGCTGGACGTGAACCCGGGTGACGCACCGGCGCGCGTAGTGGTGAATTCGCGTACCGGCACCGTGGTGATCGGTTCGGAGGTGCGCGTGACGCCGGCCGCCGTGGCGCATGGCGCGATCCAGGTGACCATCAGCGAGCAGTCGAGCGTCAGCCAGCCGGAAGCCTTCAGCAAGGGGCAGACCGTGGTGGTGCCCAACAGCAACGTGCAGGTGAGCGAAGACGGCGGCCACATGTTCAAGTTCGGCCCCGGCACCAATCTCGACACCATCGTGCGCGCGGTGAACCAGGTGGGCGCTTCGCCGAGCGATCTCATTTCCATCCTGCAGGCCTTGAAACAGGCCGGCGCGCTCCACGCGGAGCTGGTAGTGATCTGATGGCCATCTCAGGGGACGCCGCCAAAAGCCTCAACACCTGGACGGATCTGTCCGGGTTCGGAGCGTTGCGCCAGACGGCGCAGTCGGACGCGAAGTCCGCCTTGCCGGCCGTCGCCAAGCAGTTCGAGTCGATCTTCACGCAGATGATGCTGAAGTCGATGCGCGAGGCCAGCCCGGGCGACGGCCTGGGCGACAGCGAGGCGGGCAACGCCTGGCGCGACATGTTCGACCAGCAGCTGTCGGTGAACCTCTCGCAGGGCAACGGCCTGGGCATCGCGCAGATGCTGATGCGCCAGTTGGGCGGCGCCTCCTCCTCTTCCTCGGGCGCGGCCGGGGGCGCGAAAACCGACGATTGGCAGCAGCGCCTCGGCACCGTCGTCCATGCGGCCAAGTCAGTCGGCGCCGACGTGGTGAAGTGGCTGCCGCAGGACGCGCAGACATTCGTGAAGGAACTGGCGCCATACGCGCAGAAGGCGGCCGAGAAGCTTGGTGTATCGGTGCGCGCCGTGCTGGCCCAGGCCGCGCTGGAAACGCAGTGGGGCAAGCACATGCCGTCCCATTCCAACGGCGACACCAGCAACAACCTGTTCGGCATGAAGGCGGGCAGCAGCTGGGACGGCCAGAAGGTCAGCGTGCCCACGCTGGAATTCGAGGATGGCGTGGCGGTGCACCGTCGGGCGCAGTTCCGCTCGTACAACAACCCGGGCGAATCGTTCAACGACTACGCCCAGTTGATTGCCGACAACCCGCGCTACGCCAAGGCGCTGAACCACGGCGAGGACGTGGTGGGTTTCGCGCGCGGCCTGGTGAGCGGCGGTTACGCCACCGACCCCTCCTATGCGCAAAAAATCGTGGCCATAGCCAACAGCCCTGCGATGAAAGAAGCGCTGGCGGCACTCAAGAATGTCAGCGCCCAGCCGAACTCCTTCGAATAACGTCAGGGAATGATCCATGTCCAACCTTCTCAGCATTGGCGCCTCGGGGCTGAATGCCGCCCAGGTGGCGCTGACCACGGTCGGCAACAACATCAGCAACGTCAACACGCCGGGTTACAGCCGGCAGACCGTGCTGCAGACCGAGAACATGTCGAACTCCGCCGGTCGCTACAGCATCGGCAGTGGCGTGGACGTGCAGTCGGTGCAGCGCGCCTATAGCGACTTCCTGACCAGCGCGGTGTGGAGCAGCAACTCCGGCATGCAGCGCGCCACCACGTACAACAACCTGACCACGACGCTCAACAGCATGCTGAGCGCCAGCGGCAACCTGCAGAGTGCGCTGGACAGCTTCTACGGCGCGTTCGATACGGTGGCCAATACGCCGGGCGTGGCATCCAGCCGGCAATCGCTGCTGGGCAGCGCCGGTTCCATGGTCACCGTGTTCAACACGCTGGCGCAGCAGTTCACTTCGCAGCAAAGCCAGGTGAACAGCCAGATCGGCACCACGGTGGACAGCATCAACAGCGTGGCCGGCAGCATTGCCGACCTCAACGCGAAGATCCACCAGGCGGGCACCAACGTCCCCAACGACCTGCTGGATCAGCGCGACACCATGATCCAGACGCTGTCGGGATATCTGGGCGTGTCCACCTATGCGCAGGCGGACGGCACCATCAGCGTGTACGCGTCGAGCGGACAGGCGCTGGTCAGCGGGGACAAGTCCTTCGCGCTGTCCACCGGCACCGACAGATACGATGCCTCGCGCACGGTGGTGCTCGACACCACGGGTACGGACATCACCAGCAAGCTCAGCGGCGGCACGCTGGGCGCGTTGCTCGACTATCGCAGCAGCGTGCTGGACAGTGTACAGAACCAGCTTGGCCAGGCCGCGGTGGCGCTTGCCGGCAGCGTCAACACGCAACAGGCCAAGGGCCTGGATCTCAACGGCAACCAGGGCGGCGCGATGTTCAGCGTGCCGGACCCCAAGGTGCTCGCGGCCGGCAACAACAAGGGCAGTGCAAGCGTCGCGGCCAGCATCACCGATGTCTCGAAGCTCACCACGTCCGACTATGTGCTCAGCTACGACGGCAGCAACTGGAACCTCGCCACCACGGCCGGCCAGAGCGTGCCGATGACGGCCAACCCGGACGGTTCCTACTCGGCGGATGGCCTGACCTTCAACCTGTCCGGCGCGGCGCAGAAGGGCGACAGCTTCCAGATCCAGCCTACGCGTGGGGCGGCCAGTGGCCTGACGCTGACGATGACCGATCCGAACGGCATCGCCGCGGCCGCCGCGCTGACGTCCAAGGCGGCGAGCACCAACACGGGCACGGGCAGCATCGGTGCGGTGACGGTGGATGATCCGACCAACGCCGCATTGCTCGGCAACGCCACGCTGAGCTTTCCGACGGCTGGCAGCTATCAGGTGACCGACGGTAGCGGCAACGTGCTTGGCAGCGGCAGCTACACGCCGGGGCAGACCATCAGCGCCAATGGTTGGAGCGTGACGCCTTCCGGCACGCCGGCCGCGAACGACAGCTTCACCATTGGCATCAATGCCAATGGCCTCAACGACACCAGCAACGCGCTGGCCATGGCGCAGTTGGCGGACAAGGGCATCCTCAACGGCGGCAAGCAATCGGTGGTGGCTGCCTACGGCACGCTGACCACCAACATCGGCACGGTGGGCAGCCAGGCGCAGACCAATCTCACCACGCAGACCAGCCTGTACAACCAGGCCGTGTCGTCGCAGCAGAGCGTGTCGGGCGTGAACCTCGACGAGGAGGCGGCGAGCCTTGTGCGCTACCAGCAGGCCTACCAGGCCTCGGCGCAGATCATCTCGACCTCGCAGAGCATCTTCAGCAGCCTGATCAGCGCGATCAACGGATAACGGATAAGAGCCTGTTCAATGCCTGCACGTAGCCCGCGTTGCTCGCCCCTCAAAGCCGGCGCCATCCATGGCGCCTTCCCGCGTGCGGGCCGGGTCTGTTTGTCCACCATCCGTCGTCATCACTCAGTCGTGTGTCGACACACGCTCCATCGTTCTTCCTTGGCTGGCGCGCAAGCAGATCCCGGCGCGGGCCACGTGCAGACATTGAACAGGCTCTAGCCATGCGCCTCTCGACCAGTTGGATGTACCAGCAGTCCCTTGCCACGATGCTCAACCAGCAGAGCGCACTGGCGGCCACGCAGAACGAAGTCACGACGGGCGTGCGCATCAATGTCGCGTCCGACGATCCGGCGGGTGCGGGGCAGGTGGTGAGCCTGAGCCACGTGATTGCGGCGAACACGCAGTATTCGAGCAACATCGACAGCGCGAACACGCGCCTCAACACCGAAGCGAGCACGCTCAGCTCGGTGAACAGCGTGCTGGACAGCGCGCGCACGCTGGCCTTGCAGGCGATCAACGGCACGCTGGGTGATTCCGATCGCCAGAGCATTGCCAGCCAGCTCAGCCAGATCCGCGACCAGCTCGTGCAGCTGGCCAATACCACGGACAGCAACGGCAATGCGTTGTTTGCCGGCACCAGCACCACGCGCGCACCGTTCCAGGTGGGCGCCAATGGCGTGGTGGGCTACGTGGGCAACGACGATTCGCAGCACGCGTCGGTGGGTTCGGGCCTCCAGGTGGTCACGGGCGATGCGGGCTCCGGCCTGTTCATGAACATTCCGGCGGGCAATGGTTCGTTCTCCGCCAGCGTCGGCAATGCCAATGCCGGCACGCTGGTGGTGGGCGCCAACAGCGTTACCGACCTCGGCGCGTGGAACAGCACCAAGGCGTCGAGCGGTGGCGGCTACACCATCACCTTCGGTACCGGCGGCAGCTGGACGGCGGCGGACGCCAATGGCAATCCGGTGCTCGACGGCAGCGGCAATCCGGTCGGCGGCACTTACCAGGATGGCGGCTCAATCAGCTTCAACGGCATGAACATCGCGATGAGCGGCACGCCCGCGGCGGGCGATACCGTGTCGGTGTCGACCGGCGGCCAGCAAGATGTGTTCACCACGCTGAGCAACATGATCTCGGCGTTGCAGGGCGGCACCACCGATACGCAGCTGGCGAACCAGATGAGCCGGCAGATCGAATCGATCGACCAGGCGCAGTCGACGATCAGCGCGACGCAGGTGTCCATTGGTGGACGGCTCAACACGCTCACGCAGCAGCAGGGTGCGTACCAGGATCTCAACGTCACGTACCAGTCCGCGCTCAGTGACGTGGCAGGCGCCGATCCCTACAAGGCGATCAGCAACCTGTCGCTTCAATCGGCGGCGCTGCAGGCATCGCAGCAGGTATTTGCGCAGGTGAAGTCGATGAGCCTGTTCAATTATCTCAAGTAAGCAACGCGCAAGGATGGCGGCATGTGTGCGGCCATCGGCATATCACGGCGATCAACGGCAGCGAACGGGAGGCACGGCGTAGCGGAAAAGCACGGTTGCATTGGCAGCACAAGGTGAGCCCCGTCACGAAATGGGGGAATCGGCTCAAGTAATCGGAAAAGGCGCCGAAAAACTCACTGAGGCGGATGGCACAGCACATGACGGGCCGTTGCCGCCGGCAAGAACAAAGCCAATCAAACCGGCCACCGGTTTACGCAGGAGAAATCCATGTCTCTCGTTATCAACACCAACGTCTCGTCGCTGAACGCGCAGAACAACCTGACCAAGTCGAAGAACGCCCTGTCGCAGGCGACGGCGCGTCTGTCCTCGGGTCTGAAGATCAACAGCGCCGCCGACAACGCCGCCGGCTTCGCCATCTCGCAGCGCTACACCACGCAGATCGGTGGCCTCAGCCAGGCCAGCTCGAACGCCTCGGACGCCATCAACCTGGCGCAGACCGCCGGCTCCGCGCTGGACCAGGTGACCTCCAACCTCCAGGCCATCCGTGACCTGGCCGTGCAGTCCGCCAACGGCACCTATACCGACGCCGACCGTTCCTCGATCGACCAGGAAGTGCAGCAGCGTCTGGCGGAAATCACCCGCATCGCCAACCAGACCACCTTCAACGGTTCGAAGGTGCTCGACGGTTCGATGCAGACCAAGAGCTTCCAGATCGGCGCCGACGTCGGCCAGACCATCAGCGTGAGCCTGGGCACCAGCGTGAAGTCCAGCGCGATGGGCCAGGTGGCGGAAGTGTCCACGGGCGACATCAGCAGCGCGTTCGCCACGGGTGCCTCGGTGACCGGTTCGGCCGCGGGCTTCAAGGCTGACTTCAGCACCACCAACGCCAAGTTCGACGTCGACGGCAAGACCGTCACGCTGAGCAAGGACTACACCACCGACCAGAGCACCCTCGCTTCCGACGTGCAGACCCAGCTGGGTTCGGGCTACGCCGTGAGCTGGGACGCCACCAACGGTCTGTCCATCGCCGAAACGTCGCAGACGGGCGCCAGCGTGCCGGCTTCGGCTGCTCCGGCGATCACCAACGACACCGGTACGCTGTTCGGCGCGACGCCGACCACGGCCGGCGGTACGGCGGGCACGATCGCTTCGGAAGGTCTGTCGATCAATGGCACCGCCATCGATACCAGCGGCGTGAAGTCGCTGCAGGACCTGTCCGACGCCATCAACGCCGCCGGCGTCAGCGGCGTCAGCGCGGCGGTCAGCGGTGACGGCAAGGGCATCAACTTCTACTCCAGTGCTGGCCTGAAGATCGCCGACACCAAGGGTGGCGTGATCGGCGCCAACGCCAAGGACGTGAACGCCGGTGCGACCTACGCGGTGGGTACCGACGCCACGGTCGGCGGTTCGCTGTCGACGGGTAGCGTGTCCACGGTGGACAAGGCCAATGACCTGATCTCCCGCGTCGACGTGGCGCTGAAGACGGTCAGCGACTTCGCTGCCCAGCTGGGTGCGGTGCAGAACCGCTTCCAGTCCACCATCTCCACGGTGGCGGCGCAGACGACCAACCTGCAGGCCTCGCAGTCGACCATCCAGGACGCGGACTTCGCGGCCGAGACGGCCAACCTGAGCAAGGCGCAGGTGCTGCAGCAGGCCGGTATCTCGGTGCTGGCCCAGGCCAACTCGAACCCGCAGCAGGTGCTGAAGCTGTTGCAGTAACGGACTGAGGCCCCGGTCGCGGCTCTCCCGGGTCGCGGCCACCTCGGCCGGAAACACCATCGGGCGGATCGATGCCGATCCGCCCGATATCACGGGAGCCGCCGGCAAAGTCCTTGCGTGCGAGGGTTTTGCCGGGGGCTCGAACACGCCGCCGCAAGGCGGGCTCATTCGGGAACCGACAAGGTAGTGCGATGACCACGACCAGTGCCACCAGCAGCAACAGCCTGAGCTCCCTGCTCAACACGCTCACCGCGAACAGCACGGGCGGCAGCAACGGCGGCTCCTCGACGGGCGGCTCGTCCAGCACGGGTTCGTCTGCCAGCGGCACCGGCTCGGGCAGTTCGTCCGGCAGCGGCTCCGGCGGCGGCATTCTCAGCGCCAGCGGCATCGGTTCGGGCCTGGACGTGAGCTCGATCGTCACGGCGCTGGTCAACGCGCGCAAGGCGGCGTCGCAGAACCAGATCGACACGCGCACGACGCAGACCAACAACCTGCTCACCGGCCTGTCGTCGTTGAACTCCGCGTTGGGTGGCATCCAGAGCGCGCTGGCGACGCTCAATTCGGTCAACACGTTCAACAGCTACAACGCCACGCTGACGGCGACCGGCGGCAGTTCCAGCATCGGCACCGCCAGCACGCTGTCCAGCGCGCACCCGGGCACCTACACCATCGCGGTGAGCCAGCTCGCCACGGCGCAGAAGCGCACCAGCGATCCCGTCGCCAGTGGCACGGCCGTGGGGCAGGGCACGCTGAGCATCACGGTCGGCAGCAACACGATGAACGTGGCGGTGTCCGCCACCAACACGCTGGCCGACATCGCCACGTCGATCAACAGTTCTTCGTCCAACCCGGGCGTGACCGCCACCATCGTCAACGGTGTCAACGGCCAGCAGCTGGTGCTCAGCTCCAGCAAGACCGGCGTGGCCAACGGCTTCAGCGTGAGCGCCAATGCGACCAGCAGCGGCGGGCTGCAGGCCCTGGCCACCAAGCTCGACACGGCCGGCAGCAACGAGGCGCAGGACGCCAAGCTCACCATCGACGGCATCGACGTGACCAGCGCATCGAACTCGGTGTCGGGCAAGATGGACGGCGTCACCCTCAACCTGACCGGCACCGGCACCAACACGCTGACCGTCGCGCAGGACAACACGGCCGCGACCAACGCCATCCAGGGCCTGGTCGATGCGTACAACAGCTACGTAAACACGGTGTCCTCGCTGTCGAGCTACGACAAGAGCACCGGCGCGGCCGGCGTGCTGCTGGGCGATTCCACGCTCACCTCGGTCCAGCGCGGCATCGCTTCCGTGCTCAGCGGCTCGGTGAAGGGCAACAGCATCGGCACGCTGGCCAACCTCGGCATCACCCGCAACGCGGACGGCACGCTGGCCCTCGACACGGACAAGCTCGCGTCCGCTTTCCAGTCCAACGCCGCGGCGGTCAAGGATCTCTTCGCCGGCACCAACGGCTATGGCACCAAGCTCAACAGCACCATCAACGCGTACACGGCGACGGGCGGGATCATCCCGGCCCGGATGGACAGCCTCAACAACACGCTGACCCAGCTGAGCCAGCAGCAGACCGCGTTGAACGCGCGCATGGCCACCTACCAGAAGCAGCTGCAGAGCCAGTACACCGCGCTGGACACGCTGATGTCCTCGCTCAACAACACCAGCAGTTACCTGACCACGGCACTCGAGCAGCTCAACAACTCCAACAGCTCGAAGAACTGAACGGGAAAGTGACCATGACTTACGGCTATGCGCGCAATGCCAGCGCGGTTTACCAGGACAACAGCGCACGCGGCAGCGTCGAGGGCGCCGACCGCCACCAGCTGACCAGCATGCTGTTCGATGGCGCGATCGATCGCATCAACCAGGCGCGCGGGGCGATCCGCCGCGGCGACGTACCGGCGAAGGGCCTGTACTTCGGCAAGGCGCTGGCGATCATCAACGAACTGCGCGGCAGCCTCGACCACAAGACCGGCGCCGAACTGGCCGGTCGCCTGGATGCGCTTTACGACTACGTGACCCGCCGCCTCTTGCATGCCCAGCTCAACGATGACGAGCGCGCCATCGACGAAGCCATCGATCTGCTGACGCCGGTGCGCGATGCCTGGCGCCAGATCCGCGACACCTTCCTGGCTTCGCAAGGCGGCGCCTCGACCGCGGCGGCCTGAGGACGAACGGCATGATCGACCAGCTTCTGGGCATCAGTGCGCGCATGGTCGACGCCGCGCGCGCCGGCGACTGGGATGCGGTCGTGCAGCTGGAGGCCGAACGCAGTCCGCTGATCGCGGGGCTGTCGCTCGGTGACCCGTCGGCCCTGGCCACCTTCAAGGCCTTGCTGGTTCACACGGAAGAAGTAAGGGCACTGGCGAAGCAGCAGCGCGAGCGCCTGGGCGAGGCGCTCGGCGAGCACCAGCAGCGTCATCGCGCGCTCAGCGCCTATCTCCAGACCGCCAACGACTGACAAGACGGCCTGTTCGGCACTGAGACGATCGCGCGCATAATCCCTACATATCGCGGCGGCTCGCGGAGCCCCGTCCAGAAACATGGGGGGAGCCCATGCAAGACCCGTCCTGGCTGGCCTTTTCCGAACGCGTTACCTACGAAGACGGACTGCACGTGAGCTGCGCGGCGTTGCCGCAGCCGCTGGGTGATCTCCAGCTGTCGGCCATGCGCGAGCGCAATCTCAGCGTGCTCAATACGCTGGCCGTTTTCACCGAGCGTCGCGTGGAGGCGCTGGATGAAGAAGGTCCCGTGTCGCAGGACATCCTGCGGCTGGACAGCAAGCTCAACGTATTGATGGCGATGCTGGACCAATTGCTGCGCCGTGACACCGAGCTGCCGCCACGGCAGACGGTATCCTTCAACGCCGTCGGGGCGCTGCTGTCGCCCTCGCTTTGGCCCGCGGGCCAGTCGCATGGACTGCTCCGGCTGCACTTCGACGGCTGCCTCGCGCTGCCCCTCGAATTGCCGGCACGCCTCGTGCAAGAGCGTGATGGCGATCACATTTTTGTTGCCTTTGAATCCATCGACGAAGTGACATGTGACGCACTTGAGCGCCTCGTGTTCCGCCACCACCGACGTAAAGTGGCAGGTCGTCGGCTGACAGCTTCTTAGGACTGTGCCGACAGCACGAGTGGCTATGTGATGGACATCACGTTACGAAAAGCCGACGCGAAAATTCTTTGACGCCGATCTCAGTCGACTGCCGTACAAGGTCACTTTCCCGCGCTGCGGATTGGAACGATTTAATCCAACGGATTCAGCGACATGGCGCATACCCCTGAGGCGTGCGTCAGCGCATGTCCGCATAGGTGACGCAGGCCGACAGATGAGCCTGACAGTCAGTGTCGGCATTTCGTTACGCACTGGCCTTCTTCTTGCTCCCTCCCGTTCGAGAGTCGACGACGGACCGTCGACAACGAGCAGCGCAGTCCGGGTTAGGGGTCCACGATGAAGCAGCACGCACGAGAGTCAGGCATGGGGAAATTCGACGTACTGGTGATCGAATCCGATCGCCGCAGGGCGGAGTCCGTCGTATCGGCGCTGGAGTTTCTCGGTTATCGGCCGCAATGCGGCGACGAATGCGAAACGGTGGACGAATCGACCCACGCGTGGCGCGTGGTGTATGTGGGCACGGTGAAGGACGACGCGGAAGCCGAGCGTCAGTTCTCCCGGCTCGGTGCCGCCGCGGCGCATGCGATGGTGCTGCTGGCCGCCGATTCGGAATGGGTGGCGCGCCTGGGTACGGATGCCTCGCCCTTCAGCGCGCGCATCGGCATGGTGGAATTCCCGTTGCGCTACGAACAGTTGACCGAAGCGCTGCGTGGCCACCAGGCCACCGCGCCGAGCCGTCGCCCGGAGCTTCGCCTGGTCGGCAGCTCGGGTCCGATGAGCCGCGTGAATGCACTGGTGCGCCAGGTGGCGCCGTTCGATTCCAGCGTGCTGGTGCTGGGCGAATCCGGCACCGGCAAGGAAATGGTGGCCCGCGCCATCCATGATTGCTCCTCGCGACGCGACAAGCCGTTCGTGGCGATCAACTGCGGCGCCATTCCGGCCGAACTGCTCGAAAGCGAACTCTTCGGTCACGAGAAGGGCGCTTTCACCGGCGCCATCGCCACCCGCAAGGGCCGCTTCGAGCTGGCCGAGGGCGGCACGCTGTTCCTCGACGAAATCGGCGACATGAGCCTGCCGATGCAGGTGAAGCTGCTGCGCGTGCTGCAGGAGCGCGTGTTCGAGCGCGTGGGCAGCAATCGCACGCAGCGCTGCGACGTGCGCATCATCGCCGCCACGCATCGCAACCTCGAAGCCGCGATCGCCAACGGCCACTTCCGCGAAGACCTCTATTACCGCCTCAGCGTGTTTCCGCTGGAGATGCCCTCGCTGCGCGAGCACCTGGAAGACCTGCCGGAGCTGGTGGCCGAGTTCAACCAGCGCCTCTCGCGCCGCGGCCTGGCCAACGTGCGCTTCAGCGCCGGCGCCATGCATGCGCTGCACGGCTATGGCTGGCCGGGCAACGTGCGTGAGCTGTGCAACCTGGTGGAGCGCCTGTCCATCCTTTACCCCCACGCCGAAGTGCGCGTGAGCGACCTGCCGGAAAAGTACCGCGGCCAGCAGGTGATCGAGGAAGTGCGCGGCACCGCGCTGCTGTCGCTGATGACCGGCCAGTCCAGCGTGATGTCCGAGCCGATGGCCGTGGTGCCGACCGATTCGCTGGTGATGCTGCCCGAAGGCGGCCTGGACCTTAAGGATCACCTGGCCGACATCGAGGTGGGCCTCATCCGTCAAGCGCTTGACGTGACCGGCGGCGTGGTGGCGCATGCGGCGAAGCTGTTGCGCATGCAACGCACCACGCTGGTGGAGAAGCTGCGCAAGTATGGCTTGCAGCCGAGTTTGCAGGCCTGATTTTTCCCTGGTTTTTCGGGGTTTGCAGGAGCGCACCCAGTGCGCGAAAAGCCGGCGAAGCGGTGACGTCGAATCGCTGCGGTCGCGCACTGGGTGCGCTCCTACAGGGGACATCGGGGCGAAAAAATACGGTGGCACGCATCGTGCTTCTACACACCAGAACATCGTCACGCGTTGGAATTCCGACATGAGCCAGATCGACGTCAACAACCTGCTGTCGCAAATGCGCCAGATGTCTTCGCAGGTGAAGCCAGCCGAACAGGCGTTCACCGCGGCCAAGCCCGGCCAGGCGGATTTCTCGAGCCTGCTGAAGCAGTCCATCGCTTCGGTGGCCGACGCGCAGACCGATGCGGGGCGACTCGCCCTCGGTTTCGAGCGCGGCGATGCCGGCGCCGACCTCGGCCGCACGATGGTGGCCGTCCAGAAGGCCGATCTCTCGTTGAACACGCTCGCGCAGGTGCGCAACAAGCTGGTCGATGCCTACAACAACATCATGAACATGCCGGTCTGACCGGCTCTCTGACGCGCACGAGCCCCTTCCATGGCCGATAACGCCCTCGCGACCACCGACGACAAGGCCGGTTCTCGCCTGGACCTCAAGCAGCTCGCACGTACGCCGGCAACGCGGCAGCTCTTGCTGTTGTTCGGCGTGGCGGCCGCCGTGGCGCTGGGCGTCGCGGTGGTGCTGTGGTCGCGCGGTCCCAATTACAGCCTGCTGTATACAGGGCTGGAGCAGAAGGACGCTGCCGCCGTCACGCAGGCGCTGCAGGCTTCCAATACGCCGTTCACGCTGAGCGCGGACGGTAGTTCGATCATGGTGCCCGCGTCCGATCTCGCGGCGATCCGCCTGAAGCTCGCTTCGCAAGGCTTGCCGCAAGGCAGCGCCAGCGCGACCGCGGTGCCCGGCGCCGATTCGCCGTTCGGCATGAGCGACCTCGCCGAGCGCACGCGCTACCAGCAGATGCTGGAAACCGACCTGGGCAACACCATCGCGGGCCTGCAGTCGGTACGCGCCGCACGCGTGCATCTGGCCTTGCCCAAGCCGTCGGCCTTCATTCGCGACAACCATGAAGCCAGCGCCTCGGTGCTGGTGACGCTGTATCCGGGTCGCCAGCTCGATGCGAGCCAGGTGGCGGCGATCGTGCACCTGGTGGCGTCGAGCGTGCCCAATCTCGATCCCAAGCAGGTGTCGGTGGTCGACCAGCAGGGCCAGTTGCTCACCACGACCGATCCGGGCAGCGCCAGCGCCATCGGCGATACGCGCCTGCGCCTGGCCACGCGCCTGGAGAACACCTACGCGCAGCGCATCGAAGAACTGCTCACGCCGCTGGTCGGCCCGGGCAAGGTTCGCGCGCAGGTCTATGCGGACCTCGACTTCAGCGAGACCGAGAAGGCCACGGAGACCTACGGCCACGACCATCCGGCGCTGCGTAGCGAGCAGACCAACAGCCAGTCGCGCACCGGCAATGCAACCGATGGCGGTGTGCCGGGCGCGCTGAGCAACCAGCCGCCCAACACCGTCGCGCAGCCCACCGCGGCACAGCCGAATGCCGGCAAGGGCGCGGCGGGCAAGGGCGCGGCCGCGACGACGGCCCAGGCGGCCGGCCCGTCGGAGAATTCCAGCAGCGCCACGCGCAACTACGAACTCGATCGCACCATCAGCCATGTCAGCGATCCGGCGGGTCGCCTGGCGCGCCTGACCGTGGCGGTGGTGGTCGACAACAAGACGGTGGCCGGCGACAAGGGCGGCAACAAGAGCGTGCCGTTCACGCCGCAGGAACTGGAGCACCTCACCACGCTGACCCGCAACGCGGTGGGCTACAACGAAACGCGCGGCGACAGCGTCAGCGTCATCAACCAGCCGTTCCACCAGGACACGACGGGCGACACCTCGCAGCCGCCGCTGGCGTTCTGGGAGCGCCCCGGCATGCTCGACCTGATCAAGCAGGGCGCGGGCATCCTGGTGGCGCTGCTGGTGGCGTTTGGACTGCTGCGCCCGCTGCTGCGTGGACTCACGCGCAGTCCGGCGCCGGGCAAGGCCCTCGCGGTGGCGAAGGAACAGGTGCCGCCAACCATTTCGGTGCGTATCGACGACAAGGAAGACGTCGACGAACTGGCGCGCCTCAACAACGGCATCGCGCCGGCCATGGCCTACGAGCAGCGCATCGGCCTGGCGCGCCGCATGGTGAGCGAGAACCCCAAGCAGGTGGCGCAGGTGGTCAAGAGCTGGGTGGGCGAAGATGGCGGCTAAGCATACGGCAAGCCCATCCGTTCGCCCGGCGCTTCGGAATCGTCGCGCGCAGCCGATATCGCGGGGACAGGCACGCGCAACCGGTGCATCCGTGATGCGCCCGCGCGTGCAGCCATTCGGGCGGATTGAATCATGAAGGCAGAGACACCCATTACCGGTGCGCAGCGCGCCGCCATTCTGTTGCTCACGCTGGGCGAACAGGACGCCGCCGAGGTGCTCAAGCACCTCAGCGCGCGCGATGTCCAGGCGGTGGGCACGGCCATGGCCAGCCTTACCAACGTATCGCGCGAGCAGGTGGAGCTGGTGCTTTCCCGTCTCAACGACGACATGGGCCGCCACACCTCGCTGGGCGTGGGCACCGAGGAATACATCCGCAAGATCCTGGTCAACGCACTGGGCGAGAGCAAGGCTGGCGGCCTGATCGACCGCATCCTGCTCGGCCGTTCCAGCAAGGGCCTGGAGTCGCTCAAGTGGATGGAAAGCCGCGCCATCGCCGAGATGATCAGCCAGGAGCACCCGCAGATCATCGCGCTGGTGCTGGCGCACCTGGAGCCCGACCAGGCGGCCGAAGTGATCGGCTACCTGCCGCCGCGCACGCGCAGCGACGCGGTGATGCGCATCGCCACGCTCGACGGCGTGCAGCCACATGCGCTCAACGAGCTCGACGAGATCATGGAACGCCAGTTCTCCGGCAACACCAAGAAGCTCAAGTCCGCCACCGTGGGCGGCCTCAAGGCGGCGGCCAACATCCTCAACGCGATGGAAACCACGCGCGAGAACGAGCTGATGGCCGCCATCCGCACCCATGACGCGGGCCTCAGTGGCCGCATCGAAGAACTGATGTTCGTGTTCGAAGACCTGGGCGACCTGGACGACCGCAGCATGCAGACGCTGTTGCGCGAAGTGCCCACCGCCCGCCTGGTCACCGCGCTCAAGGGCGCCGAACCCGGCGTGCGCGAGAAGATCTTCGCCAACATGTCCAAGCGCGCGGCCGACATGCTGCGCGACGACCTCGAAGTATCGGGCCCCGTTCGCCTCAGCGAAGTCGACGCGGCGCAGAAGGAAGTGCTGGGCATCGCGCGCAAGCTGGCCGATTCGGGCCAGATCAATCTTTCCGGTACGGGTGACGAGCTGGTCGCATGAATAGGCTCTCGAACCGCGACAACCTCGTGCAGTTCGAACGCTGGCTTCCGCCGGAAATGGGCGAGCCCGTCGTCGAGTCCGCGCCGGCCGAACCGGTGATCCAGCCGACCGTGCGCGACCTGGAAGCGTTGGAGCAACAGGCGCGCGAGGAAGGCTATGCGGCCGGACATGCCGAAGGCATGGCTGCGGCGCGTGACCTGATGAATTCGCGCATGGCCAAGCTCGATGCGCTGCTGGAATCCGCCGCGCGTCCCCTGTGTGCCTTGGACGAACTGGTGGAGCTGGAACTGGCGCGCCTGGCCATGACCGTCGCGCGCCAGGTGCTGTCGCATGAACTGCGCACCTCGCCCGACCTGGTGGTGGAAGCCGTGCGCCAGGCCGCGCTGGCGCTGCCGGCGGCCTCGGGCAACCTGCGCGTGCGCCTGCATGCGGAAGATCTCTCGCTGCTGCGCACGCTCGGCGTGGCCGAGGAAAACTGGCAACTGGTGGCCGATCCCGCGCTGCAGCGCGGTGACTGCATGCTCGAAACCGAACGCTCGCGCCTCGATGCGCGGTTGGAAACACGGCTCGCCGCCGTGGTCGATGCCGTGCTCGGCGCCGAGGCCGAAGATCTCGATGCCGACGCCGATGAGGTGCGCGGGTGAAGGCGGCGTCCGGCCAGACGCGCACCGCGCTTTGGCAGGAACGGCTGGCGCGCCGGCGCATGCGTGCCCAGGGCGCGCATACGCTTACCGTGGAAGGGCGCCTGCGCCGCGTGGTCGGTCTCACGCTGGAGGCCGAAGGCTGCGAAGCGCCGCTCGGCGCGCGTTGCATGGTCACCACGGCCGATGGCAGTGAACTGGATACCGAAGTGGTGGGCTTCGCCGACGAACGCCTGCTGCTGATGCCCGTGACCGAAATGCACGGCGTGCTGCCCAACGCGCGCGTGCGGCCCTGCGCGCATACCAGCGGCTTGCCGGTCGGTACGGCCCTGCTCGGGCGCGTGGTCGGCGCCGACGGCCTGCCGCTCGACGGCATGGGCCCGCTCGACGTCGACGAACATGCGGGCCTCAAGCGCGAGCCGATCAACCCGATGTCGCGCAAGCCGATCGATACGCCGCTGGACACCGGCGTGCGCGCCATCAATGCATTGCTCAGCGTGGGCCGTGGCCAGCGTATCGGCCTGTTCGCCGGTTCCGGCGTCGGCAAATCGACGCTGCTGGGCATGATGACCCGCTACACCGATGCCGACGTGGTGGTAGTGGGACTGATCGGCGAACGCGGCCGCGAAGTGAAGGAATTCGTCGAGCACACGCTGGGCCCCGAAGGCCGCGCGCGCTCGGTGATCGTCGCCGCGCCGGCCGATGCGCCGCCGCTCAAGCGCCTGCGCGGCGCGCAGTACGCGACGGCCATCGCCGAATGGTTCCGCGATCGCGGCCAGCGCGTGTTGCTGCTGATGGATTCGATCACCCGCTATGCCCAGGCGCAGCGCGAGATCGCCCTCGCCATCGGCGAGCCTCCGGCCACCAAGGGTTACCCGCCGTCGGTGTTCGCCATGCTGCCCGCACTGGTGGAACGCGCCGGCAACGATGCCGAAGGCCGCGGTTCGATTACGGCGTTCTATACCGTGCTGGCCGAAGGCGACGACTATCGCCACGACCCCATCGCGGACGCGGCGCGCGCCATCCTGGACGGCCATATCGTGCTCTCGCGCGATCTGGCCGAGGCGGGGCATTACCCCGCCATCGATATCGAAGCGTCGATCAGCCGCGTGATGCCCGCCGTGGTCCGGCGCGAGCACATGCGCGCGGCGCAGCGCTTCCGCCAGGTGTATTCGGCCTATCGCCAGCAACGCGACCTGATCGCGGTCGGCGCCTACCAGAAGGGCTCCGACCCGCAGGTGGACCACGCCATCGCGATGTGGCCCAGGTTGCGCGACTTCCTGCAGCAGGAAGTGGACGCGCCCACCACGTTGTCCGACGCGATCGCCATGCTTGAGCAACTCACCGCCGGGGGTACGCCGTGAAGTCACGCGCCAATCGCCTGCAGCCGGCGGCCGACCTGGCGCATGACCGCCAGGAAGCGGCCATGCAGAAACTGGCCGAACAGCAGCAGCGCCTGGCCAAGGCCGAGGCACAGCTGGCCGAACTGCGCCGCTATCGCGAGGAGTACGCCGAGACGGGCGGCGGCGTTACCGTGAGCGCCTTGCTCAACCGTCGCCAGTTCGTCGAGCGCATCGACAGCGTCATCGCACAGCAGGTCAACGAAGTGGCGCGCCAGCAGCGCCAGCTCGAACACGTCCGCGTCCAGTGGCGCGATGCGCATGCCCGCGAACAGGCACTGGGCAGCGTGATCGACCGCTACCGCGAGCAGGAACGCAAGGTCGAGGAACGGCGCGAGCAGGCCGAGATCGACGAACGCATGCAATACCGGCGCCCGCCCGGGGACGCCCGTCGATGAGCCGCCACTATCTGGAGATCGCACCATGACCTCTGCCGCCGTGCTGTCCGTGACTACGGCCGTGGCCGCAAATGCCACCACCAGCCATGCTTCGTCGTCGCACGAGGCGACGGGCAACGCCCCACGCAGCGATTTCCGCAAGCCGCTGCTGCAGGCGCGCCAGCAACAGCAGCAGGCCTCTTCCTCGCAGCAGGCGCCGTCCGGCCGCGACGCCAGGCCTGCCGCCACGGATTCCCGCACGGACCATCACGCCGCCGATCCGCAGGACAAGGCCGGCAAGGACGACGCCACCGCGACGACGGCCACGCCCGATCCCGCCACCGCCATGCTGGCATTGCTGGGGCAGAGCATGCCCGCGCAGCCCACGGCCACGCCCGGATCCGATGCCGCGACGCAGGGCGACGCGGTGGCATCGCCGCCCGCCGCCACACTGCCCGCGGGCATGCAGGCCATCGCGAACCAGCAAGCCGCGATGCCGGGCCTGCAGCCGGACGCGGACGACCTGCTCGATTCGAAGGACGTCGGCGCGACCAAGGGCGATGCAACGGAGACGACATCCGCTGCCGCCGACGACAGCGAAGAAACCGCCACGAGTTTTGCCGACGCACTGGCGGCGATGGCCAAGAACACCGGCGCCGACCAGGCGTCCCCGTCGGCGTCCAACGATCACAGCCATCCGTTGGATGCGCTGAACTCGCTGATGACCTCGCCGTTGCCACAGCCGGCGGCCGCGGCCGCGCCGGCCGCGCATGTGCTCACCATGCAGTCCAGCGTCGGCACGCCGGCGTTCGCGCAGGAGCTGGGGCAGCAGGTCGCCTGGCTGGGCGGGCAGGACGTCAAGGAGGCGCGCATCCGCCTGCACCCCGAAGACCTCGGGCCGCTCGACGTGAAGGTCAGCGTGAAGCAGGACCACGTCGACGTCAGTTTCATCGCCCAGCACCCGCAGGCGGTGCACGCCGTGCAGCAGACACTTGGCCAGCTCGACACCTTGCTGGCGCACCACGGCCTTTCGCTCGGCCATGCGGAAGTGGGGCAGGGCGGGCGCGGCCAAGAAAGCGGGCAGGGCGCGTCGTCGTCCGGCACCAATGGCGCCGCCGACGACACGCCGCAGGAAGGCGGCATCGCCGCGGTCGCCGCGCCGGTGATCAAGGCGATCGGGTTGCTCGATACCTTCGCCTGATCAAACCGAACTCTTCCGCTGCGGGAACCCACCCCGTGCGCGCCTGCGGATCGAATGCTGGCCGCATGGGGGCCGTCGCGAATATCCGCGGCGCCCGGCGACCATCGGAAACCGAGGTGACGCCCCGGCGGTGCGGTCGCGCACAGGGTGCGCTCCCACAAGGTGGGTCTGCGTCGAGTGGTGCGCCGCGCGTCATTGTAGGAGCGCACCCAGTGCGCGACCGCAGGGATGCGGAATGTTTCAGCGGTCGGGTCGTTGCGGGCGGATCTGGCGATAACTGCGTACCGAGGTGGCGGCCTGGCGTCGTGGTCGCGCACTGGGTGCGCTCCTACATAGGTAGGAAGGAACTTCGCGAGCCCCGCCCCTCACCCCAGCCCTCTCCCCGGAGGGGAGAGGGGGAAAGTGCGTGGCGGCCCATAGGCTTCATCACGGCTCAGCGAAGTGGCTTTAAGTCCTCTTCGTTAGGACGCGTTGCGGTGTAGCGGCTTCGTTCGAGGTAGAAATGA
>NZ_BCPR01000015.1 GCF_016586165.1 Dyella sp. EPa41 | reverse complement strand
GGCGGTGTAGCGGCTTCGTTTGAGGTAGCAACGAGCCCATCCCGGCTGGCCCCGGTCGGCCGACGCTCCTATCCCGCATATCGCTATGAGCCTTGGCTCTCAAGGCCATTTTCTTTGGGTTACTTTTCTTTTGGGCCAGCAAAAGAAAAGTGACTCGGCGGCCGGCAGGACGTCGAAACGCCCGCTGCGTAAGCGGCAACCTAGCGGAAGTGGGGCTACCGAAGGCAACACCTACGCTCTAACAAAAGCCACAACCATGCAGCCCCCCGCAAAAGGCGGTCGCGCACTGGGTGCGCTCCTACAGGGAAGAAGCGGAGAACAGTGACCCGGGCCGCGGCAGCGCTCGGAAGCCCGCTGTCCCAAGGGGCTCCCTTCGGTCGCAGGCGATCCTGATCGCCGAAACACAGCCATTGCCTGAAACGGCATTGCCGGAAGAGCGAACCATGCGAACCGGCGCGAAAGGCGGTCGCGCACAGGGTGCGCTCCTACAGTGGCGAGGGGAGACATGCCTTATCGGGCCGTCTCCACCAGGAACGCAAGAATCTCAGCATGCCGCGCCACACCCATTCGTTTGATTTTCGTCAAATGAATCCCACCCAAACAAAATTGTCCTCGCGAGTGCAACTTTTGCCGTGTCGCGCGTTCTTAATCCTCGGATGCGCGCAACGGCATCCAACCGGCTCACCCACCTCCCTGGATGAGCCAACCCGGTAAGCGAACCTCTCCCCTGGGTTTCGCTTCCACCCGGCCCCGAGGATTCCCCCCTAATCCTCGGGGCATTTTTTTGCCTGGCCTCCGGCCTGAGCGGCCGAAAGGACAGCGAGCACTCAAGCCGCTAGCATTTGCGCCATCCAATCGTCTGGCCACAGGGAACGCGGCCGGTATTGCCTCCAGGGGTCATGGCCGCGTGCAGATCAAGGGAAAAGTCACCTCATTCGATATCGCCCACCTGGCCGGCGTCTCCCAGTCCACGGTCTCGCGCGCGCTGCGCGGCAGTCCGTTGGTCAACGAGGAGACGCGCCGGCGCATCCAGGCGGCGGTGGACGAGCTGAACTACAAGGTCGACAAGAACGCCTCCAGCCTACGCGCCCGCCATACCGGCACGCTGGCGCTGCTGCTGTTCGAGGATCCGACGGCCGACGACTCGCATATCAACCCGTTCTTCCTTTCCATGCTGGGCTCGATCACCCGCGCCAGCGCACAGCGCGGCCACGACCTGCTGATCTCGTTCCAGCAGTTCTCGCACGACTGGCACGCGGATTACGCGGACAGCAAGAAGGCGGACGGCATCATCCTGCTCGGCTACGGCGACTACCTCGCCATCCGCGACAAGCTCAAGAAGCTGGTGGGCCAGGGTACGCACTGCGTGCGCTGGGGCGCGGTGCTGCCGGACCAGCCGGATATCTCGGTGGGTTGCGACAACATCAGTGGCGGGCTGGCCGTCACGGCGCACCTGATCGAGCAGGGTTGTCGCCGCATTGCATTCCTCGGCGATGCCTCCAGCCACTATCCCGAGTTCTTCGATCGCTATCGCGGCTACACCCAGGCACTGGAAGATGCGAGGCTGGAAGTGGAGCCCGTGCTGCAGGTGAACGGCGAAAGCACCGAACGCTCCGGTTACGACGCGCTGGAAACCTTGCTTGCCCGCGGCGTGGCATTCGACGCGGTGTTCGCCGCCAGCGACCTCATTGCCATCGGCGCCATGCGCGCGCTCGCCGACCACGGCCTGAAGGTGCCCGACGATGTGGCGCTGGCCGGCTTCGACGACATCCCGATGGCGAGCTTCGCCAATCCGCCGCTGACCACGGTGCTGCAGGACACCAAGCAGGCCGGCGAGATCCTGGTCGACAACCTGCTGCGGCTGATCCGCGGCGAACCGGCGGAGAGCGCGATGATGCCGGCGAAGCTGGTGGTGCGGAAGTCGAGTTTGCGGCCGCGCTGAGGTTACTACCTCATGGTTGTGGGAGCGCACCCTGTGCGCGACAGCAACGCGACGGTGTACCTGACCACGCGGGCGGGCGATACCGCTTCGCCTCTTCGTCGCTTGTCGCGCACAGGGTGCGCTCCCACATAAAACCTGCCGATGAGGTCAACGCGCCGGTGCGGCGGACAGCTGCGTCGCCGGCTCCGCCACGCGCAACGTACACAGCCCCGCGATGATCAGGCTCGCGCCCCCCATGGCCAATGCCCAGATCGCCTGTCCGTGGAAGAACAGGCGCAGCAACAACCCCAGCACGCTCGCCGCGAGCAGCTGCGGGATCACGATGAAGAAATTGAAGATGCCCATGTACACGCCCATCTTCGCCGCCGGCAGGTTGTCCGACAGCAGCGCATAGGGCAACGAAAGGATCGAAGCCCAGGCGAAGCCGACGCCGACCATCGACAGCAACAGCCAGTGCGGATCGCGGATCAGCAGGAACGACAGCAGCCCCGCGCCGCCCAGCCACAGGTTGACCAGGTGGCTCATGCGCAGGCCCATCTTGCGCACCATCCAGGGAATCGCCACCGCGGCCACGGCGGCGAATGCGTTGTACGCAGCGAACAGCACGCCCACCCAGTTGGCGCCTTCGTTGTACAGCGCCGAATGCGTATCGCTGGTGCCGTAGTGCACGGCCGTCACCGCTGCGGTGGTGTAGATCCACAGCCCGAACAGCGCGAACCACGAGAACAGCTGCACCCAGGCCAGCTGGCGCATGGAGGCAGGCATGCCATAGAGATCGCCCATCACCTGCCGCAACATGCCGTGGCTGCGCGTCATCGACAGCCAGGCGAACAGCCCGCCGAACAGGATCAGGCCGCCCGCGAGCAGATAAAGCTCCTTTTCCAGCGCGTAGTGGCGAATCGCCGCCAGCAGCAATGCACCCATCACGCCCAGCACCACGCCCACGCGCCATCCCCGCGACACGTCGGCCGCGTGCACATCGGTGGGGCTGTCGGCAAAGGCGCTCAACTCCTCGGGCGGGTACTCGCGCGTGGACAGCACGGTCCACAACACCGATCCCAACAGCACGGCGCCGCCGAGATAGAACGCATATTTCACCGTATCGGGAATGCCGCCCTCGGCCGCCACGTTGCTCACGCCCAACTTGGCCAGCAACCACGGCAGCAACGACGCCACCACCGAGCCCACGCCGATGAAGAAGCTCTGCATCGCGTAGCCGTTCGGGCGCTGGCGCGGCGGCAGCTGGTCGCCGACGAAAGCGCGGAAGGGTTCCATCGAGATGTTGATGGAGGCATCCATGATCCACAGCAGCCCTGCCGCGATCCACAGCGTCGGCGAGTTGGGCATCCACAGCAGGGCCAGCGTGGAGAGCACGGCGCCTATCAGGAAATACGGGCGACGGCGCCCAAGGCGCGTCCACGTACGATCGGACAGGTAGCCGATGATCGGCTGCACGATCAGCCCGGAGAACGGTGCCGCCACCCACAGTATCGGGATGTCGCCGACGTCCGCGCCCAGCGTCTGGAAGATGCGGCTGACATTGGCGTTCTGCAGCGCGAAGCCGAACTGGATGCCCAGGAAGCCGAAGCACATGTTCCAGATCTGCCAGAACGACAGTTCGGGTTTACGACTCATGGCGCGGATTTCCCATCGACCAGCGGCGCGATGAGCAAGGCGTCCACGTTGGCCTCGTTCAACGGACCACTGGCGCCGCCCTGCCCACCGGTGTAATGCGCGTTGTGGCTCAGGTAGCTCATGTTGAAGCCTTGCTGGAGACGGATATGGCAGGTGCCGCCGGCACGTGCGTCGAACGCGGCCGACGTCGCGCGCTGGACGCCGGCGCTGTGCGGCATCACCACCGGCAGTCGTTGCGCGGCCATGCCATCGCATTGCACGTCGAGTAACTTCACCGCAGCCGTGATGCCCGTGTTGATCGGGCCATGGTCGTTGGCGTACGCAAGGGTGATGCTGAAACGGCCATCGCGCGGTGCCCGCCATTCCCACGGCCCCTTGCCTGCCAGCCTGGCCTCGGCACCCTGGCATGTCGTCGCGCTGGGCAGCGACTCCAGGCCGCCATCGCCCAGGCGCGTCAGCTGGAAACACTGGCGCGCATCGCTCTTGGGCACGAGGAGGCTCCCATCGATGGTGCCGATACGGCGGCCATCGACATACAGCACACCCTTGCCGGCAAAGCTCACCTGCCAGCCCTTGGCGGTGTCCTTGACGACGGGCGCATCGGGGATGGCCGGCGCGTAGAGCGGCGCATCGGTGCGCACGGGCCTGGCGCCGGAATGGATGGCCTTGAGTTCGACCACGGTCTCGTTGCCTTGGCGCTGCTGCCTCGCGGCAACCAGCAGATCACCATCGACCTTCGCGGGCCGTACGAGCGTGATGCGCTGATCGCCCAGCTCCAATGTGATGCGCGGCTGGTCGCCAAACAGCGTCTTCATCCACGACACGGGCAGCTTGGGTTCGATGCGACCTTCGTCGCCGAGACCGAACACGCCGCCGATCACCATGTCGAGATAACCGCCCACCGACCACAGCTGCGCCGGCGAATCGACCACGGGACCGCTGAGCGGG
Source organism: Dyella sp. EPa41 (assembly GCF_016586165.1). GTDB lineage: Bacteria > Pseudomonadota > Gammaproteobacteria > Xanthomonadales > Rhodanobacteraceae > Dyella. The sequence continues at coordinate 72,782 of NZ_BCPR01000015.1, read as the reverse complement.
CCTTCATCGACATGCACGGCCTGCGAAGCCAGCTCGAAGTTCTCCATGTTCGATGCGGACAACGCCGCGCCGCGCAGCATCGAATCCATTTCATGCGCGATGCGCGGCGCGTCGTTCACCTCACGCGCGGCGCGCAACGCATAGGCACTCACGAAGGGCCAGATCGCGCGATTGTGGTAGATCGGCTGGTTCCTGCGCTCGGGCCAGATCACCGGGCTGCCCGCGGGCCACGCGGGATAGTTGGCGAGCGTCTGCCTGGCGCGGGCCTCATCGGCCACGCCACTGGTCACCGCCAGTGCGATGCCGAGCAGGTCGTAGGTATCCATCGGCATCGCGCCGGGGCCGATGTAGCTCATGTACATGCCGCGGTCGTTGCGCCAGAAGTGCGCATTGATCGCGCGCTTGAGCGCCTCGGCCTGGCCGCGGAAGTCCGCGGCGGAGGCGTCGTGACGCTGCCCGGCCATCGACGCGGCGAGCTGCAGCGCCTGGTAGTGCAATACGTTGGTGGACAAGGCGAACGATTCGCCGATGCTGCGCACGTCCCTGGCCGTCCAGTCCGGATAGGTCTGCTCGCGCCAGTCGAGGAACGAGGTCTCGCCGCGATAGAGGCCGAGCGCGCCGTCGAACACGTACAGGCGGTCCTGCGAGAGCGTGTCCTTCAGCGCGCGGAACACATCGTCGGCGAAGGCCTTGTCGTCCAGCAGGTGACGCGCGCCAAGGAACCACACGATGCGGTCGGTGCTGATCGGCCAGCTGCCACCCGAGCCGGTGTCCTGCATCACATACAGGCCCTGCGGCGCGGAGGGTTCACGCACGTCGGACAGCTTGAAGCGCAGCGACTGGCGCGCGCGCGCGGGATCGAAGCGCCACAGCGCGAGGTCGACCGAAAACGACAGGTCGCGCGTCCACACATAGGGCCAGCGATCGCCGGTCTTGAAGCACTCGCAGGGAATCGGCTTGCCGTGGTCGAACGCCGGATCCTGGATCGCGCTCACCGAATCGTGATGCAGGTCGTCCTGCGCCATCGCGAACAGGCCGTCGAACAGCGGGCTTGCCGTATGCGCGACGAAGCGCTGCGCCGGGATGCGTCGTTCACCCGTCGGCGCCTGCAGGACGAAACTGCCGTCGCCGTTCGCATGCATGCCGGCGGTCTTGCCTTGCCAGCTCAGCTGGTCGGCGGCCATCGCGTCGGCCCGCGCGACACCCGTGGCGAACCACGCCGTACACGCCAAAGCCAGCGGCAGCACGCGACGACCCGCGTGCAGCCTCATTGCTGCACCGCCACAGTATCGAGCCGGATATCGCGCACCTTGCCTGCCTCGAGCTTCACGTAGGTCACCTCGCCAAAACGATCCTTGCCACGCGCCCAGCCTTCCGTCGCGGCGTTGCGCAATGCATCAACCGTCTCGAATACCGGCAACGACTGCTCGCCGCTGCGCACCGAGTTTGCCACGGGTCCGTGCACGGCGAGCACATAGTCATGCAGCGCCGGCCTGAAGCCGCCCTTCGGCGCCTCGGTACGCACGCTCACGCGGCCGCCCTCGCGACGCACCATCAGCGGTTGCACGAAGTACGCGCCGTTCTCGTAGGCATAGGTTTCGCCATCGTCATCGTAGACATCGAAACGGCTTTCGCTGTCGGCCGGAAAGACCTGCACGTCCAGCGCCGTCACCGGGTGCTGTCCGACGTAATCCATCACGGGTTGCTGCGGGATGATGGCGCCTTCGCGGATGAACAGCGGGATGTCGCCCCAACCCTTGGCATCGATGGCGAGCGTGATCTCGCGATCGCCCTCGTAAGACTTGCCGTCGAACCAGCCGATCCAGCGACCCTTCGGCAGCTTCAGCCGTTTGGACGTCTGCCCCTGCTCCACCACCGGCGACGCCAGCAGGTAGTCGCCGAACATCCACGCGTCGATGCGGTCGCGCTGCGCCGGATCGTCGGGATAGGCGAACTGCAGCGGCCGCACCAGGCCCACGCCGCTCACGTGGTTCCGGTACTCGTAGCCGTAGATATAGGGAATGAGCGAATAACGCAGCCGGATGGCGTCCGTTGCGGCTTTCTCCGCGACGGGGCCGTAGACCCATGGCTGGCGCTTCTGCCCGAAGTCGCCGTGCACGCGGAATACCGGCGTGAACGCGCCGAACTCGATCCAGCGCGCGTAGTTCTCGTCGCTGGGCCGTGGCGCCTTGAAGCCGCCACCATCCATGCCCCAATGCATCGCGCCCACGTCGAACGCGGCGAGCATGCGCTGGCGCTGGTTGGCCATGCTGGCAAAGCCGCTCTGGATGTCGCCCGACCACACGCCGTAGGCGTAACGCTGCGAGCCCAGGTAGTAGTTGCGGTTGATCGACCACACGCGCTGGTTGCCGTGCGCGCGCTGGCCGTCGTACATGGCGCGCTGCATGTTGAGGAACTGCGTATCGACGCCGCTGTCGTCCGCCTCATCGTTCCACCAGCCCACGATACCGGTGTCGAAGGACTGCTTGAGCGCGTCGTTGAAGAACCATGCACGCACCTCTGGTTTGTCGAAATCCACGTCGCGCACCGGCTTGTGCGAGAAGTAGTCCGGCGCCACCTTGGACTGCGCCAGCCAGTAGCCGCGCTGCGTCGCCTCGCGTCCTTCGACCGTGTCCACGTGCAGGCGCGGCTTCATGATGCCGGTCATGCGCATGCCGCGCGCATCCATCCACTGCTTGAGCTTGCCGTCCGGGCCATCCGGGAACTTGTCGGTGTTCCAGCGAAACTCGCCCATGTCCTCGCCCCACGCCTTCCAGTCGAAGTCGAAGGTGAAGTTGTCGATGGGGATGTGCCTGGCGCGATAGGTTTCCACCAGCGCCTGCGCTTCCTTCTGGTCGATGCCCCACTGGCTGTTGGTGAAACCCATGGCCCACTTGGGAAACATCGGCGCCGCGCCGCTGATCAGGCGCAGCTGCGCGAACAGCGCGGCCGGCTGCCCGGCGAACAGGTAGATCGTGCGCACCGGCTGCGGCTGCGTGGCATGCACGGCGATATCGGTTGGCGTGAGGTCGAACTGGGCCGGCTCGGCATCGGCCAGCACGCCGTAGCCGGCGGTGCTCCATACGAACGGTGCACCCGTGTGGCCCTGGTTGCCGGCGGTGGCCCGTTGCTTGCCCTGGCGCAGCAGGTTGCCGGCCTTGGGGTCGAACGCATTGAGGCCGCCGATGCCGTACTGCGGGTCGCCCTTGGCGTGGCGCAGCGACCAGCGCCCATCGAGGGCGCGCGCGAGATTGGCGCTCAGCAACGGGCGACCATCCGGTGACTCCATGCGCAGCTCGCTGCGCTGCGGGTTCCAGCGCAGGACGAGCTGGTCCGAGCGCATCACCTGTTCGCCGCCCTGCTGCTCGCGCCTCACCTCGACCGGATCGAAGCTGGCGTCCGGATCGATCACCGGCGTGGCCGGCTCGCGCGTGCCATCCACCCGCAGCTGCACGATGCCGGGCGCGAGCAGACGCAACTCCAGCTTGCCTTGCGGCACCACCAGTTCCATGCGATCGGCGCTGGCGTCGACACGAGCGGCCCTCGCCGCCGGAACGGCACTGGTCGCACCGAGCAGCGCCAGTGCCAGCAGGCGCGCCCGCATCAGCGGAGCACCACGGTGCTGTAGGCGGGCAGGTTCAGATGGCCGTCCTTGAGGGACGCCTGCGTCTGGGTGGTGAGCAGCACGATGGCCTCCTTGGGCAACAGATCGCTCTTAGGCTTCCACATCGCGCTCTTGCCGGAAAGGTTGTGCACCACCAGCAGGCGCTGCTTGCCGTCGTCGCGCCAGTAGGCAAACAGGTGTGGATTGCCGGTGGCCACCGCCTCCAGCCTACCGTCGCGCAACGCGCTGTTGTGCGTGCGCCAGCTGATCAGGGTGCGGTAGGCATGCAGCAGCGAATTCGGGTCGTCCTCTTCGGCCTGCACGGAGACGACCTGCCCTTGGTTCACGCTGGACGGCTTCCAGCGCGATTCGCCCGGGCCTGCTTCGCGCGTCCAGCGCATCGGCTCGCGCAGGTTCGGATCGGGTTTCCTGCCCTCCATGCCGAGCTCTTCGCCGTAGTAGATGTACGGACGGCCCGGCAGCGTCAGCAGCATGGCCGCCGCCATGCGCATGTGCCCGGGGTTGCCGGCCAGGCGGCTCATCACGCGTTCCTGGTCGTGGTTGGACAGGAACGTGGAATCGATGAATGGCGCATCGGCCCCTCCCTGGACATCGCCCGCCAGCTTGTAGGCATCGTAGGTGGCCTTGAGCAGTGCCGCCAGCCTGGTGGCGTTCTCGGTCTTGGCGCTCACGATCAGCTGCTCGGCCAGCGGAAAGTCGAAGATCGAACCAAGCGGCTTGAGATACGGTGCGAGTTCCTTGGGCGATGTCGCGCTCACCTCGCCGACCAGGGTCACCTTGGGGTTCACCTTGGCGAGCGCGTCGCGGTACTCGGTCCACCACTGCGCGTTCTTCCGCACCGCTTCGAGGCTGTGCTCGTCCGACTTGAAGTCGACGTAGATGTGCTTGGCCGCATCCAGGCGGAAGCCGTCCACGCCCTTGCCCAGCCAGAACTGGCCGACCTTGATCATCTCGGCGCGCACGGCGGGGTTGTCGTAGTTGAAGTCGGGCATGTGGCCGCCGAACACGCCGATGTACCAGCCATCGTCGCCCGCATGCCAGATCGGCGTGTCGGTCGCGCTCATCGCATCGAGATTGGGCCGTTTGGTGGCCCAGGTGTACCAGTTTCGGTGCGGATCGTTGGCCTTCTGCGCGGCGACGAACCACGGGTGCTCGTTGCTGCTGTGGTTGATCACCATGTCCATGGTCACCGCGATGCCGCGCTTGTGCGCTTCCTCGACGAGGTGCTGGAGATCGGCGGTGGTACCGTACTGCGGATTGATGCCGTAGTAGTCGGTGATGTCGTAGCCGTGGTAGCTGGGCGAGTTGTTGATCGGCATCAGCCAGATGCCGCTGATGCCCAGCGACTTCAGGTAATCGAGCTTGGCGGTGACGCCGTTGAGATCGCCGATGCCGTCGCCGTTGGTGTCGTACCAGGCGCGCACGAAGATTTCGTAATAGACGCCGGAGGACGGCGCGTCGATGGCAGGCGGCCTGGCCTCGGCCGCGCGTGCACCGGACAGGGAGCCCGCGCCGAGCGCGAGGGCGGTGAACAAAGCCAGGGGCTTCAAAAAGCGGTTCCGCGACATGCCGTTCTCCATGCAAAGGCCGCTGGCCTTCGACGGGCAACAGTACACCGGAACGCAGACATCGCTTCGGACCGGTGACCGCTACGCCGGGCCTCGCGGTGTGGGGGCGCCATGCGGACCGCATGGCTCCGGAAAGCATCGCGCCGGCACTCCTGGCGGAGGCCGGCGCGATCGTGGGTTACAGCTTGAACTCGACGCCGAGGTAGGTGGTGCGTCCGAAGTACTGGATGGTACCGGTCTGCGACGGGTCGGAGCCGAAGTAGGTGCGGGTCGGCTGGTTGCTGAGGTTCAGCACCTGCATCACCGCGCGCCACTGCTTGGAGATCTCGTACGACGCCTGGAAGTCGTACACCGTTTCGGCAGCGAAGGTGACCATCTGGTTGTTCACCGACATCTGCGTATCGGAAGCGAACTTCGAACGGTAGTTGCCGGACACGCGGGCCGAGAACGGACCGTAGTCGTAGAACACCGCGGCGCTGGCGACGCGCTTGGACAGGCCCGGCAGGCTGAGGTTCGCTTCCGCGCCGCCCAGGTTGTTCGGGTTGCGCACGTTGCTGGTGGTCAGCGCGAAGTTCGCCTGCACGCCCAGGCCTTCCCAGATGCCCGGGAAGATGTGGTTCTTGGAGAGCGACATCTCCAGACCCTTCACGCTGCCGCCGGTGGCGTTGTACGAGGTCTGGTACTGGCCGTTGAGGTAGGGCTTGCCCGTGCTCGGATCGGTCGGAACCGGAATGCCGGCCGCGGCGAAGTCGAAGTTGTTGTAGGTGACGTCCTGCACGAACGAGTCGATGTGCTTGTAGAACACACCGCCGCTGATCACGCCCGACGAATCGTCGAAGTAGTGCTCATAGCCAAGATCCCACTGGAACGCGCGCAGCGGATCGAGCAGCGGGCTGGTGCCGCCCCACACGTTGTACTGGCCGTTCGACACCCAGGAGCCCGAACCCGCCAGCATCTTGTTGATCGGCGGACGCGCCAGCACCTTGGCGGCCGAGAAGCGCATCTGGTCGTCTTCGGTGAGGTGGTAGACCAGGTTCAGCGACGGCAGCCAGTCGGAATAGGTCTTGCCGACGTTGAGCGGCGCGTAGTCGGTGCTGGTGTAGCCGTTGCCGTCGGTGATCGGCACGCCGGCGCCATTGCCCACCTGCTGCAGGCCGTTGCTGTACTGCTTCTGGTGCGAGTAGCGGATGCCGACGTTGCCGGTCAGTTCGTGGCCGAACACTTCCTGCGCGTCGATGTCGCCCTGGAAATACAGGTCGCGGGTCTGCTCATCCACCGAGCCGCTCTGGATCATCGACCAGCTGTTGTTGTGGATGTCCTTCACCGGGTTGGCGGTGATGCCGTGCGCGGCGAGGATGGCCGGGCCGTCCAGCTGCAGGAAGCACGGCATGCCGGAGAACTTGCCCTTCCAGCAACGCACGTTGGCGGCGCTCGCGGGAATCGACAGCGCCGGCTGGTTGAAACCAGCGGAACCCGGATTGCTGTAATCGGTGCCCCACTCCGAACCGTAGACGTACACTTCGCGATCCGCGTTGTACGTATGGTTGTTGAGGTACACGCCGGCTTCCACCGCCGAGAACCACGCGTTGTTGGGCAGGTCGTACTTCACGTCGGTGCGGAACGCCTTCATCTTGTCGTGATAGATGTAGGGGTACACGCCGTAACGCGACAGGCCCATGTCGTTGAGGTTGGTGTACGCGCCCGGATTGCCGAACGACACCGTGCCCACCTGGCGGCCGGCCAGCTGGTAGGTGGTCGACTGGGCCATCAGCGACTGGTTCGCGGCGCCCAGGTTGTTGTACGGATCAGCCGTGGTGTCCACGTTGATCTCGTTGCTGGTGGCGCGCGAGAGCGACAGGTCGGTGTCCACGTGCCACGGGCCGTGGTTCCACTTCATGTTGAGGCCACCCGAGAACACGCTGGTCTTCGTCGTGTAGTTGTCGGCGGTGGTCTCGTTGGAGAAGTTGTTGGCGCCCGGGCTGGTGATGGTGCCGCCCGTCATGGTGCCGTAGGGACCGAGCACGGCATTGGAAACCAGGTTCTGGTTGCCGTACATGTTCTGCGAGCGGAAGCCGTAGCCGAACGAGGTGTCCTTGAACTTCGAGTAGAACGCGTCGGCGCCGAACTGCAGTTCGTCGGTGGCCTTCCACACCACGGTGGCCATCTCGCCGGTGCGGCGCTCGTTGCCGCCGTTCTGCTGCACCTGCAGGCCCTGGGTCATGTAGGCCTGCTGGCCGCTCGGCAGCGTGACGAGGTTGCCGTCGGAGGCTTCACCCACGAACTGCTCGGCCACGTGCGGCTGGTACATCTGCGCCACGCCCAGGCCCACGCCCAGGGTGTCGTTGAGGAACTTGCCCTGCCACGCGGCGCTCAGGCGATAGCCGGTGGAGTTCGCGCCCGCCACATCGTTGGCCTGGCTGTTGTAGCTGCCACGCGCGTCGATGTTGAGGTTCTGCTCCTTCGGCGCGTTGAGCGGGTTGGCCGTCTCCATCGCGATGGTGCCGCCGACGCCGCCGGTGATCAGCGACGACTGCGAGGACTTGTACACCGTCGCCATGTTGATCAGCTCGGACGGGTACTGGTCGAACTGGATGTAGTTGCTGCCGCTGGTGGACGGCTGCTCGCGACCGTTGAGCGTGGTCTGGATGAAGTTGCCCGACAGGCCGCGGATGTTGATCTGCGATGCCTGGCCGGCGATGCGCTCGGCGGACACGCCCGGCAGGCGGGTCAACGCGTCGGCGATCGACTGGTCGGGAAGACCGCCGATGTCGGCCGCGGTGATGACGTTGGTGATGGTGTCGGAATAGCGCTGGTAGTCGATCGACTTTTCCATGCCCTGGTTGTAGCCAGTCACGGTGATGGTCGACAGGCTCTTGGCCAGCTGCTGTTCCTGCTTGGTCTGGTCGCCGGGCTGCGGGCTCGCAGCCTGCGTCGACTGGTCAGCCGGCGCGGCGTTGCCGGTGGCGGTGCCATCGGTCTTTGCGTCCGTATCGATCGGTGCCGCGTGAATACCGGCAGTCAAGCAGAGGCCGGAAGCCAGCGCCAAGGCCAGCACGTTGCGTTTCAGAATCACCGTCTTCCCCTCCCACGGGTATGCACGTCATTGGTTTTGTAGTTGCCGCGGCAGTCCCCACAGACCGCCGCGGGCTACGCGCCAGTGCATGCCGAATACTCGGAGGGCCCCGTCGCGTGGCGGCCATGGTAGGGCTGCGAAAAAAGGGAAACAGGCCTATGCATACGTATTCATGGCCCGCTTTTTTTGTGCACCTTTGACAAAATTCTAATGGGACGCTGTCGCGCGGCGCGTGCGATCCGATGGCTCGCGAATTCGCCGCCGATCAACGCTCGCGCCAGCAACGGCGCGGCTTTTTCCTGCACCGGCGCATATCGGTACCCGGCGTGTTTTCCGCTCGCGCAGGCGTCTGAGCGCCGCTTGCTGCAACGCAATATCGCGTTTTTCTGAATACGTATGCAGTCAAGGCGTTGCATCGCGGCTCTGCCTTTAAGCTGCCCCCCGCGCTTCGCTCAGGCCACGTGTCTTGGCGGCATGCGCAATGCATTGGGCGGGAACGGGACATGCGAATGAGTGAAGCACCGTGGTGGCGCGGAGCCGTCACCTACCAGATCTATCCACGCAGCTTCATGGACACCAATGGCGATGGCGTCGGCGACCTGCCGGGCATCATCGCCAAGCTCGACTACATCGCGAGCCTGGGCGTGGACGCGATCTGGATCGCCCCGTTCTTCCGCTCGCCGATGGCCGATTTCGGCTATGACATCGCGGACTACCGCGAAGTCGATCCGCTGTTCGGCAGCAACGAGGATTTCGATCGCCTGCTCGCCAAGGCGCACTCGCTCGGCATCAAGGTGATGATCGACCAGGTGCTCAGCCATACGTCGGCCGAGCATGCATGGTTCAAGGAAAGCCGCGAGAGCCGCGTCAATCCCAAGGCCGACTGGTACGTGTGGGCGGATGCGCGCGAAGACGGCACGCCGCCCAACAACTGGCTGTCGCTGTTCGGCGGCTGCGCATGGCAGTGGGAGCCGCGCCGCGGGCAGTACTACCTGCACAACTTCCTGACCTCGCAGCCGGACCTCAACTTCCACAACCCGGACGTGCGCCGCGCGGTGCTCGACGCGGTGAAGTTCTGGCTGGACAAGGGCGTGGACGGCCTGCGCCTGGACGCGATCAACTTCTGCTTCCACGACCTCGCGCTGCGCGACAACCCGCCCAAGCCCGAGGACAAGCGCGTGGGCCGCGGCTTCAGCCCGGACAACCCGTACGCGTTCCAGTACCACTACTACAACAACACGCGCCCCGAGAACCTGGCGTTCCTGGAAGACCTGCGCGCGTTGATGGACCAGTACCGCGACGTGGCGGCGATCGGCGAGATCTCCTCGGAGGATTCGCTCGCCACCACCGCCGAATACACCAGCGGCCGCCGCCTGCACATGGGCTACAGCTTCGAGCTGCTCACCGACGATTTCAGCGCGGCGTACATCCGCGGCACGGTGCAGAACCTCGAGGCGCAGATGCTCGAAGGCTGGCCGTGCTGGGCCATTTCCAACCACGACGTCTCGCGCGTGCTCACCCGGTGGGGCAATGGCGATGCCTCGCCGCGCCTGGCCAACCTGCTGAGCGCCATGGTGTGCTCGCTGCGCGGCTCGGTGTGCGTGTACCAGGGCGAGGAACTCGGCCTCACCGAGGCGGACGTGCCGTTCGAGTCGTTGCAGGATCCCTACGGCATCACCTTCTGGCCGACCTTCAAGGGTCGCGACGGTTGCCGCACGCCGATGCCATGGAACGGTGGGGTGAACGCGGGCTTCAGCGTGGGCGAACCCTGGCTGCCGGTGCCGGCGGAACATCGCGCGCTGGCCGTGAGCCTGCAGGATGCCACCGGGGATTCCGCGCTCAACGGTTTCCGCACCTTCATGGCCTGGCGCAAGACGCAGCCCGCGTTGCGCTGGGGCAACATCCGCTTCATCGACACGCCCGAGCCGGTGCTGGCCTTCACGCGCCAACACGGCAACGAAACGGTGCTGGTGGCGTTCAACCTGTCCAAGCAGGCGGTCAGCCTGGCGCTGCCGGGCATGGACGCGGCCACGCCGGTCGAAGGCCACGGGCTGGCCCAGGGCACGCTGGCTGCGGGCCAGCTGTCCCTGCCTGGCCATGGCGCGCTGTTCGCACGCGTCAGCTGAACGAACCCCTTTCTCCCCGACGGCGGATGCGCCTCGCCGCACCGCCGTCGACTTTTTTCACACATCCACCGCACCTATGATCGGCTCTCCAACACTCGGGAGCGTTCCATGCGTGCAGCGTTGATCATCATCGGCATCATCCTGCTGGGCGCCGGCGCCTGGGTCGTCTTCGGCCACGGCAGCTACCAGACTACCGATACATTGGTGCAGATCGGTTCGGCCAAGGTCACCGCCACGCATGACAAGGCCGTGCCCGAATGGATCGGCGTGGCCGGCATCATCATCGGTGCGGTCATCGCGATAGGCGGATTCCTCAAGAAAGGCTGACCGCCGCCCTGCCCTTGCCCGCCGACAGAGCGCATGCTGGCTGATCGGATGGCGAGGGCCGTCCGCCCCCTGGGAGAGCAAACGATGGAACGCCGCCAATTCCTGCGCCAGGCCGGCGCCACGCTGGCCGTGGCGTCGACGGCAGGCCTCGCCGCCTGCGCCGGGCAGCCGACGAAATCACCGGGAGCGGGGCGCGCGGGTCTGCCACCCGATGCCGCCGGGCTCGCGCCCATCCGCGCCAGCGTGGACCGCATTACCGGCGTTTACGTCTGCACACGCCCGTTTCGCGCGGCCGGGCCGCGCATCGAGACGCAGCAGCTTGGCGGCAAGACCATCGTGCACAACTACGGCCACGGCGGCAGCGGCTGGTCGCTGTCGTGGGGCGCGGGCACGCTCGCGCTGCAGATGGTGCAGGGCACCGGCGCGCGCGAGATCGGCGTGATCGGCTGCGGCGCGATCGGACTCACCACGGCATTGCTCGCGCAACAGGCCGGCCTGTCCGTGCGCATCTACGCCAAGGCGTTGCCGCCGGACGTGTTCTCCATGCGCGCCTCGGGCCTGTGGACGCCCGACTCGCGCATCTGCGACGCCGAACATGCGGCGGGCTTGGCGGACCGCTGGGAAACGATGACGCGCATCTCTCATGCGCGTTACCAGAGCTTGCTCGGCCTGCCGGGCGAACCGATCGAGTGGATCGATGGCTACTCGCTGGCGGATGCGCCGTTTGGCTCCTTCCATGGTGAAGTGGCCGACGAACCCGAGTACGGCGAATTCGCCGACCGCGTGCGCGACCTCACGCCGCGATCCGTCGAACTGCCGCCGGGCACGCATCCCTTCCCCGAACCGTACGTGCGCCGCTACACCACCTTGATGTTCAACATCAGCAGCTATGCCAACCTGCTGATGTCCGAATACCTCGCCGCTGGCGGCAAGATCGAGATCCGCGAATTCGGCCATGCCGATGAATTGCAGAAGCTGCCCGAACGCACGCTGGTCAACGCCACCGGCTATGGGGCACGCGCCTTGTTCAATGACGACTCGGTGATCCCCGTGCGCGGGCAGACAGCACGCCTGGTACCGCAACCGGAAGTGACCTATGGCCTGCGCATGAAGGACATCAGCGTGGTGCCGCGCAGCGACGGCATCATGGTGCAGGTGATCGGTGATGCCGGCAATTTCAACAACGCCGACATCACGCCACGCCGCGCGGACTCCGAAGCCGCCGTGCGCGAGTTGGCGGATTTGATGACGAAAATGCGTCGCAGCTGAAAAACCGCTGACGCGTTGGCAGCGCCCCGACGCGAAAGCGACATCCCGCGCGGCATACTCGGCATCCGCCCGTTCGAACCCGATGCCGAGGGAAGCCCACGATGAAAACCATCGCGCCAGTCGTCGCCCGTAGCAGCCGGCTCCTCCTGGCGACGGCATTCGCCATGTTCTCGTCGCTGTCCCACGGGCAGATCCAGATCAACCCGCTGGCCGAACCCAAGGCCGCCACCATCACCCAGCTCGGCGCCCACGAACTCACCGCCGGCGACCTGCAACCGTGGCTCGACGGGCAGATGGCCAAGGCAATGTCAAACGGCAACATCGCCGGCGCCGTTGCCGTGGTGGTGAAGGACGGCAACGTCGTCGTGTCGAAGGGTTACGGGTATGCGGACGTCGCGGCGAAGAAGCCGGTCGACCCCGCAAGCACGATGTTCCGCGTGGCGTCGGTATCCACGCTGTTCACCTGGACGGCGGTGATGCAGCTGGTGGAACAGCACAAGCTCGAACTCGACGCGGACATCAACCGCTATCTCGATGTCCGCATCCCGCCGCGCGATGGCAAGCCGGTGACGCTGCGCGATCTGATGACGCATACCGCCGGCTTCGAAGACGTGCTCAGGGATCGCTACGCGACCGACACGGCTTCGCTGATGAGCAACGAAGCGTGGGTGAAGCGATGGGTGCCGGCGCGGATCCATCCCCCGGGCGAAGTGCCCGCGTATTCAACGTATGGCGCCGCGCTGGCCGGCTACATCGTGCAGCGCGTGTCCGGCATGCCATTCGATACCTATGTGGAGCGGCATGTCTTCACGCCGCTCGACATGCAGCACGCCAGCTTCCGGCAACCGCCGCCCGCCGGCATGCAGGCCGATGCCGCGCCGGGTTATCACGGGGCCGATGCCACGCCGCAACCGCCCACAGGGTGGACGGCGGCACCCGCGGATGCGCTTTCCATCAGCGGCGAAGACATGGCGCGCTTCATGATCGCGCACCTGCAGTTCGGTCGTGCCGGTGAAGCGCAGCTGCTGGAACAGGCCAGCGTGAAGGAGATGCACGGCTATCTGCGCACCGCCATCCCAGGCTTGCCCGGCATGGCGCTGGGCTTTGCGCGCATGGATCGCGACGGCCAGGCCATCCTTGGCCAGGGCGGCGACATCCCGGGCTTCCACAGTCTCGTGGCGCTGTTTCCGGAGCAGCACGCCGGCCTCTTCATCGCCGTCGAGGGCAACCCTGACGCCCGATGGCTGCGGCGGCAGGCCGATGATTTCGATGCGCGCTACTTCCCGCCGCTGCCGCAATTGAAGCTGCCGACGCTGGCAACGGCCAAGGCACACGCCGGCCAACTGGCGGGTCGTTACACCTCCAGCATCACGTCGCAAAGCAATGTGCTCTCCCTGCGTGCCCTGTTCCACGAGGTACGGATAGACGTGGCGGCCGACGGCACGCTGCGAATTCCGCAGCTCGGCCCCGAATCGTGGCGTGAAGTGAAGCCGTATGTCTGGGTGGACGATGCCAGCGGGCATCAGCTGGCCGCTCTCGTGCGCGACGGCACGATGCGCATGTGGTCGATCGATACGTTGTCGCCGACGCAGGTATTCCTGCCTGCGACCGAATGGACGCCGGCCCGCGTATGCACAGTACTCACCGTCCTGCTGGGCATTTTGGCGCTCATCGCCTTGTCCTGGCCGGTGGCGGCGCTGCTACGCAAGCGCGGCATCGGCCCGGCGCTGCCGGAAGGCGACGAGCGCTGGTATCGCCTCAGTCGCATCACCCCCGTCCTCTACCTGCTGTTCGCCGGTGGCTGGGCGCTGATGCTGCCGCGGCTGGGCGCACCGCAGCTGGAGATGCGCCTGCTGTTGCTGCAGGTCATGGGCTTGCTGGCCGTGCTCGGCACGATTCCCGTCGCCATCGAAACGCTGCGCGCGTGGCGCACGCCGGGCGCGTGGTGGCGGCGCATCGGCGGAATCGTGCTGCTGTTCGCGTGCCTCGGGGCGATCGCCTTCATCGTGCACTTCCATCTGTTGGGGCCGAGCTACAACTACTGACCAGCTGGCCTTTCCCTTGCAGGAGCGCACCCAGTGCGCGAAAAGCCAACGGAGCGGTGACGCCGATGCGCCGCGGTCGCGCACTGGGTGCGCTCCTACAGGGGAGAAAGCCCGGCGGCGCCGGGCCCGGTACAATGGGCGGATGGATGTCTCCCACCTGATCGACAAGCTCAACGACGCGCAGCGCGAAGCGGTCTGCGCCCCACCTGGCAACTACCTCGTGCTTGCCGGCGCCGGCTCGGGCAAGACGCGCGTGCTTACGCATCGCATCGGCTGGCTCACCCAGGTGGAACACATCTCGCCGTGGGCGATCCTGGCGGTGACCTTTACCAACAAGGCCGCGGGCGAAATGCGCGCGCGCCTTGACCAGTTGATTCCCGGCGGCACGCAAGGCCTTACCGTGGGCACCTTCCACGGCATCGCGCATCGCCTGCTGCGTCGTCATTGGCGCGAAGCGGGGCTGCCGGAGGGTTTCCAGATTCTCGATGCGGACGACCAGCAGCGCATCGTCAAGCGCGTTGTCACCGGGCTGGGCCTGGACGAAGCGCGCTTTCCGCCGCGCCAGGCGACGTGGCAGATCAACCAGTGGAAGGACGAGGGCCGACGCCCTGACAGCATCGAGCACCGCGATCATCCGATGACCCGCACGCTGGTGCAGATTTACCAGGCGTATGAAGAAGCCTGCCGTCGCGCGGGCCTGGTGGATTTCGCCGAGCTGCTGCTGCGCGCGCACGAGCTGTGGCTGAACAACCCGCAGATCCTGGATCATTACCGCGACCGCTGGCGTTACCTGCTGATCGACGAATTCCAGGACACCAACACGCTGCAATACGCATGGATCCGCGTGCTGGCCGGCAGCACGGGCCAGGTGTTCGTGGTGGGCGACGACGACCAGGCCATCTACGGCTGGCGCGGCGCCAAGGTGGAGAACGTGCAGCAGTTCCTGCGCGATTTCCCGGGCGCGAAGACCATCAAGCTGGAGCAGAACTATCGCTCCACCGCCACCATCCTGAAGGCCGCCAACAGCGTGATCGCGCGCAACGGCGGGCGCCTGGGCAAGCAGCTGTGGACGGATGGCGGCGATGGCGAGCGCATCGCGCTGTACGCCTCGTACAACGAACAGGACGAAGCCCGCTTCGTGGTGGAGCGCATCCGCGAGTACATCGCCGAACACGGCGAAGCGCGCGACATCGCCATCTTGTACCGGTCGAATGCGCAGTCGCGCAACTTTGAAGAGCAGCTGATGCAGAGGGACATCCGCTTCCGCGTCTACGGCGGCCAGCGCTTCTTCGACCGCGCGGAAATCAAGGATGCGCTTGCCTATCTTCGCCTGGCCTCCAATCGGCACGACGACGCCGCGTTCGAGCGCGCGGTGAACACCCCGCCGCGCGGCATCGGCGATCGCACGCTGGACGTGCTGCGCCGTCGCGCACGCGTCGAGGGCAGCTCGATGTGGGAGTCCGCGCTCAGCGAGCTGGGCGGCGGCAAGGAACTGGCCGGTCGCGCGAAGAACGCGGTGAAGGCCTTCCTCACCATGATCGAGGACATGGCGCGTGCCTTTGCCGGCACGGAAACGGGCAATGCGCTTGCCCTGGCCGAACAGATCGACCACGCGGTCACGCAGAGCGGCCTGCGCGACTTCTACGAAAAGGACAGCCGCGGCAACGCCGAATCGCGCGTGGAGAACCTGGACGAACTGGTCAACGTCGCCAGCCGTTTCGAGCTCACGCCCGACGACATCGAAGCGGGCCTGAGCGAACTGGCTGCCTTCCTTTCGCACGCGGCGCTCGAAGCGGGCGAAGGCCAGGGCGAATCGTGGGACGACTGCGTGCAGTTGATGACGCTGCATTCGGCCAAGGGCCTGGAATTCCCCGTGGTGTTCCTGGTCGGCATGGAAGAAGGCCTGTTCCCCAGCCAGCGCTCGGTGGAAGACGAAGGCCGCCTCGAAGAGGAGCGCCGCCTCGCCTACGTGGGCATCACGCGTGCCCGCGAGCGGCTGTTCATCACCTACGCCGAATCGCGCCGCATGCACGGCGTGGAAATGCTGGCGCGGCCGTCCCGCTTTCTCTCCGAGATCCCGCCTGAGCTGATCGACGAGGTGCGCCCGCGCGTGCAGGTGAGCCGCCCGCTGTATGGCGCGCGTCCGGGCGGCGGTTCGACGTCGCTGGACGAGCCCATGCCGCTGAAGCTGGGACAGCGCGTCAGCCATCCGAGCTTCGGCGAAGGCGTGGTGGTGAGTGCCGAGGGCAGCGGCGCGCACATGCGCATCCAGGTGAATTTTTCTTCGGCCGGCAGCAAGTGGCTGGTCTATGCCTATGCCAACCTGACGCCGATGTGATGCCGGCGGCGCCGGGAGGTGCCGCGCGGTATGATCGCACCGCTTCATGGGCGACCTGCCCGGGAACCAGTGGCGACAGCCGGGCTCCCAGCTTCCGACCCTTCAGCGACCAGGCCTTGCCATGACATCCAACGTCGAAGAGGAAGCCCCCATCGCACGCCGCCGTCGCCTGGACGACGACATCTGCGTCCACATCTTCACCGCGTCCGCCACCATGGTCGGTGTCTGCCTCACCGTCATCGGCATCCTGCGCGTGGTGATCTCGCTGCGGCGCGAGGACACCCTCGCCGACGACATGCTGGCCGTCAATTCGCTGCTCTACCTGGCCTCGTGCCTGCTGTCGTACTGGGCGCTGCGAACGCGCAACGTCAGCCGCAACTATCGGCTGGAACGCATCGCGGATGTCATCTTCCTGGTCGCCATGGTGTTCACGGCGATCAACGCGGGTTTCATCACCTGGGCGATTTCGGTGGGCTAGGCCGTCCCGCGCTTTTCCAGTGGTGGGAACGCACCCGGTGCGCGATGGAATTGCGTGGTGTCGCGAGGTTGATATCGCGCACTGGGTGCGCTCCTACAACAGAGCCGCGGCTACTCCGGCAGCCGCGGCACGCCGTGCTCGCTGCGCTCTTCCATCGCGATGGGTCGCGTGTCCAGGCGCGTGGAACGCGCGCCTTGCGGCAACGACGTGGCCGGTTCGCCGCGAGCCAGTGCGAGGGCATTGCGGTAACAACGTTGCGCCATGGCCGCGTCGTTCTGCCCGGCATAGACATCGCCCAACGCTTCCCAGGCGCCGCTGCTGGGTGACAGCGCCAACGAGCGTTCGAGGTATTGCGAGGCCTTGCCCCAGAGACCCAGGCGCACGCACATGCGGCCCAGCGTGAGCAGCAGTGCGGCATCGTTGGGATGCGCGTCCAGCCACGATTCGGCGCGGCGCAGGCGCGCCTCGATGTCTTCGGCGCCGAGCGCGCCGTAGGTTTCGATCAGCAGCGGCGACCATTCGCGACGCAGCGCCGACTCCACCTCGTCCATGGCCGGCAGCACCATGCCGAACGACGCCGCCTGGCGGGCGTAGGCATCGACAGCAGCCGGCACGCGGCGCTGCGCCTTGGGCAGTTGGGTCCACAGCGCATTGAGCGCGGCGGCGTCCGGCGCGCCACGCAACGAGGCGGCCAGTACCTGCGCTTCGAGCGCAGCGTAACCGCGCGCGCCGAGGGCGCCGCCCTTCTGCAACGGATCCAGCGCCATGCGCGCCCGACGCGTGTCGCCGGCCGCCAGCGCTGCCAGTGCGAGTTCGCGCCAGCCGCCGGGCGTGAGCTGGCCGTTGTCGGCATCGGTCGCGAGCAGGTTCACCGCCTCGGCCGGCTTGCCTTCGCGGCGCAGCACGCGCGCACGCAACACGCGCGCGGCACGCGGCGCCACCTGGCCGGCTTCGTCGAGCGTGGTCAGCGCGCGGACGTTCTCGCCACGGCGCGACGCCGCCTCGGCTGCCGCGAGCAGCGCCGGACCACGCAAGGCATCCAGGCGGGAGGCGCGATGCAGATCGCGCTCGGCATCGCCATGGCGACCTTCCATCAGCGCCACCAGGCCTTCACCCATTTTCTGCCGGCTGAGCCGACGATGGCGGCGCGTCAGCGCGCCGAACGGCCAGCGGATGGCAAACCACAGCGCGCCGAGCACGCCCCACGCCAACAAGAGGATGACCACCGCGGCGACCACGGTGGTTTCCGCTTGCCAGCCACGCAGTTGCACCATCACGTAACCGGGATCCGCGGCGACCCAATGCCAGCCGAACGCGGCCAGCGCCGCCGCGATCACCAGCAGCAGGATCCAGCGCCACAGCTTCATGGCTTGGCCCCGTTGGCATTGGCATTGGCGGGCTTGAGCGCGTGTACCGCGCGCAGGTTGCGCAGCTCGCTGAGTGCGGCACCCAGTTGCACCGGGGCGGACGGCTGTTGTGCCTGCAGCGCGGCCAGCTGCATGCGGGCCTGCTGCACGGCGGGCGCGCTGGTGTCGAACTGCGCGGCGATGCCGGTGTCGGCACGCTTGAGCGCGGCGGTGTAGGCATCGCGATCGGCCGCCAGCAGCGCGGCCTGCGCCTGCGCGAGATCGATGGCGGTGAGTTCGCGCGCGAAACGCGCATCGGCGACCGAGAGCGGCGCGCCATTGGTCCGCTGCACCTTCACCACGTTGCCGATGGCGGCGGTGATGCGCGACCAGCGGCTGGCCGACGCCTCGGGGCCGGCGGTATCCAGCGGTTTGAGCGGAAGCTCCAGCACGGCCGTGCGCAACGCGGACAAGGCGGTGAGCGAGGCATCGAGCGAAGCGGGCTGGCTCTTGGCGAGCGCCTCGCGCTCCGCACCGATGCTCTGTCGCAGACCCGAGAATGCCCCGTCGTTCACCGCCGCCAGCGCCTGGTCGGCGAGCGCATACGCCGCCGCGGCGCCCTGCGCATCGTGGAACAGGTCGTAGCGCTCCTTGGCCATGCGCAGCAGCGACTCGGTTTCATCCAGCAGCATGGCGTCGTGGCCGGAGAGCGTCTTTTCCGACAGCTTGGCCACGGCATCTTCGAGGTTGCGCGTGCGCTCGGCCTGGCTGAGCAGTTCCTCGCGCAACGAGCGGTTCACCTGGTCCGCATCGCCCAAGCGCTGGCGAAGCAGGTTGCGCTCGCTGTCGCTGGCCTTGGCGACGTTTTCAAGACTGTCCACGCGTTGCTGCAGCCCCTGCAGCCATGCATGGCCGGCTGCATTGCCCTGCTCCTGCTGCCACAGGCGCCAGCCCACGTAACCGGCGCCGCCGATGGCGACCAGCGACAGCAGCAAGGCCACTGCCAGGGTGCCGCTGCCACGCCGTGCGGGTGCACCGCGCGAGCGGGAAGAACCGGAAGGTGCGCCTTCCGGCGCCTCGGATCGGAAGAGGGAGTCGTCTTGGCTCATGGGCGACATGCTAACAGCCTGCCGCAGGGGACTCGCATCAAGCGGGCGTGAAAGTGGCCCGGCCGCAAAACAATGAAAGCGCGCCTACCGCCACCTGTCGGCACATCAGTGCGCGGCAGCGGCAAGCAGGTCGGCGGACAGCGCCGACGCAGCCAGCCGCACGCGGGCAAAACCCGCGCTGCGCGCCGCGTCGGCCAGCCGCTCGCTGCTGGCCACGGCGATGGCGCCGCAGAGTTTCGTCCAAGCAAACGCGGGAAGACCTTGCTGGAGGTTGCCCAACGCCTCGGCGCTCGACAGCAGCACGCAGGCATCCGCCGGTAGCTGCCGCAGCGCTTCGACGTGTCGTGCCTGCCAGCGCGGCACGCCGCGCTGGTACACGTGCACTTCGCGCAGACGCGCACCGCGCTCGGCCAGTGTCGCGCGCAGCACACCGCGGCCACCGGGTGCACCGATGAGCGCCACGCGCCGGCCGCGCGGGTCGGCCAGCAAGGGGTGGTCCAGCAGGCCTTCGCTGTCCTGTCGCAACGCCGGCGCCAGCGGCGCCTTCACCCCGTGCCGGCGCAGCGCCCGCGCTGTGCCCTGCCCCACGGCGAACACCGCGGCCTGCGTGCGCAAGGGCGCCAGGCGTGCGGCAAAGCGCACGGCGGCCGGGCTGGTGAAAATCAGCAGGTCGTCGCCGAGCGCCGCATGCAGGGCGTCGAGGGTTGGGCCTGATGCGCCAGCGGCATGCAGCGACAGGCCCGGCAACAGCACCGGCGTGCCGCCGCGCCGGCGCACCTCCCGCGCCAGCGACGAACCCGTGCCGGCCGGCCGCGTGATGACCACGGTGCGGCCGCGCAGCGCGGGCTGGTCGGCGTTCGAGTGTGGCGCGGTCATGAACCTCTCCATGGAAACCCTTGCAGTGTACCGGCGCACTTCCCATGTGGTGCGTAAACTACGCATTCCCCGACCCGACCTGGCCCCGATGAGCATCACCGAACGACATACCCTGGCGCGCAAGCTGGTGACCTTCATGCGCGATGAAATCCCGCTCGCGCAGAGCATGGACCTGAGCCTCGATGGCTGCGACGAGCAACACCTGTCGATCGCCGCGCCGCTGCCGCCCAACGTCAACGACAAGGGCTGCGCGTTCGGCGGCAGCCTGGTGAGCGCCATGACGCTGACCGGCTGGGGCCTGGTGGAACTGGAACTGCGCATGCGCGATCTGGATTGCGACGTGTTCGTGGGCGAATCCACCGTGCGCTACCTGGAGCCGGTGTGGAACGACTTCGTGAGCGAGGCGCGCCTCGCCGAGAGTGCGGACTGGTCGACTTTTTTCGACACGCTGGCCGCGCGTGGCCGCGCCCGTGTCGAAGTGACCTGCCGGGTGCCGGGCACCGGCGACAAGCCGGCGGCCACGCTGGAGGCGCGATTCGTGGCGAAGCGACGCTCGCCGGACGCGGTATGAAAACCCCCGCGAGGTTGGGCAGAATGAGGGCCTGACCCGGGGGATCCGCCATGCGCCGCATTCTGACCACGCTCGCCGTTCTCGCCACACTGTCGCTCACCGGCTGCGCCACCCAGCAACGCAGCGATGCGCTCACCACCACGCTCAATGCCTATGCCAGCGCCGTGCGCTGGGGCGATTTCAACGCGGCGCAGCAGTTCGTCGACCCGAAGATGCGCGAGGCGCACCCGGTGTCCTCGCTGGAGATGGCCCGCTACCAGCAGTACAAGGTGAGCGGCTACGACGAGGGCAAGGGCCCCACGCCCAACGGCAAGCTCGAGGTGACCCAGGTGGTGCAGATCAACCTGGTCAATGTGAACACCCAGTCCGAGCGCACCGTCTCCGACCATCAGACCTGGCATTACGACGAAGAAGGCAAGCACTGGTGGCTGGTCAGCGGCCTGCCGGATATCAGCCGGCAGTAAGGTGGCGGGGGGTGCGTCTACCCGGGCTCCCGCGCCATCTGGCAAGCCCATGACAGGCCCCGGTTCGTCCGGCTGACACGACCGCAGGAGCGGGCCTGGGCACGCCCGCCTCCCATCCCCGCTACCCGCCTGCCCTATAATCCCCGGTTCCATTGACCCCGCGCGGCCTTCGGCCGCGCCTGCGGAAGTTTTCCATGAACGATGTCATGCACAAGTTGCCCGAATTCATCGGCAACCATCTCGCGCTGGTGGCGCTGTTTTTCGTCCTGCTGCTGGCGATCATCGTGATGGAAATCCTCACGCTGTTCCGCAAGTACAAGGAGCTGACGCCGGCCGGCCTCACCCTGCTGATCAACCGCGAAAGCCCGCTGATGGTGGACCTGTCCGCCTATGCCGATTTCGAGAAGGCGCACGTGCCGGGTTCGCGCCACGTCGCGATGAGCCAGTTCGATCCCGAGCAGAAGGACCTGGCCAAGGCCAAGGACCTCCCGGTGGTGCTGATCGACAAGGACGGCCGCAACACCGGCAAGGCCGCGCAGCGACTGGTGAAGGCGGGTTTCTCCAAGGTGTTCACGCTGGGCGGCGGCGTGCTGGCCTGGCAGCAGGCGCAGTTGCCGGTGGCCAAGGGCAAGAACTGATCGTCCGCGCGCCACCTGTGGGAGCGCACCCTGTGCGCGACCGCGGCGTGTGGTGATCACCGCTCCGTAGGTTTGTCGCGCACAGGGTGCGCTCCCACAACAGAGCCGTAACTCACGTCTCGATGGCGATCCCCGCGCGACTGCCCAGGATCTGCGCCAGCACATCGGGCGCGTAGTCGAACGAGTCGTAGTACAGCCGGTCTTCCGGCAGGTTCGCATCGATGAAAAGCCTGCGGCCGGCATCGATCATCGCCGGCGGGCCGCTCATGTAGACGTCATGGCCCGCGAGGTCGGGCTGGTCTTCCAGCACCGCCTCGTGCACCAGGCCGACGCGCGCACCGTGGCTCGCCGCCTGATCCGGGTCGGAGATCACCGCGTGGAACGCGAGGTCGTGTGCCTTGCCCGCCCAGCTCTCGGCCAGTTCGCGCAGATACAGGTCCGCGGCGCTGCGCGCACCCCAGTAGACGCGCATCGGACGACGTGTCCCCAGCGAGAGGAAATGCTCCACGATGGCCTTCACCGGCGCGAAGCCGGTACCCCCGGCCATGAACACCATCGGCCGCTCGGAGTCCTCGCGCGGCACGAAGGTGCCCAGCGGTCCCTCGATGCGCAGCGTATCGCCCACTTTCAAGGTGTCCGCCACCCACGAGGTGAAGCCGCCGCCCGCCACGTGGCGCACGTGCAGTTCGATGGTGCCGTCCGCCTGCGGATGATTGGCGATGGAGAACGGTCGACGCCGCTCTTCGTCCAGCAGCACGTCGAGGTACTGCCCGGGCAGCCAGTTGAGGCGCACTTCTTCCGATACAGGACGCAGGTGCAGACCGAACACGTCGGGCGCCAGCATCCACTTGCGCGATACCGCCACGTCGAGCTGGCGGCGCGCGATGTCTTCCACCGAGGTGACTTCACGCGCCTCGATCACCAGGTCGTCGCGCGGCACTGCCTGGCACAGCAGGATCGCGTGCTGCGACGGCGCCGTGCCGCTCAAGGCCAGCGGCGGGTTGCGTGGATAGTCGCAATGGCCTTCGATCAACGTGGCCTTGCAGCTGCCGCAGACGCCGGCCCGGCACGAGTACGGCAACGCGATGCCGGCCCGCTGCGCGGCTTCCAGCACGGTTTCGCCCGGCGCGGCAGTGAAGTGGCGACCGGTGGATTGGATGGTGACGGTAAACACGTGGCGCATTGTCGCGGCGACAGCAGTCAGCCGACAATGAGGGTCCCCGCCCCCATTCACAAGCTTTTCCCCGGAGAATCACCTCATGGCCATCTGGAAACAGGACATTTCGCTCGAGCGCATCAACGGCTGGAGCGCCAATACCATGATGGAGACGCTGGGCATCCGCATCACGGAGGTCGGCGACGACTGGCTGCGCGGCACCATGCCGGTGGACCACCGTACCCACCAGCCCTACGGCCTGTTGCACGGCGGCGCCTCGGTCGTGCTCGCCGAAACGCTGGGCAGCACCGCGGCCATGCTGACGCTGGACCCGGCGCAGGAGGTGGCCGTGGGCCTGGACATCAACGCGAACCACGTGCGCGGCGTGCGCAGTGGCACCGTCACCGGCACGGCGCGCGTCATCCACATCGGCCGCACCACGCAGGTGTGGGAAATCCGCATCGAGGGCGAAGGCGGCGAACTGGTGTGCATCTCGCGCCTCACGATGGCGGTGATTCCCTCGCGCGTGGTGGCGCCGCGTTGAGCCTGGACGCGCCCTATCACGCGCTGGATCCGGATGGCGTGCTGGATGCCGTCACCGCCTGCGGGCTGTGGCCCGATGGACGGCTGCTGGCGCTCAACAGCTATGAAAACCGCGTATGGCAGGTGGGCATCGAGGATGCCGCGCCGGTCATCGCCAAGTTCTACCGTCCGCACCGCTGGAGCGATGCGGCCATCCTGGAGGAGCACGCGTTCGCGCAGGAACTGGCCGCCGACGATATCCCGATGGTGGCACCGCTGGTCTTCGGCGGACGCACCCTGCTGCATCACGCCGGCTTTCGCTATGCGCTCACGCCGCGCCGCGGCGGACGCGCGCCGTCGCTGGAATCGACCGAACAGCTGGAATGGCTTGGACGGCTGATTGCGCGCATCCATGGCGTAGGCGCGCGGCAGCCGTTCCAGCACCGCGGGCGCGTCGACCGCGCCACGCTGATCGAACAGCCGATGCGGGCCGTGCTCGCCTCTTCGCTGTTGCCGCCGTCACTGCATGCCGCCTACCGCGCGGCCGCCGAACGGGTGGACCAGGCCGTGGCCATGCGCCTTGAATCCGTGGGCCCGGTGCGTGCGTTGCGCCTGCACGGCGACTGCCATCCGGGCAACGTGCTGTGGACCGACCATGGCCCGCATTTCGTCGACCTCGACGACGCCCGCATGGGTCCGGCGGTGCAGGACCTGTGGATGCTGGCCAACGATGAGGCCGGCATGCAGGCCCTGCTCGAGGGCTACCAGCAGATGCGCGAGTTCGACTTCACCGAACTGGCCCTGGTGCCCGCGCTGCGCGCCATGCGCCAGCTGCATTACGCCGGCTGGATCGCCGCCCGCTGGCATGACCCCGCCTTTCCCGCCGCCTTCCCGTTCGCGGCCGAACCGCGCTGGTGGGAGCAGCACATCACGGACCTGCACGAACTCGCCGACGACTTGTAGGCCCCCGTCTTGTCGGCGCAACCACGACTTGCTATCAAAGGCGCCGGGGAACCAGGGGGGAAAACCAGATGAGCGTGCTACCGGTGACGCACAGGCTTGTGCGTGCGCTTTGCATCGGCCTGGGTTTGGGGGCCATGGCGGGTATCGTGGTCTGCCTGATGCAGGCGGCGCAGCCGTCCATCCTGGCGCGGCTGTTCGCGGGCTTGGCGGCGATCCTCTATGCCGGCATCGGCGTCGCCGCCTACGGCCTATGGCGTGGACATCGCCTGGGCCTGCACTGGACCCGATGGCTGCTGTTGTTGCAGGTGCCGGTGGTGCAGACGCCATGGCTGGTCTACAACCTGTTCGCGGGCGCGGCGCTGGATGTCTATGTCGGCACCACCTCCGGCGTGTGGGCGAACGTGGGGGCCAGCTTCAACTGGTTCTTCGGCAACTCCGGTCGCAGCGGACACATGGCCGGCGTCAACCTCGTGGCGCTGATCGCCCTCCTGCTGCTCGGCCGCGTGCGCCTTGAACGCAAGCGAAACCACGTTTTCGCCACGCCGCTGGAAGTGCTGGCCGCACAGGACTAAGGCGATACTTGCGCGGTGTCGCCTTTCGGCCGCCGCGCCTTCCGCTATGCTCCGGGCTTTTGGGCGAGTACGCACGTGCGCCATTTCCTGTTCCGACTGATCGGCATCCTCGAGGTGGCCGGTGGCTTCTTCGGCATGGTCAACATGCTGCGCCGGCTGTTGCCGTTCGGTTCGCACGACTCGCTGGTCGCGGTGATCGGCCTGATCCTCTACGCGTTCGTGCTGGTGGCCGGCGTGCTGCTGCTGGAAAACAGCGAGCGCGGCGTGACGTTCTCAAGCTGGGCGCAGCTGCTGCAGCTGCCGTTGATCGCCACGCCGATCTTCAGCTATGCCCTGCATTGCGGCGGCTTCGTCAACGTGTTCGCCACGCTGCACTTGCCGGTGCGGCTGGGCCTGGACTGGCACTTCGGCAGCGAGGGCTTCCTGCTCGCGGTGGCGGGACCGGCGGTGTCGCGGATCGGTATCAACCTGCTGGCCTTGTTGTCCTGGCTGGCCCTGCGGCTGCGCTGAGCCACTGCTTTCACTCCCTCTCCCCAGCGGGGAGAGGGTTGGGGTGAGGGGGCAATCTTGCGATAGCGTCGCCCCGAGCTCTCAAAAGGGCCAACGCCAAAGGAGTGGGAGTGCGAGGCAAGACCCGCCCCTCGCCCCGGCCCTCTCCTCGCTCCTCAAAGCCGCGGCCATCCATGGCCGCTTCCCGCGTGCCCCAAAGGGGCGAGGGAGTAAAGAAAAGCGGCCACTTCCGCGCACCGGCTATCATGTGCGGATGAATACCCCCGCTTCCCTCCCCGTCATCCGCCTCAAGACCGACCGCGCTCCCGGCCACCCCTGGGTGTGGTCGGCCCAGGTGCACAAGCCCGAGAACCGCCTGCCGCCCGGCAGCGTGGTCGACGTGGAGGACGCCAAGGGGCGTTTCGTGGGGCGTGGCTTCTGGAACGGCCATGCGCGCATCGCGCTGCGCCTGCTCACCGCCGATCCCAGCGAAAGCATCGATGCCGAATGGATCGCGGCGCGCATCGACCGCGCCATCGGCCTGCGCCAGGAACTGCTGCAGCTCGACCGCGTCAGCGATGCCTGGCGCGTGGTGCACAGCGAAGGCGACGGGCTCTCCGGCCTGGTGGTGGATCGCTATGCCGACATCCTGGTGATCGAATACTTCGCCGCCGGCATGTGGCGCTTCCGCGAGGCGATCCACGCCGCGCTGCTGCGTCATTTCCCCGGCGCGCGGCTGTACTGGTTCGCCGAGAACCACGTGCAGAAGCAGGAATCCTTCGACTGCCGTTCGCCCGAGGCGCCCGCACCGGTGGAAGTGCACGAGCACGGCCTGCGTTTCCACGCGGCGCCGGGTTATGGCCACAAGACCGGCTTTTTTGCCGACCAGCGCGAGAATCGCCATCACTTCGCCCGCCTCGCCAAGGGCCGTCGCGTGCTGGACCTGTGCTGCAATTCGGGCGGTTTCGCCGTGCATGCGTTGGCGGCCGGCGCGCAGTCGGCCACCGGCGTGGACATGGATCCGGGCATCCTGGGCATCGCCCGCACCAACGCGGCGGCCAACGACGTGCCGGCCGTGTTCGAAGCCGCCGACATCTTCGACTGGCTGCGCAACGCGGTGGAGCGTGGCGAACAGTACGACGCGGTGATCCTCGATCCGGCCAAGCTCACCCGCGACCGCAACAAGGTGTTCGACGCGCTGAAGAAATACTTCGCGATGAATCGCCTCGCGCTCGACGTGATCCCGCCGGGCGGCCTGCTGCTGACCTGCTCGTGCACGGGCCTGGTCAGCGAGGCGGATTTCCTGGAGATGCTGCGTCGCGTGGCGCTCAACGCGGGCCGTGAGATCCAGGTGCTGCACGTGGCCGGCGCCGGCGCCGACCATCCGTTCCGCAGCGACGTGCCGGAAGGGCGCTACCTGAAGGCCGTGTTCTGTCGCGTGATGTAAGTGCCAAGCCGCGTGGAGGGCGTGACATGACCGATGTCGTCGATTCCATCCGCAACTACAACGCCAAGCGCGATCCCGAGCGCCTGCAGCGCAAGTACGTGGCCATGCGCCACGATCCGTTCACGTTCCTGCGCGGCACCTGCCACCTCTTCTACGAGCAGCTTCCCGAGGCGAAATGGCTGGCCAAGGCGCCGCCGGTGTGGGTCTGCGGCGACCTGCACCTGGAAAACATGGGCAGCTACAAGGGCGACAACCGCCTCGTCTATTTCGACCTCAACGATTTCGACGAAGCGGCGCTCGCGCCCAGCTCGTGGGAACTCGTGCGCCTGCTGACCAGCGTGCACATGGCCGCCGGCAGCCTGCACCTGAGCCCGGCGCAGGCCGACCACCTCTGCCGTGATTTCCTGGACACCTATGCGGGCGAACTTCGGGCCGGCAAGGCGCGCTGGGTGGAGCGTGACATGGCCACCGGCATGGTGGGCGAGCTGCTCGACGGCTTGCGCGGTCGCCTGCGCCCGCCGTTCCTGGACAGCCGCACCATCCGCAAGGGCAAGCATCGCAGCCTGCGCATCGACGGGCGTCGCGCCTTGCCGGTGACCGACAAGCAGCGCGACAAGGTGGCTGCCTTGATCGACGGCATCGCCGCCCGCGAAGACAAGCCCCGCTTCTACCGCGTGCTGGACGTGGCGCGTCGCATCGCCGGCACCGGCAGCCTCGGCGTCGACCGCTTCGCCATCCTGGTCGAGGGCAAGGGTTCGCCCGACGGCAACTACCTGCTCGACCTCAAGCAGGCTCGGCCCTCCTCCCTCGCGCCGTATCTTGAACTTCGCCAGCCCGAGTGGCGCACCGACGCCGAGCGCGTGGTGGCGGTGCAGGCGCGCATGCAGGCGATCAGCCCGGCCTTCTTCCGCGCGGTCACCATGGGACGCAAGTCGTACGTATTGCGCGGCCTGCAGCCCACCGAAGATCGTCTCGCGCTGGCCGACTGGCGCGGCAACCTGGATCGCCTCGAAGGCGTGCTGCAGACCATGGGCAAGCTGGTGGCGTGGGCCCAGCTTCGCAGCAGCGGCCGCGACGGCTCGGCCACGGCCGACCAGTTGATCGCCTTCGGCGAAAAGCACCGCTGGCAGGCCCCCTTGCTGGGCTTGGCCAAGCGCTGCACGAAGCAGGTGCAGCGCGACTGGAAGGCCTATTGCAAGGCCTTCGACAAGGGTGCCTTCCCGACCTAGCCATGCAGGCGCCGCTCAGCCCAATCCCGGTCGCTGAGACAACAACGCGTACACTTGGCACCCTGTACTGCCGGGTGCCGCCATGTCCGTGACTGAAATCCTGTTGATCGTCCTCGTCGTCGCCGTGCTGGCGCTGATCGTGTTGCAGGTGATGAACCTGCAGCGCCATCGCGACGACGGCAGCCTGACGGCGCGACTGGACGCGCTGAAGGACGACAATCGCCACCTGCGCGAAGCGCTGGCGCAGGAGCAGCGCGCCGGTCGCGGCGAGATGAGCCAGACGCTGGGGCAGTTCCGCTCGCTGGTGCAGGAGCAGTTGGGCGGCATGAGCGCCCAGCAGCACGAGCGCATCGGCCAGTTCGGCCAGCGCCTGGACGTGCTCACCGAGCGCACCGACGCCGGCCTGCAGGCGCTGGCCCAGCGCCTGACCGAGGATGCGCGCCACAGCCGCGAGGAACTCACTCTCGCCCTCAACCGTTTCGGCGAACAGCAGCAGCAGCGCCTTGCCGCGCTCACCGCCGACAACGAAAAGCGCCTCAACGAAGTGCGCGCCACGCTGGAAACCAAGCTCAAGGCGATCCAGGACGACAACGCCGCGAAGCTGGAACAGATGCGCGCCACCGTGGACGAAAAGCTGCAGACCACGCTGGAAACGCGCCTGGGCCAGTCGTTCGCGCTGGTGTCCGAACGACTGGAGCAGGTGCAGCGCGGCCTCGGCGAAATGCAGAGCCTCGCCACCGGCGTGGGCGACCTCAAGCGCGTGCTGACCAACGTGAAGACGCGCGGCATCCTTGGCGAAGTACAGCTCGGCGCATTGCTGGAACAACTGCTCACCACCGAGCAATACGATTCCAACGTCATCACCATTCCCGGCAGCAACGACCGCGTGGAGTTCGCCGTACGCATGCCCGGCGCGAGCGATGGCGCACAGCTCTACCTGCCCATCGACGCGAAATTCCCGGTGGAGGACTACCAGCGCCTGCTCGACGCGCAGGAATTGGCGGACGCCGAAGCCGCCGCCCTCGCCGGCCGCGCGCTGGAACTGCGCGTACGCGAAGAGGCCAAGCGCATCCGCAGCAAGTACGTGGCGCCGCCGCACACCACCGACTTCGCCGTGCTGTTCCTGCCCACCGAAGGCCTGTACGCCGAGGTCATCCGCCGCCCCGGCCTGTTCGAAACCCTGCAACGCGACCACCACGTCACCGTGGCCGGCCCCACCACGCTCACGGCACTGTTGAACAGCCTGCAGATGGGCTTCCGCACACTCGCCATCGCCAAGCGCAGCAGCGAAGTGTGGACGCTGCTGGGCGCGGTGAAGACCGAGTTCGGCAAGTTCGGCACCGTGCTGGAAAAGACCCGCAAGAAGCTCAACGAAGCCAGCAACGTCATCGACCAGGCCAGCGTTCGCACACGCGCGATCGAACGCAAACTCCGCGGCGTGGAGACACTGCCCGGAGACGAGGCGCAGCAGTTGCTGGGCGAAGCGCCTGCGCTGGAAGAAAGCAGTGAGGATGATGCGGAAGTCTGATCGGGGCCGGCATTGAGTAGAAAACGGTGCCCAATGTCAGGGCAAGCTAACTTTGGGCATCTGGGACACACCTGCTTTTCCGTGGGCTAAGCAAAATCGCTGTTAGCGCCGGCGGTGAAGGTCACACTTGTTGCAATGAACATGCCGTCGCTCACGACGGCGCAGCGACCATACAGGCGGCAATGCCGGCCGCGACAGGTCAGCCTGGTCTCCGCCACCGCCGCTTGTACGATGGCGCGGGTCTGCCAAAGAAATTTCGCTAAAACATCCTTATCGCAGCAGCAGCCACGCACCTATCGACCATCAACCTATTGAACAGCGAGGATCATCACTTACGGCACTGATACGGACTTTCGCTAGTCAACGCTTGCCCTGTCTGGATATCTGCAATGAGAACTGTGGCACCGGGATGTGCAGAACACATGGCGTTTCTGACTGAATATATATG
Organism: Dyella sp. EPa41; assembly: GCF_016586165.1. GTDB lineage: Bacteria > Pseudomonadota > Gammaproteobacteria > Xanthomonadales > Rhodanobacteraceae > Dyella. Next base: position 42,575 of record NZ_BCPR01000015.1, on the reverse strand, counting down.
TGACCCTTCTGCAGTCATGGAAATGCCGGGAGCCAAGTCTCTGCCATTGGCATCCACTACCGATAACCTGTAGCTGCCGTGCTGAGTGATGCATCCACCCAACAGCACCGCGATCAAAAACGCAACAACCATCTTCATCGACGTGATCCTCAGGTAATAGAGCGAAACGCGGAAAGAGAAAATCTCTCGGAACACAGACGTCCGGCTTCGAAATGGACGCACCTAGAACTTCCCTGCCGCCGCCCGATGCCGATACAAACCTTCGGAGGTGGCGACCGGCAACATATCTTCTCGGCCTCACGAAGTGGCATCAGATAAACCTGAAAGACATGCGGTACTTATCCAAAGAAGCCGCGCACGGGTGATGGTGGTCTTGCCGATGGCGTTGAAGGTGATGTCGCGGTCGGCGATCAGCGCACCGTTACCGGCGATGTCGATGGTGCTGGCCGTGGCGACGATGTCGCGCTTGGCGTTGAGCAGGCCGTCACTCTGGCTAGTGATGGCGCCGTTGTGGATGATGTTGCCGTCGGCCACGATGGCCAGACCGCCGGTGCCGGCGGCGATGACGCCGCCCGTCGACGTGAGGCCGTTGACCCGTGGGGCGTTCACAACGCTGCCGCCGGCCTGGATGCCAATGGCGTTCGCTTTCATGGTGCCGGTGTTGATCGTGTCACCACTCGTGCGGACCCCCAGCTGCTGGCCGTGTAACCATGGGCGCCGATCAAGGCCGTCGTGAAGCGATGCGCTTTGTCGGCCTGCTTGCGCTTCCGAACGCGGTCAGCGATCCACGCGCGAGTGTCTCCTTGATCAAATTCATTTCCATTGGTCACGATTCATTAACATCCATGTTTGCCATAACCGGCAAAGCAAAGACCCAAACGCTATTGGAAACCTCGTCTGCTGCAAACCATTTGCGCTCTCCATTGAAGGTGGCAATCCATACAGGAAGGTTCAACTCCTCTCCTCTGCCATCGATCACAGTGGCGCGCTCTCCCGCAACAAGCGCCCATTTTTTTGACCAAATGTTTTCTCGCTCAAAATAGCGAGCTAGCTGAGCATCCGACGCAATAGCCCATTTCATAACCCTGATCCTTTGGAATCAGCGCCTTCGCGACCACTACTGCCCGACACCAACTTTCCAGCACCCACCAGCCCATGCAGGATGGCTTTGTTGGCGCCACCGTCTTCCCATGATTTCTGTTCGGCTTCAGTGGTGGCGTTATTGGCCATATAGCTTGCGATACTGCCCGCCGTGCGCATGCCCCCGTAGCCGGCGACCTGCCCCATCTCCTATCGAAGGTTGCCCACCCCCACGGCGAATGTCTGTTTTACCGCTGTTTCTGCACACCACGACACCACGGGTCTGAACTGCTCATGGCAAGGCGTCAGAATCGGATTTCCTTCCCCCAAAGAAAACGCCCCTCGTGGTAGTCCAACTCGAAATAGAAGTCACCCGCGTATTCGATTCAGGCGGTGACGCCGTATTGGCCGTCCATGTGTGTTCCTACATTGAGGAACCACATCTTGGCGCCGGGCGGTACGTCATAGGGCGTCAGCTCCCACGGTACGCGCAGGCGATAGCGCTCTTTCCCGTAGGCGTCAAGGACGTAGCAGTTGTCAGTATCACGATCGTCCTCAAAGCAAATGAAACCCGAAGCATCAGGCAATACATTTATGAGCAACCCCTTTCGCATGGGTAAGCTCAGCCGCCGCCCATTCACAATCCAAGATATTTCGACAGGAAGAAATGGACGCCCCGAACCATCGGCGGGCTTCCAATTAATAAGCTGATTTCTAGCTACAGCCTCACCGAGCGCATTGCGTAACGTTGGAAGCTCGACTTTGTTCATTACAACGACCTCCCACTGTTAGGTACATAGCGGAAAGTGTCGACCCTCTGTTCAGGCGGTAAATTGAAGTGCAGTTGGTTGCCTCCACCACTAGCGCCCGGCTGCTCGCCAACGATGCCTATCTGCGCGTTCACATGTCGGACCGCCTCCAACTGGGTGACGTATCCGACATTCGGCTTCATGTCTGAAGTAATCGCCAGTTCGTTGCGAACATAGGCCTGATTTGACACGTCATCGAAGGTTCCCCATGACCCAAGGCGAATGTCTGCTTTCCCGCTGTTTCTGCACATCACGACACCACGGATCTGAACTACTCAAGGCAAGACGTCAGAATCGGATTTCCTTCCCCCAAAGAAAGCGCCCTTCGTGGTAGTCCAACTCGAAGTAGAAGTCACCAGCGTATTCGATCCAGGCGGTGACGCCGTATTGGCCGTCCATGTGCGCTCCTACATTGCGGAACCACATCTTGGCGCCGGCTGGTATGTCATAGGGCGTCAGCTCCCACGGCACGCGTAGTCGATAGCGCTCTTTGCCGTAGGCGTCGAGTACGTAGCAATTGTCGGATTTAAAGTTTGACTCAAAGCATATGAAACCACTGGAATCAGGCAGTTCCTCCCAAAAAGAATCTCTTATGTGAGAAAGCAATTTATCGTCAACGGTCCAGCTATACGATGCAACATTGAACGGCCTCTGAGCCTTAAGGGCCCATCTAATCAGCTTAGAGGACAATACGGACTCGCCACGAGCATTGTGCAGCGTAAAATTTGAAATTTTCGCAACCATTAGTGGAGCTCCGATCCGCCGATATACTTGAATGTCTCAACTCTCTGCTCGGGCGGAAGATTGAAGTGCAACTGATTACCGCCACCCGCAGCGCCTGGTTGTTCGCCGACAATGCCAATTTGCGCATTGATGGGTTTCGTGACATCGACCTGAATGACGTCAGAATCGGATTTCCTTCCCCCAAAGAAAACGCCCCTCGTGGTAGTCCAACTCGAAGTAGAAGTCACCTGCGTATTCGATCCAGGCGGTGACGCCGTATTGGCCGTCCATGTGCGTTCCTACGTTGCGGAACCACATCTTGGCGCCGGGCGGTACGTCATAGGGCGTCAGCTCCCACGGTACGCGCAGGCGGTAGCGTTCTTTGCCGTAGGCGTCAAGGACGTAGCAGTTGTCAGTATCACGATCGTCCTCAAAGCAAATGAAACCCGAAGCATCAGGCAATACATTTATGAGCAACCCCTTTCGCATGGGTAAGCTCAGCCGCCGCCCATTCACAATCCAAGATATTTCGACAGGAAGAAATGGACGCCCCGAACCATCGGCGGGCTTCCAATTAATAAGCTGATTTCTAGCTACAGCCTCACCGAGCGCATTGCGTAACGTTGGAAGCTCGACTTTGTTCATTACAACGACCTCCCACTGTTAGGTACATAGCGGAAAGTGTCGACCCTCTGTTCAGGCGGTAAATTGAAGTGCAGTTGGTTGCCTCCACCACTAGCGCCCGGCTGCTCGCCGACAATGCCGATCTGCGCGTTGATAGGCTGCGTAACCTCCACCTGAATGATGTAGCTCGCATCCTTCTTCATATCTGACGTGATGGCCAATTGATTGCGGGCATATGCCTGATTGGGCACCTCATCGAATGTCGCCCAACCACCGAATGCGCGATCAAAGTTGCCTGCCTTTACGCGTTCATAAGTATCCGCGTCCACCACCATATTCACCACCGTTCCCGGCTTGAGCGTTGCATCGGCCACCATCGTTCCTGATTGCCACGCGGGTGACCAGTTGTAGGTGTCCATCGCCGCATTGACTGCATCCGCGCTCAGGAAACGATTGACCGAGCCCACGTTACCGACAATGTTTTGGGTGAACTGCTCCAACCCCGCCGCATCGCCCTTCCAACCGGCGCGCACCGCCGCCGTGATGGCATCCACCGCGGCGGATTTGGCGACCCCCTCAATCGCCGCAGCAGCCCCTTTACCTGCGCCAGTGGCGCCCATCAAGGTCAATGATGTGTTGAGCGTCGCCAAGGTCGCAGCGGCACTACTCACATCCTGCCCGTACACGGCCCTTAACTGGTCGTTCACCAAACCGGGGTTGAGGGCATAGGCCGCGTTGTTGCCGAGGTCTTGCCCGGCGCCATTGAAGGTGTCCACCGGGTGAAAGATCGCGTTGCCGATGCCGGTGACCGCACCCACCGCGGTATTCCAGACGGTCTCTCCTGGGCTGAGGTAGGCATTGACGCCTGCTTGCGCCAGCATCACCTGCAAGCCCAGGTTGGCGTTGCCCGTGCCCGGCTGCACGTACTGTTGGTAGAAGCCTCTGTTGGCGTTCGCATCAGGCAGATACATCATGGGTTGCAGGAACTGGTTGCCTTCCACCGTGAACACTTTCTGGGCATTGCCCAGTGTGTTGGTGAAGGTGGCTTGGGCACCAGCGAGAAATTGGCGAGCAACGCCATCGTCGCCGGGCAAGGATGCAGACCATAGTACGTCGGTTTGCCGTGCAGCTTGCTGGGACAACTGCGTGGTCGCTGCGTCGATCTGTTGCGCGCTAGGTTCGCAACCGCATTGCTGGCTGGCGAAGTCCTTGGCGTTACTTTTGATCCAGTCGATTTCAGTCTGGTGCAGCTGCCGATTGAACTGCTCCCCCTGCAACGCCGTTGCCGCGCCTGCGCCGCCACCAGCGGCTCCGCCGATGGCGGCACTCGCTAGGTTCATCAGGCTTCGGCCTTCGGCGGAGTACGGGTCCACACCTTGTTGGCGCAAGTAGTCCAGCATGGCCCCGCTCGCGGCTTCGCCGGCAGCCGCACCCATTGCACCGCCCACCACGTCACCATTGCTCAGCGCCGCCGTGCCCGCACCGACCAGGCCGTGCAGGATGATCTTGTTGGCGCCGCCGTCCTGCCATGATTTCTGCTCTTCTGGCGTGGTGGCGTTATTGGCCATATAGCTTGCGATACTGCCCGCCGTGCGCATGCCGACGTAGCCGGCCACCTGACCCATTTCCTGCTGCTCTTGCACCTTCTGCGCATCGAAGATCGGCTTGAGGCCTTGCGCGTTGATGTCGGGGTTGCGATCCAGCCCACTGAGGTCAGTACTGCCATTGCGCACGGTGATGGTGCCTTGGGCAATAGCCGCCTTTGTCGTGCTGTGACTGCTGTCGCTTTGCGGAATACCGATGCCGCCTGACAGACCGCTCGGACCGAAGGCAGCGACGTTGCCATGGGAGCCGCTGCCGCCACCGACACTGATGCTACTGGCACTGTAATGGGCACCGTTCTCGATGTTGCTGTAGGTCAAGGTACCCGTGTCGAGCAGGTTCTTACTGGCGTCGGCCGCGCTGGCAATCACACCGCCCTTGAGGTCCGTGTTGCCGTTGACGTGGATGTGGTAACCACCGTCGCCGGCACCGATACCACTGACGGTGGTGACGCCGGCGTAGTGGCTGTCGACCTTGCTCTGGTTGTAACTGCCGCTGCCACTGGCGCCCACGCCTACGACGACTTTGCCGCTGACTTGCTGTTGTTTGCTGGCGTAGTCGTCGGTGTCTTGCTCGCTGCGGATATTGAGGTTACCGCCGATGTCAGCGAGCACGGTGTTGCCCTTGGCTTGCGCGCCCTGGATGGTGGTGTCGCCACCGCTCACCAACGTCAGGATGTTCTTGGCGTCGACGCTGGTGGTGGCATGGGTGGTGCCGTCGCCGTGCGCGCTGCCTTTGCCCACCGAGGCCTGGGCGTACAAGCCGACACCGTCCGTGCCGATCTGCACACCGACACCGCCACTGGCATTCTTGTTGGTGTTCTTGAGGGTGTGATCTTCCGCCTGGCTAAGCAGGTTGATCTTGTTGGCGGCCATGAGGCCGACGTTGTCGCCGCTGATCTGGCTGCCGATGACGTTGAGGTCACCGCCGGTGGCGGCGATGACGACATTGCCGTTGCTGTGGACGGTGCTGCCGTAGGCGGTTTCGTCGTGGGTCACGGTCTTGCTGCTGGCACTGCTGCCACCGATCCCCACCTGCAGATTGATGCCGCCGTCGGTCCCGCTTTGACTGACGCCACCTTGGGCGGCGCCGATGGCATCGCTGACGCCGTAGGCGGCCTGGGCGGCGTAGAGGGCTTTGAGGCGATCGTCCTTGACTTCGCTGGCGCGATGGACGGCAGCGTAAGCGCCTTGCGCCGCCGTCACGGCCGCACCGCCCAAGCTGACGGTGAGGCCGCTGCTGCTTTGTTTGTAGGTCTGCGTGGTGTCCGTGGTACCCAAAGCCGCATCGATGGTGACGTTCTTGCCGACGATGGCCGTTCCGGTGTCGCTGAGCACGGTGGCGTTGGTGAGGTGGACGGTGTTGCCAGCACTCATCGTCACGCTGCCACTGATGCTTCCGACCAGGGTGCCCTCGGGCGTGGTCTGGGTGATCGTGGTGTCTTGGCTCTGCTTGGCCGTGCCGATCATCACACCCACACCCGCGCCCATCACGCCGCTCTTGGTCTTACTGATGCTGTGCTCTTCCGTATGCACGTCGTTGGCCGTGCTCAACGTGAGGTTGTTGCCTGCGGCCATGACGATGTCGTGATCGGCCACGATCTGGGCGGCCTGAGCGGTGAGGTTGCGGCCCGCACCCAGCGCCACGTTATCGCCACTGAGCGTGGTGCCAACGGCGTAGGTGTCGCTGACGCTGTCGTGCGTGCGCGTGGTGGTGCTCGACAGCATCCCGCTGTCGTGCTTCTGCGTGTCATGCGTGAGGTCGTGCTGCTCGTAGCCTGCACTCAGGTTGATGTCGCGCGCGGCGGTGACGCTGAGGTCGCCCTGGGTCGACGTGAGGGTGGCGGCCGTGGCGTTGACGTCGCGCCCCGCTCCCACACCGACGCCGTTCGTGCCGCTGAGGGCCGTGCCGCGCAGGGTTTCATCGCGGGTGGCGGTGGTGACCTGGGTTTTCCCTTCGGCGGTGTGCGTCACGCTGGATTGGGGCTTGAGGCCAGTGCATTTTGACATCAGCTACATAGAATCAGGCTGGTCAACGAAGGGAAACTTCAAAAGCAAAGCGTTAATTTCATCCCCTTTTCTCTGCGCCCACGACGGACTAAGTTTTTCCAGAAGCATCAACTGATGGGAAAACATTATCCGTCGAGAGTCTTCGCCTGATATTCGATGCGAAAGTTCGTAGCTGGCAGCCATGTCAAACGTTAACGCATCGAATATCCAATAGAGCAACCTATCCAGGTCGGCAGTCTCCCTTCGCTCAATCTCACTTCCACGCTCCGTAATTACATACGCGCACTTATTGCCGTGAATTTCTATATGCGGACTTCCGTTCTCCGTAGGCTCCAAGGGAGGCACAGCACGGTAGGCCGGGACTCCAATTTTCCCTGCCAAATCCACCGCGGCCCGTTGGATCTTTTCAATCAATTCATTCTCAGTTGGGGCCGGCACCACGTTCTCCTTCGCTTACCCGACGCAGATATCCTTCTTTAATGAATTCACTAATCTTCATGCTAGTTTTGTATTGCACACCGCCACCGGGCTGATCAAACCAGGGTGCAGAAACCCCCGACTCCACAGGTAGAGGCTTGACAACTTCATAGGCATAGTAGGGCTCCGCTTTCACTCCAGGTGGAAGTGCGCGCTCCGCTAAACTCGTGCCTTCAGGTGCCAAGTAACTTCCGCCTTCACCACCAAAACGGTCAATGCGTGTACCGACGGTTGGCAGAAATTATCCCAGGCACCATTGCGCGTTCGTGAATATCATTTCATTGGTGATCTGAAAGCTGCCATCGAATTAATGACCAAGCTCAACCCAATACCTTAAGTAGATCGCTCAAACTCCATGAGCCACTCTCAAATATGGGCAGGAGCTGCGGCCACTTAATATCGCCTCGCACAAACGCGCCGGTTGTATCGTCAAAATAGTCAACAAAACACTGGCCTCGCTCTCTTTCAATGCGTAGCAATCCATGCATCGTTTCTACTTCAGCAACGAAATCACCAAAGCTTTTTTCGCTATAGCTCACGATAGTTGTTCGACCAAGCTCCAATCCCGATCTATCGAACTGTTCCTTGATGAACTGCACTGGATTCATTTCTTAACTCCCGGGGGAAGCAAGCTTCTTCCGTCAGACGAAACGGTGTAACCGCGCTGAGTCATGTATTCAATCTCTTTCGCGTAGTAGGAACCGGGGCGGGCATTTTCTACAGGAGTGGCTAGTCTCACCACATCCCCACGCTCAATCGTTCTATCCAAAAATTTCGCATTTGCAGTCCAGCGATCCAATTCTGACATGCTGTTCCAGACCTCGTCTGAGATCTGATAGCGTCTCGCCATGGATGCATCTGACATCTCCACGTATTCTGGATAGTGACCGAGCACGGTTGTTCCATTGTCACGCTTCGCTGGCGCAATCGCTTCAAGGTCTCTCGACGGATGCGAAGCAACTGATGTCCCCGCCTCCGCATCTGCCGTTGCGCTGGCAATGGTTGAACCAGTTCGCGAGACGACCTTAGTCGTGGTGTTGATCATCCCGCCTAGCTGGGCGATGGCGGTGGCATCGCCAATGAACTCTAGCCCACCGCGCACCCAATTCTCATTGGCCACGTTAGCTGCACGCATCGCCGTGTTGACGCTATCGCGCAACCCCGGTGCATCGCCCGCATTCACCACCATCGCCGCCGCCATGGACGCATAGGCGTTCTGCAGGCACGTGGCATTCTGGTCACAGAGCGGGATCACGTACTGCTGATAGGTCTCCTGGACCAACGTTTCCCAATCGGCGCGCTGCTTGGGTGTCTCTAAGCCACCCTGGGCATAGGAGACTTCCTTCCACTTGTCGTACGTCTGCTGGCAGGCGCTGGCACTGCCGGTCGTGCAGGCGTTCGTTATTTCGTCACCAAACTGCTTTACCTGGTCCTGGCCCAGTTGGTAGCCCAACAGCTTCATGCCGGGGCCGAGGTGGTTGTTCTCGGTTTCGATCTTGGCGGCGATGGCGGCGGTGGAGGCGTCGCCGCCCAGGGCGGTGGTGATGCCGGCGACAAGGTTTTCGACGGTGGCGGCGCGGGCTTCCTTTTCCGCGGCGCTGAGCGTGCCGGCGGTGATGCCATTGAGGCCATCGAGCAGGTTGTTGATGACCACACTGGCGGCCGCGGCGCTGGCCGCCGTGCCGCAGCTCTGGCTTTGCGCGGCGGCACCCGCACAGGCGACGAGGCCCTGCAGGGCGGCACGGGCTTCGTCGCTGCCGAGCTGGTCGGCGATCACTTTGACCTGCTGCGCACCGAGGCTTTGCAAGGTGTTGATGGCGGCGCTTTGGATGAGGTCGCTGGTGGTGCCGGTGACGTTGCCGCCGATGGCGGCGGTCACGGCGGTGAGGATGACGCGACCGGTGCCGCCGGGTGCCCAGGTGGCGTTGTCTTTGACGATGGCGGACAGTTGGTCGATGCGTTGAAGATCGCGTTCGCCCTCGGGCTTGGCCATTTCGTCGGCGAGCGCTTGTTTGGCGTCCGCCGTTTCCTTGGCCTTGTTGTTGATGAAGGTGCCCGTTTCCCGTGCGAAGCCTCCGGCAATGGCAAAGTCGGCCTGAATCTCCTTTTCGTTGAAGATCGGCTTGAGCGCGTTGGTGCCGTCCACGCCGGTGACGACATCGCGGTTGAGGCTGGCGAGGGTGTCGTCGGCCCCCTTGCCGGCTAGGCCACCTTGGGTGGTGAGGGCACGCTGGGCGGCGTCATCCGTGATCGTGATCTGGCCGCCGCTGATGCCGCTCCGGGTGGTGCTGCTGTCCTTGTCGCTGGCGCCGAGGGCGATCGGGGTTTGGGCACTGAGACCCCCCAGGCTGGGCAGCGTGCTGCCGGGCACGGCGTTGCCGGTGGTGGCCTGGCCCTTCTGGTCGGTGCCGACGCCGCTCGGGCCTTTGCTGTAACCCCCGCCGAGACTCACGCTGCTGGCGCCGTACTCGGCCTTGTTGGTGAGGTCGCTGACCGTGAGCGTGCCGGTGGTGAAGTGGTTGAGGCCATCCGCGACGGCCTGATCGCTGGAGGTGATCACGCCACCCTTGAGGTCGGTGTTGCCGCCGACCTTGATCTGGAAGCCGCCGTCGCCGGCGTGAATACCGGACTGCTCGGTGACGCTGGCGTAGTGGCTGTCCATCGCCTGCTGGCTGGCGTTGACGCTGCCGGAGACACCCATGCCAACGGTGACGCTGCCGCCGAGGCTCTGGTTTTTGCTGCGGTAGTCGCTGGTGTCTTGCAGGCTCTCGATGTTGAGGTTGCCCTTGATGTCACCGATGACCTGGTTGGCATCGACCACGGCGCCCTTGAGGGTGGTGTCGCCACCGGAGCTGAGGATGACTTTGTCGCCCGCGCTAATGTGGGTGTTGGTCCAGCTGACGTCGCTGCCGTTACCCTTGCCCTTGGAGGCGCTGGCATTGGCGGTGATGCCCATGCTCATGCCACCGGAGCCGACGGTGGCGGCCACGCCGACACCACCGCTGGAGCTGCTGCTGGTGCTGGTGGTGTCCACGCTGTTTTTGGCGGCGAGCAGGTTGATGTTGTTGTCGGCGGTGAGACCGACGATGCCGTCGGCGTGGACGTTGCTGCCCTGGATGGTGAGGTTGGAATCCTGACCGCCACCGGTGGCGCTGATACGTACGTTGCCGCCGGCAGTGACGTTGGAACTGGCCGCGGTGTCGCTGGTGGTGGTGGTTTTGCTGTCACTGCGGGCCGAACCGATAGTGGCGGAAATACCTAAACCACCGCCGGCCTGCGGATCGGCAGCGACCGCCGTACCGGCGTTGTACGCGGCCAGGCCGGTGGTGACGCCCGCCAGGGCCTGCATGCGCGAATCGCTCGTGTTGCCGGCGGCGCGGTGCATGTCGTTGGCGGTTTGCAGCGCAGCGATCACGGGCGAGGAAACCGCGACGGTGAGGCCGCTCTGGCGGAAATGGGTCTCGTCGGTTTGCGTGCCGGTCTCGCGCGCTTCGGTGATGTCCACACGCTTGGCGTGGATGTCGATGTCGCCGTTGGGCGCGAGGACATTGCTGCCGATCTGTTGGTAGTGGTCGCCAGCGACGAGGATGACGTTACCGTCCACGGCGCCGACGTTGGACGCGGTCGCATAGGTTTGGGTGCTGCGGTTCTCGGCACTCTTGGTTTGCGTGCCGAGGGTGACGGAGGGACCGCCGTTGCCCATCAGGCCGTTCTTCTCCACCTCTTTGCTGTGCTCTTGCGTGGTGGTGGTCGTGGCCGCCTGGAGGGTGAGGTTGTTCTTGGCGACCAGCGTGGTGCCGTGATCGGACACGACGTTGCTGCCCGTGACGGTGACGTTGGTGCCTTGCACGATGACCTTGTCGCCGCTGACCAGCGTGCCGACTGCGACTTGGTCATGGATGGCGTCGTGGGTGCGAGTGCTGGTGCTGGTGAACGTGCCTTCGTCGTGTTTCTGCGTGTCACGACTGATGTCGTGGCACTCAATGCCAGTCTGCAGGTTCACGTCGCCTTCGGACGCTACCACCGCCTTGCCTTGGTTGGAGGTGATAGTCGCAGCGGTGGCGGTGAGGTCGCCTACGGCATACGCCGTCACGCCGTTCGTGCCGCTGAGGGTGGTGCCGCGCAGGGTTTCATCGCGCGTGGTGGTGGTGACCTGCGTTTTCCCTTCGCCCGTGTGCGTGACGCGGGACGTGCTGTCGGTGACGGCGTTCAAGGTCATGGTGCCGTCAGCCCGCACGGCCAGCTTGTCGCCGGCCTGGAATTGCGCGCCGTGGCTGGTGAGGTTGCCGCCGGATGCGACGGCGAGGTTGCCGCCAGTGGTGACGGTGCTGACGGTGTGGGTGGTGGTGTCGGTGCTGTCGAAGTTGGCGCCACGGCTGGTGGTGGTCTTGCCGGTGGCGTTGAAGGTGATGTCGCGGTCGGCGATCAGTGCACCGTTGCCGGCGATGTCGATGGTGCTGGCCGTGGCGACGATGTCGCGCTTGGCCTTGAGCAGGCCGTCGCCCTGGCTGGTGATGGTGCCGTTGTGGATGATGTCGCCGTCGGCCACGATGGCCAGGCCGCCCGTGCCCGCGCTGATCACGCCACCTTGTGCAGTGAGTCCGTTGACTTGCGGTGTATCCCCCAAGGGGACTGGCTGCGCGGCGTTGATCACGCTGCCGCCGGCCTGGATGCCGATGGCGTTCGCTTTCAGGGTGCCGGTGTTGATCGTGTCACCACTCGTGCGGATACCCAGCTGCTGGCCACCGTTCAAGGTGCCTTGGTTGATGAGCGTGCCGGCGCTGAGCCAGGTGCCCTTGCCGCCGGTGATGGTGCCGTCGTTGCGCACGGTGCCGCTGGCTTCGAGGTTGACGGTGTCGCCGGCGATCAGGGCGCCGTCGGTTTTCAGGCGATCGGCCGTGGCTTTGCTCAAGTACACCACGGGCACGAGCACGTGCTGGCCATTTACCACCTGATCGACCAACCACACGATGTCGCTGTCGAGCGCACCGATCTGCGCGGTGGTGAGCGGTGCGCCCAGTTGCAACCCTAGACGTGCGGCTTCGGCGGCGGCGCCATCCATCAGGGCGCCGTACTGCGCCATGGGGTCGCCACCGTTCAAACTGCGGCGGCCGGTGAGCTGCAGAATCTGGTCCAGTACCAGGTTCTGCTCGTAGTAGCCGTCACCCAGCCGTTTGTGGATGTTGGTCGGGTCTTGCTGCAAGGCGCGCAGCAGGTAGTCGGAGCTGGTGACCGGCCCTTTGGCGAAGCGCGGGGCGGTGGTGACCAGGAATGGCGCGTCAGCCTCCGGGTGCTGCCCATACACACCGTTGGAGGGCGGCACGTAGCCTGGTAGTAGCTGGTCGGCACTACCCACGACCTGTGCGGCCGATTCACCGGTGCGGGTGGTGCCGGCGACGGCGGTACCCTTGAGGCCGCTCACGACGCCGGTGCGATCGACGCCGTCGCGGTTTGCCGACTGGACATCACCGGCGGTCGCGGCCTTGGCGCCTTGGGCATGCCCCAGATCGGCTGGATCGGAACCGTTGAGAGAGGTGGTAATGGCGTCCAGCGGGTGGTTCGGATCGACGTAGCCGTTATCGATGCGGCGACCACGGATGTCCACGCCAGCGGCACCCGTCATGGTGCTGTCCAGGCGGGGGCCGGTGTCGACGGTCAACCAGCTCGGCGCCTGGCCGGGAGCCAATGTCAGTGAGAGCGAGCCACCGTCCGCACCGGCGGGATAGGTCGCGGTGTAGTCCTTGTAAGGCTGGGGGACCCAGCAGCGATCCTTGCCGTTGATCGGCCCGCACACGCTGGCGTTATAGGACTCGCGCTCCCAACCCACTTTCAGCACGTCCGAACGCGTCACCGTGATGCTGGGCGCCCACGCGAGGTTTTGCACCCGGTAACCGTTGATGGAGGTGTCGGTGCTGCCGTCATAGTCGCCACCGTTGATGATGAGACGCCGGTTGGCGGCGATGGTCGAGGTGATGTTGCGCACGTTGCCGGCCAGTTCGATGTCGCGCCCGGCACTGATGACACTGGCTTCGCTGTAACGCTTCAGGCGCGTCACCGCCGTGACGGTATCGGTCTGGATGGCCTCGAAGTACATGGGTGTGTTGGGGGCATAGTCGCCGTAGCCCGTACAGCGTTCGCCACGACCACCCACGCTGCCCTGGTGGCTGGTGCAGTAGGCCGCGGCGGATGCGATTTCCTCAGCGCTAATCACCTGGCTGGGATCGACGTACGGCGGGCGGTGCAACGGATCGGGATCGTCGTAGCGGTAGCGCACCACCGTTTCGGTGATCTTGTTCGCCGCCTGCTCCGTCGGCGTGAGCGCGACAGTTTCGACCTCCAACACGCGGCGCTCGTTGATCAGCTGCTGGGTGGCTATGGCGAGGTCGCCCATCACTTCGATCTTGCCGGTGCGATTGAGCACCTCGGCAGTCAACTGCGTGGGGCGACCGACATCATCGCGTGCGTCGCTGCCGGCGATGACGAGGTTGCCCTGGCTGAAGATCCACGCGTTCTGGTTGACCAGGCGATCACGGACGTTGAGCTGCAAGTCCTTGGCCGCGCCCAGGGTGGCGGTGCTGTAGGGGGCGGACGGATCGTCGGCGGCGCCGAGATCCGCACCGTTGGTCAGCGTGTTGGCGTCGATGCGTACGAGGTCGCCCAGGATGTCGCCAGTGTTGGTGACGTCACTGGCCTGCAGCGTGAGGGTGTCGCCTTCGATGGACGCCCCTGCTTGATTGTCGATCCGGCCACCCGCCTGAATATGGGCAATCGCGGTGCCATCGCTGTTGCCGGCGTTGATCACCGCGCCTGCGGTGTTGGTGAGTTGGCCGGCCGTGATGTCGAGTTCGCCCGCAGTTTGCAGGGTACCCTGATTGGTGAGGGTGCCGTCCACGGTGAGTGCGAGCACGCCGTTGCTGTCGAAGTGCTGACCGGCGAGGTGAGTGTAGTCACCCAGGAAGCGGACATCGAGGGTCTCAACGCCACGAAGGTAACCGAGGCCATTCAACGTCACCAGCGTGGTGTGCTGGGTGTTGGCTTCGACATGGCCGTCCGCGTTGTTCAGCCATGGCGTGGTCAGCCATAACGTGTCGGCTTGCACGCGGCCGCTGTTGTTGGTGAGGCTGGCCAAATTCAACCAGGCCGTATCGCCTGCACCGAATTGGCCGCCGGTGTTGTCGAGCGTGGCGTTGCCGTTCTGGTAGCTGAGATGGCGCGTGGCGTAGGTGGTGCCATCGGTGTTGTCGAGCCAACCCACGTTATCCAGGTTCAGATCGCGCTGGGCGACCAGCGTGCCGTTACTGCTGTTATCGATGCGGGTGGCTTGCAGGCGAACGTCACCCGCGCGGTTGCCGATGGTGCCACCGCGATTGTCGATGGTCGCCGACGACAGGCTGAGACCTTTCTCGGGGTTGGGGATGTCCTTGTCACCCGCGAGCAGTTGGCCACCGACGTTGGTGAGGATAGCGGCCGAGAGGCTGGCGGAACCCGTGGCGTCGATGCTGCCGGCGCTGTTGTCGAAGGCGCCGTTGACGACCCCGTGGAACGAGCCATTGGTTTGCAGTTGGCCACCATCGCGATGGAGCAGATCACCGTCACTCAACACGGTGAGGTCATGCCGCGCGAAGGTGATGCCACCACGGTTGTCGAACGTGCCGGCGTGCAGGGCCGCCGTGCCTTCGGCACCGATGAGACCTTGGGCGGTGTTGCGCAGGGCTTGGCTGACATCGAGGGTGAGCGTGCCGGTATCGCCACGCTGGATCAACTGGCCCGCGGTGTTGTCGAGTGTGCTGGCGTTAACGGCCACGGCACCGGTGCCGTCGAGGACACCACCCACGTTGGTGAGGGCGATACCCGATGGGGTGCGTCCCTGCAACGTCAGGGCATCACGGGCATGGAGCTGGCCGTGTGTATTGTCGAACACATCGGCCTGCACGGTGACGAGGTTGCCATAGATGCCCGTTGGCGGCGCGTCGTCTGTGGCGGCGGGATCGAACGCTGGGACACCTTGGGTGGTATCGCGGTTGATTAGCGCGGCGGCCTGCACATGGAGATCGCCGGCCGCGACCAGCAAACCATTGTTGTTGTCGAGCGTGCCCTCCACGTTCGCGTCGATCGCCTGTTGGGCCTGGATGGCGCCGCCATGATTGCTGACGCTGCCCGCCGTGAGCGCGAGTGCCCCGTTGGTGACCAGCGTGCCGTCGTCGTTCACCAAGGCATCGTCGATCGCCAGCGTGAGGGGCGCGTCGCTAGCGGCCTGCACTTGACCGCTGGTGTTGTCGAGGCGACCGGCGCGGACCGTGGTCGTGCCGGCACTGGCCAGCGTCCCGCGGGTATTGTCGAAGGCGTGGTCAATCGTCAGTGCCGTCGCGCCTGTGCCGGCGGCAAGGATTGAACCGGCCGCGTTGGTCAGCGATGACGCGGTGAGTTGCAGGGCACCGTTGGTGGCGATCTGGCCCGCCGTGTTGTCGATGGCGTCGCGCGCATGCAGATCCAGGCGTCCATCGGCGAGCGCCGTCAGGTGACCACCGGCGGTGATCAGCGAACCGGTGTCGATGTGTATCTGCTGGGCGCTGGTGGTTCCATCGCGCAGATTTGTGAGGCCGCTGGTCAGCGAGAACGCGCCGTTGCTGGCGATCGTGCCACCCTGACCGTTGAGCGTGGTGGCCTGGATCGTCAGCGTACCCGGCCCGGCGTGCTGGATGGTGCCTTCCGTGTTGTCCAGCGTGGATGCCGTGACGGCCATATCGTCGTCGCTGGCGATCACGCCCTTGGCGCTGTTGTCGAGCAGGCCATCGACGGTGACCGTGAGCGGCGACGCGAGGCTAGTACCCTCTTGGGACGAACCCGCAACCTGCACGATGCCGCCCTGGTTGATCAGGTCGCCAGCATGCACCGTTGTCGCGCCCATCGCGGCGAGCGTGCCACGCGTGTTGTCGAGGCGGCCATCGACGATGAATTGACTGGCCTCGTTGCCGACGGCCATGAGTTTGCCGTCGACATTGGCGAGTGCACCGGCACTAAGCCATAGCGCGCCGTTACTGGCGATCTGGCCATCGGCATTATCCAGCGTATGGCGCACGCGAAGGCTCAACGGACCGTCACCCAACGCCTGCAGACTGCCTCCTGCGGTACGGAGTGAACCGACATCGACGGTGACGTCTTGCGCGAAGGTACGGCCCTGACTCATGTCGACTATGTCGCCGGTCAGGGTCAATGCACCGTTGCTGGCCAGCGTGCCACCCTGGCCATGCAGGGTCGTGGCGGTAAGGGTGAGCGCACCCGAGGAGCCCGGTACGAAATGGCCGTCGGCATCGACCGCGCCTTGGCGGATCAGGCCCTGGGTATTGTCCAGTGTCGTGGCCGTGATCACCATGTCGCCGTCGGTGGCCAGTACGCCGTGCTGGCTGTTGTCGAGCAGACCATCGACCGTGATCGACAAGGGTGAGTCGCCATCGGCGTGGATCGTGCCACTCTGGTTGATCAAGTTGCCGGCCTTGACCGTCGTGGCGGCAATGGTCCCGACCGTGCCGTGCGTGTTGGTCAGCGTGTCAGTGACCTGCAGCTGGCTCGGTGACGTTCCCGCGGCCAGGAGTCTGCCCTCGGTGTTGTCCAACGAGCGTGCACTCACCTGCAGCGCACCGTTGGTGCTGATCGTGCCGTGCGCGTTGCTGATCGCGCCACGCGCGTCGAGCACGAGCGAATCGTGGCCCAATGCCGTCAAGCTGCCACCGGCGTGGTTGAGCGATCCGGCGTCGACGCGCACCTGTTGCGCAAAAGTGGTGCCCTCGCTCAGGTCGATCGCACCACCGGTGAGCTGAAAGGCGCCGTTGCTGGCGATCGTGCCGCCTGCGCCGTTGAGCGTGACGGCATCGATACGGAGCGCGCCGGCGCCGGCATGCTGGATGGTGCCGTTCGCATTGCCCAGCGTGTTCGCGTGCAGTGACAGGTCCGCGTTGCTCGCGATCGTGCCGCCGTTGCTATTGTCCAGTGCGTCGGTGACCTGCAGTGTGTTGGCATCGTCGCCCGAAGCCGCGATGGTGCCGCCGCGATTATCCAAGCTCATGGCGATCACGTTGACTTGCGTCGCCGTCAGTGTCGCGTGCTGGTGGTCGATCGCCCCCGCCGTCAACTGCACGGCACCGGCGGTGGCGATCTTGCCACCCGCGCCGTACAGCGCCCGCGTGATGACACGCAGGCCGTCGAGCCCCGCGTGGGTGATGGTGCCACCTTCGTTGATCAGCGCGCCGGAGTTGATCGCAAGCTGAGAGGCATTACTGGCCAGCTTGCCATTGGAGTTGTCGAAAGTTCCGAAGACCTGGAAGGAGGTCGCATTCGTGTCGACCTGATTCAGCGTGCCGCCACGATTGGTCAGCGTCTGTGCGTCCAGCGCGAGCGGGCCATTGAAGGTCAATTGGCCACCCTCATTGGTTACGGCGTGAGCGTGCACGGTGGCGGAGCCATCGATCGTTAGCTCGCCGCCGCGGTTGCTGAGGTCACCATCGATCAATGTCAGCGCACGCAGATCGAGGTGACCGCCATCATTGGCAAGGCCACTGTTCGTAGTCAGGTCAAAACCGGACGCGGCGCTGATACGACCGCCATCGTTGTCGAGGGTGCCCGCAATGCGGAGCACACCGTCGGCCAGCGGAGCAATGGGCGTTATGCCCGTGGCGCCATCGTCCGGCGGCGGCGTACTGCCACCACCGCTCACGCCGGGATCCGCGGCCGGCGGTGGCGTCGAGCCACTGGACGAGGAGGAGTCGCCACCGTTGCCGCCGGCATCCCCTGCCGTCGTGCCGATGCGGCCATTCTGATTGGACAGGGCTCCGGCTTGCAGGGCCATGGCTTGAAGTCCGGCCTGCATGATGATGCCACCGGCATTACGCAACGTACCGGCATCAACCGCGATGCGGCCGGCGTTGAGCGTTCCGTGGCTATTATCGACATCCGCCGGCGTGGTGACGTTGAGTTCGCGCGCGGCACTGATCATGCCCGCGTTGGCCATGCCACCGTTCGCACTGATCGATGTATTGGACTGCGATTGCAGGCTGCCGGTGTTTTCCAGGCGACCGTCGACAGTGACGATCAGGTCATCCGACGACGCGCCGATGGTGCCCGCGTTACGCGCGCCCACACCGTGCTCGGTGCCCAGCAATTGGATCTTCCCGCTATACATGCCGCCTAACGCGCCCACATCCAGCGCGAAGGTGGGGGCATTACCGGTGCTTCTGATCGCGGTGACCTGCGTGTGATCCGCATCGACCTGGTTGGCGCCCGTCGTCACCTGCAATTGCGGCGCCCAGATGCCGCCGTTGACTTCGACAGCGCGGGCGATGATATCGGCATAGTTGGCACGGCTGGCGTCCAGGCCCTTGCCGTTGACCTGGATGGCGCCGCCGGTGACACGGTAACCGTCCAGCGCGCCGCCGTTCAACACGGGTGCACCGGTGGTCAACGTGAAGCGGTTCGCGTTGATGACACCACAGCCGTCGCAGGCGATGCCGGATGGGTTGGCGATGACCACCTGTGCACGATCGCCCGCCACTTCGATGTAGCCGTTCAACTGGCTGGGGTGGCTGCCGGTGACTTCATTGAGAATGACCTTGGCCGTACCGGTGGCCAGCCAGGGGTTGCCTGCCACGGTACCCGCCAGCTGCGTCTGCGTGTTGGTGCGCGAGTTGTTGAGTACCGCGCCTTCGCTGCGCACGTCGAAGCGGCTGTAGGTATTGCGCGATACGCCCGCCGCGCTGGGTGTCTGGATATTGATCAGCGGAGCACTGTTGGGCGCGCCCATCACGGTGGGACGCTGGTTGCCCGGTGCCTGCATGTCCGTGGTGATCTGCGCGCTTGCCACGGAGGCCAGGCCGATCCAGCCGAACGCGACCCACAGGCTCAGGCTGACCGGCCGCACAGCGGCAGTGACGGCGCCCTCGCCCTGTGTTGCGCGACACCCCGGTCGACGCACCAGCTCCGACACGACCTGGAACAGGCCCAGCGCGTGATTGAAGACGATGCGATACAGGTGCTTGTTCATGCGGGTTCTTCCGTGACAGGCAAACGATTGGGCGACGCGCTCATGCACGCCGCCGGGGTTAATACGACCAGCTGAGACTGAAACCGGTGGCGGGGTTGTCGGTCTGGAAGCCGCGCGGCTTGCGGATGGGCGCGCCGACGAACACATCCCAGGCGAAGTCGCGCCAGCCACCGCGCAAACCGAGCACGGCGCCCGCCAGCGTCTGGCCCAGTTCCCACTGCGTGGGCGGACCGCTCACGTGGCCTACGTCGACGCCCAGATACAACTCCTGGCCCACGCCCGCCATCCAGCTGAGGTCGTTGCGGAGCAACCAGCCCCGATCGCCCGTAAGCGACAACTCGCCATCGAAGCCGCGCACGGTGTACCGGCCACCGATCGCGAAACGGTCCTGCGGCACCAGCGCCGTCTTGCACCATTGCGCGCGCCAGCCGCCGATGTAACGGAAGCGCTGGCTGCCAAACTGGAACGGCACGGTGAGCGTCGCGTCCGCGGTGATGAGCTTGGTGCGTGAGGTGCCGTCGCCGAAAGCTTCTTCTGGCGCGTGATACGCATTGAAGGCCCCGGTACCGCGTCGATACGCGGCGTCGGCATCCAGTGTGGCGCTGCCAATGAATTGCCTGTAGGTGAAGCCAGCTTCCCATCCACCCTGGCGGCGGCGCTGGACCAGCACTTCGGTGTCATCGACGAAGTTGTTGGAGTCTCGCTCCCAGGCCCGCATGTAGGCGCCTGCCTTGATAGTGGCGTTGCGGTACAGAAGTCGGCTCAGCCTGACGTCGACGTTGTGGCTGGTGCCACTGTAAATGTAGTTCTGCGCGTAACCGGCGATGGTTTGGTGGTAGGTGTAACTACTCGCGGTCGCGCCCAGCAGCCAGTAACCCTGGGGCACGTCGTAATGCAGCGTGTAGCTGCGCGTGTCCTTGCCGTCGCCGTCGAGCACGGCCTGGCCGAGGTTGGCATAGAACAGGTCGTTCCACGTCAGCAGGTTGTCCAGCGAAAGCGTGGCGCCACCCTGGATCTTGCCCGTGGCGTCACTGCCGGAATCGTCCAGCGTGACGGCTAGGCGCATTGGCGAGGATTGCTTCCACACGATCACCAGATCGCTTTCGCCCGGCCGGGCATCGCCATCGGCGGGCGCGATCTGGATGTCGGCGTCAACGGTCGGCACCTTTTTGAAGTTTTCTAGCGCCTGCTCGATATCGCGCAGATTGAGCAGGTCGCCCGGACGCGCAGGCAAGGCATCGCGCCAAGAGGTGGCGCGCGCGTCGACACCGGGTGCAAAGCGGATCGCTCGAATGCGGCCCGGCACGACGGTCAGCGTCAGCACGCCGGAACGCAGGTCCTGGTTCGAGGCAAGGACGCGCGTGGTGACGTAGCCGTGGGCGACGATCGCATTCTGCATGCGGCTCATGACGACCTGGATGCCACCCGTGCCGAGGCAACCGCCGGTGGCAGGATCGTCTTTGGGATCAGCAGCTTTTAGGGCCCACTGAAAATGTGCAGCGGCCTCGCCGTCCAGACGAATACGATGGATGGGAAAGCATGGGGTTTCCGTCGCGGGAAGGTGATCCGGCGCGGCCTGCGCCGGTCGCGGCAAGTGCACGTCGGGTGTGGTGTCGCGCTGTTCTCGGAGGGCACGCTCGCGTTCCTGTTGACGCAGCAGTTCCTGCGTTGCCGGGTCGACCGCCTGTGCGAAGCTGGGCGTGGGATACACGGTCGTTGCCAATGCGAGCAACGCCCCAGGGATCAGCCAACGTGATCGCCACCACCGAGGTGAGCCATAGTCGGTCGCCGCACCAACATCCATATCCCCAACTGCTCCCTTGTCCGATAAAAAGCGTGCTCGGAGTCGCCCGCCGCCTTCGGGGGGGACAAGAGTCAAGCGACTTCGAGCACGACAATTCAGCCTCGAACGCTAGTGAGTCGTGCGCCTCTCATAAATCGGACAATTCCTAAAAAAGCGTGCGACGAGGGTGCACCGAGCATGCAGATAATCGGTGTCGGGGATGTCTCCCGTACCTACATGACTGGGATGCATGGGTTGCAGATCATGAGGGTGCGCCCAAGAGGTATGGCCGGGTCCATCGACATGACAGCCACCATGCGAGCCGTTGGGGTTGCCCGTACCGCACCGACCAGGCGGAGAAATGGCCGCGGCGGCGGGCATCGTCTTGGCCGCCCCAAACAACCATCGATCGGGGCGCCCGCGGGGTATCTCGTGGCACCATCAACCCCTTTTTATCACCCGAGACGTTTCACCTCATGCATCGGTCTTCGATGCCTGCCGGAGTCGTCGCATGAACACCGCATGGAAATGGGTTCTTGGCATGGCCGCGTTGGTCGCCGGTGCGCAGGCCGGCGCCGTTGGCCGCCTGGTGGACCTCAAGGTCTACGACTGCACCTCGCAGCAGGAACTGCCTGTCTACCGCTACGACGGCCGCTACTACATCGCGGGGCAGCCCGGCCACCGCTACCAGATCCAGCTCCACAGCCGTGGGGGTGGACGCGTGCTGGGCGTGCTCTCCGTCGACGGCGTGAACGTGGTCTCCGGTAATACGGCGGACTGGTCGCAGACCGGCTACGTGCTCGATCCCTTTGTCGCCACCGAGATCCGTGGCTGGCGCAAGAGTCTTTCCGAAGTGGCCGATTTCGTGTTCGCCGATGCTTCACGCAGCTACGCCGCACGGACGGGAAGGCCAGACAACGTGGGCGTGATCGGCATGGCCGTGTTCCGCGCGCGGCCGCTGCCCACGCCCATGCCGGTGCGACCCATGGTGGAGGAATCCTCCGGCGCGGCTGCCGACCAGATGCGCCAGGCGCCCGCCGCATCGGCACCGGCCGCCAAGGCGCTCTCGGCGATCGGTGGGCCGATCGGCACCGGCCACGGCGCGCGCGAGACCTCGGTGGTGAGCTACACCGATTTCGAGCGCGCCTCGGCCACGCCCGACGATGTGGTCACGCTGTACTACGACACGCGCGAGCGTTTGATCGCCCAGGGCATCATTCCATCGCCGGAACGTTTACCCGCGCTGCCCGATCCATTCCCGGGCCACTTCGTGCCCGACCCACGCTGAGTGCTTTGGTTCCAAGCCGGCGCGTGGCAGCATGCGCACGCCATGAATGATGTGTCCCTGACTTACGCCCACGCGATGATCGATGCGCTCGAACGCGATGCCACGCTGGTTGAGCCCATGCAGTTGGCTGAACGCATCCGCGCGCTGGAATGGCTGGAGGAATGGCTCGACGAGTCGCGCGACGACGAACCGCTCGGCATTCGCGCGCGGTCACTCCACGCGCGGCTCGCCGATGTGCAGGCACGCCTGTGCGAAGCCTTGCGCATTGAGATCCGCGCGGGTAAAGGCGCGGCCGCCCTGCGACGCTGGCGACCGGCGCTGGTCGACGGTGCGGAGGGCTATGACCATCTCGATGGGCTGCTGAGCGACGTGTTCGCCTTCGACGAACCCACGGACCCGATCGCGCCGCTGGAGCCGGACATGGTGTTCTACCAGCCCACGCCGGTGCGCCACATTTTTGATCTGGTGGAACGTTCCTGTATCACAAACAACGATGTCTTCATCGACCTTGGCTCCGGCCTGGGGCACGTACCGATACTGGTGGCGATCCTGACCGGCGCGCGCTGCGTGGGCATCGAGCAGGAGCACATCTATGCTGGGCTGGCGCAACGCTGTGCCGAATCGTTGAAGCTCGACACTGTGTCCTTCGAGGCGCGGGACGTCCGTGACGCGGACTTCTCGGACGGCACCGTGTTCCATCTCTATACGCCTTTCACCGGCGCGATCCTGCGCGGCGTACTCGATACGTTGCGCATAAAGGCGGAACGGCGCGCTATGCGCATTACGTCGTTTGGGCCCTGCACAAGTATTGTCGCAGCCGAGCCTTGGTTGACCCCGGTTGGACCCCACCAGCCCAACCGGATCGCTGTATTCCGAAGCTGTCGTTGAGCTGCCTTCAGGTACCGCTCGGGGAGGTCTGCAACTGCAGCATCGGGTTTCCGGTATGAGGTTCGCTCCCCCGCATCGCGTCTGGCGCCTCGCTCAACAGGATCTGGCTAGTCCAACTCGGTGTTTGTCGGGGACCAGGAATATAGACATGCCATGTGCCATAGGCGGGCTCTTCTTTCGGATGCCCTGCTCCATATAGGCGAAAGTTCACTGGAATCCGTATCAACCAATAGGGGTCGGCAACTTCCTTGCCACGCGTGGGCAAATCGAAAGTCCAGTGCTTGGCTGCTTTCAGTGAGGCGTCTGCCAACATCTTTCGAAGCTGGTTCATCTGACTCTGCGATCCGTATTGATCCAGATTGACCTGCTCAGCAACCGATTCGTCCACGGTGCCATCGCGACTTACACGAAGCAGCACGTAGACTGTTCCGCTGACACGCGCATTGATCGCAGCCTCAGGGTAGATCGGCTGGACATCGGCGGCTTTGCGCTTCACGCTTTCACCGGTTTCGTCCGGATAACCGCCAAAGGACACGCCTGACACCGCGATGGCGTATTTCCCATCGCCAATGGGCTTGTTGACGATGAGCAAGCTCATTGTTGCTTTAACCACGCCGCCGGGAGACTTGAAGTCCCAGCGGGGGATGTCCTTGCCGATCACGGCCATCACGTCAGCTGGCACCTTGTCCTGCTGGTCGATGGTGTAGGCATGCACACGGCCATCCGGATTCACTTCGACAGCACCGGTCACCACCATGCTTGCCTCGGCGGTCTTGCGTGCACTCTGCGCATGAGTCGCGCCTAAGCCACAGACCGACAACAGGCAGCACCAAACCACTCGCCCTAGCTTCATACCGACTCCCCCATACGGTCGCCCCATAGTCTAGCTGTAGGCCATAGCCTGCACTCGATGACGTACCCGCCTCTTGCCAAGTCATTGGCGAGACCCACCGGCGGCGGGAATTTCGCACGAAGCAAGCCTGATGACCGCTCAGCTCCCGCCCAGCGGCGTGGCCAGGCTCAGCAACGCGTTGCCGGCGTGCAGCCCGTCCCCGGGCATGGCGTCCGGTGCTTCGCTGAGCAGGGTCTGGCTGATCCACGACGGCGTCTGGCGCGGGCCGGGGATATAGCCGTGCCAATGGCCGTATTCGTCCTTGGGCCGCTCGCCGAACGGCAACAGGTTGAACTGCACCGGCACGCGCACCTGCCAATAGGGATCATCGACGCCCTTGCCGCGCGTGGGCGGGTTGTACGTCCACTTCTGCCCCGCCTGCAGCGCCGCGTCGGCGAGCAGCTTGCGATACAGGCGCATCTCGTTGGCGGTGCCGAACTGGTCCAGGTTGACCTGCTCGGCCACGGCCTCCTGCACCAGGCCGTCGCGGCCGATGCGCAGCAACAGGAACACCGTGCCGCTGACGCGCGCGTCGATGGCGGCCTTCGGGTAGGCCGGCATCGGATCATGCGATTTGTAGCTCACCGTATCGCCGTTGCGGCCGTCGTTGTCGCCGAAGGAGGCGCCGGACACGGTCACGGCAAATTTGCCCTCGCCCGCGGGCTTGGCCAGCAGCAGCAGGCTCATCTTCGTATGGACCGCGTCGGTGACCGGCGCGGAGAGCTTGAACGTCCAGCGCGTGATGTTCTTGTCGACGATGGCGACGACCTCGGGCGGCACTTTCTCGCTCCGGTCGATGGTGTAGCCACGCAGGCTGCCATCGGGGTTCACGTCCACCGTGCCGGTGAGCACCATGCTGGCTTCGGCGTCCTTGTGGACGGTCCCGGCATGCGCGCCGCCGGCCAGAACGGCCAGCAAGCCCCAACCCATGATGCGTCCCAGCTTCATGTCCATCCCTCCGGTTGATGTCCGGGCGAGTCTAACCGGCCCCGGTAGCCGCGGTAAGCACCTCGCCAAGTCTTTGATCCGGCGACGCAAGCGCCCCGCCGGCGGCCGAAAGCTTGACGGTGGCGTTACACTGGCGCGTCCGAAAGAGGTACCGAAGGAACCCGCATGACCGAGCGCAACGAGCCGACCGAAGTCACCCGCGAACAGGCCGAAGAGGCCGTGCGCGTACTGCTGCGCTGGTCGGGCGAGGATCCCAGTCGCGAAGGCCTGCTCGATACGCCCAAGCGCGTGGTGAAGGCATACAAGGACTGGTTCTCGGGTTACGACATCGACCCGGGTGAATACCTGCGCCGCACCTTCGAGGAAGTGGCCGGCTACGACGAGATGGTCGTGCTGCGCGACATCGAGTTCGAAAGCCATTGCGAGCATCACATGGCGCCGATCATCGGCCGGGCGCACGTGGGCTACCTGCCGACCAACCGCGTGGTGGGCATCAGCAAGCTGGCCCGCGTGGTCGACGCGTACGCCCGCCGCTTCCAGGTGCAGGAAAAGCTCACCGCGCAGATCGCGCAGTGCATCCAGGAAAACCTGCATCCGGCCGGCGTGGCCGTGGTGGTGGATGCCAGCCATGAATGCATGACCACGCGCGGCGTGCACAAGCGCGGCGTGTCGATGGTCACCAGCCAGATGCTGGGCGCCTTCCGCGACGACGCGCGGACCCGCGCCGAGTTCCTGCAGTTCATCGGCATCCACGGCGCTGGCCGCTGAGCCCTCGCGCTTGATGTTGCCGACCGATAGCGCCGACGCCGACGAGCGTCTGCAGGACGTACTGCGCGAAGGCGTCACCGCCGAAGACCTCCCCGCCGTGTTTCCGTTGTTGCGCGGCCGTGCCCTGCTGCGTGCCTTCAGCGCGCTGTTCCACGGCGGCGAAGCGCAGGTGCTGCTGCGCCTGCTGGTGCTGCGCACGCTGGGCGCACGCGCGCACGCACCGGAGTGGACGCCCGCGGAAATCCGCGACCAGCTTGCCTTCGTCGAGCCGGTGAAGCTGGAAACCGTGGTGCAGCGCCTGAAGGAGCACGAGCTGCTGGGCTGGGACAGCGAGACGCTGCGCTACCGCGTGAGCCCGCTGGGACGCAAGGCGCTCGCCGCCGTGTCCACGTTGCTGGAATTCGAACGCGACGACGAAGACGGCCTCGGCTACCTCACCGCGCAGCTCGCCGCCGGCCAGGCGGTGGGCCGCATCTCGGCCGACGAGCTGGGGCACCTGCTCTCGCGCCTGTCCGAACTGAAGGAAGACTTCGACCGCGCCGTGCTGTCCGGCTCCGAATACCGCATCCGCCGCGCGGCCCAGCGCCTGGAATCGGTATGGACCTGGGTGGAGAAAGGCACCGAGGTGGTGCGCGCCATCGCCGACAACGAAGACCTCGACCCCGCGGCGCACCGGCTCGCCCAGGCCGTGGGCCGCGCGCAAAGCGCGCTGCTGCGCCAGGCCGGTGTGTTCCAGCGCGAGCTCAACAAGATCGACCAGCACCGCGTGCACCTGGGGCGCACCGGCCTTTCCTCCTCCGATCTGGTGGCCTGGCTGCGCTCGCTCACGTCGGAGGCGCTGGCCCGGCACGCGGAGGAAGCGCACCTGTTGCCGCTGCATCCGCCGTTCCTGCAGGACCAGATCGCGCTCGACGTCGCCGAATTCGAACTGCTGGAACGCGAACGCGCCGCCGCCGAAAGCACGGAGCTTCCCGGTGCGGAAGCCACGCCCACCACGCACGACCTGCCCATCGACGAGGAAGATCTCTCGCCGCTGCTCGACTGGCATGGTGAACTGGCGTCGGTGACCGGCCCGATGGAGCTCACCGACGCGCTGCGCGGCGGCGACTACGCGTTGAGCGCGTATCGCCTGTCGCTGCTGGGCCTGCTCGGCGATCCCGAATCCTCCGCCCTGCAGGGCCCCACCGCCGATCTCGCGCGGTTGCCGCTGCAGCTGGAAATCGAACCCCGCCTGGTGGATCCGGGCCTGGCGACGATCGCGCTGGTGAGCGCGGGCCGTCTGCATCCGAAGGACAAGAAACATGCATGACGAGATCGCCGCGCTGATCGCGCGCCTGCTCTCGCAGCGCTGGCTGCCGCGCGACGACGCGCAGGCGCGCAAGGCGCTGCTGGACGAAACCTTCCGCGAAGACCTGGACCGCCGCCTCGCCGCGGTGGGCCTGGAGCTGCGCGAGCATCCCTATTCCGCCTATATCGGCGTGGCCGTGGCGCGCAGCGCCGAGCGCCACGTGTTCGGCGGCAGCGACAGCTGGATCTCCAACACCTTGCAGCTCGACCGCGACGCGGTCGCGTTGCTGGTGGTGCTGTGGGCGCTGATCGTGCTGCCCAAGCGCCAGCGCCAGCTGGAGCGCCAGCAGGCCGAGGCCGATGCGTCGCAGACGCTGATGTTTGCCGAAGCCAAGCCGATCTCGCGCGATCCCTCGCTGTCGCCCATGCTGGCCGAGCGGACGCTGCTGGCCGACTTCGGCGACCGGCTCGGCGGCAAGACGCGCGTGAACTTCAACCTCGGCGTGCTGAGCCGCCACGGCTTCATCATCCGGCGCAAGGGCGAACTGGCCGAAGGCCCGCTGCTCGACCTTGTGTTCGACTACGAGCGCACCGCACGACGCATCCTCGACGGCGCGCTGGGCGACCTGCTGGCCGGACTCACGCCACGCGACGATGCCGAGAACACCGACGAGCCGCTGTACGACGAGACCGATGACGCCGAAGACGGCGAGGTGATCCACGATGTTTGATTTCCGCAGCCTCGAAGTCATCCATTGGGATTACTGGCAGCGCTTCAGCCTGCCGCTGGACACCAACATCGTCACCGTGGTCGGCCCCAACGGTTCGGGCAAGACCACCCTGCTCGATGCCTTGCGCACGCTGCTCACCATCGACTGCGCCGGCAACCGTGACTACAAGAGCTATCTGCGCCACAACGGCAAGCCGTTCGCGTGGCTGCGCGCGCGCGTGGGCAACCTGCCGGGGCCGCGCGGCGAGCGCCCGTTCTTCCCGATCATGGACGGCGAAGTGACGCTGGCCGTGCGCATCCAGAAGAAGGGCGGGGAATGGCAACGCCAGTACGCCGTGCTCGGCGGCGACGTCGGCATCGACGAGATCGAGGCGCGCAACGACTGGCTGGGCCTGCGCGAGTACCGCGTACGCCTGGAAGGCGCCGGCCTGTCGCAGGCGATCCGCCGCGTGCTCACGCTGGAACAGGGCGCCACCGACAAACTCTGCCAATTGGCGCCGAAGGCTTTGCTCGACCTCGTCTTCGACGTGTTCGGCGACAAGAGCGTGCTGGAGGATTACCAGCGCGCGCGCAACGAACATGTCGAAGCCGATCGTGAACTGCATGGACTCGAACACCAGCTTTCGCTGATCGGCGTGAGCCTGCAGGAGGCCGAAGGCCGGGTGCGTTCGTGGCAGGAATGGGATGCGCTCAAGCACGAGCACACCGATCTCGTCGCCGAAACCTTGCCACGCACCGAGTTGTCGGAACTGCACGCCGCGATCCGTGGCGCCCGCCCGCAGCTGCTCGGCCTCAAGCGCAAATGCCGCGATCTTTCCGCCCGCGACGTGGAATTGCAGCTGCGCCTGCAGTCGCTCGATGCAAGCGAGGAATCACTGCGCGGCGACCAGCACGCGGCCGACCAGGCGCGCCAGCAAGCCAAGCAGCAGCTGGACGACGCGCGCCGCGCGGAAACCGAGAACGCCACCCTGCTCAAGCAGGAGCAGCACCTGCGCAAGCTGGTCGCCGAGCAGGACGGCGCGGACCATGAGCAGCAGGGCAAAGTGCTCGTCGAAGCCCGCAGCCAGCTCGGCCGCCTGCAGAACGACGAATCGCGCCTGCGCGACCAGTTGAGCACGCTCACCGCGCAGCTCGGCGCCTGGCGCCGCGGCCAGCGCTACACGCCGGAGTTCGAGCAGTCGTTCCGCCGCGCGCTGGATGACGCCGGCATCGGCCACAGCATGCTGAGCGAGATCGTGGAGATCGTCGAGCCGCGCTGGCAGGCGGCAGTGGAAGCCGTGCTGGCGGGCTATCGCCACGTCGTGCTGCTCGACCATCCGCGCGATCGCGAAGCGGCATGGCGCCTGGGCGAGCAACATCGCTACAAGCACTTCGTGGTGGCCGAGCGCGCGCCGGCCACGCCGCCGACGCGCGGCTCGCTGCTGGAAGTGGTGGACTTCACCGCCGCGGCTCCCGAGTGGCTGCTGCGCCAGCTCGACCGCATCCGCCGCGTCGAAGACGTGGCCGAGGGCGCCAAGCTTGCCAAGGACCAGGACTGGATCACGCCGCAGGGCTATTTCCGCGAACGGCGCGGCGGCCGTCACCTCGGTGTCGACGACGTCTACTTTGGCAGCGCGGCGCGAGAGCGCCAGCTGCGCGAGGGCGAAGCGCGCCTGCAGTCGATCGAGCAACAACTGCGCGCCATGACCGAGCAGCGCAAGCAGTGGCAGCAGCAGGCCGCCGATGCGGAAAGCCTGTTGCGCGGCGCCAACGCCAGTGGCCAGCTCGCCGACCGTGCCGACGAATTTGCCGAGGCGCATGAAGCGCAGGCCGCGTTGCAGGACGACGTGCAACGCTGCGCCGACAGCTATGCCGCTGCCGAGGCGCATTACGAGGGCGTACGCGAAAAGCGCCTGCAGAACTCGCGCCAGCGCGACAACGAAGCGCGCGAACACAGGCAGGTGCAGCAACAGCTGGCCGACAGCGCGCGTCAGTTCAACCAGTTCCGCAATGAACAGGTCGAACGGCTCAAGGCGTTCCGCCACAAGCGCAGCCACGTGCGCCCCGCGCATCGCGGCCGTCGCGCCATGGCGGAGCTGCGCGAACGCTACGAATCACCGGCTGCCGTGCGCCGCGAGATCGAGCGCATCGAGCGCCGCCTCAACGAAGGCCATTGGGAAACCGACGAGGGCTGCCTGCCGCTGCGCGACAAGTACGCCAACGACCACGACGGCCTGAAGCAGGACCTGCAGCGCCGCCGCGTGCACCTGGAGCGCGCCGCGCGCATCACCCACGAGGCGCGCGCGGCCTACCTCAACGTGCTGCGCAATACGGTGAAGCGCTACGCGCGCAACCTCAAGTCGCTGGCGGACATGGCCGGCATCGGCGTCGAGGTGGACCTGCCCGAGCTGTCGAACGAAGACCTGGCGCTGGCACAGGCCGGCCTCACCGTGCGCTTCGAGTTCGACAAGAAGGGCTGGATCGGCATGGACGACGGCGAGGCGTCGGGCGGCCAGCAGGTGATGAAGTCGCTGCTGCTGCTGGTGGCGCTGATGCGCGATGAGGACAGGCCCGGCGGCTTCGTCTTCATCGACGAACCGTTCGCGCACCTGGACATCTTCAACATCGACAAGGTGGGCGCGTTCCTCAAGTCCACGCGCGCGCAGTACATCCTCACCACGCCGGCCACGCACAACATCAACGTGTTCCAGCCGAGCGACCTCACGCTCGTCACCAGCAAGCGCCGCCCGGGCGCCACCTGGGCGCAGCCGCTGGCCGTGCTGCGCCGTCGCACCGAGGCGGCGTGACCGTGCGCCGCTTCGGCCTGCTGCTGCTCTTGCCCATGCTTGCGCATGCGCAGAGCACGCCGGCCGAGTACCTGCGCCTGTTCGACGCCGATGGCGACGGGCGCGTGAGCGAACCCGAGTATGTGGCGCACCTCAGCGAAGGCTTCCAACGCCTCGACGCCAACGGTGACGGTGTATTGGAAGCGGACGAACTGCCGGGCGGGCATGGCAAACCCATCACGCTCAGGCAGTTCCAGGACAACCTGCGCCGGCAGTTCCACAAGCTGGACCGCAACCACGACGGCTATCTCGACGCACGCGAGCTGACCCAGCCACCGCAAGGCTGACGAAATCCTTTGCCTTTCATCAGTCTGTGGGAGCGGAGCGCACCCTGTGCGCGACTGTCTCGCCTGAGCGCCCCACCACGCTGGTTTGTCGCGCACAGGGTGCGCTCCCACACGAATAGGCCTTGCAGCAACGTGTACCCAGGTCCTGCTTCGATAGGGTAAAGAACCTCTACTGCACTGCACACACCCTGTCACGCGCAATCGGCTATCGTGCGGACTTCACTGCCAACCCCGCCCCATGGACCAGCCGACCGTCAACGAACTCCATCCGCGCCGCCGCGCCGCGATCGCGTTCATCTTCGTCACCGTGGTGCTGGACATGCTTGCGTTCGGCATCGTGATTCCGGTGCTGCCGCATCTGATCGAACAGCTTGCCGGCGGCGGCATCGCCAGGGCGGCCTGGTGGGTGGGCGTGTTCAGCACGGTGTTTGCCATCGTGCAGTTCGCGTTCTCGCCGGTGCAGGGCGCGTTGTCGGACCGCTTCGGGCGGCGGCCGGTCATCCTCATCTCCAACGCCGGCCTGGCCATCGATTTCATCGTGCTCGCGCTGGCGCCCACCTTGTGGCTGCTGTTCGTCGCGCGCGTGGTGCTGGGCATGACGGCGGCGAGCTTCACCACCGCCAATGCCTACATCGCCGACATCACGCCGAAGGAGAAGCGTGCCGCGGCCTACGGCATCCTCGGCAGCGCGTTCGGGCTCGGCTTCATCATCGGACCGGGCCTGGGCGGCTTTTTGGGCGATATCCATCTGCGCCTGCCGTTCTGGGTGGCGGGCGGGTTGGCCGCGTGCAATTTCCTGTACGGCCTGTTCGTGCTGCCCGAGTCCCTGCCGAAGGAAAAGCGCACGCAGCATTTTGAAATGCACAGTGCGCATCCGCTGGGTTCGCTCAAGCTGTTGCGGCGCTATCCGCTGGTGATGGGCCTCGCGGTGGTGATGTTTTTGGTGTACCTCGCGCATTACGTGCTGCAGACCACCTTCGTGCTCTATGCGGACTATCGCTATAGCTGGGGCCCGCAGGCGGTGGGCTACGTGCTGATGCTGGTGGGCGCCTGCGACGGCTTCGTGCAGGCCGTGCTTACCCGCAAGCTGGCGCCGAAGTTCGGCGAACGCCGGCTGATGCTGGGCGGCATGCTGTGCGGCATCGGCTCGTTCCTGGTGATGGGCGTGGCCCACACCGGCACGGTGTTCCTGCTCGGCATCCCGCTGATGGCGCTGTGGGGTCTCGCGCAGCCGCCGATCCAGTCGCTGATGACGCACCAGGTCGACCCTTCCGAGCAGGGCCGGCTGCAGGGCGCGATCAGCAGCCTGGCGAGCTTTGCCGGCATCTTCGGCCCGTTCCTGTTCGCGCAGGTGTTCTCGTTTTCGATTTCGCCATCCTCGCGCATCCACGTGCCGGGCCTGGCCTTCCTGTTGTCGGCTGTCCTGCTGGCGGTCGGCGCCGTGATCGCCTTGCGCGTTACCCGCCATGCGGGCGACCTGGCCAAGGCCGACGTCCACTCCGATAGCGGCATGACCGGCGAACTTTCCTCGGTCGTTACGCTTCAAGGCACTGTTACCACCCCGAACCACCGGAGCATTCCCCATGACTTTATCGATGTACCAGGCCTCTGTTCCCGTCTTCCTGCGTGCGCTGAGCAATCTGCAGCATGTGCTGCGCAAGGGCGAAGCACATGCCGAGGCCCGCAAGTACGAACCCGCGCTGCTGCTGCAGGGCCGCCTCACCGTGGACATGCTGCCGCTCACGCGCCAGGTGCAGATCGCCACCGACATGGCCAAAAACGGTGCCGCGCGCCTGGCGGGCGTGGATCCGCTGAAGTTCGAGGACAACGAAACCAGCTTTGCCGAACTGCACGCTCGCATCGAGCGCGCCCTCGACTACATCAAGAGCTTCAAGCCCGACCAGATCGATGGCAGCGAAACCCGCGCCGTCACCATCAAGACGCGCAGCGGCGAGCAGCATTTCGAAGGCGAGGGTTACCTGCTGCACTTCGTGCTGCCGAACCTGTTCTTCCACTGCACCACCGCCTACGCCATCCTGCGCGAGGCCGGCGCGGACCTGGGCAAGATGGACTTCATCGGCAAGCCCTGAGCCCGCCGCACGACGGGGAGCGGCGCCGACGCGCCCTCCTCGCCCTTGATTGTGGGGCGTTCCGCACCCACTGAAGCCGGACCCGCCCAGAGGATCCGTCCATGTCCACCCCCGCCAACCTCAAGATCGATTTCGTCTCCGACGTGGTATGCCCCTGGTGCGCCGTCGGCCTGAAATCGCTGGAGAAGGCGCTCGCCAACATGGGCGACGACGTTACCGTCGACATGCATTTCCAGCCGTTCGAGCTCAATCCGCAGATGGCGCCCGAAGGCGAGGACGTGGTGGAACACTTGGCGCGCAAGTACGGCAGCACGCCCGAGCAGATGGCGCAGAACCAGGAAGCGATCCGCCAGCGCGGCGCCGAGGTCGGCTTCACCTTCAACATGGACAAGCGCAAGCGCATCGTGAACACCTTCGACGCGCACCGCCTGCTGCACTGGGCGGCCCTGCAGGGCCGCCAGCCGGAGCTGAAACAGGCATTGCTCACCGCCTATTTCACCGACGGCCGCGACGTGAGTTCGCGTGACGTGCTGGTGGACGTGGCGGCGCAGGTCGGCCTCGACCCGGTCGAGGCGCGCCACGTGCTGGCCGAGGACCGCTACGCGCAGGACGTGCGGGCGCACGAGCAGTTCTACCAGTCGCAGGGCGTCCGCGCGGTGCCCTCGGTGATCATCAACGATCGCTACCTGATCCAGGGCGGCCAGCCGCCCGAAGTGTTCGAGCAGACACTGCGCAAGATCGCGGCCGAAGAATAGTTCAGCCGTTTCCAGTCGCGCACAGGGTGCGCTCCCACAGAGCCATATGCCTTTGTGGGAGCGCACCCTGTGCGCGACGGCGCCCTCTACCCGCCCCGCGGCCTGGACATGCGAAAATGCGCGACCGACCACGGCTGACGCCCATCCCCGCATGATCCGACTCACCGACATCAAGCTTCCGCTCGATCACCCCGAAGGGGCCATCGAGGCCGCCGTGCGCGCGAAACTCGGTCTCGGCAAGGAGGCCGTTCGCCAGGTCACCGTATTCCGTCGCGGCTACGACGCGCGCAAGCGCGGCGCCATCCAGCTGATCTACACGCTGGACGTGGAGGTCGCCGACGAGGCTGGCGTGCTCAGGCGCCACGCCGACGACAAACACGTGCAGCCCACGCCCGACACCAGCTACCACTTCGTGGCGAAGGCGCCCGAGAAGCTGGCCCAGCGTCCCATCGTGATCGGCATGGGTCCATGCGGGCTGTTCGCCGGCCTGCTGCTTGCGCAGATGGGCTACCGGCCCATCATCCTCGACCGCGGCAAGGCGGTGCGCGAACGCACCGTGGATACCTGGGGCCTGTGGCGCAAGCGCAAGCTGGAGCCCGAATCCAACGTGCAGTTCGGCGAAGGCGGCGCCGGTACGTTCTCCGACGGCAAACTGCACAGCCAGATTTCCGATCCGCACCACCACGGCCGCAAGGTGCTCAGCGAGTTCGTGCTGGCCGGCGCGCCGGAGGAAATCCTCTACGTCAGCAAACCGCACATCGGCACGTTCCGCCTCGTCACGATGGTGGAGAACATGCGCGCGACGATCGAGTCGCTCGGCGGCGAGATCCGCTTTACCCAGCGCGTGGACGACTTCCTCGTCGACACCGATGCCGACGGCGCGCGCCAGATCCGTGGCTTGGTACTCGCCAGCGGCGAGCAGCTGCTGAGCGACCACGTGGTGCTGGCCGTGGGGCACAGCGCACGCGATACCTTCTTCCAGCTGCACGAACGCGGCGTGTACATGGAGGCCAAGCCGTTCTCGATCGGCTTCCGCGTGGAGCATCCGCAATCGATCATCGACCAGGCGCGTTTCGGCTCGCAGGCGGGGCACCCGATCCTCGGCGCCGCCGACTACAAGCTGGTACATCACTGCAAGAACGGCCGCTCGGTCTACAGCTTCTGCATGTGCCCCGGCGGCACGGTCGTTGCCGCGACGTCGGAGCCCGGGCGCGTGGTGACCAATGGCATGAGCCAGTACTCGCGCAACGAACGCAATGCGAATGCGGCCATCGTCGTGGGCATCGATCCCAAGGATTTCGCCGCCTTCGACGACAGCGGCAGCCCGCTCGCCGGCATCGCCCTGCAGCGCGCGCTGGAGTCGCGCGCGTATGAACTCGGCGGGCGCGATTACAGCGCGCCGGGCCAGCTGGTCGGCGATTTCCTCGCGGGCAAGCCGTCATTGGAATTCGGCAGCGTGCAGCCCTCGTACAAGCCCGGCGTGCATCTCACCGATCTCGCGCCCGCCCTGCCCGATTACGCCATCGAGGCCATCCGCGAAGCGCTGCCCGCGTTCGACCGGCAGATCAAGGGCTTCGCCATGCGCGACGCCGTGCTCACCGGCGTGGAAACACGCACCTCCTCACCCGTGCGCATCCGCCGCGGCGACGATTACCAGAGCCTCAACACACGCGGCCTGTACCCCGCCGGCGAAGGCGCCGGCTATGCGGGCGGCATCCTCTCAGCCGCGGTGGACGGCATCCGAGTGGCGGAGGCGGTAGCGCGGCAGATCAACGCCGCGCATTGAGTGTCGAGCCTTAGGTCATCCATCGACTACACGCCACATCGCACTTTGCCGATCGCTATCGCCAAGTGCCCTGACTTGGTCTCCCGACGAAAAGAGACAGCGCCGTCTTTAGCGGCCTACAGCCGCTTGTGAGCAAATCGTAAAAACTTGTTGTCACCCGCAACAAGTTTCGAACCCAGATGGCTGACTCCGCTCACCCTTCCCCGGGTGACGTCCATTCGCGTCGGCTCAAAAACCCAAACCGTAGGGAGGCGGTATGAAGATGTCTTTTTCCTTGTCGCGTAATGTGCTTGCGTTGGCCTGCATGGCGGCGCTGGCTGGTCCTGCCATGGCGCAGGAGGCCACAAACAGCGATGCCGCCGCGGCGGACGCCAAGAAGGCAGTCAGCCTGGAGACGATCACCGTCACCGGCACGCGCATTTCCAACCCCAACGTGATCTCGCCGACGCCGGTGAGCGTGCTGAGTGCCGCCGACATCAAGGCGACGGGCGCCATCAATATCGGCGATCTGATGACGACGATGCCGCAGTTATCCACCACGTACACCATGGGCAACTCCAGCCGCTACATCGGCACGGCCGGCGTGGCCCAGCAAGACCTCCGCAATCTCGGCACCAGCCGCACGCTGGTGCTGGTGAATGGCCGCCGCTACGTGGGCTCCAGCGCGGGCGACACCGCGGTCGACGTGAACCTGATCCCCGCCGACTGGGTCGAGCGCGTGGAAATCATCACTGGTGGCGCATCGGCGGTGTATGGCGCGGACGCCGTGACCGGCGTGGTGAACTTCATCCTCAAGAAAAACTACCAGGGCGCGAATCTGCACGCGCAGTACGGTACGTCCGAGCATGGAGGCCTGGACAAAAAGCTGATCTCGCTCACAGGCGGCATGAACTTCGCGGACAACCGCGGCAACGTCGCCGTCTCGGTGGAACACAGCGACCAGAGCGACCTGCAGTTCCGTGACCGCTTCGGCCATAAGGCCTACGCCACCATCCTCACGCCCGACGGCCCGGCTGATTCCGCGCTGTTCAGCAACGGCGGTGGCTATACCAACTATGCCGGCGGCACCTTCTCTACCGGCAGCGCGACGGCTATCGGCGAGCGCTATGTCTTCAATACGGACGGATCGGTACGCCACCAAAACTTCAACGGACCCTACGACAACACCGGCCGTTGCTCGGACTGCGACCGCACGGACGTCAACCAGGTGCTGCAGTTGGAGCCCCAATACAGCCGCACTACGTTGAGCAGCGTGGCGAGCTTCGACATCACGCCCGAGCAGCACCTCTATGCAGAAGGCACCTATAGCCATATCGACGTGAAGAAGTATGGCCAGCCCGCCTTCGGTAGCGGCGGCAGCGCCTATGTCATCACCCGTGACAACGCCTACATCGATCCGTCACTGGCAGCGGTGATGGACGCGAATAACCTCCAGAGCATCAAGGTGTCGCGCTTCGATACCGATACGGGCCGCCGCGGTGAAGACACTGGCCGCGATACCGCGCGCATCGCCCTGGGCGCCAACGGCGTGATCACGGGTGACTGGGAATACGATACCTCGCTGGTATACGGCGTGATGGATGAAACCCGCCACAACCTCAACAACCGCATCAACGATCGCTTTTATGCGTCGATCGACGCCGTGCGCGATCCGAAGACCGGCAACATCGTCTGCCGCTCCACGCTCAACCCCAATGCGGTGAACCCCAATGCCGGCGGCGTGCTCGATCCGATCGCCCTGGGCGGCGGTTGCGTGCCGACCAGCATCTTCGGCACGGGCGCGGTCAACCCGGCGGCAGCACAGTGGTTCAACACCACCACCACCACCACTTCACGACTCACGCAGTTTGTTGGCGGCGGCACGGTTATCAACAACAACCTGTTCCAAATGCCGTTCGAGGCTGGCGCCGCCAGCATGGTGGCTGGCGTGGAGTTCCGCCGCGAGACCAGCCGCCAGGTCACCGATCCGCTGGATGTTGCCGGCCTCACCTTCCTCAACGCCATTCCGCCCTCCAGCGGAGCCTACGACGTAAAGGAAGGGTATGTCGAAACCGCGATGCCGCTGATCTCCGGCCGCCCGTTCGCCCAGAACCTGACCTTTGATGCGGCCGCACGCTTCTCCGACTACAGCACCATCGGCCATACCAAGGCTTGGCGCTGGGGCTTGGACTGGTCGATCGACAGCAACATCCGCCTGCGTGGCACCATGTCCAGCGCCGTTCGTGCACCGAATATCGGCGAGCTGTTCGGTGGCCAATCAGAGAACTTCTTCACCATCACAGACCCGTGCTCGGTAAAGCAGTTGAAGAACGCGCCCGATCCGGCCCAGCGCACGGCCAATTGCCAGGCATTGGGCGTTCCGGCTGGCTGGACGTCGACCAATACGTCATCCATCCGCGGCCTGTCCGGCAGCAATCCGGACCTCAAGCCGGAACAGGGTCGTACGTGGACGGCGGGCCTCGTGCTCACGCCGGAATTCCTGCCCGGCTTCGGGATGACCGCGGATTACTGGAACATCAAGCTGACCGACGCCATCAGCGCGCCCAGCGGCACCGACATCGCCAACCACTGTGTGGACTCCACTACGGGCATCAACAATCCGTATTGCGGTAACGCCTTGCGCGATCCGGTGACTCAAGAGCTGGTCTACATCAAATCGGTGAATCAGAACATTTCGTCGCTCAGCACTTCGGGCGTGGATATCGGCGCTTACTACTCGCGTGAAATCGGCAGCGGCAAGCTGCGCCTTGACCTGGACCTCACCAAGGTCATCGCTTATACCGAGCACCCGTTTCAGGACGACCCAAGCAATACCGTGCAGAACAACGGCACGCTGGGCTTCCCGAAGTGGAAGGGCATGCTGCGCACGTCCTACGCGATGAACAACTGGCTGTTCAACTGGAACATGCGCTACTTCTCCTCAATGTTGCGCGTGAGCAACGAGAGCTACCAGTCGAACCCGACGCAGACCACGCCGATCAAGGCGGGCGCTGGCTTCTTCAACGACGCCAAGGTCGGATACACGTTCCCAAAGAGCGGTTGGCAGGCCTACTTCGGTGTAACCAACGTATTCGACCGCGATCCGCCGGTGAACATTTTCGGCAATAGCTTCGGCGGCGGCCTGTACGACGCCATCGGCCGCGCCTGCTACGCGGGCTTCAACTACAACTTCTGACCTGAGTGGCAGCCCGGGAACTTGGGGTGGAAGGGTCGGCCCGGCCGGCCCTTCCTTTTTCGCCGGACCCGCATGGGAGCGCGGTTTCCGGCCAGGGCCGGCAGGCCGCGGCCGGGCATGAGAGAATGGCCGGCCGACGCGATACCGCGCGCCCATTTGCCCGATGCTCACCGATACCACCAAAGACGCGATCCGCGCCGCCTATACGCGCCTGAAGGACGGGCTGCCGGGTTTTCGTGCGCGCGCGTCGCAGGGAAAGATGATCGCCGAGGTGGCCAAGGCGCTGGCGCAGGAAGGTGGCGCGGCGGTGATCGAGGCGCCCACCGGCACCGGCAAGTCGATGGCCTACCTGATCGCCGGCGCCGAAGTGGCCCGCGCGCAGAAGAAGAAGCTGCTGATCGCCACGGCCACGGTCGCGCTGCAGGAGCAGCTCGTCCAGCGTGATATCCCGCTGTATCTCAAGCTCAATGGCACCGAGGCGAAGGTGGCCTTGGCCAAGGGCCGCGGCCGCTACCTGTGTCCGCGCAACCTCGCCATGGCCAGCAACAGCCTCAATGAGACGGCGCAGATGGGGCTGGCCTTCGACGCCGACCTGGCGCTGTGGACCAAGCCGCCGCAGGAGCGCGACAAGAAGGCCTTGTCCAAGCTGGCCGACCTGTTCGACCGCCACGAGTGGGACGGCGACATCGACACCGCGCCCGAACCGATCAGCGACGTGCTGCGCCCCATGATCACCACCAGCGCGGGCGGCTGCACCGGGCGCAAGTGCGCGCTGTTCATGAACTGCCCGTTCTTCGCCGCGCGGCGTGCCGTCGGCGATGCCGACATCATCGTGGCCAACCAGGACCTGGTGCTGGCCGACCTCACCATGCCTCGCGAAGAGGACGGCTTCGGCGGCGTGATCCTGCCCAAGCCCGACGAGACGCTGTACATCTTCGACGAAGGCCATCACGTGCCGAACAAGGCGATCGATCGCGGTGCGGCGGAGGTCTACATGACCGCCGCCGTGCGCCAGCTGAGCCGCCTCGGCCGGCAGATCCACGCGGCGTATTCGCTTACCGACAAGGAAGTGATCGGCAAGCTCGCGCTGGATGCCGGCGACCAGAAGCTGCAGGAACTGAGCGACGCGCTGGAGGAGCTGGAGAAGGAGATCCGCCTCGGCTGGCTGCCCTCCCCCGATGACGACGAGCCGATGTACCGCGGCTCGCTCGGCCAGCTGCCGGAGGCCTGGGTGGAACATGCGCGCGCGCTCTACGTCTTCACCGGCGAGATCGAACGCTGGGTCGGCGCCGTGCGCCGCGCCGTGCTGGAGATGACCGAGAGCGGCCCCACCCATGAGGCGCTGTCGCGCGAACTGGGCATGGCACTGGAACGCATCGACCGGCAGCTGCGCACCTGGCGCGCGTGGTCGACCTCGGATGGCGAGAACGCGCCGCCGCTCGCACGTTGGGTCACCATGAGCGTCGACCAGCAACTGGTCTGCCATGCGTCCTCCGTGTCGGCCGGCGGACTGCTGCGCAGCGTGCTGTGGGGCAATGCGAGCGCCGTAGTGATGACCTCCGCGACGTTGAGCGCGGGCGGCAATTTCCGCGGCTTCGCCGACGCCGTGGGCCTGCCGGACGACGCCGTGACGCTGAGCCTTCCCTCGCCGTTCGACCTCGCCACGCAGGCTCGATTGGAAGTGCCCGCGCTGCGCGCCCTGCCCGATGCCCGCGAAGAGCACGTGCAGGAAATCTGCGACTGGCTCGCCACGCATCTGGACTGGGCGGCCGGCAACCTCGTGCTGTTCACCTCGCGCATGAAGCTCGATCGCGTGCTGCAGAAGCTGCCGATCGAATATGTGCGCAAGGTGCGCGCGCAGGGCTCGCTCGGCAAGGCGCAGCTGGTGGCCGAGCACATCGCCGACATCGAGGCGGGAAAAGGCAGCACGCTGTTCGGCCTCGCCTCGTTCGGCGAAGGCCTCGACCTGCCCGGCAAGCTCTGCGAAACCGTGGTGATCACGCAGCTCCCGTTCGCGGTGCCCACCGATCCGGTCGGCGCCACCTATGCGGAATGGCTGGAGTCGCGCGGCCGCAACCCCTTCATCGAAGTCACGGTGCCCGAAGCGACACGCCTGCTTACGCAGTATTGCGGCCGCCTGATCCGCACCGAGACCGATCGCGGCCGCATCGTGCTGCTCGATCGCCGCGTGGTGCTCAAGCGCTACGGCGAGCGCATGCTCAAGGCACTGCCTCCCTTTACCCGCGTCATCGAGAAAGTGGCATGAGTTTCCACATCATCCGCGCCGCCGACACGCAACCGCAACCATGGAAGAACGGCATGGGCACCACGCGGGAAATCGCACGCTTTCCCGCCGATGCCTGCAACGAGGATTTTCTGTGGCGCGTGAGTGTGGCCGAGGTGAACAGCGCGGCGCCGTTCTCCACGTTCCCCGGCGTCGACCGGGAGATCGTGCTACTGGAGGGCGATGGTTTCACCATGACCCTCGATGGCGCGCGCGAGCACGCGCTGGTGATCCCGTTCGAGCCGTTCGCGTTTGTGGGCGAGGCGCGCGTGGAAGTGACCATGGCCGGTGGCGCCACGCGGGATTTCAACCTGATGATCCGGCGTGCATGGGGACGGGGCGAGGTACGCACGCTCATGCAGCCGGGCAGCCATGAACCGGCGCCTTCGTGCGTGCTGCTCTACGTGGCACGCGGCATGGTGACGACCATCGATGGTGATCTCCAGGCCGGCGATGCGTGGCTGCCGGATCGCAGCCCGTTCGAGCTGGCCGAGGGCAGCGTCGTGCTGCTGGCGATGGCGCAACCGAACTGAAGCAGCCCACCACCTCGTTGTAGGAGCGCACCCTGTGCGCGAGAGCCTTTCGCCTCGGCCTTGATTGCCGGTTTTCCCGGCACAGTCGTTGTGCGCTGATCGTTGGGTCATCTCGCGATGGGGCTCGCTTGCGACCGCAGGGAGTCCCCATGGGACGGCGGCCTTTCGGACCGCTGCCGCGCGACCCGGGTCACTTTCTCCTCGCGTAGCGATCGTTCCTTTGTAGGAGCGCACCCAGT
Organism: Dyella sp. EPa41; assembly: GCF_016586165.1. Taxonomy (GTDB): domain Bacteria; phylum Pseudomonadota; class Gammaproteobacteria; order Xanthomonadales; family Rhodanobacteraceae; genus Dyella. The sequence continues at coordinate 659 of NZ_BCPR01000015.1, read as the reverse complement.
GCGCGACAGCCTTTCGCCTCAGTCCTAATGACCTGTCACCGACACAGCCTCGCTGTGCCCTGATCGTCGCGTAATTGCGACCTGGCTCGCCTGCGACCGAAGGGAGTCCCTGTGGGGCGGCGGGCTTCCGCCCTCCTGCCGGAGGCCGGGTCACTTTCTCTTGCTTGCCCAAGAGAAAGTAACCAAAGAGAACGGCACCCCACGTGGCGCTGTCTGGGCTTTGCCCAGCCAGTGCGTGAGGGGCGGCCGGGCTTTTCGACCGGGCTCCTGCCCGGACGAAAAGTGCCCGACGTCCTGTCGGGCACCCCTGCGGGGCCTATTCGTCCACCCCTCACCGCCACACAGGGGGTTGTTGAAGGCTCGTGCCGCTGCGCGGCACATCGCGAGCGACAACCTCTCCCTCTCTCTGTAGGAGCGCACCCTGTGCGCGACCGCAGAGGTCACAGATGCACTGCGGTCGCGCACTGGGTGCGCTCCTACAGGGTAGGGTCCGCTCTTGATCTTCCTTCCCCTATGGCGCGAGCAGGCGGGAGGTGGAATCGCCCGAAGGGTGGCCGGCAGGACGCCGGCCAGGGGATCGTCAGGGCAGGAGGCCCTGTCGATCCACCCCGCCTCCCGCCTGCGGCCCCGCAGGGGCGCGACATCGGGGTGGCCTCTCT
>NZ_BCPR01000014.1 GCF_016586165.1 Dyella sp. EPa41 | reverse complement strand
CGCCGCGGGCCTGCTGGCCGGGCTCGTCGTCCAGGCGCATGGACAGGCCGATGCGCTGGCGCGGGATGTCGACCTCCATCACCTTCACCTTGACGATGTCGCCGGCCTTCACCGCGTCGCGGGGGTCCTTCACGAAGGTGTGCGAGAGCGCCGAGACGTGCACGAGGCCGTCCTGGTGCACGCCGATGTCGACGAAGGCGCCGAACGCGGCCACGTTGGTCACGCGGCCTTCCAGCACCATGCCGGGGCGCAGGTCCTTCAGGTCTTCCACGCCTTCGGCGAAGCTTGGCGCGACGAATTCCGGGCGCGGATCGCGGCCGGGTTTCTCCAGCTCCTTGAGGATGTCGCGCACGGTCGGCAGGCCGAACGTCTCGTCGGTGAACTGCTCGGCCTTCAGGCCGCGCAGGAAGCTGGTGTCGCCGATGATGGAGCGTACTTCGCGGCCGCACTGCGCGATGATGCGCTCGACCACCGGATAGGCTTCCGGATGCACGGCGCTGGCGTCCAGCGGGTTGTCGCCGCTGGGCACGCGCAGGAAGCCGGCGCACTGCTCGAACGCCTTGTCGCCCAGGCGTGGCACCTTGAGCAGCGCCTTGCGGTTGGCGAACGGGCCGTTGGCGTCGCGATGCTTCACCACGTTTTCCGCGACGCTGGCGGAGAGGCCCGCGACGCGCGCGAGCAGGGCGGCCGAGGCGGTGTTCACGTCCACGCCCACCGCGTTCACGCAGTCCTCGACCCTGGCGTCCAGCGCGCGCGCCAGCTTCACCTGGTTCACGTCGTGCTGGTACTGGCCCACGCCGATGGCCTTCGGTTCGATCTTCACCAGTTCGGCCAGCGGATCCTGCAGGCGGCGCGCGATGGACACGGCGCCGCGCAGGCTCACGTCGAGATCGGGAAATTCCTTGGCGGCGGTTTCGGAGGCCGAGTACACCGACGCGCCCGCCTCGCTCACCACGATCTTGGACAGCTTGTGCTCCGGATGCGTCTTGGCCAGGCCCTTGATCAGTTCGCCGGCCAGCTTGTCGGTTTCACGCGACGCCGTGCCGTTGCCGATCGCGATCAGGTCCACGCCGTGCTTCTGGCACAGGCGCGCCAGCGCGGCCAGCGATTCGTTCCACTGCCTGCGCGGCTCGTGCGGATAGATGGTGTCGGTGGCCAGCAGCTTGCCCGTCGCATCGACCACGGCGACCTTCACGCCGGTGCGGATGCCGGGGTCCAGGCCCATCACGCTCTTGGCGCCGGCCGGCGCGGCAAGCATGAGATCCTTGAGGTTGTCGCCGAACACGCGGATCGCTTCGTCTTCCGCGCCTTCGCGCACGCGACCGAACAGGTCGAGCGTGAGATGCAGGTGCAGCTTCACGCGCCAGGTCAGGCGCACCGTTTCGCGCAGCCATGCATCCGCCGCGCGACCGCGATCGACGATGCCCGCGCGCGAAGCCACGCGGCCTTCGCCTTCCAGATGGCCCTGCTCCATGTCGAGCGCGGGGGCGAGTTCGAGTTCGATCACACCCTCGTTGCGCGCGCGCATCAGCGCGAGCAGGCGGTGCGAGGGAATCTTGCCGATCGGTTCGACATGGTCGAAGTAGTCGCGGAACTTCGCGCCTTCGTTCTCCTTGCCTTCTACCACCTTGGCGCGGATCTGTCCCTTGTCCCACAGCCAGTCGCGCAGCTCGCCGACCAGGGTGGCGTCTTCGGCGATGCTTTCCATCAGGATGGCGCGTGCGCCATCGAGCGCGGCACGCACGTCGGGGACGCCCTTCCCGGCATCCACGAACGCGGCGGCGAATGCGTCGGGCGATTGCGTGGGATCCTCGCGCAGGCCCAGGGCGAGCGGCTCGAGCCCCGCTTCGCGCGCGATCTGCGCCTTCGTGCGGCGCTTGGGCTTGTAGGGCAGGTACAAGTCTTCCAGGCGTGCCTTGGTATCGGCGCTGAGGATGTCGCCCTTCAGCGCATCGGTCATCTTGCCCTGTTCCTCGATGCTGGCGAGGATCGCGTCGCGACGCTCTTCGAGCTCGCGCAGGTAGCGCAGGCGCTCTTCCAGCAGTCGCAGCTGCGTGTCGTCGAGACCGCCGGTGGCTTCCTTGCGGTAGCGCGCGATGAACGGCACGGTGGCGCCGCCGTCGAGCAATGCCACCGCGGCATGGACCTGGTCCGGCTTGGCGGCGATGTCCTGGGCAATACGTTGTTCGATGCTGAGCATGAGGCTGAAACGGTTCCTGTGCGTTCGACGATGGATGCGCCGCCGCGTGGCGACGCATCGAACCATCGATGATAGCAAGATGGCCGCCGCGCTCAGTTGCGGGCGGCGGGGGCCTGTTCAGGGCGCGCGTGCAGATAGCCGCTGCCACCCTCGCTCGGCATGGGGTCGCCGTGGGCGCCCAGGTACATCGTGGCGGTCCGCCGGGTGCGCGGCCAGCGCCTGGGGTGGGGCGGCTGCGTGCTGGCGGCATGGATGAAGGGCAGCACCACCAGTGCAGGCTGGGGCGCGCTGCGCGGTGACCGTGCTTGATCGTGCGGAGGATGCCACACGCTGGCGGCGGCCAGCATCGCCACGATGGCGGCCACCATGATCACCGCCGCCAGCCACGGCACGGGCGCGGACTCGGGACGTTCCGGCCGTTTCGGGGTGGCTTCCTGGGGCAATGCGATGACCTCCGGCCGCGTCTCAGGAGCCGTGACGTCAGGCGCCTCCGCCGGGGCGGCCGCGGGCACGGCCGTTCGCTGCACCTCGCCGATGAAGCGATAGCCGAGCGTGTGCACCGTGGCTATGTAGCGAGGGCTGCCCGCGCAGTCGCCCAGTGTATGCCGCAGTTGCGAGATGACGCGCGTGAGCACGCCCGGCGTGACATGCCGATGACCCCAGGCGGCATCGAGCAGCTCATCCTTGCCAACGACCTCGCCGGCCTGCTGCAGCAATACCACGAGCACGGCGAAAGCCTTGGGCTCCACCGAGAGCGCGACGCCCGCACGTTCGAGGCGATGTGCGCGCGGCTCGACCACAATGTCGTCGCACTGGTAGATCCAGCCGCTGTCAGGTTGGGGATGGGCCATGACCGTGCCAGGTGAGGCCCCCTGCACGGTGAAGAATGCGCCCATGTCGCGTGCCCGCGCATCCGCCATAGGTCATAACGTGGCGATGCTCCACGCGCGCGACGACATGCGCCCATCGATGCCCGCATGCGTGAAGCGGGCGCCATGACGCGCACACCAGGCCGCGTGGTGTTTGCATGGTGTAGAGCGAATGGGAGCGCGCCGTAAACACGGCGTGCGGGCAGCGTCATTTCGCGGCGTATCGCGCGCGAACCCGTTGGCGACGACTATCCCGGCGATTACCGCGCGCTCCTGCGAGCGCGCGGTGAAGCGTGAGGATCAGGCGCTGAGCGAACCCTGGTCGCGAGAGGGCGAACGGGACGAAGGCTCTTCGCCAGGACGCCCGTTGAGCACCAGCGTCTGCGCAAGCATGTCGTGCAAGCCTTGCTTGCGCTGCGTCCACGCCACCATGAGAAAGCCGAAGCACAGGATGAAGGCGCTGAGCAACTTGCCGAAGTAGCGGCCGGTGGCGCGCATGAAGCTGATGCGGCCGCCCGTGAGGTCGGTGACGCGGATGCCGAGCGCACGCTTACCCAGCGTCCCCTGCCAGGCCGAGCTTTCGCACGCGGCGAAATACAGCCAGGTCACCACGGTCTGCGCCATCAAGGCCGGACCCAGTGCATGCAGGTAGGTATCGAATGCCTGCAAGGCCAGCTGCGGATCGCTACCCGCGGCGAGCTTTGCCTGCAGATAGGTTTCCGCGGCCTCGTTCGCGCCGAACAGGCTGCTCAGCAGCATGTTGGGAATCCACAGCACCAGCGCGTCGAGAATGTAAGCCGCCACGCGTTTCCAGAAGCCGGCGTAGTCGGCCAGTGCCGCTGATGCGTCCATCGCGCGCGCACCGGCCTCGTACGGAGGCGCCGGCGGTGGCGTGAAGGCTGGCGGTGCCGCGCGCACCTCATCGGGAAACAGGATCGAAAGCGGCTGCCAATCGGCCAGGCCCTCGTACCAGCCCAGGTCCTGCGGGCTCACCTGGCCGCTACGCAACCATTGGCGCACATCCACTTCCTTATAGGGGCCGTGTCGCTCGCCATCCCGACCGATCCAGACTTCCATACACGCCGCTCCACCGATCAATGCTGCATGATGCCATGCGTGATGGCGATTTCCGCGCGTCGCGAGCGCGAATGGCGGCATGCCTGCCGCCTCGTTGTCATTCAGCGCGCGCTCGCTGCATGCGGGCGTCGCGCGCGTCAGGCCGCCGTGCGCTTGAGATGCACCAACAGCAGGGAGATGGCGGCAGGCGTCACGCCGCTGATGCGTGCCGCCTGGCCGATGGTTTCCGGCTGCACGCGCTTGAGCTTGAGCAACACCTCGGCCGACAGCCCGCGCACCTTGTCGTAATCGAAGCTGCCTGGAATCGCCGTCTGCTCATGGCGACGCTGGCGTTCGATCTCTTCGCGCTGGCGGTCGAGATAGCCGGCGTACTTCGTCTGCACCTCCACCTGCGCAGCGACGTCATGGTCATCCACCGCCGGGCCGATGCCGTTGACGGACGTCAGCCTTGCGTAGTCCAGCTCGGGGCGGCGCAGCAGGTCGAGCGCGTTCGTCTCGCGACTGAGCGTGATGCCGAGCTGCTCCTGGATCGTCACGCCCAACGCATTGGCCGGTGCCCCCCAGATCGCACCCAGGCGCTGCGTTTCACGCTCCACGGCGTCGCGTTTCGCACGCAGCGCGTCATGGCGCGCTTGCGGCACCACGCCGAGCCGGTGGCCGGATTCGGTGAGGCGAAGATCGGCATTGTCCTCGCGCAGATACAGGCGATACTCGGCGCGCGAGGTGAACATGCGATACGGCTCGATCGTACCGTTGCTGGTGAGATCGTCGATCAACACGCCGATGTAGGCCTCATCGCGCCGCGGATGCCACGGCGACTCGCCCTTTACCGCGAGCGCGGCGTTGAGCCCCGCGATCAACCCTTGCGCGGCGGCTTCCTCGTAACCGGTGGTGCCGTTGATCTGGCCGGCGAAATACAGGCCGGGGACCGCCTTGGTTTCCAGCCAGGGATGCAGGCCGCGCGGATCGAAGTAGTCGTACTCGATCGCGTAGCCCGGCCGCGTGATGTGCGCGTTCTCGAAGCCCTTGATCGAGCGCACGAGCGCCAGCTGCACGTCATAGGGCAGCGAGGTGGAGATGCCGTTCGGGTAGACCTCGAACGTATCCAGGCCTTCCGGCTCGATGAAGATCTGGTGCGAGCTCTTCTCCGCGAAGCGCACCACCTTGTCTTCGATCGAGGGGCAGTAGCGCGGGCCCACGCCTTCGATCTGGCCGCTGTAGAGCGGCGAGCGATCGAGCGAACCGCGGATGAGTTCGTGCGTGTGCTCGCTGGTGTGCGTGATCCAGCAGCTCACCTGGCGCGGATGCTCGGCCCGCGAGCCCAGATAGGAGAACACCGGGGCCGGGTCATCGCCGGGCTGTTCCTCCAGTCCGGTGAAATCGATGCTGCGCAGGTCGATGCGGGGCGGCGTGCCGGTCTTCAGGCGCTCGGCCGCCACCGGCAGCTCGCGCAGGCGCTGGGCGAGCGTGCTGGCCGGCGGATCACCGGCCCGGCCGCCGGCGTATTGCGCCGGGCCGATGTGGATCTTGCCCGCCAGGAAGGTGCCGGCGGTAAGCACGACGGCACGCGCCCGAAACTTGAGGCCCATCTGGGTGACCACGCCGGTGACGCGGTCGCCTTCCAGGACCAGGTCGTCCACCGCCTGTTGGAACAGTTCCAGGTTGGGCTGGGTCTCGACGATCCGGCGGATGGCCGCCTTGTAGAGGGCGCGGTCGGCCTGGCAGCGGGTGGCCCGCACGGCGGGTCCCTTGGAGGCATTGAGGGTGCGCCACTGGATGCCTGCAAGGTCGGCCGCGTGCGCCATGGCGCCGCCAAGGGCATCGATCTCCTTCACCAGGTGGCCCTTGCCGATGCCGCCAATGGCCGGGTTGCAGCTCATCTGGCCGATTGTCTCGATGTTATGGCTGAGCAGCAGGGTGCGCGCGCCGGTCCGCGCCGAGGCGAGCGCGGCCTCGGTGCCGGCATGGCCGCCGCCGATCACGATGACGTCGTAGTGGGTGGGATGGAACATCGGGGTCGCCCTGACAAAACCTGCCCTGCAAGCGCAGGAATGGACCAAATACGGCGCTATGGTACCGCCACTCGGGCCTTCTGGCCGCTGGCACGCTTCCTGCTTCGCCTATCACGCACTTTCCACAGGCAGAAGCTGCGCGACAACGCGCGCCGAGATCGAGCGACAGGGGCTTGATCGCGTGCTGGGGAGAGGAAGCAAGACGGCGCCCCTCGGGGCGCCGTCGTTTTTTTCCGGCCTGGCTCGAAAACGCGTGAGCTCTGGGGGCCTGGATAAGATCTGGCGCCCGGCGGTCTCAGGAACAGGGGGAATCCAGGATGACCGTGTTGCCGGGCGCCAGAAACCGAAGATTTCGTGGCTGTCAGCGAGGTTTTATCTCGCTGTGCGTGGATTGGATATTCAGGCCTCGTGCGTGAACGTGGAGTGACTAAAACGCCCGTTTGTGCCGAGTCTTGGCAAGAGATGACGTACAGCGTCATTTCGTGATCGAAGGCCGTTTTGCGCGTGAGCTACATCACATTGCTGGCATGGCCGTTGCATTTCCAAACAGTGCCGACAAGGCACGTCGTTTTTGGAGGAGGCCGCCATGGATTCCAGCTTCGATTTCCAACCCGTCTATCCGCATCACGACCTGCTGATCGAACTGGGTCGCGTCGAGATGGCGATGGAACACCTGGATGCCCGCAGCGAAGACGAGCGCCAGGTTCTGCGCCCGCGCCTGCAGTCGCGCATCAGCCGCCTGCGTGACGAATTGCAGAGCCTGGAAGTCTGATCGTACGAGCGAGCCGCAACTGTTTCGTCGCTGATGGACGTCGGGTGTCCGTTGGCCCTTGGAAGGAAAGTGCCGGGACGTTTTCGCGCATCGGCGTGACGCATCCGCCGGACTGAACTTTCCTTCCACGCCTGAGATTACGCCCGGGTGCCCCGTCATGGACGGGTAGCACTCGGGCGTTGTTCTTTGCAGGGCATCCAGGGCGTATGCCACGGACGCCCATGCACTCAACCGCGCAGCATGCTCTGCACGATTTCGTCGAGGTTGCGCGAGAGGCCCGCATGCGCGGCCACGGACTCGATCGCCGCGCGTGCCAGTGCCCGCCGGCCGGGCTCCAGTCGCTGCCAGCCGTTGAATGCTGTCGCCATGCGTGCCGCGATCTGTGGATTGAGCGCATCGAGTTGCTTCAGCCGTTCGGCCAGCAAGCGGTAACCGCTGCCGTCCGGTCGATGGAAGCCATCGGGGTTGCTGCGCGCCCACGCGCCATACAGCGAATTGACGCGATTCGGATTCTTCAGCGTGAAGGCGGCATCGTCTTCCAGCACGCGCACGCGATCGATCACGAGCTCGCCGGGCAGTTGCGTCTGCACCGAGAACCACTTGTCCATCGCGAGCGGATTGTCGGCGTAGCGTTCGCGGAAATGCGCCAGCGCCGCGTGCGCCTGCGAGGCGTTGCCACGCACGAGCACGCTCAGTGCCGCGAGGCGGTCGGTCATGCTGGGCGCGTTGTCGTATTGCAAGGTGGCTTGCGCATGCGCGGTCCATGGATCGATGCGCGCGAGCAACTCCAGCACGCGCCGCTTGAGCCGGCGGCGTGCCTGGCTGTTGGCGTCGAGCTGGAGCCCCGTATGCGCGGCCAGCACCTCGTAGCGGCGCTGCAATGCCTGCTGGCCGATGCGCAATGCGAGGTGCTCCTGCAGCTGCTGGCGCAGCGCGTGCACGTGCGAAGGATCGACCTGGCGCTCGCGTTCGGACAGTTCGATCTCGCCGGGCGGCGTGAGCAGGTCGGCCAGCAGGGCCGCGTCCATGGCGCTGTCGTTGAAGAGCGCCCCAAGCGCTTCGCACCATGCGTCCAGCGCGCTGGTCTCGTTGCCCTCGCGCAGGTTGTCATAGGCACGCGCAGCCAGCTGCTGGCCGGCCTCCCAGCGATTGAAGCCGTCCGGATCATGGCGCAGCAGCAGGGCGAGATCGGCCGGCTCGTAGGAACATTCGAGGATCACCGGGGCGGAGAAGCCACGCAACAGCGACGGCACCGGCGCTTCGTTGACTTGCTGGAACACGAATGCCTGCTCGGCGCGATCGAGCACGACGACGCGCTCGGTGGCGCCCGAGGTTTCTGCATGGTCGTCGGTCAGGTGCAGGGGAAGCATCTGCCCCGCACGATCGAACAGCGCCAGCTTCACGGGAGTCGGCAGCGGTTGCTTGTGCGGCTGGTGCGGCGTGGCTGGCGTGTGCTGCGACAGGGTCAGCGTATAGGTGCGATGCGCGGCATCGTAGTGGCCGCGCGCGGAGAGGCGCGGCGTGCCGGCTTGCGAGTACCAGGCGAGGTAGGGCGTGAGGTCGACGCCATTGGCCTCGCCCAGGGCGCCGAGGAAGTCCTCCAGCGTCGCCGCCCGACCGTCGTTGCGCGAGAAATACAGGTCCATGCCGCGGCGGAAGCCGTCGCGCCCCAGGCGGCCGGCGACCATGCGCACCAGTTCCGAACCCTTCTCGTAGACGGTGGCGGTGTAGAAGTTGTTGATCTCGCTGTACTGCGCCGGCCGCACCGGATGCGCGAGCGGGCCCGCGTCCTCGGGAAACTGCGCGCGACGCAGCAGGGACACGTCTTCGATGCGCTTGAGCGCCGCCGAATTCATGTCCGCCGAGAATTGCTGCTCGCGGAACACCGTGAGGCCTTCCTTCAGCGACAGCTGGAACCAGTCGCGGCAGGTAACGCGATTGCCGCTCCAGTTGTGGAAATACTCGTGCGCCACCACCGCTTCCACCGCGCGATATTCGTCGTCGGTACTGGAGTCGGGATCGGCCAGCAGGTACTTCGCGTTGAAGATGTTGAGGCCCTTGTTCTCCATCGCGCCCATGTTGAAGTCGTGCGTGGCGACGACATGGAACACATCGAGATCGTATTCGCGGCCGTAGGCTTGCTCGTCCCAGCGCATGGACCGTTCCAGCGCATCCATCGCGTAGCCGCACTGGCCGATCGCGTCCGGCTCGGCCCAGATCACCAGCTTCAAGGCGCGGCCGCTGCCGGTGACGTAATCGCGCTCGATCTTCTGCAGCCGGCCGGCCACCAGGGCGAACAGGTAGCTGGGCTTGGGGTGCGGATCCACGAAACGCGCCCAGTGCCGGCCGCCTTCCAACTCGCCCTCGCCGTCCGGATTGCCGCCGGCCAGCAGCACCGGGAAACGATCGCGGTCGGCGCACAGCGTGACGGTGTAGCTCGCCAGCACGTCGGGGCGATCCGGGAAGAACGTGATGTGGCGAAAGCCTTCCGCCTCGCACTGGGTGAGCAGGAAGCCGCGCTCGCGCGGACCGGACAGGTACAAGCCTTCCAGCGCCGTATTGGCCGCCGGGCGCAGGCAGACGCGCGTCTCGAGCACGCTTCCATCGCGCGCGCCATCCACTTCGAGCACGTTGCCCACGTAGCGCCAGGCGCGTCCGTCGAGCGGCTGGCCGTCCAGGGCGATCGACAGCAGCTCCAGGCCTTCGCCATCCAGCCGCAGCGGCGCGTCCTGCGCAGGATCACGCTGGAGGTGAAGGCGCGAGGTGACTTCGGTGGCGTCGATGCCCAGGTCGAAGGTCAGTTCCACCTGCGATACGCGCCAGGCAGGGGCGCGGTATTCGCTGAGTCGAACCAGGGCAGGAGGGTTGTCGCTTCGGTTGTTCATCGGGACAGCTGGGGTGCAAGGGACCAGTCAGGCTAACATGCGGGCCTTTCCAGGCAGGACAAGGCGATGGCCGTGTATCAGGCGGAACGTACCCAGCTGGGGGGCCATGAACTGGCGGTGCTGACCGATGCGGCCCATGGCCGCCGCGTGCGCATCGCCCGGCGTGGCGCCACGTTGCTGAGCTTCGAGGTGCCTTCGCCGGACGGCACCCGGGATATCGCCGATGGCTATCGCGATGCGGATGAACTGGACACGCGCCCCAGCTCCCGCTTCGCGATCATGGTTCCGTTTGCCAACCGGATCGCCGACGCGCGCTATGCATTCGACGGCAAGTCCTACGATCTGCAGCCGGGCGTGGAAGGCGAGGCGCGTGCCGCGCGCCACGGCTTCGTGCGAGGCGTGGATTTCGAACTGGCCGGTCTTTCCGCCGATGCCGGGTCGGCGCGCGCGACCTTCAGCACGCAGGCGATCCGGCCCGGTGTGCATCCCGGGTACCCTTTCGCGATCGACCTCACGGTGACCTATACGCTCGATGCCGCCGGCCTCGCGCTGGAAGCCGTCATGCGCAACGTGGGCGATCAGGCGGCGCCGTGCTTTTTCGGTTGGCATCCGTATTTCCGGCTGAGCGACTTGCCCATCGACAGCTGGGAGCTGCAGGTTCCTGCCGACAGCGTGGTGCGCACCGGCAGCGATTTCATCCCGCTGCCGGCCGAAAGCGGCCGCATGGCCATCGATCACGCGCCGGATCTCGACTTCCGCCAGATGCGGGCGATCGGCCCGCGTGAACTCAACCATGCCTTCGCCGACCTGCGTTTCGACACGGATGGCCGCACGCGCACGCGGCTGCGCGAACCGGACGGCGGATTGACCATCGCGGTCTGGCAGACCTCTGGCGTCATGCTTGCCTTCACCGCGGACACGGTGACGCGCGACATCCGGCGATCGGTCGCGCTGGAGCCGATGGAAAGCTGGGCCGATGCCTTCAACCGGCCCGATTGCGCCGAGGTCATCCGGCTCGAGCCAGGCGCCGAGCGGCGCTTCCTTTGCGGTGTGGAGATCGAAAGTCCATGAATGCCACGATGAATCGCGCCGCCTTGCCCACCTTCGCACAGGTGCAGGAAGCGGCCGCGCGCATAGCGCCTCATGCGGTGAAGACGCCCGTGCTGCGCAATGCGACGGTGAACGAGCTGGCCGGCGTCGACCTGTACTTCAAGTGCGAGAACCTGCAACGCGGCGGCGCCTTCAAGTTCCGTGGCGCATGCAATGCCGTGTGGTCGATGGACGACGCCATGGCCGCGAGCGGCGTGGTCACGCACTCCTCCGGCAACCATGGCAACGCGCTCGCGCTGGCGGCGGCGACGCGAGGCATTCCCGCGCATGTGATCGTGCCCGACGGCGCGGTGCGCACCAAGGTGGAAGCAATCGAGCGCGCGGGCGCCATCCTGCATCGCTGCGAGGCCACGCAGGCCGCGCGCGAAGCGAAGGCGGACGAAGTGCAGCGCGCCACCGGCGCCGAACTGGTGCATCCGTTCTCGGACACGCGCGTGATGGCGGGACAGGGCACGGCCGTGCTCGAACTGCTGGCACAGGCGGGGGATCTCGATGCCGTGATCACGCCCATCGGCGGCGGCGGCCTGATCGCCGGCACGGCCATTGCGGCGCACGGCGTGGCGCCGCAGATCGAAGTGCATGGTGCGGAGCCGTCTGGCGCGGATGACGCGGCGCGCTCGCTCGCCCAGGGCCAGCGCGTGGGCCCGTTCACGCCGCACACCCTCTGCGATGGCTTGCGTACGCTGATCGGCGAAACCAATTTCGAGGCGCTGCGCATGCATCGCGTCGACGTGACCACGGTGTCTGACGACGAGGTCGTCGCCGCGATGCGGTTGCTGTGGAACGAGCTGAAGATCGTGGTCGAGCCTTCCAGCGCGACGGTGCTGGCGGCCGTGCTGAAGCGGCCGGAGCGCTTCAAGGGCAGGCGCGTGGGCCTGATCCTCACGGGTGGCAACGTCGATCTCGACGACCTGCCCTGGTAGGCGACCCCTGCCGTTGCAGGAGCGCACACAGTGCGCGATGGCCTTTCGCGCGGGCCTGCATGATTCGTCGTCCCGGCGCAGGCCGGAGACGCTTTTCAACGGCCGACGGCTGATCATCCAGGACCTCGGTTCCTGGTTGTCGCGTTATGTTGTCGCGTTATCGCCAGCGTGCTCGCCTGCCGCGGGCTTCCGAGCCGCTGCCGCGGCCCGGGTCACTTTCTCTGCGTGGCGTTCGTTCCCTTGTAGGAGCGCACCCTGTGCGCGACCGCCTTTCGCGCCGGTCTGCATGTTCATCGTGTCGGTACATGAAGATTTCTGATGCTGTCGTTGCCGGGTTTCTGCGATTGGGCTCGCCTGCCGCGGGCTTCCGCCCTCCTGCCGGCGACGCGAAGCTAGTCCCCGTGGGAAGGCCGGGTCACTTTTCTTTGCTTGCTCACGCACGCGCAGGAGCGCGTGCGAACGGCGAAGCCGGCCCGAAGGGCGGAGGGCAGGATGCCCGGAGTAAAGAAAAGTAACCAAAGAGAACGGCACCCCGCGTGGCGCTGGCCGGGCCTGCGGCCCAGCCAGTGCGTGAGGGGCGGCCGGGCTTTTCGACCGGGCTCCTGCCCGGACGAAAAGTGCCCGACATCCGTGTCGGGCACCCCTGCGGGGCCTGCTCGTCCACCCCTCACCGCCACACAGGGGTTTGGTGAAGGCTCGTGCCGTGGAGCGGCACATCGCGAGCGACAACCTCTCTCTCCCTGTAGGAGCGCACCCAGTGCGCGACCGCAACACATCGATGCCCTCTGCGGTCGCGCACTGGGTGCGCTCCCACGAAAACGGTCAGGCCTTGCGCAGGCGCAGGCCGCTGACGGCCACCAGGCCGAGCAGCACGAAGCCGATGCCCAGCCATTCCATCGTGCTGGGCCGCTCGTGCAGGATCATCCACGCCAGCAGCACGCTCATGATCGGCACGCCCAGGCTGGCGAGGCTCGCCACGGCGGTGGGCAGGCGCTGCAGTACGACGAGCCACAGCCCCCAGGCAATGCTGGAGGCCATCACCACGCTGTAGGCCAGGCCGCCGATGAACTGCCAGTTCCACTCGATGGATCGCTGCGGCACGCAGAGCGCGACCACCACCAGCATCAGCGCGCCAAACAGCATCTGCCACGCGGTGAGATTGAGCGGCGTGGGCCCATGCCGCAGGAACACGCGCTTGCTGAGCACCGTGCCCATCGCCCACGCCGCGCCTGCGCCGATGGCGAGCCAGGTGCTGGTCGGATTGCCCAGGCCGTGCCAGGGCTCGATGATGCATACGAGGCCGATGGCGGCGAGACCGAGGCCGAGCCAACGTCGTGGCGTGAGGCGCTCGTGGAGGATCAGCCACGCCAGCAGCACCGCCCAGAACGGCATGGTATAGGCCAGCAATGCGACGCGGCCCGCGCCGCCACTCACCAGCGCCCATTGCCCCAGTCCTTGGAAGGCGGTGGTCTGGCACAGGCCGATCAACATCGTCGGCAGCAGCGGCGGCGGACGCAGCGGCTGGCGCATCACCACCAGCGCGCCGAACAGCACGAGTGCACCCCATACGTAGCGGATCGCGGCGAAGTCGAACGGGCCGGCGTGCTGCAGCACCTGCTTCATCACCACCCAGCTGTAGGCCCAGATGACGATGGTGGCGAGTAGCGCCAGCACGGCGCCGCGCGAGTGCGAGGTGGCAGTCATGGAAGTCCGCGTGAAGGCGCGTGCGGCGGGGCGTGCCCTTGTTCCGTACGCATGGGTGGGATAGCGTCGTCGCTCGCCCGCCAAGTTACAAGGGGCGCGCGCCGCCGGATCGAAACGCGGCGTTGGCGAGGTACCCGTGCCGATGTCGCTGCCGTGGCGAGGCTCGCTGCCCTCCTGGCCGGCACCCGCATCGGCTTGCACGGAAAGCGCGGCACGCCCGCGGCGTGAACAGGAATCGAGACATGGCATCGAACCCGGCAAAACCCAGGAAGCGCTGTGCCTGGGGCGACAGCCCCGACATGCACGACTATCACGACAGCGAGTGGGGCACGCCGCTGCATGACGACCGGTTGTTGTTCGAATTCCTGTGCCTGGAAGGCGCGCAGGCCGGGCTCTCGTGGCGCACCATCCTGCTCAAGCGCGATCACTATCGCCGCGTGTTCCACCGGTTCGACATCGAGCGCGTGGCCGCGATGAAGGATCGCGAGCTGGAAAAGGCTTTGCTCGATCCTGGCATCGTGCGCAATCGCCTCAAGGTCTACGCCGCGCGCGACAATGCCGTCGCCTCGCTCAAGGCGATCGACGAGCATGGCAGCCTGGATCGCTACCTGTGGTCGTTCGTGGATGGCAAGCCGATCCGCAACCGCTGGACCGGCCAGGGCGACGTGCCGGCGAGCACGCCGCTGTCCGATCGCATGAGCAAGGAGTTGAAGAAGCGGGGATTCCGCTTTGTCGGCACCACCATCTGCTATGCCTTCATGCAGGCGACCGGCATGGTCAACGACCACGTGGTGAGTTGTTTTCGGTACAAGCAGGTGTGACGAGCGGTTCGACAGCGCCTTTGCAGGAGCGCACCCAGTGCGCGAAAAGCCTACGGAGAAGCAATGCCGATGCCCTGCGGTCGCGCACTGGGTGCGCTCCTGCAGGATAGGCGACGGTGTCAGCGGCGCCGCGATCCACGCAGGCTGTCGATCGAGAAGCTGGCGATCTCGCCGCCGCCGGCCAGGCGACGCGACTGGCCCGGCGGCGGACCCCAGGCGTGCGCGGTCACCACCTCCCATGTCGCGGGAATGCGCCCGTCGACGCGCATGGTTTCGTACGCCGCGAGCATGCGCTGGTAGTGGCGCTTGCCGAGCAGGTGGCGTTCGCGTTCGCGATCGGCATTGGTGGCGCCCAGGCCCTGCAGCTCCTTGAGCAACATGCGGGGTTCGCTGTAGGTGAGCGTGTAGCGATCGACGTCGAGCACCGGGTCGCGCAGGCCGGCATTGATCATCGCATCGCCCAGGTCGTGCATGTCCAGGAAGCGGCTCACGTGCGGCTGTTCGTCGGCCTGTGCCCAGGCGGCGCGGAGTTCCTTCAGCGTGTCGGGGCCGAAAGTGGAATACACCAGCAGGCCGCCGGGCTTGAGCACGCGCACGCATTCGCCGAACAGCGCGGGCAGGTTGTCGATCCACTGGAAACAGAGGTTCGAGTGCAGCACGTCGACGCTGTGGTCGGGCAGCGGCAGCGCCGTGGCCTCGGCACACACGCGCTGGAACGGCTTCAGCCAGCTCATGTGCTTCTTCGATGCGCGCAGCATGGGCAGCGCGAGATCCATCGCCACCACCTGCGCTTTCGGGTAGCGCTTGCGCAGCAGTGCGGTGCCGCGGCCGGTGCCGGCACCCACGTCGACCACCCGCTCGGGTGTTTCCAGATAGAAGCCCAGTCGATCGATCAGCAGCGATTGCACCTCCTGCTGCAGGGCGTCGTGCTGTTCGTAGGTCGCGGCCGCGCGGCTGAAGTTGCGGCGCACCTGGCGCTGGTCGACATGCGAAGAACTCATCGAAACGTATCCAGCAGAGGCTTCAACGCCGCGCTTACGGCGTCGGCATAACCGAAGAAGGGCGCGTGGCCGGCGTGCGCGACCTCGACGTAGTTGCCGCGCGCCTGTTCGGCGGACCATGCCATGGCCGGCGGCGGTACAAGCCGGTCACGGTGTCCGGCGATCCACACGTTGGGCACCGACACCGACGGCAGGTCGGCGCGACGGTCGGTCGTTTCCAGAATGCGGATGCCATCCTGCAGCACGCGAAGATCCGGTTCGCCACGCGTGAACATCAGGCCGCGCAGGTGGCGAAGCTCGGCGCGAGGATCGGGGCTGCCCATCGCCTCCAGCGCGATGAAGCGCTCGAGCGTGGCGTGGTAGTCGGTTTCCAGGTCCTCGGCGAGCTGGCGCACCAGCCTGGGATCACTGCCGTATGGCCAGCTTTCGTCACGCGAGAATTTCGGCGTGCCGCAGATGACGCCGAGGGCCCGGGCATTCGCGGGGCGTTCCAACGCGGCCGTCATGGCGATCAGGCCACCCAGTGACCAGCCGATCCAGATCGCCGGCGGCGTGCGTTCGGCGATGGCCTGCACGCAGGCGGAAGGCTCCAGCGGAAGCTTGCTGTCGCGCGAATAACCGTGACCCGGCAGATCGACGACGTGCAGCGTGCAGCGGTCCGCGAGCACTTCGCACAGCGGTTCCATCATGCCGCCGTGCATGGCCCAGCCGTGCAGGATCACCACGGGGATGTCGCCGCGCCCGTGCGTTTCGATGTGGAGCGTCATGCGGCGTCGACTCCCACTCCCCACTGGGGCGGGGTTTGGGTGCTCGCGAAGGCTTGGCCTGATGCGGGCTCGTCGAAGGATTGGGCCCTCGCTCCAGGCCTCTCTCGCACGGAACTACCTTCGGCTTGCCCAGAAGGGAGCGGGAGTGATGGAGCGAGGCTCTTGTCCACCGCGCCACGCTCATCGAACACGAAGCAGTCGCCGCGCCAGTGCGAGCCGTCGGTTTCCTCGAAGTACTTCAGGATGCCGCCTTCGAGCTGGTACACGTGCTGCATGCCGATGTCCTGCATGTGCAACACGGCCTTCTCGCAGCGGATGCCGCCGGTGCAGTACGACACGACGGTCTTGCCGTCGTAGCGCGCGCGATCGGCGGCAATGGCGCCGGGGAACTCGGTGAAGCTGGCGATGCGATAGTCCACCGCGTGGTCGAACAGGCCGACGTCGGTCTCGTAGTCGTTGCGCGTATCGAGCAGCACGATCTCGCGACCGTCGTCATCATGGCCCTGCGTCAGCCAGCGCTGCAGCGTCGCCGGCGCCACCGATGGCGCACGCGCGCCTTCCGGACGGATCGCCGGCATGCGCATGGTGATGATCTCCTTCTTCAGGCGTACGCGCATGCGCCCGAAGGGCACGCCGTCGGATATCGACTCCTTGGGCTCCAATCCTGCGAAGCGCGGGTCTTCGCGCAGCCAGTGCATGAAGGCGTCGATGGGTTCGCGCGGGCCGGCCAGGAACAGGTTGATGCCTTCGGGCGCGAGCAGGATGGTGCCCTTGAGTTCCAGCGCCAGACAGCGCTCGAGCACGCGTTCGCGCAGCGCGGGCAGGTCGTCCAGGCTGACGAAGCGATAGGCGGAGAGATTGACGATGGACATGGAGGGGAGCGGGTACGGCAAGACCGCCATTATACGGGCTGGGCCCGAGGCGCCCGGGACAGCGCCTCCAGCAGCCGGTCCACGTCGCCTTCCTCGTGGGCGGCCGACAGGGTGATGCGCAGGCGCGCCTGGCCCTGCGGCACGGTGGGTGGGCGGATCGCGGTGACCAGGAAACCCCGCTGCTCCAGGGCCTGGGCAGCCTCCATCGCCGACCGCGCATCGCCCAGCAACAGCGGCTGGATGGCGGTGGGGGAGGGCATCAGCGGCAATCCCAGCTCCCGTGCTCCCTGGCGAAAGCGGGCGATCAAACCATGGAGCTTTTCGCGGCGCCAGCCTTCCGCCTGCGCCAACCGCACCGCGGCCAGCGTGGCGGCGGCGAGCGCGGGTGGCATCGCCGTCGTGTAGATGTAGGTGCGGGCGAACTGCAGCAGGCCATCGGTGAGCGTCGCCGGTCCCGCGACGAACGCGCCACTGCAGCCCAGCGCCTTGCCAAGGGTGGCCATCAACACCGGGACATCGTTCTGACCCAGTCCGGCATCGGTCACGCTGCCTTCGCCGCGTTCGCCGAGCACGCCCAGGCCATGCGCATCATCGACCATCAGCGTGGCGCCTTCGCGCCGGCACAGGGCGGCGAGCTCGGCCAGTGGGGCGATATCGCCATCCATGCTGAAGACGCCGTCGGTGGCGAGCAGCGCGGGGGCGTCGCCGCGGTTGGCCAACTGGCGGGCCGCCGCATCCACATCGCCGTGCCGATAGCGTTTCAACTCCGCGCCCGCGAGTTGCGCGCCGTCGAGCAGGCAGGCGTGATTGAGTTTGTCCTGCACGCACACGTCGCCGCGTTCCAGCAGAGCCTGCATCGTGCCGAGGTTGGCCATGTAGCCGGTGGAAAACAGCAACGCGCGTTCGCGGCCGGTCCATTCGGCGAGCGCTTCCTCCAGCGCGGCGTGAGCGCTGCGGTGGCCACCGATGAGGTGGGCGGAACCGCTGCCGACACCGTCGTCATCCGCCGCGCGCTTCAGTGCGGCGACCAGCGCGGGATGCTGCGCCAGGCCAAGGTAGTCGTTGCTGCAGAAGGACAGCAGGCGACGGCCGTCACGCTCCACCCAGGGGCCATCGACGCGCTCGATCACGCGCAACCGCCGGCGCAGCCCGGCCTGCTCGCGCTGTTGCGCGTGCAGGGCGAGGCGGGCGAGCAGGTCGGGGCGGGGAGTCATACAGCGACGGCTTGTCTGTGGGAGCGCACCCTGTGCGCGACGGCGTACGGAGCGGGACGCCATCGCCGCAAGTCGCGCACAGGGTGCGCTCCCACAAGGGCTACGGCAGCGTCAGGCGGCGCAGTGCTGCAGGATGTCCGCATGCACCGTGCCGCTCTGTTCCACCACTTCCAGCGGATGCAGGTCGAGCCGCTTGAACAGCTGGCGATCGTGTTCCACGTCGGGGTTGCCGGTGGTCAGCAGCTTTTCGCCGTAGAAGATCGAGTTGGCGCCTGCAAAGAAACACAGCGCCTGCACCGCGTCGTCCATCTGCTGGCGACCGGCGGAAAGGCGGACCATCGAGGCCGGCATCAGGAGGCGCGCCACGGCGATGGTGCGCACGAATTCGAAGGGGTCCAGCGCCTGCACGCCGTTGAGTGGCGTGCCTTCCACCTGCACCAGCTGGTTGATCGGCACCGATTCCGGGTGCTCGGGCAGGTTGGCCAGCGTCTGCAGCAGGCCGGCGCGCTGGTCGCGCGTCTCGCCCATGCCCACGATGCCGCCGCAGCAGGTTTTCAGGCCCGCTTCGCGCACGTGTTCCAGCGTGTCCAGGCGATCCTGGTATTGGCGCGTGTGGATGATCTCGCCGTAGAACTCGGGCGCGGTGTCGAGATTGTGGTTGTAATAGTCCAGGCCGGCCTGCTTGAGCGTGGCGGCCTGATCGCCGTCGAGCATGCCCAGCGTGGCGCAGGTTTCGAGCCCCAGGCCCTTCACCGCGCTCACGATCTCGGCCACCTTGGCCACGTCGCGATCTTTCGGGCTGCGCCAGGCGGCGCCCATGCAGAAGCGCGAGGCGCCCGCATCCTTGGCCGCGCGCGCCCGCGCCACCACGGCCTCCACGCTCATCAGCTTCTGCGCCTGCACGCCGGTGTCGTAGCGGGCGGCCTGCGGGCAATAGGCGCAGTCTTCCGGGCAGCCACCGGTCTTGATCGACAGCAGGGTCGACACCTGCACGGCGTTCGGGTCGTGGTGCTCGCGGTGCACGGCATGCGCCTTGTGCAGCAGCTCGTTGAACGGCAGCGCGAACAGCGCGGCGACGTCGGCGCGGGTCCAGTCGTGGCGGATCGGGTGGGCCATGGCGACAGCTCTGGGATGGGGAATGGACGACAGTTTGGCAGCGCTCCCGTCTCTGTCAACTTTTGAAGCCGCAATGAAGTTGACGATGCGTGCGCGTATGGCTGCGCTACCATCGAGGTTCCACTCCACGGGAGCTTCAAGGCATGAGCGCCGGACAAGGCAGTGCGGGCAATGTGCTCGCCGCCATCTGCAGTTTCTTCATTCCTGGCCTGGGCCAGCTGGTGCAGGGGCGGTTTTGGATCGCGCTGGTGATGTTCGTGCTGGCCGCCATCCTGTGGATCGTGTGGCTGGGCTGGATCATCCATCTCTGGTCCATCCTCGACGCGGCGATGTTCAAACCCAAGACCTGAGGCGAGGAGCCGGCGCATGGATGCGCTTTCGTGGTGGCACGCGGCGAGGGATTCGCTGCAACGTTTCGTTCTTCCCTATCACTGCCTGCTCTGTGGTGGCGTCGGGGACGCCGGCATCGACCTGTGCGCGGACTGCGCCGCCGAGTTGCCGCGCAATCGCCGCTGCTGCGCCCGTTGCGCGCTGCCGCTGGCCGAGTCCGCGGCCCTGTGCGGCCAATGCCAGCGCCGACCGCCGCCCTGGGATGCGGCCTGGGTACCGTTCCGCTATGCGTGGCCGCTGGACCGGCTGGAAACGCGCTTCAAATTCGGCGCGGATCTCGCCGCGGGCCGGGTGCTTTCGACGCTATGGTTGCGCGAAATGCCATGGGCCGTGCCGCCGGAACTGATCGTGCCGGTACCCCTGCACCGCCAACGGTTGAGGGCCCGCGGCCACAATCAGGCACTTGAGCTCGCGCGACCGCTGGCGCGCGCGATGCAGGTGCCCGTGCAGGCCACCTGGCTGTTGCGAGAGCGCGGCACCGCGGCACAGACCGAGCTTGGCGCCCTGGCGCGTCGCCGCAACGTACGCCGGGCATTCGCGGCGAAAGCCGGCGTGGTCTGGCCCGAACACGTGGTCTTGCTCGATGACGTGATGACCACCGGCGCCACGCTGGCCGAGTGCTGCCGCGTGTTGCGGCGGGCGGGCGCCAAACGCATCGACGTATGGGCGCTGGCCCGCGCACCGGTCGGCCAGCGCTGAGTCGCCGCGGGCATCACCGGGGCCACACGCGAGCGGGCGCAGCATGGCTGTTCCGCATCGTCGCGGACCCCTCCCTTCGCCGAGGCAACGTCCATGCTCAACTGGCCCGAATATCGCAAGGAACTCGTGTCCCGTATCGGCGACATCGGCAAGCTCAGTCCCGATACCGTCGCCGGCTACCAGACCTTGTCCAACGCCGCGAAGAAGGCCGGCAAGCTCGACGCCAAGACCCGCGAACTCATCGCACTGGCGGTGGCGGTCACCACGCGCTGCGACGGCTGCATCACGGTGCATACGGCCGAGGCGCTCAAACAGGGCGCGAGCCACGAGGAAATCGCCGAAGCGCTGGGCGTGGCGGTGGCCCTCAATGCTGGGGCGGCGCTCGTGTACTCGGCACGCGTGATCGACGCCGTCGCCGCCTACGAGGGCAAGTCATCGTCATAGGCCGCATATACCGAAAAGGCGGGTGACGCTTTGGGTCCGTTCGGCGTCCCGGAGTGCCGCCGTAGGGTAAATCTCGTTATTTACCTCGCTTATCAACGTCAGAATGGCGTCAGATTTGCATAAGCATTTACTAAGGTTATTGAAAGGCAGCCAAAAGAAAATCACCGCCCAGGCGATGATTGCCGCGGCGCGACCGCCTTTCTCCCTCCATGCCGTGCAAATGCCGCGCTGTCGAAAACCATTCATCCATAGTGGCCGGGCGCGGCTGGCCATGGCACGAAAATCGCTTTAATTCCATCGTGGTCAGTGCCTTAGCACCCCGGGGTGAGGACGGCCTGCCAGTGCACTGGTCGTCCTCACCGGCGAAGGCTTCGAGCCGGGAAAATCCGTTCCCCACGACATCCGGTTTTGGCAGGAGCCCGCCCGGTACGACTAACGGAATAGATCGGAATTAAGAGCGGATAACTAAAGCGCTGAAAATAACGGTAAGTTCTTGTTTGTATTCAAATGTGACCCGTTTCACAAATTGACAGGCTTGCATTAATCGCCTTACGCTTAATTCAGGGGATTCCGATTCATCGCGTTATTCAACGCGACGTCACTCATCCCATTTCGAAACGTTGCCTGATAGCGGGGGAGCATCATGGGCAGGGGTCATTGGCGCCGTTCGGTTTCGCCAACGCATCGGTCGCGCGCGCTGCGTGATGCCGGTGCTTCCGGCTTCACGCTGATCGAACTGCTGATCGTGGTCGCGATCGTGGCGATCCTGGCAGCCATCGCCGTCCCCAGTTATCGCCGCTACGTCATGCATGGCAATCGCGAGGCCGCCGAGAGCCTGATGCTGGAAATCGCCAGCGCGCAGGAGCGCTATATGGTCGATAACCGCGGATACGCGGCAGATGTCGGGACACTGGGCTATGGCCCGAGCGCGCAGCCCACGGGCGTCTCCTCCAATTACGACCTCGCGGTGGCGACTAGCTCCGGCCTGCCCCCGACCTACTCGATCACGGCGACGCCCAAGACGGGGAGTCCGCAAGCCAACGACAGTTGCGGCAAGCTTACCCTCGGCGCCGATGGCAACAAGCAGCCGACGGGCTGCTGGAAATGACGCCATGAATAGACGCCGGCAGCATGGATTCACCCTCGTGGAACTGGTGATGACCATCACGATCTTCGTGGTGCTCACCTTGATCGCCGTGCCTTACCTGGGAACCTTCGTCCAATCGCAGCGCGTGAAGAATGCCGCGATGGACATGTCGTCCTCGGTGATCTATGCGCGAAGCGAGGCCATCAAGCGCAACGCGCAGATCGACATAACAGCCAATACAGGCGGGTGGGGCAACGGTTGGCGAGTGCTGAGCGGGGGCAAAAGCCTGCGTAGCTACGACGCTTATACAAACCTCGATATCGCGGCAAAAAACGGCAGTGCGACGCTCTCGTTCGGTGGCGATGGGCGAATGGTGACCAGCGCGGATTCGTTCCAGGTGAAGCCGACCGAAGCCAATACGAAACAACAGCCGCTCTGCGTCGCGGTCGGTACAAGCGGGCGGGTTACGACCGCTGGAGGGCCGTGCTAATGAACCGTCAACGCGGCATGCTGTTGATCGAGGTGCTCGTATCCATCTTCATCGCGGCCATTGCGCTGTTGGGCACGGTCACCATGATGGCCAAGTCCACGCGCACCGAGATGGAGTCCTACCAGCGCGTGCAGGCGCTCACGCTGGTGCAGGACATGGTCTCGCGAATCAACGCCAACCGGCAGGTGGCCGACTGCTATTCCAATGGCACGACCGGCCTCACCGCGGGCAACGTGGCCACCGCCTTGCCGGTATGTGCATCAGGCACGACGGCGCAATCGGCTACGGCAAACAACGATCTCACCGCCTGGCAGAACAGCTTGCGTGGCGCCGCCGAAGTCAGCAGCGGCTCCAAGGTTGGCGCAATGATCGGCGCGGTGGGCTGTGTGGAGCGCGTCGGCACGATCGTGCAGGTCTATCGCGTCACTGTCGCATGGCAAGGGCTGGTGGCGACCGCGGCGCCCTCGGGCCTGTCGTGCGGGAAGGATCAGTTCGGTACCGACACTTTTCGGCGCGCCGTCAGCGTCGAGATCCAGATAGCGAATCTTTCCACATGACCGCCCTTCAGTGCTCTGTCGTTTCACGGCGCCGCCAGGCGGGCCTCTCGCTCATCGAACTGATGGTCGGCATGGCCATTGGCCTGGTACTGCTTGCGGCGCTGGGTTCGCTCTATGTGTCGAGCAGCAAGGCGCGTGCTGAATTCAACAAGACGTCGGAACAGGTCGAGAACGGTCGCTATGCGCTCGATTCCATCGTGCGCGATGTCGAGATGGCCGGCTTCTGGGGACAGGCGAACCTGGGCAGTTCGCTCAACTACATCGTTCCCGATCCGTGCGCTACCGCCAAGGCCTCCATGGGCTTTGACACCACGGCTGGCCTGACGGTGCCGGTGGGCGTGGCGGGCCTGCCCACGACGGCGGCGGCGCCGGCCTGTCTTCCCAATATCGTGGCCAATTCCGAAGTGCTCACCGTGCGCTATGCGTCGAGCATCTCGGCAAGCGCCGTGTCCGGCAACGACTACTTCATCCAGCTGTCGCGCTGCCGCCTCGATGCGGTGCCGCTGGTGTACGACAACGCGGACACGAGCTTCACCCTGCAGACGCGCACGTGCAGCGGCACGTACACGGAGATCCGCAAGTACGTCAAGCGTATCTATTACCTCGCATCATGCGACGACTGCACCAAGAACGACGGCATACCGACGCTCAAGGTGGCCGAATTCAATGGTGGCACGACCGCCGTGACGTCTCTGGTCACCGGCATCCAGGACGTGCACTACAGCTACGGCGTGGATACCGACAAGAACGGTGGCCCGGACTGTTATGTCGACGATCCCTCGGTCGACAACTCCGCCGGCGGTACCAACCAATGTCCCAATGGCGGCGCCTACAGCTGGGCATCGTCGGCGGCCAACTGGGCCAATGTCACCGCGGTAAGGGTAAGCGTGCTGTCGCGCAACCTGGCCAACAGCGTGGGTTGGACCGACAAGCGCACTTATGACCTTGGCCGCGCCGCTGCGAGTGGCCCTTACAACGACAGCTACAAACGCCACGTCTACAACAGCACGGCGCGCTTGTGGAACACCGGCGGCCAGCGGGAGATCCAGTGATGAGCAGCCTTCGATTCATGCAGCGTCAGCGCGGCTTCACGCTGGTCACGACCTTGGTGTTCCTGGCCATCTTTCTCATCTTCGCGATCTCCATGGTGGGTTCCAGCCTGGTGAACACCAAGGTCGCCAGCAACCAGCAGTTCCGCCTGGAAGCCAAGACCGTCGCCCAGCAAGGCATCGAACAGGTGCTCAGCCAGCCGTTCACCTCGGTGCCCATCACCGCGGTCACCTCCTGGCCCGTGGACGTGAACGGGGACGGCACCAACGACTTCACCGCACAAGTGGATCCGCCGGTCTGCACCGGTACCAAGCCGGTACTGAACCAGGACCTCGATCCCACCAATCCCAACGATGTCGGCTGCATGTTCAGTGGCTCGGGCCAGAACACCGGCATCCTGCTGCCGAACGCCGGCGCGGTACCCGCGCCGCCCTGCCAGGCAACGCAGTGGGATGTGAAATCCAGCGTTACCGATCCCAACAACACCGCTGCTTCGGTCACCGTACACCAGGGTGTGGCAGTGCGCGCGCTCAACGGCGCCAGTTGCCCCTGACATTTCATTACGCATCCACGGACACGCCGCCATGACCCTTAAGCGTTCACCGCTGAGCCGCCTGCTCTCCGCGCTGGCCTGCAGCACGCTAATGCTCACGCTGCCAGGGCTGGCGCTGGGTGACGACATCGACCTGTACACCGGTGCGCCCGCAAACGGCGGCAAGCCCAATGTGCTGCTGGCCATCGACAATGCCGCGGCGTGGGACGCCACCGTGTCGATCCCGGCCGCTGCCAACTGCCCCAGCTGGATCACGGGCACCAAAGACGCCGACTTCATCCGCTGCGGCCTGTACAAGGCGGTGACTGGCCTGGGCACGAACCCGCTGCTCGCGGGCAAGATCAACATGGGCCTCATGATGTTCGCCCTGAGCCCGTTGAATGGCGGCCAGTTCTACTACCCGGCGAACACCCCGCCGTCACCGCCGGGCGCGCTTCCGCTGATGGACAGTGCCGGCGTCGCCGGATTCCAGAGCGCCATCCAGAACAACCTGAGCGTCGCCAACAAGTCGAACAGCAACAAGGTCGACGAGGAGATGCAGGAGGTCTGGGCATACTTCGCCGGCAAGAAGGGCCTGTCCGGCACCAATTACACGTCGCCGTTGCAGCCGTGCCAAAAGAGCTTCGTGATCTATATCGCGAACGCCGTCAACAACAACGATCCCAAGACGCCGAACGGCACGCCGCCTTCGTACACGGCGCTCCAGAATGCGGGCGCCACCAGCGCGCAGCTGACCACCATCACCATTCCCCCGCCGTACAAGAATGCCAACAAGGGCAACGCCGATCAGGGCAACTGGGCCGACGAGTGGACCCGGTACATGTACCAGACCGACCTGTCCAACGGCACCAACGTCAACAAGCAGAACATCGTCACCTACACCATCGCGATGTCCGATGGCAGCAATCCTGACTACGTGCAGTTCGTGGGCAGCATGGCATCCAACGGTGGCGGCAAGGCCTTCGTGATCGACGTTACCAACCCCGGTGCGCTCGACCAGCTCGTGGCCGACCTCACGCAGATCTTCAACGAAGTGCAGGCGGTCAACAGCGTGTTCGCCTCGGTGAGCTTGCCGGTCAGCGTGAACGGCCAGGGCAGCTACCTCAACCAGATCTACGTCGGCATGTTCCGCCCCGACGCCAACGGCCTGCCGCGCTGGATGGGCAACCTCAAGCAGTACCAGCTGGGTTTCGTGGACAGCACCAATACCAGCGTCCAGATGGAGGACGCTGCGGGCCAGCCGGCCATCAGCAGCGCGGGCACCGGATTCGTTTCGCCCAATGCGACCAGTTTCTGGACGTCGGATACATCCGCTTCCGGCGACGGCCCGTACCAGTTCGCCAACAACGCCATGACGACCAATGCGGTGCCGAACTGGCCGGCCGCGGGCTTCTGGAGTGCCCCAGCGAGCGCCAATGCGCCGGCGCCTGCTTCGGGCGTGGGTGGTGCCTACGATGCACCTGACGGCGAGGTCGTGGAAAAGGGCGGCGTGGGTGAGTCGATGCGCATCGACTACCTGGTCGACCAATCCAAGCGCACGGTCTACACCTGCAGCACGGTCAGCAACTGCGTCACCACCTTTCCCATGGAGTCGTTCGCCACCTCCAACACCTCGTTGAGCGGTACGGCACTGGGCAGCAGCACCACCACGCCCACCGCCGCCAACCTGATCAATTGGGTGCGTGGCACCGACAACGCAGGCAACGAGACCGAGCCGGGACCGGGCGGTCTGGTGACCGTGCGCCCGTCCATCCACGGCGATGTGCTGCACTCGCGCCCGGCGGTGGTCAACTACGGCGGCAGCACCGGTGTGGTGGTGTATTACGGGTCGAATGACGGCATGTTCCACGCCATCAACGGCAACAAGCCCTCCAGCGATCCCACTGCGCCGGAAGGCATCGGCAGCGTACGGCCCGGCGGCGAGCTGTGGTCGTTCGTGGCCCCGGAGTTCTTCGGCAAGTTCCAGCGCCTATACAACAACAACCCGAAGATCAAGCTCTACGGCACCACCGATCCCACGGCCACGCCCAAGGACTACTTCTTCGACGGTACCGCGACGGTCTATCAGGATCTGCGTGTCGCCAATAACCCCAAGGTCTATATCTTCCTGTCCGCGCGCCGCGGCGGCCGCTTCGTCTACGCCTTCGACGTGACGGACCCGACCAAGCCCAAGTTCGTATGGAAGATCACCAACACGGATATCCCGGAGCTGGGCCAGACCTGGTCGCAACCCAAGGTGGCCATGGTCAAGGGAAGCACCGATCCCGTGATCATCATGGGCGGCGGTTATGACCCCGCCGAAGACAGCGATCCCGCGCCCGCCTCGGACACCCAGGGCCGGGCGATCGTGGTGTTGGATGCGCTCAACGGCAGCGTCGTGTGGATGACCGCGCCGACGTGCCCGACAGGATCGACCACCTGCAAAACCACGGCTGGCCTGACGCGCTCCATTCCGGCCGACATCACCCTGCTCGACCGCAATTCGGACGGCTATGTCGATCGCCTGTACGCGGCGGACGTGGGCGGCAACATCTGGCGCGTCGACCTGGAGCCCAACGGTGCATCCACGCCGTCGGGCTGGGCGGTCAGCCAGATCGCGAGCCTGGGCGGCACCGGCAACAACGCGCGCAAATTCTTCTATCCGCCGGACGTGACGCCGACCAGTACCTTCGATGCGGTGACCGCCGCGAGCGGCGATCGCGAGCATCCGCTGTATTCGTCCTCGACCACCGCAGGCACGGCCTACAACGTGGTGAACCGTTTCTACATGCTCAGGGACACCAACACCGGCAACACGGTGGCGAACAACTGGACGCCGATCACCGAGGCGAGCCTTACCGATGAAACGGGCGCATCGGCGGGTACGACGACCCCCTATTCGCTCACCAGCACGACCTCGGGCTTCTATGTCACGCTGAACCATACCGGCGAGAAGGCAGTGAACGCACCGCTGACGGTGGCCGGCTACACCTACTTCGGCACCAATACCCCCGATGTGATTGGCGCCGATTCCACCAAGTGCTATCCAAACCTCGGCATTGCGCGTGGCTACGCCATCAACTTCCTCACGGGCGTGGGCCTCAATTCCGATGGCTTCGTGGTGTTCTCCGGTGGCGGCTTCCCGCCCTCACCCGTGTTTGGCCTGATTTCGATCGGCTCGGGTACCTCGTCGGTCATCACGCCGGTGCTGATCGGCGGCGGCAACCAGACGTCGCCCAGCGGCGGCAACAACACCTCGGTTCTCGGTGCCCAGAAAATCTCGCCGCCCCAGCTGGGCAAGCGCAAGCGCACCTACTGGTTCATCGAAGGCGTGAAGTAATCGCCCTATCCTTGGACAGGGACGTCCAAGGGGAGGGGTGGCATGTTTCGACCTCGACGCATCGAGCATCTGCCGATCGACACCGATACGGACGGCGTGAAGCTGTACACGATCACGCCGGGCAACGAGGCGGTGAGCGCAAGTGTCTACCTGCCGCGCCTGGAGTTGATGAAACAGGCAAGGCCGGTGTCGTGGAGCGACATGCCGGCGTTTGCCATCTTCCACGACGGCGCCAGCGCCCGGTACCTCACCCTCGGCTGGTGGGGCAACGACAATGAAATGTTCATCGCCGTGGCGACGCAGGCGGCCTTGGGCTGGGTCGAAGACCTGGGCCGCTACTCGTTCTGCCTGTGGGACATGGAAGTGATGTGGCATGAGCGCCAGGCGTTCGTGAAGCACATGTACGGCATGCGGGCGGATCTTGCCGCCTATCGCGGCGACTTCCTCGCGCAAGCCTGGCCGCCGGAGGCGCCTGAGACGATCGGGCAATAGAACGAGCCGCCCGGGCATTCAGTCCGGGTGCGTGCCGGCGCAACATGCGCGCCAGGTTCCGGCAACGGCCGGAGCACCCCGTCCCTTGAGGAGGCACGTCATGTTGAACTGGACCGAATACCGCAAAGAGCTCGTTGGCCGCATCGGTGAGCTGGGCAAACTCAGCCCCGACACGCTCGCGGGTTACCAGACCTTGTCCAACGCCGGCAAGAAGACCGACGTACTCGATGCGAAGACGCGCGAGTTGATCGCCCTGGCCGTTTCGGTCACCACGCGATGCGATGGCTGTATCACCGTGCACAGTGCCGAGGCGTTGAAGCAGGGTGCGAGCCGCGAAGAAATCGCCGAGGCCCTCGGTGTGGCAGTAGCGTTGAACGCTGGCGCTGCGATGGTGTACTCGGCTCGCGTGCTGGACGCGGTGAAGGCACACGACGCCGTCACCGCATGAACACCGCCAGCGGCTCGTTGAAAAGCGTGTCGTATGGCGAGGTATCGCCGCCGCCCGGCGAGGCGGTGGCGATATCGCCGGTGGATTTCGACGCCACGCTTGCGTGCCTCAAGCATGCCTTCAAGGCGCTGGACCTGTGGCTCATCCATGAGATCGATCCGCAGATGCTGCTGGCTCGTGATGGGTATCCCATCGGCAAGGCGCGACAATGGCTGTTCTTTCATCCGCGCTATGCGGCACGCCTGTTGGAAGCCAATCCTGCGGCGCTGATCGAGATTCCGCTGAAGATCGCCGTGCTGCAGATGCCGGATGGCCGCGTGCTCGTGCGGCACATGGACATCGAGGCGCAGCTTTTGCGCTATCCCGGGATGGCGGCGCTCGCGTCCGAGCTGGCCGATGTGATGCGCCGCGTCCTGGCTCGCCTGGCGTAGGCGCGATCGAAAAAAGCGCTTGAGCTAAGCTGCGTCTTTCCACCGAAGCGATGGCCATGGACACGCTCAGCGAATTGCTCGACGCCTATCCGGCACGCGGCAACCTCGACGTGCATTGCCAATGGTCGGGCCATTGGGCCTATCCGCATCGCGCGGAAGCGCCGGGTTCGGTGCGCTTCCACGTGATCCTGCAAGGGCAGGTGCATCTGAAGATGGACGATGCGCCGGTGCTCGCGCTGTCAGCGGGCGACATCGCGGTATTG
Organism: Dyella sp. EPa41; assembly: GCF_016586165.1. GTDB lineage: Bacteria > Pseudomonadota > Gammaproteobacteria > Xanthomonadales > Rhodanobacteraceae > Dyella. The sequence goes on along the minus strand of NZ_BCPR01000014.1, from coordinate 50,241 downwards.
CCCGCGGGTAGTCGGCATCTGCTTTCTTCGCGCGGCGATGACGGGAGGGCGCCTGCGCCACGCGCGACGATACAGCCGCACGGCCTGCTCGAATGGCGAACCGACGGCAGTTCGTCGCCCGAGGTGGACATGCTCTGTGGTCGCATCGACTTCGGTGCCGGCGCCACCACCTTGTTGTCGGCGCTGCCGCGGCAGATGCACCTGCCTGGTGAGGCCGGTGTGCCCATGGCGGCATTGGCGCCGCTGGTGGCGCTGATGCGCAGCGAAGTGCAGGGCGGCGCACCGGGCGCGCGCAGCGTGGTGGGCCAACTGTCCTCGATGCTGTTCGTGCTGGCCGTTCGCCATTGGTGGCAGCAGGCGGGCGCGCCTGACGGTGTGCTTGGATTGTTGCGCGAACCCCGTCTGCGCCCCGCGGCCATCGCGATGCTGTCGCACCAGCACGAGCCCTTGACGATCGACGAGCTGGCAGCGGGCTGCCATATGTCGCGTGCAAGTTTTCTGCGCCTGTTCGAGCGCACCAGCGGTACGCCACCCGCGCAACTCCTGGCCAAGCTGCGCATGGATACCGCCGCCGTGCGACTGGAACGCGGCGGCGAAAGCGTGGGCGCCATTGGCGAAGCCGTGGGTTTTCAATCGGAATCGGCGTTCATCCGTGCCTTCGAGCGGCACAAGGGCATGAGTCCGGCCGCTTACCGCCGTTTGATGAAGCGCGACGCGTCCGTCTCCTAGCGTCCGGAAGCCTGCCTGCTGGCGGCGGCACGCTGCAGCAGCAGATCGCGTTCGCGCGTGTTGCGGGTGAGCGAGGCGGCACGCTCGAATTCTTCGCGGGCTTCGTCATGGCGGCCCAGCTTGCCCAGCAAATCGCCGCGCGCGCTGGGCAGCAGGTGATAGTGGCGCAGCAACGGCTCGTCGCGAAGCGCATCGACCAGCGCCAGCCCAGCGGCAGGCCCGAAAGCCATGGCGTGCGCGACGGCGCGATTGAGCGAGACCACCGGCGAGGGCATGCGCTGCGCGAGGGTGTCGTAGAGCGAGGCGATGCGGGCCCAGTCCGTTTCCTGCACGGTGCGTGCGCGTGCATGGCAAGCCGCAATCGCAGCCTGCAATGCATAAGGGCCGTTCCTGCCGCCCAACGCCTCCACGCGTTGCAGCGCCGTGAGGCCGCGGCGGATCAGCAGTGGGTCCCAGCGCCCGCGATTCTGTTCGCTGAGCAGGATGGGCTCGCCGTTCGGGCCCACACGCGCAGCCATGCGCGAGGCCTGGATTTCCATCAGCGCCACCAGCCCGTGCACTTCCGGCTCCCCGGGAGCGAGCCCGGCCAGCACGCGGCCCAGGCGCAGCGCCTCGCCGCACAGGTCCGGGCGCATCCAGGCGTCGCCGGTGGTGGCGGTGTAGCCCTCGTTGAAGATCAGGTAGACCACTTCGAGCACGGATGCGAGTCGTTCGGACAAAGCCTCGCCGCGCGGCACCTCGAACGGCACGTTCGCCTCGCTGAGCGTGCGCTTGGCGCGCACGATGCGCTGGGCCACCGTCGGCTCAGGCACCATGAAGGCGCGTGCGATCTCCGGCGTGGTCAGCCCGCCGAGCAGGCGCAGCGTCAGCGCCACGCGCGCCTCGGTGGACAGCACCGGATGGCAGGCCGTGAATACCAGGCCCAGCAAGTCGTCGCCGATCGGATCGTCCAGCATGGCGTCCGGGTCCCCCACGGTCTGTTCGAGCTGGTCCTCGATTTCGCGGGTGAGTTCGTCTTCCTTGCGGCGATGCAGGGCATGGCGGCGCATCTGGTCGATCGCGCGGTGCTTGGCCGTGGTCATCAGCCATGCGCCGGGATTGCGCGGGACGCCCGTGGCCGGCCACTGCTCCAGTGCCGTCACCAGGGCATCCTGCGCCAGCTCCTCGGCGAGGCCGACGTCGCGCACGATGCGGGCCAGGCCGGCGATCAGCCGGGGCGATTCCATGCGCCACAGCGCGTCGATGGTGCGGTGGATGTCGGTGGCCGTCATGGTCACCGATCACAGCACCGCGCCTCCCGCGACGCAACCCTGCGGTTGCGCATGGTTATGCCGGTGGCGACATCACCATCCAGTTCACGCCGAAGCGGTCGCGCAGCATGCCGAAGCTGGAGGCGAAGAACGTCGCCGACAACGGCATGGTCGCCTCGCCGCCATCTTGCAGCAATGCATCGAAGCGGCGCTTGGCCTCGTCCTCGTCCTTCACGTTCAGTACGAGCGAGAAGCCGCGGAAATCCGGCTGTCCTCCGCATTCGCCATCGGAAAAGTTGACCAGCGATTCGCCGATCTTCATCGACGCATGCATGACCTTCTCGCCGTTGGGTTCGTTTGGCCCGCAACCTTCGGTGGGCTGCGGGCTTTCCTTGAAGCGGACCAGGTTCTGCACCTGTCCGCCCACGGCCTTGCCGTAGAAGGCGAGGGCTTCCTCGCAGCGGCCGTCGAAGAACAGATAGGGTTGCACCTGCATGTCACTCTCCCGGTGGTCAGTGCTTGTCGGCCATTTGCGCGCGCTGGCGCGCTTCCTGTTCGCGCAGCTCGGGCGTGAATTCGGCGCCGAAGTCCTCGGCTTCGAACACCCGGCGGATCTCCACTTCCGACGCGCCGTCCTCGAACGGGTTGGGTGCGCGCTTGAGCCATTCCACGGCTTCCTCCAGCGAGGCGCACTCCAGCAGCCAGAAGCCGGCGATCAGCTCTTTGGTTTCGGTGAACGGGCCGTCGATGACGGTACGCTTGTCGCCCTCGTAACGGATGCGCGCGCCGTTCCTGCTCGGGTGAAGTCCTTCGCCGGCCAGCATCACGCCGGCCTTCACCAGTTCCTCGTTGAAGTTGCCCATCTCGGTCAGCAGCTTCTCGCTCGGCATCTCGCCGGCTTCGGACGCGCGGGTGGCGCGCACCATGGCTATGAATCGCATTGTCGTTGCTCCTGGTTGGTCAGCCGGGCCACTGAAGCGCGGCTCTCATCCAGACGACGAACGATACCCGTCGAAATCGACAGGGGAAGTGAAGCCAGGTTTCAGGGAGGCGCCGCAACGCCATCCGCAGCAGCGCACCCGGTGCGTGATCGCAGGGTTTCATCCCTTGCTGCTGCTGCGCAGGGTTTTCGTGCACGGGGTGCGCTCCTGCAGCGGCGGAAGGGTGCCTCAGCGCACCGCCAGCGCCAGCACGATACCGATCCACAGCGCCATGCCGAGCCAATTGTTGTTGCGGAAGGCCCACAGGCAGGCGTCGCGCTCGCGGCCCTGGATACGCCACATCTGCCAGCCGAACAGGCCGGCGGCGACCAGCAGGCTCAGCCAATACGGCCAACCCAGCGTGGCGCGCTGCCCCACGAACAGCATGGCCAGCAGGAACGTGGCCATCAGGATGCCCAGGATGGGCAGGTCCGCATCGCCAAACAGGATGGCCGTGGACTTGGCACCGGCCTTGAGGTCGTCGTCGCGATCCACCATCGCGTACTGCGTGTCATAGACCACCGACCAGATGATGTTGGCGATGAACAGCAGCCAGCCCACCGCCGGCACGGTGTTGGACACGGCGGCGAAGGCCATCGGGATCGACCAGCCGAACGCCGCGCCCAGCACCACCTGCGGCAGGTGCGTGTAGCGCTTGGTGAACGGGTACAGGGCGGCCAGCGCCGCGCCGGCAAACGAAAGTTCGATGGTGAGCTTGTTGGTGAACAGCACCAGGATGAAGGAGAACACCAGCAGGCTGGAGAACACGATCAGCGCTTCGCGCGGCGTCACGCGCCCGGCTGCGATGGGGCGACCGGCGGTGCGCGCGACCTGCGGATCCAGCTTCCGGTCGGCAAAATCGTTGATGGCACAACCTGCCGCGCGCATGGAGAACACGCCCAGCGTGAAGATCACCAGCAGCTTCACCGGCGGAAAGTCCGCCGCGGCCAGCCACAGCGCCCACCACGTGGGCCACAGCAGCAGCAGTGCGCCGATCGGGCGATCCATGCGCGTGAGCACCAGGTAGTCGCGCGCCTTGCTGCGATAGGGCGCCGGCAACTGCTGCAGCAGCCAGTCCAGCACGCGCGTGGCGCGAGTGGAGCTGTCCGCGGGCTGCGCGGTACCGCGCGCCGTGCGTGGTGCCGCGCCTGGGCGAGGGCGGGGAGCGCCGGTGGTCGGCAGGTTGCGCCGCTGGCGCTTGCGTGAAGTCGGAGCCATCCCCGAAGTGTAGCGTGCCCTGCCAGCCCGGGTGGCGTGACGCAGCACCGGTTTGCATGGCGCGCGCCGTCGCAACACGGTCACAAAGCTGACTACACTGCGGATCTCCGGACCGGACCACCGCCATGCCCAACGCCTTGAGCCACATCGCCCTGATCGTCGCCCATCCCACGCGGACGGCGCACCTCCTCACCGGCGTGTTCGAGGACGCGCGCATCCTGCGCGAGGAGGACCCGGGCGATTCGCACCAGGAAGTGATCGTTGCACTGGCCGGGCTGGAGTTCGCGTTGATTCGCGGGCAGGGGCCCGCATCGCGCCACGGTGATCACATCGCGTTCGCGGTGAGCAAGGAAGAGCAGCTGGCGTGCGCGCGTCGCATGGACGCGCTGGCGCTGGACTACCAGATGGCGCGAGGAGATACGGCGCTGTATTTCAGCGATTACGACAACCACGTGTTCGAGCTGGAGGTTGTTGAGGGCTGAGGCTTCCCGGTCGTGCACAGGGTGCGCCCCTGTGGGAGCGCACCCCGTGCGCGACAGATCCCGCCTCACTCCCTCAACAACAACCGATACGCCGGATTGGCACTCTCGTCGCGAAACGGATAGCCCAGCGTCTGCAGGAACGCCTGGAACAACGCCCGCTCATTTTCCGGCACCTGGATGCCGACCAGAATGCGCCCATAGTCCGCGCCCTGGTTGCGGTAATGGAACAGGCTGATGTTCCAGTCCGGATGCATATGGCCGAGGAAACGCGTCAATGCGCCGGGTCGTTCGGGAAACTCGAAGCGATACAGCAATTCATCGCGCGCCAGCGGCGAGCTTCCGCCGACCATGTGGCGAAGGTGCAGCTTGGCCAGCTCGTCGTCGGTGAGATCGAGCACGCCGAAGCCGTGCGTGCGGAACGCATCGATCAAGGTATGCCGCTCATCGCGATGCGTGGTCTGCACGCCAACGAAGATATGCGCCTCGGCGGTGCTGCCGATGCGATAGTTGAACTCGGTGATGTTGCGCTGGTCCAGCGCCGCGCAGAAGCGGCGGAAACTGCCGCGCTCCTCCGGGATGGTCACCGCGAACACCGCTTCGCGCTGCTCGCCCACCTCGGCGCGCTCCGCGACAAAGCGCAGGCGATCGAAGTTGAGATTGGCGCCGGAGACGATGGCGACCATCGGGTGTTCCGACGCTCCATGCGTGGCCACGTAGTGCTTGAGGCCAGCCAACGCGAGCGCGCCCGCCGGTTCCGGCACGCTGCGCGTCTCCTGGAACACGTCGCGGATCGCGGCACAGATGGCGTCGGTATCCACGCGGACCATCGCGTCCACGTGCTGCCGGCACAGTTCGAAGGTGAGGTCGCCCACGCGCTTCACCGCGGTGCCGTCGGCGAACAGACCGACTTCCGGCAGCGTCACCGGCGCACCGCGTTCCAGCGACTGCGCCATCGCATCGGAATCGCAGGTCTGCACGCCGATCACCTTCACCTCGGGGCGCAGCGCCTTGATGTAGCCGGCAACACCCGCCAGCAGTCCGCCGCCACCGACCGGAACGAACACCGCATGCAGCGGGCCGGCGTGCTGGCGAAGGATCTCCATGCCCACCGTGGCCTGCCCGGCGATCACGGCGGGGTCGTCGAACGGATGCACGAAGGTGTAACCGTGCCCGGCCTGCAGCTGCGCGGCGGCGGCCTGCGCATCGCTGTACGAGTCGCCCGCCAGCACCACCTCCACCCGCGTGCCGCCGAAACGGCGCACGGCATCCACCTTCACCTGCGGCGCCGTCACCGGCATCACGATCACGGCGTGGATGCCGAGGCGCGCGGCGGCCAGCGCCACGCCCTGCGCATGATTGCCGGCGGAGGCGGCGATCACGCCGCGCGCGCGCTGTGCCGGCTCCAATGAGGCCATGCGGTTGTAGGCGCCACGCAGCTTGAACGAGAACACCGGCTGCTGGTCTTCGCGCTTGAGCAATACGCGCTGGCCCAGCCGCGCCGAAAGCAGCGGCGCCTCGTCGAGACTCGTCTCGCGCGCCACGTCATAGACGCGGGCACCCACGGTCTGCCGCAGCAGTTCGTGCTCGCTGAGGCGGGCGGTGGTCGACACGGGCTTGGCGAGTGCATTCACGGCGCGGCAACGGTCGGATGGCTGACGTCGATCACGTCGACCAGCTTGCGCGTCTGCTTGATGATCTGCTCCACCGTGTCGTCCGCGCCATCCATCACCAGGGTGAGCTGGGATACGGCGGGGTCGCGCGTGGCGGCGACGGTGAGCGAATCGATGTTGCAATGACGCGCGGCAAACAGGCCGGCGACGCGCATCAGCGCGCCGGATTCGTTTTGCAACAGGATGGACAAGGTGTGTTTCATGGCCGCGCCTACGTTGGGTTATCCGTCATCCCGGCCCTTGCCCCCTCTTGCGGAGTGCGCCGGGACGACGGGTGTTAGAACATGTCGCTCTTCGAATCCCTCGACACCGCCGGCGGCACCCGCGAAGGGATGAAGTCGCCGGTGATCATCTGCGCATAGGTCGCGCCCGGGCCCACCATCGGATAGACGCCCGCATCGGGATCGATCATCACTTCGAGGAAGGCCGGGCCATCGAAGGCAAGAAACTCGCCAATGGTCTGCGCCAGGTCTTCCTTGCGCTCCAGCCGGCGCGCCCATTCGAAGCCATCGGCCTGCGCGGCCTTGATGAAGTCCTTCTTGTGCAGGCTCTTGTCGGAGGAGGCGAAGCGGCCGCGGAAGAACAGCTTCTGCCACTGCCTCACCATGCCGTCGCCGATGTTGTTGAGCACCACCACCTTCACCGGCAGGCCGTAGGTGGTGACGGTTTCCAGCTCGCCGAGGTTCATGCGGATGCTGGCGTCACCATCGATGTCGATCACCACCGCATCGCGCCGCGCGAATTGCGCGCCGATGGCGGCGGGCAGGCCGAAGCCCATGGTGCCCATCGAACCGGACGTGAGCCAATGGCGCGGCTCGCGGAAATCGAAGTACTGCGCTGCCCACATCTGGTGCTGGCCGACGCCGGTGCTGATCACCGCGCGACCCTGCATCTGGCGGTTGATCGCCTCGATCACCGCCTGCGGCTGGATCAGTTCGCTTTCATGGTCGTAATTCAGTGCGTGGGTGGCCTTCAGCGCGGCGACGTGCGCATGCCAGTCCGCGTAGCGGCCATCGCTGGCGAAATGGAAGCCGTGGCGCACACCGTACTGCTGCAGGCGCGACAGCGTGCGATCGAGGTCGCCCTGGTGATGCCAGTCCACCGACTTCACCTTGCCGATCTCGGCCGGGTCGATGTCGATCTGCGCGACGAAGCGCGCGTTCGGCGCAAACTTGTCCGGCACGCTGGCGACGCGGTCGTCGAAGCGCGCGCCCAGCGCGAGCAGGAAGTCGCAGTCTTCCACGGCGTAGTTCGCATACGCCGTGCCGTGCATGCCCAGCATGTGCAGCGCCAGCGGATCGGTGGTGTCCATCACGCCCAGCGCCATCAGCGTGGTGGTGACGGGCAGGCCGAACTGCTGCACGAAGGCGCGCAGCGTCGCGGAGGCCTCGCCGGCGATGAGGCCGCCCCCGGCGTAGATGAGCGGGCGCTTCGCTTTCGCCAGCGCCGCGAAAAAGGCTTCGCACTGCGCGTCATCCACGCGTGCGCTGTGGATCGCATGCTGGCGCGCGCGATAGCCGGGAATGGGCAGCGTGCCTTCACCCGCAAAGGTCAGCGGCGTGTTCTGCACGTCCTTGGGAATATCCACCACCACCGGGCCGGGGCGCCCGCTGCGCGCGATCTCGAACGCGGTGCGCAGCGTGGCTTCCAGTCGCGAGGGATCGGTGAGCAGGAACACGTGCTTCGCGCACGGGCTCATGATGTTGCTGACGGGCGCTTCCTGGAAAGCATCGCTGCCCAGCGCACCGGTCGGCACCTGGCCGCAGATCACCACCATCGGCACGGAATCGGACATGGCGTCGCGCACCGGCGTCACCATGTTGGTGGCGCCCGGGCCGGAGGTGACGATGGCCACGCCCACCTTGCCAGACGCGCGTGCATAACCGGCCGCCATGAAGCCCGCACCCTGCTCGTTGGCAGGCACGATCAGCGGCATGGGCTCGCCGCCCAGCGGCGAAAGATGCGTGGTGTTGTAACGGAATACCGCGTCGTAAACCGGCAGGATCGCGCCACCCGAATAGCCGAACAGCACGCTGACGCCTTCGTCGGCGAGTACCTGTACCACCACTTCCGCGCCGCTCATGGTCTGGCCGGCGAGCGGATGGGCGGTGGCCGGGGTGGGCATCTCCATTTGCAATGGCAGGTTCACGGTCGTCGGGTTTCCTTGGGAATATCGTCTTCGGTGAAGAAGCTCCCCCGCCCGCGCAAGCCCGACAGGGGTGGCTTGCGCGGGCGGGGGTAGGAAGGGGTGAAGGCCAGCGGGAGGGCTCCCCTTCCGATCTCCCCGCGCAGGGCGCGGGGAGACGCCAAACCTCAACCCACTTTCTTGAGCGGCTCGGTGGCCGGCTTCGGCGCATTCGCCTGCAGCCACGGCATGCGCGCACGCAGCTTCGCGCCCACCTGTTCCACCGGATGCTCCAGGTCCGCCTGCTTGAACTTCTTGTAGTTCGGCAGGCCGGCGTTGTACTCGGCGATCCAGTTCTTCGCGAACGTGCCGTCCTGGATGTCCTTCAGCACCTCCTTCATGCGCGCCTTGGTGCCGGCGTCGATCACGCGCGGGCCGCTCACGTAGTCGCCGTACTGCGCGGTCTCGGAGACGAACTCCAGCATGCGGGTGATGCCGCCTTCGTAGAACAGGTCCACGATCAGCTTCAGTTCGTGCAGCACTTCGTAGTACGCGATCTCCGGCTGGTAGCCGGCTTCCACCAGCGTCTCGAAGCCGGCCTGCACCAGCGAGCTGGCGCCGCCGCAGAGCACGGCCTGTTCGCCGAACAGATCCGTCTCGGTCTCTTCCTTGAAGTCTGTCTTGATCAGCAGCGCGCGACCGCCGCCGATGCCGTCGGCATAGGCCTTGGCTTTCGCCTCGGCCTGGCCGCTGACGTCCTGGTGGATGGCCCAGATGCTCGGCACGCCGCGGCCGATCTCGTACTCCCGGCGCACCAGCGCGCCCGGGCCCTTCGGCGCGACCAGGATCACGTCGATGTCCTTGCGCGGATCGATCTGCTTGAAGTGCACGTTGAAGCCATGCGCGAACAGCAGGGCGGCACCCGGCTTGATGTTCGGCTCGATGCTTTCGGTGTACAGCTTCGGCTGCACCATGTCCGGCGTGAGCACGGCGACGAGGTCGGCGTCCTTCACCGCATCGCCCGGCTCGGCGACGCTGAAGCCTTCGGCGCGGGCCTTCTCCCACGAGGGGCCGTTCTTGCGCAGGCCAACCACCACGTCGAGACCGGAGTCACGCAGGTTGAGGGCGTGGGCGCGGCCCTGGCTGCCGTAGCCGAGGACGGCGATGCGGGCCTTGGCCAGCGTGTCGTTGGTGTTGTTGCTCATGCGGTGACTCCTGCGGTCGTGTCTTCGTTGACTTGTTGGGAAACGGAAGAGGCGGATGTACTGCGTGCGGCGATGGGTTGCGTGGTGGCGCCTTCGGACGCCGAGCCCACCAGCGAGACGTACTTGGCCAGCGCGCCGCGCGTGACCTTGGGCGCGGGCGGCTGCCAGCTGGCGCGGCGCGCGGCAAGGTCGGCGGTGGTGCTGATCTCGCGCGTGTCGGCGTCGATGCGGATGCGGTCGCCATCGCGCAGCAGCGCGATGGGGCCCCCGCGCGCGGCTTCCGGTGCGATGTGGCCGACCATGTAACCGTGCGTGGCGCCGGAGAAGCGGCCATCGGTGATCAGCGCGACGTCGTCGCCCAGGCCGCGGCCGATCAAGGCCGCGGTGACGCCCAGCATTTCGCGCATGCCGGGGCCGCCGGCGGGACCTTCGTTGCGGATGACGATCACGTCGCCCTTCTCGATGGTGCCGCCCTGCACGGCGGCGAAGGCCTGCTCCTCGCTCTCGAAAACGCGCGCGCGGCCTTCGAAATGATTGGCGCCCTTGCCGGCCAGCTTGAGGATGCAGCCTTCCGGCGCGAGGTTGCCGTAGAGGATCGAATAGCCACCGCGCGGCTTCAGCGGCTGCGTGACCGGATGCACCACATCCTGCGCTTCGGCGCGCGGCGCGGCGGCCGCTTCGTCGAACAGGCTGCGGCCGGTGACGGTCGGTGCATCGTCCAGCATGCCGGCGGCGATCAGCTCCTGCGCGACGCGCGCGCTGCCGCCGGCGCCGAACATCTCGACGGCGGTGTAGCGCCCGCCCGGCAGCAGGTCGGCGATCACCGGCGTGTGCCTGGAGGCCGGTTCGAAATCTTCCAGCGTCCAGCGCGTGCCGGCTTCGCGCGCGATGGCGAGCAGGTGCAGCACGGCGTTGGTGGAGCCGGCGGTGGCCGCGACCATGCGGGTGGCATTGCGGAACGCCGTTTCGGTGAGGAATTCGCGCGGCGTGCGGTTCTCCCGCAGGCAATCCATCACCAGCTCGCCGCAGCGACGCGCGGCGGCGGCCTTGGCCGGATGCGTGGCGGGAATATCGTTGAAGCCCATCGGTGACAGGCCCAGCGTGGTCAGCACCATGGCCATGGTGTTGGCGGTGAACTGGCCGCCGCAGGCGCCGGCGCCGGGGCAGGCGTCGCGTTCCACCGAGGTCAGCTCGGCGTCGCCGATCTTGCCCGCGCCGTGCGCGCCGACCGCTTCGAACACCTGCTGGATGGTGATGGGATGGTTGTCGTGCGTGCCGTGCGCGATGGTGCCGCCGTACAGCGCGACGCTGGGAATGTCGAGGCGCGCCATTGCCATTGCCGCGGCGGGGATGGTCTTGTCGCAACCACACAGCACCACCATCGCGTCCAGGCAGTGGCCGTCGACGGCCAGCTCGATCGAGTCGGTGATCACCTCGCGGCTGATCAGCGAGGCTCGCATGCCCGGCGTGCCCATGGCGATGCCGTCGGTCACCGCGATGGTGTTGAACTCGATCGGCGTGCCGCCGGCGGCACGGATGCCTTCGGCCACGTGTTCGGCGAGTTCGCGCAGGTTGAGGTTGCAGGGGCTCACGTTGGACCACGTGTGCACCACGGCCACCAGCGGCTTGGCGATGGCGGCATCGTCCAGGCCGGTGGCGCGCAACATGGCGCGCGCGGGGGCGCGGTCGGGGCCGGTCTTGATCAGATCGCTACGCATAGGAGTCTTCGTGCTCATCCGCAGGCCCGTCCCCAGCGCAGGAACGCCGCCGCGTTGCAGGCGTGTTCGTCGATGGCGGCGAGCACGGCTTCGAGCACGTCCTTGGTACCGGCGCTGCCGCCGATGTCGCGCGTGCGCGGACCGTGTTCGACCACGTCGGCCACGGCGGCTTCCACCGTGCTGGCTTCCTGTTCCAGGCCCAGCGAATGGCGCAGCAGCATCGCGGCGGAAAGGATGGCGCCCACCGGATTGGCCACGCCCTGGCCGGCGATGTCCGGCGCGGAACCGTGGATCGGCTCATACAGGCCGGCCTTGCCTTCTCCGAGCGAAGCGGACGGCAGCAGGCCCAGCGAACCGGCCAATGCCGCGGCTTCGTCGGTGAGGATGTCGCCGAACAGGTTCTCGGTAACCACCACGTCGTACTTGCCCGGCTGGGTGAGCAACAGCATCGCCATGGAGTCGACCAGCTGGTGTTCCAGCTTCACGTCGGGGAATTCGGCGGCGATGCGAGTCACCGTGCTGCGCCACAGGCGCGAGGTTTCCAGCACGTTGGCCTTGTCCACCGAGGTGACGTGCTTGCGGCGCTCGCGCGCGAGCTGGAAGGCGCGGCGCGTCACGCGTTCCACTTCGGCCACGGTGTACTTGCACTCGTCGGTGGCGGTATCGATGGTGCGCGTCTTGGCGCCGAAATACGCGCCGCCGGTGAGTTCGCGCACGAACAGCACGTCGACGTTCTTGAGCTTCTCGTTCTTCAGCGGCGACAGCGAGGCCAGCGCCGGATGCACCTGCAAGGGGCGCAGATTGGCGTACACGCCCAGCGCGGCACGCAGCGCCAGCAGGCCCTGCTCGGGACGCACCGGCGCATTGGGGTCGGACCACTTCGGTCCGCCCACCGCGCCGAGCAGCACGGCATCGGCGGCCTTGCAGGCGTCCAGCGACGCGGCCGGCAGCGGTTCGCCGGTGGCATCGATGGCGCAGCCGCCGATCAGCTGTTCCTCGAAATGGAAGTGATGGTCGAAATGCGCGGCGACCGCGTCGAGCACGGCGACCGCGGCGGCCGTGACTTCGGGGCCGACGCCATCGCCGGGCAGGGTGACGATTTGCGCTCTCATGCGTTAACTCCGGCTGATGCTGATCGAAGCGTGTCTTGTGGAGGAGTGCGGCCGTGGATGGCCGCTTCTTCACCTTCGCGTTCACGAATGAACGCATCGATGAGGTCACTGTGTTGCTGCAGGTAACCCAGCTGGTCGACGCCGTTGAGCAGGCAGTGGCGTGCGAACGGTTCGAGCTGGAAGCGGATGTGGCCGCCATCGGGCAGCGCGATGACCTGCTCGCGCACGTCGATGGTCAGTTCGATGCCGGGGTTGGCGAGCAGCCAGCGATGCTCGGCTTCGTCGAGGACGATGGCGAGCAGGCCGTTCTTCAGCGCGTTGTTGCGGAAGATGTCCGCAATCTCGCTGCACAGCACGGCGTGGATGCCGTAGTCCAGCAATGCCCACGGCGCATGCTCGCGCGAGGAACCGCAACCGAAGTTGCGGCCGGCGACGAGGATGGCGCAGCCCTTCGCCTTCGGCTGGTTCAGGGGAAACGCCGGGTTGTCGCTGCCGTCGGCCTGGTAGCGCCAGTCGTTGAAGCACAGCTTGCCCAGGCCCGCGCGCTCGGTGGTGGTGAGGAAGCGCGCCGGGATGATGCGGTCGGTGTCGATGTTTTCGTCCGGCAGGACGGCGGTGCGGGAGTGGAGACGGGTGACGGGGCGCATTAGAAAACCTCCGAGGGGCAAAGTCCCTGCTCCCCTCCGGGGAGAAGGTGCCCCGAAGGGGCGGATGAGGGGCGGGTGCTCGCGACGGCGCTGAACGAAGCGCGCTCTTGGGAAGCGGTGAGGCAAGATCGGCCCCTCACCCCAACCCTCTCCCCGGAGGGGAGAGGGAGCAAACGGCGTGCGCTCATGCCGCCACCTCCGCCACGTACTCACGCGGATCGGCAATACGCCCCGCGACAGCGGACGCAGCGGCCGTCGCCGGGCTCGCCAGCACCGTGCGTGCGCCCTTGCCCTGGCGGCCTTCGAAATTGCGGTTGGACGTGCTGACCACCAGCTGCCCCGGCTGCGCCAGGTCACCGTTCATGGCGATGCACATCGAGCAGCCCGGCACGCGCCACTCGGCGCCGGCGGCGGTGAACACGTGGTGCAGGCCCTCGTTTTCGGCGTCGCGGCGCACCGCTTCGGAGCCCGGCACCACCAGCATGCGCACGCCGTCGGCGACGCGGCGGCCGCGCAGCACCTGCGCCGCTTCGCGCAGGTCGGACAGGCGCGAGTTGGTGCAGCTGCCGACGAACACCACGTCCACCGGCGTGCCCTGCATCGGTTTGCCGGCTTCGGCCTTCATGTAGTCGAGCGCGCGCTTCTCCACCGCGTTGCGCGCGGCGGGCACGGGCTTGTCCATGGCGATCGCCATGCCAGGATGCGTGCCGTAGGTGACGGTGGGTCGTACCTTGCTGGCGTCAATATGCACTTCGCGGTCGTAGGCGGCGCCGGCATCGGTGCGCAGCGAACGCCAGCGCGTCACGGCCGCGTCCCACGCGGCGCCCTGCGGCGCGCGCGGACGGCCCTTCAGCCAGGCGAAGGTGGTCTCGTCCGGCGCGATCAGGCCGGCGCGTGCGCCTGCCTCGATCGACATGTTGCACACCGTCATACGCTCTTCCATCGACAGCGCCTCGATGGCGTCGCCGCGATACTCGATGACGTAGCCGGTGCCGCCGTCCACGCCGATCTCGCCGATGATGTGCAGGATCAGGTCCTTGGCGCCCACGCCAGCCGGCAGCTTGCCGTCGACGTGGATGGCCAGCGTCTTCGGCTTGCGCTGCAGCAGGCACTGGGTCGCCATCACGTGGCCGACTTCGGTGGTGCCGATGCCGAACGCCAGCGCACCGAAGGCGCCGTGCGTGGAGGTGTGGCTGTCGCCGCACACGATGGTCATGCCCGGCTGCGTCGCGCCCAGCTCGGGGCCGATCACGTGCACGATGCCGCGGTCGGCGCTGTCCCAGCCATGCAGCTCGACGCCGAACTCGCGGCAGTTGGTTTCCAGCTGCGCGACCTGCGCCTTCGCTTCGGCGTTCGCATACGGACGCTCGCCGGTCGCGTCGGCGGGCAGGGTGGGCGTGGAGTGGTCCAGCGTGGCCAGTGTTTGATCCGGACGACGCAGCTTGAGGCCGCGCCCGCGCAGTTCGCTGAAGGCCTGCGGCGAAGTCACTTCATGCACCAGGTGCAGGTCGATGTAGAGGATCGCCGGCGTGTCGGTGCTTTCCGGGGCGACGACGTGCGCGTCCCACACTTTCTCGAAGAGGGTCCTGGCGGTCATGCCACTGCCCCCATCGAAGCCGGCTGTTGGTGGGGGGCGCGGCCATGGATGGACGCCTTTGGATCTTCGTGGTCAGGGATGACCACATCGGAAACGGGCGTCAACCAACCCCACTTATCCGTGGTCGTGCCGTCGAACAGGCCGAAGAAGGCTTTCTGCAGCGCGCGCGTCACGTCGCCGGGACGCCCCGCGCCGACCTGCTTGCGATCCACGGAACGCACCGGCGTGATCTCGGCCGCGGTGCCGGTCATGAAGATCTCGTCGGCGGTGTACAGCGCCTCGCGCGGCAGGTCACGTTCTTCCACCACGATGCCCAGCTCGCCGGCCAGCGTGATCACCGACTCGCGCGTGATGCCGGCGAGGATGCCTGCGCTGGTGGGCGGGGTGAGCAGCTTGCCGTTCTTCACCAGGAACAGGTTCTCGCCGGCGCCTTCGCTCAGCAGGCCGTTGTGGCCCAGTGCGATGCCCTCGGCATAACCGCCGCGACGCGCTTCGAGTGCGATCAGCTGGCTGGAGAGGTAATTGCCGCCGGCCTTGGCCCAGCTCGGAATGGTGTTCGGCGCGGGACGATGCCACGACGACACGCACACGTCGGCGCCATGCTCGATCGCCTCGCCCAGGTAGGCACCCCATTCCAGCGCCATGATCGCCACGTCCACCGGCGAATCGCCCTTGGGCAGCACGCCCAGGCCACCCGCGCCGCGGAACACGATGGGGCGCACGTAGGCGGACTTCATGCGGTTCGCGCGAATCACTTCGTGACAGGCGGCGTTGATCTCTTCTTCGCTGAAACCGATCTCGATCTCATACACCTTGGCCGATTCGAACAGGCGGCGCGTGTGGTCGGTGAGGCGGAAGTAGGCCGGCCCCTGCGGCGTGGCGTAGACGCGCTCGCCCTCGAAGACCGAGGAGCCGTAGTGCAGGGCGTGGGTGCTGACGTGGACGGTGGCCTCGGTCCAGGGTTTGATCTGGCCGTTGTGCCAGAGGAATGGCGTGGTCATGGCGTGCTCTCCTTTTGCGCGCGTCCCTTCGCGCGAAGGTCAAGAAGCGACCATCCCTGGCCGCGCTCTTCAATGGAAGCCTCGTGACGAGGAGGGGCTTGTCGTTCGATGCGATTGACGATGGCGAGTGCCGCATGCGCCGTCGCTTCGATGATGTCGGTGCTGACGCCGTCGCCGCGCCAGTCGCGGTCGGCGTGGCGTGCGGTGAGCTGGGCGTGGCCTTGCGCGTCGCCGCCTTCGCTCACGGCGCGCACCTGGAACTGGGTGACGTCGAGCGTGGTGCCGGTGGCGCGCTCGATGGCGCGCAGCACGGCGTCGACCGGGCCGTCGCCGATGGCGGCTTCGCCCACCTCGTGGCCGTTGTCGTGGGTGAGCCTGACCGACGCCGACGCGCTGCCGCCCAGGTGCGAGTTGGTGTTGAGCTGCGCGATGCGCCACGGGCCGGTTGCTTCGGGGTCCATGCCCAGCGCGATCGCTTCCAGGTCTTCGTCGTGCACTTCGCGCTTCTTGTCGGCCAGCGCCTTGAAGCGCATGAAGACGCCATCCATCGCGGCTTCGTCGACGTCGTGGCCCATGCTCTGCAGGCGCTGGCGCAACGCATGGCGGCCCGAGTGCTTGCCCAGCACCAGCTTGGTATCACCCATGCCCACGTCCTGCGGACGCATGATTTCGTAGGTGCCGCGATGCTTGAGCATGCCGTGCTGGTGGATGCCGGACTCGTGCGCGAACGCGTTGTCGCCGACCACGGCCTTGTTGCGCGCCACGGCCTGGCCGGTCAGCTGGGTCAACAGGCGCGAGGTGGGGTAGAGCTTGCGCGCGTCGATGCCGGTATCGACGCCGAAGTAGGCGCCGCGCACGCGCAACGCCATCACCACTTCCTCCATCGATGCATTGCCGGCGCGTTCGCCGATGCCGTTGATGGTGCATTCCACCTGGCGCGCGCCGGCGCCGACGCCCGCCAGGCTGTTGGCCACGGCCATGCCGAGGTCGTCGTGGCAATGCGTGGAAAAGACCACCTGCTCCGCGCCGCGCACATGCTTGCGCAGGTAGGCGATGCGTTCGGCCATCTCCACCGGCGTGGTGTAGCCCACCGTATCGGGCACGTTGACGGTGGTGGCGCCGGCGGCAACCGCGGCGCTGAACACGTCGACCAGGTATTCCGGCTCGGTGCGCATCGCGTCCTCGGCCGAGAACTCCACCTCGTGGCACAGCTGCCTGGCCCGCTCGATGGCGGCGCAGGCCGTGTCGATCACCTGCTGCTTGCTCATGTTGAGCTTGTGCTCGCGATGCAGCGGGCTGGTGGACAGGAACAGGTGGATGCGCGCATGGCGCGCGGCTTCCAGTGCGCGGCCGCAGGTGTCGATGTCGCCGTCGTGGCAGCGCGCCAGGCCGGCCACGGTGGGGCCGCGCAGCACGCGGGCAATCTCCGCCACCGAGGCGAAATCGTCGGGCGACGCGCTGGGGAAACCCGCCTCGAGGATGTCCACGCCAAGCGCTTCGAGCGCATGCGCCATGCGGAGCTTGGCTCGGCGGTCCATCGAAAAGCCGGGCGCCTGCTCGCCATCGCGCAGGGTGGTGTCGAAGATGCGCACGCGCTCGGCGGCGACAAAGCCCACGTCGCTGCTCTCGTTGCTGGTTGTCTCAGGGGTCATCGTCTGGTTCCGCCGGCACGCGCCGTTGGGCAACAAAAAACCCCGCATCCGTTACCGGGTGCGGGGTTTGTTGGTGGTATCTAGGTTAGTTCTGCTTTACCTGGACACACGCCCTCAGCCCGCACCTCCGTTGGTAATAAGGAGTACGAGTACAAGGGCAAGAAGGAGGTTGTTGCGAAGGCGCAGCGCGCCGTCGATGGTCGGGGGACCAATCGGTTCGGCAATGCGATCGTGGCTGTTGCGCTGCGACATGCAACCGACCCTAATGGGCCGTCCAACGGGTTGTCAACAGTTTCTTTTGAAAATTTCGTGATCGCGTGCCGCGGTCGACATTCGGACGTCCAGATGGCTGAACGCCCCGCGCGCGTGTCGCACGCGCGCGAGGCGCATCGCGATCAACGACGTGCGGCGAGTTGGCCTAGATAGAGCGAAAGCGCATGCTGCAGCTGGTTTTGCGCGGCTTTTCGCAGTGTCGCCGGTTGTTCGCCGTCCAGCGCGACGGCTGCCTTCATCAACTGCTGCACCACCATCGCGGCGGGGCGAAGATCGCCCGCGGGGAGGCCGGGCGCGTGGATCGCAAGGATCTGGCTGAGGTAATCGCGCATGCGCTGGCGAATGGTGCGACCCAGCATGGAGGGCAGGGAGCCGGCGACCTCCACCAGGGCGACGAAGGCCGGGTGCCGTTTCCGGTAGTCGGCGAAGGCCCGCAGCAGATGGTCCGCCAGTTCCTCCGTCGTCCAGTCCGGCGTCTGGGCGAGCAGGCGCTCCATGTGCTCGTTCAGCCCGTTCGCGTGCCCGGTGATCAGCGCTTCGGCCACCGATTCCTTGGTCGGGAAGAACTGGTAGAGCGAGCCGATGGAGGCGCCGGCCCGCGCCGCGATCTCGGTCATCGTGGTGGCGTCGTAGCCTTTTTCGACGAAGCAGTCCGAGGCGGCGGCCAGCAGGGCCGCCACGCGCTCGTGGCCACGGCGGCGACTGGGCGCGCGGCCCGCCTGGCTTGTATTTTGTGAGGCCATCCTCATAAACTCCAATGTGAGGCTACCCTCACATATTAGCCTTTCTGGCAGGACCCGTGGCGCGGCGTGAACACGGCCTATTCTACTCGGATACCTGCCCGTTACCCTGCATATCGCCGGAGTTACCCTTGGAAACCCTCGACCCCCGCACCACCGCGCTCGTCCTCATCGACCTGCAAAAAGGCATCGCCGCATTCGCCGGCGGCCCGCACACCAGCGCCGACGTCAATGCCCGCGCCGGTCGCCTTGCCGCCCGCTTCCGCGAGCTCAAGGCGCCGGTGGTGCTGGTGCGCGTGGGTTGGTCGGCCGACGGCGGCGACATGCTGCATCCGCTGGCCGACGAGGCCCCGCGCAACATGACCCTGCCCGCCAACTGGTGGGAGTACGCCGACGAGCTTCAGGCGGGCCAAGGCGACATCCACATCAACAAGCGCCAGTGGGGCGCGTTCTACGGTACCGAACTGGAACTGCAGCTGCGCCGCCGCGGCATCACGCAGATCGTGCTGGGTGGCGTATCCACCAACATCGGCGTGGAATCCACCGCGCGCCATGCCTTCGAGCTGGGCTTCAACCAGGTATTGGTGGAAGACGCCATGAGCTCGTCCCATGCCGACCATCACCGCTTCGCGGTGGCGAACATTTTCCCGCGCCTGGGACGCGTGCGTTCCACCGAGCAGGTGCTGGCCATGCTGGCCTGAAGCCCCGCCGCTTGGTTACCCTCGCCCGACCCATCCGGTCGAGGGAACAGGCATGAAGGTGAAGGTCGCTTTGGCGTTTGCGGGGTTGTCGTGCGCGATGGCATCGTCCGCGGCGACCGCCGATGGCGCATTTTCCGCGCGCCACGTGCAGGTGGACGGCCGCGATGTCGCCTATCAGGTGTTCGTGCCCAGGCACTGGTCGGCGGATCGCGAGTGGCCGGTGGTGCTGTTCCTGCACGGCAGCGGCGAGCGAGGCAGCGACAACCGGTTGCAGCTCAAGCAGGGCCTGCCGCCATGGTTGAAGACGCATGGCGACGATTTCCCGGCCGTGGTGGTCGCGCCGCAGGCACCCGACGACACCATCTGGGATGGCGCGCAGGAACAGGCGGCGCTCGCGGCCATGGAAGACAGCATCAAGGCCTATCACGGCGATCGCTCCCGCCTGTATGTCACCGGCCTCTCGATGGGCGGTTACGGCGCATGGCAGTTCGCGGTGGATCATCCTGGCCTGTTCGCCGCCGCCGCGGTGATCTGCGGGGCGATCCGCGCGCCTGAGGACATGCCCGAACTCGTCGTGCATGGGACGCCGCGGGACGCCAACCCGTACCAGTGGGTGGCCGAGCACGTGAAGCCGATGCCGGTGTGGATCTTCCATGGCGAAGTGGATGACCAGGTGCCGCCCAGCGAGGCGCGCAACATGTACGCCGCGCTGCTGAAGGCGGGTGACGAGGTTCGCTATACGCAGTTTCCGGGCGTGAACCATGGTTCCTGGGTGCCGGCCTACGCCACCGCCGAGTTGTGGCCGTGGATGTTCTCCCATCGCGTTGCCCATTGACGCGACGACACCGGCAAAACCACGGCGCGGCCACAATCATGGCCGCCACCTAAATCGCTTTTGTTGCGGTGCGTTCACCGCCGTGTAGAGGGCGTTATGGCGGCGTTACGCGGCCCTTGTCGGTCGCGGCCGTCATCGTGCGCCGGGTGAATTATTGCGCCGCAGCGAAAGATGTCGTCGCGGCGTCTTTACAAGGTTTCATGAAAACGTTTACGTTGGCGCCGCCGTGACCCCTGGTCACCCTCAAAGCCGGCACCGTGACGACCAAGAAAGCGACCATCAAAGATGTAGCGCGTGAGGCCAAGGTGTCGGTGGCTTCCGTGTCGCGCGCATTGAACGGGCAGGGCGGCGTCACCGCCGAAACACTCGAACGCATCCGCGTCGCGGCCAAGCACCTGCATTACGTGCCCGACAACGCGGCACGCAGCCTTATCACCGGGCGCACCCACACCATCGGCGCGCTGCTCCCAGACTTGTATGGCGAGTTCTTCTCCGAGCTGATCCGCGGTATCGACTTGGCGGCGCATGCCCAGGGATTGCACCTGCTGGTGTCCAGCTCGCATGGCGGCATGGAGGATGCCGCCGCCGTCGTGCGCACCATGCGCGGGCGCGTGGACGGCATGATCATCCTTTCGCAGTACGTCGATGCCGACTTCCTGGAGCAGAACCTTCCGATCGACTTGCCCGCCGTGCTGCTGGATAGTCCGGTGGACAGTGCGCGCTTTCCGGTCATCCGCATCGACAACGTCGCTGGCGCGCACGCGATGGTGCAGCACTTGCTGGGCCACGGACATGCGTCAGTCGCCTTCATCGCCGGTCCCGCTGGCAACTTCGACGCGCAGCAGCGCGAAAAGGGCTATCGCCAGGCCATGGCCGAGCACAAGGGGCCGCTCAACATCGTGGCCGGCGACTTTACCGAGGAATCCGGCTATCGCGCCGGCCGCGAGCTGCTCGCGCAGGCCAAGCGGCCCCGCGCCGTGTTTGCCGCCAACGACATGATGGCGGTGGGCTGCCTGTACGCCTTCAAGGAAGCAGGTCTCACCGTGCCGGACGACATCGCGCTGGCCGGCTTCGACGACATCCTCATCGCGCGTTACGTCACGCCGCCCCTCAGCACGGTGGGCGTGAGCATTGCGGACCTGGGCAAGAGCGCGCTGCTCATGCTCACCGGACTCATGGATGGCAAGGGCCACGTCGCGGGCCCCCATGTACGCACGCTCGCCTGCGAAGTGGTCGTACGCGATTCGTGCGGGGCACATCAAACCAACGTTGTAACAAGACATTCCCCGGCGTTCATCTGAGCGCCGGCCTTAGTGGGAGGGGAGGACCATATGCATAACTACAGCCCAAGACGTAAACGTTTACTCACCGCTGCCATCGCGCTTGCCGTGGCATCCGCCATGCCTATCCTGTCATCGGCGCAGACCTCCGATGCCACCCTGCGCGGCAAGGGGCCGGCAGACACCGACGTGGTCGCCAAGAACGTCGCCACCGGTTCGGTCCGCCGCACGCATACCGACAAGGACGGCAGCTACGCGCTGGTCGGACTGTCCCCGGGCACGTACCAGGTCGACGCCGGCCCGGGCACCGAACGCACCGTCACCCTGCAGGTAGCCAGCGTCGCCACGCTGAACTTCGGCGCGGCGGCGGGTGGCACCAATCCAAATGCCACCACCCTCGCCGCCGTCAGCGTCACGGCCACCACGCTGCAGGAAGTGAAAACCTCGGAAGTGGGTACGCAGGTGTCGTTGCGTCAGATCGAAACCACGCCGGCTGCCTCACGCAACTTCCTTGAGTTCGCCGACACCGTGCCGGGCATGGTCTTCACGCGGGATGCCAACGGTAATACCAGCCTGCGTTCCGGCGCCCAGGCCACCAGCAACATCAACGTTTACATAGATGGCGTGGGCCAGAAGAACTACGTGCTGCCGGGCGGCATCACTGGCCAGAACGGTAGCCAGGGCAACCCGTTCCCGCAGCTGGCCATTGCCGAGTACAAGGTCATCACCTCCAACTACAAGGCAGAGTACGACCAGGTTTCCAGCGCGGCGGTGACGGCTGAAACCAAGTCGGGCACCAACGAATTCCACGGCAATGTCTTTGGCAGCTACACCAACACGACCATGCGCGCCGAAACGCCTTCCGAAGCTGCTGCCAACAAGAAGACGCCGTCCCACGAAAAGGACTACGGATTTGATTTCGGCGGCCCGATCCTCAAGGATCAGGCGCATTTCTACATCGCCTACGAAGGCAAGGAATTCGATAGCCCGATTACCGTCGTGCCGCAGGGGAACTCGGCGTTCTGGCCATTGCTGCCGGCGAGCGTGCAGAGCCAGTTCGGCCCGGCCAACCTGCCATTCAAGGAAAACGACTGGTTTGGCAAGGTGGACTGGGAGCCCACCGATCGTGACCGCATCGAGGTGAGTGCCAAGTACCGTGACGAGACCCAGATCAGTGGCGTCGGCGGTGCCAATACGGCCACGGCGGGCCTCAATACCAGCAACTACGACAAGCGCTTCGACATCCGCTGGGATCACAGCACCGACAGCTGGTTCAACCGCCTGCAGGCCACGTACGAAGATGCCTTCTACAACCCCTCGCCGGTCATCACGGGCGTGGGCGCCAACTACACGCCATACAACGACCAGAACTCGGTGCTGATCCAGACGGGCAACTCGCCGCTGGCCTTCCAGAACAAGGGACAGAAGGGTCCGTCGATTTCCGATGACCTCACCTTCAACGACCTGTCGTGGCACGGCGATCACGTCATCAAGATGGGCGTGAAGTTCAAGTCGGTGAAGCTGACCGCGCAGGATGCGGGCGACTCCAACGCGCTGTACACCTATGCCGTCGGCCCAACCGGCACCGAAAACATTCCATACAAGGTGCAGTTCGGTTCACCGGTGCCAGGGCAGAGCCCGGTGGCCACCAGTCGCGACCAGCAGTTCGGCACGTATATCCAGGATGACTGGCAGATCGACGATCACTGGACGCTCAACATGGGCGTCCGCTGGGATTACGAGAAGACCCCCTCGTACCTCGATTACGTGACGCCGGCTGACGTGGTCGCGGCCTTCAACATGCAGGACCCTAATGCGCCCGCCGGCCAGACATATGCGCAGACGCTTGCCAAGGGCGGCGTCAACATCAACGACTACATCAGCACAGGCAGCAACCGCAGCGCGCACAAGGGCCAGGTGCAGCCGCGCTTCGGTTTCTCCGATGATCTGTTTGGCGACGAGGCACACGTGATCTTCGGCGGCTGGGGCCGTGCCTACGATCGCAACCTGTACGAGTCGCTGCAGGTGGAAGAGACCAAGTCGGTGCTGTCGCAGCCTACGCTGTACTTCAACACACCGCTGGCGCCATGCACATCCAGTGCGACCTGCCTTGCATGGGACCCGAAGTACCTGAGCATTCCGAACCTGCAGGCACTGGTGGCAGGCACGTCGGCGGGCAAGGAGGTTGACATGATCAACAACAACCTCCGCACGCCGTACTCCGACCAGCTCAGCCTCGGCATGCGCAACAAGATCGGCGACTGGAATACCAGTGTCACGCTGGTGAGCATCAAGAGCCACGACGGCGTCGTGTATACGTTGGGCAACCGCTACCCGGACGGCAGCTTCTGGAAGAACGGCAGCCAGCCGTGGGGCAATGGCATTCCCGGCTTCGGCAGCTTGATCATCGGCAACAACGGCCTGACCACCAAGACCGACCAGATCCTTTTGTCGGCGGAAAAGCCCTATACGTCGGACTCGCATTGGGGTGCCACGATTGCGTATACCTATACCCACGCGCTGAAGAACAACGACAACAACGACCCTACCGACCAGTACGCCTTTGACTTCGAGAAGATCGCCAACTATCCGTATGTCACGGCACCGGGCATCTCCAAACATCGACTGGTGGCAACCGGCTCGCTCGATGGTCCATGGGGCTTTGTGCTTGGCGGCAAGCTGACCCTGGCGACGCCCGTTCCCGACGTGAACCTGGCGTGCTATGGCTTGCCGTCGTCGGGCATGGACAGCGGCGCGATCAACGGTGGTGGCTGCCAGGCCATTGCTTCAAGGCCACCGGGCACGGGCAAGTTCATCGTTGGCGGCAAGGTGTTCGGCTACCGCGACATCGACTTCCAGGCGACCAAGAACTTCAAGGTCTATGGCAACCTCAATGCCTATGTGCGCATCGACCTGATCAATGCATTCAACTGGCACAACTACAGCGACTACATCGAAACTTGGGGTGCCAACGGCGTGCTCACCAGGACACCGGTGATCTACAACCCGACGGGCAACATCACGGGTTATCCGCGGACCCTGAAGGTCTCTGCAGGCATCAACTTCTGATATCGCACCTCCCGGGCATCACTAGGATGGCCTTTCCCGGGCCCGCGCAAGCGGGCCTCTCTTTGAAGAGCTGAAAATGATGATCAAGCGAACGCTCCGAGCCGCACTTGCCGGCGCTTTCGTCCTTGCTTCCTCCTTCGCATATGCCGGACACGCGAAGGCAAGCAGCACCACGCAGACCTATGAAGCGCTGCCTGCAACGCAGCGCGCGATGGTCGAGGACCTGGAGAAGCGCACGTTCCAGTGGTTCTGGGACAGCGCCGATGCCAAGACCGGCCTGGTACCCGATCACTGGCCCGGCGACTCCTTCGCCAGCATCGCGTCGGTGGGTTTTGCGCTCACCGCTTATGGCGTGGGCGTGGAGCGCGGCTACATCACGCGCAAGCAGGCGGTCGAGCGCACGCTGGCCACGCTGCATTTCTTCCATGACGCCAGGCAGGGTGACGACGAAGACGACGTCTCCGGCTATCACGGCTTCTTCTACCACTTCCTCGACATGCAGACCGGCAAACGCCATGCACGCGGCGTCGAGCTGTCCAGCGTGGACACCACGCTGCTGCTCGGCGGCGTGTTGTTCGCGCAGTCGTACTTCGACCGCAACAACAAGGACGAAAAAGAGATCCGCCAGCTCGCCGACGCCATCTACCGCCGCGTCGACTGGACCTGGATGCAGCCGCGCTCGCCGCTGATCAGCATGGGCTGGACGCCGGGCGGCAAGTTCATCCCGGCCGACTGGAAGGGCTACAACGAGGGCATGCTGGTCTACGTGCTGGCGCTGGGCTCGCCCACGCACCCGGTGGCCGATGATGCCTGGGCGGCCTGGACGAAGAGCTACCCGCAGAACTGGGGTGAATACCAGGGCCGCACGTTCCTCAATTTCGCGCCGCTGTTCGGCCACCAGTACAGCCACGCGTGGATCGACTTCCGCGGCATCCGCGACGCGTGGAGCCGCGAGCACGACACCGACTACGCGCAGAACAGCCGCCAGGCCACCTACGCGCAGCGTGCCTACGCCATCGCCAATCCGAATCATTGGACCGGCTATGGTGAAAACATCTGGGGCCTGACCGCGTGCAACGGCCCGGGTGATGCGGTGGTGAAGCGCAACGACGGCAGCACGCGCGCGTTCTACGGCTACACGGCGCGTGGCGCAGGCCTCGACTACGTCTCGGACGACGGCACCATCGCACCGACCGCCGCGGGCGGCTCCATCGCGTTCGCGCCCGAGATCGTCGTGCCCGCGCTGATGGAGATGAAGGCGCGCTACGGCGAGGCGATCTACACCAGGTACGGCTTCGTCGATGCATTCAATCCCAGCTACGATACCGGCATCGCGCCCAAGGAAGGCCGCGCCGTGCCTGGCATGGGCTGGGCCGACGACAAGCAGATCGGCATCGACCAGGGCCCCATCGTGCTGATGATCGAGAACTGGCGCAGTGGCTTCGTGTGGAACGTGATGCGCAAGAATCCGTATGTCCGCAAGGGTCTGGAACGTGCCGGGTTCACCGGCGGATGGCTGGAACAGAAACCACGCTGAGACATGTCTTCAACCACCCAACGCCGATCGAGCGGGATCCTGCATCGCCTGTGCGCGATGCTGCTCGGTGGCGTCGTGACGATCGCGGCCGGCTGCACCTCGCCCCATGAGGACGGCACGACGCTGACGTTCTGGACCATCGGCCGCGAAGGCGAGGCGGTGGTGAAGCTGTTGCCCGAATTCGAGCGCCTGCATCCGGGCGTGCAGGTGAAGGTGCAGCAGCTGCCGATGACGGCGGCGCACCAGAAGTTGCTCACGGCCTTTGCCGGCAGCTCCACGCCGGATCTCACCCAGCTGGGCAACACCTGGTTGCCCGAGTTCGCCGCGCTGAACGCACTGGAGCCGCTGCAGCCGCGGGTGGACCGCTCCACCGTGGTGAAGCAGGACGACTACTTCGCCAACATCTGGGCCACCAGTGTGATCGACGGCAGGCTGGTGGGCGTGCCGTGGTACGTGGACACGCGGCTCATCTTCTATCGGACCGACCTGCTGAAGGCGGCCGGTTTCGATACGCCGCCGCGTGACTGGGCCCAATGGCGCAAGGTGCTGGCCGCGCTCAGCAGGCCGCAGGACGGTGTCTACGGCATCCTGCTGCCCACGAACGAGTACGAGCAGCTGATGTCGCTCGCGCTGCAGCAGCCCGAGCCGATGCTGCGCGACGGCGGGCGCTACGGCAACTTCCGCAGCGAAGGTTTCAAGCGTGCGCTGGCGTTCTACGTGGATACCTTTCGCCTGCGCCAGGCGCCGCCGATCACCAATGTCGAGGCCGGCAACCCGTGGGACGAGTTCGGGCGCGGCGTGTACGCGTTCTACTTCTCGGGCCCCTGGAACATCGGCGAGTTCCGCAAGCGCCTGCCGGCGACCGAGCAGGATGACTGGGCCACGGCGCCGTTGCCCGGCCCTGATGGCGCCGGCGTCGGGGCGGCGGGTGGTTCCAGCCTGGTGATCTTTCGCCATTCCAGGCACAAGGACGAAGCGTGGGCGCTGATCGAATACCTCTCGCGCCCGGATGTGCAGCAACGCTTCTACGAGCTGCTCGGCGACATGCCTGCGCGGCGCAGCGCCTGGGATGGCGATGGCCTGCGCCATGATCCGAAGGTGCTGGCGTTCCGCGAGCAACTGGAACATGTGAAGCCGACGCCACCGGTGCCGGAGTGGGAGCAGATCGCCAACGAAATGCAGCTGGTCGCCGCACAGGCGGTGGCGGGCGCGCTGAGCATCGACGAGGCGGCCGCGGAGATGGATCGCCGTGCCGATCGCATTCTCGAGAAGCGGCGCTGGATCCTCGACCACGAACGTCACGGCACCGGGGCCGCGCCATGAATCCGCAACGCGCCGCCTGGTGGTTCCTGGCGCCCGCGCTGCTGGTGCTGGGCGTATTTTTCCTGCTGCCGGTGATCGCGGCCCTTGGGTTGAGCCTCACCGACTACGACCTCTACGCGCTGGCCGACATCCGTCATCTTCGCTTCGTCGCCCTGGGCAACTATTGGGACCTGCTGCACCAGCCGGCGTTCTGGTCGGCGCTGGGCCACACGTTCTACTTCGTGCTGGCCGGCGTGCCGCTCTCGATCATGGTGTCGCTCGGCGCGGCGCTGCTGCTCAACTCGCCATTGGCGCGCTGCAAGCCGTTCTTCCGCACGGCGCTGTTCGCGCCGGTGGTGACCACGGTGGCCGCGGTGGCGCTGGTGTGGCGGTACATCTTCAACACCAAATACGGCATGGCGAACTATGTGCTGGGCGCGGTCGGCATCCATCCGGTGGACTGGCTGGGCGATCCGCACTGGGCCATGCCCACCATCATCCTGTTCGCGGTGTGGAAGAACTTCGGCTACAACATGATCATCTTTCTCGCCGGCCTGCAGGCGATCCCGGGCGATCTCTACGAAGCGGCGCGCATCGATGGCGCCTCGCCGCTGCAGCAGTTCCGCCATATCACGCTGCCGATGCTCGCGCCGACGCTGTTGATGGTGAGCATCCTCACCGTTTCCGGCTATTTCCAGCTGTTCGCCGAGCCCTACGTGATGACCGAGGGCGGCCCGTTGCAGAGCACCACCAGCGTGCTGTACCTGATGTACAACGAAGGCTTCAAATGGTGGAACTTCGGCACCGCGTCGGCGGTGGCGTTCCTGCTGTTCGTCATCATGTTCGCCGTCACCGCGCTGATGCTGCGCGTGGCGCGCCGCGGGGCGGCGGCATGAGCCCGCGCATCGCCAAGGCCCTCATCAACGGGCTGCTGATCGGTGGCGCCGTGGTCGCGCTGTTTCCGCTGCTGTGGATGCTGTCGGTGTCGTTCATGCGTCCCGGCGAGGCGGGCGCGCTGCCGCCGCCGCTGCTGCCGGCGCATGCCGGTTGGCAGAACTATGAGGAACTGTTCGTTCGGGCCGGCATGGGGCGCTATCTGCTGAACAGCCTGGCGATCTCCGTGGCGATCACCGTGCTTTCGCTCGCCTGCAACGTGATGGCGGGCTACGCCTTCGCCAAATTGCGCTTCCATGGCCGGGAGCGCCTGTTCCAGGGCCTGCTCGGCATGCTGGTGATTCCCGCGCAGGTGGCGATGCTGCCGCTGTTCCTGATGCTGAAGTACATCGGCCTGGTGAACAGCTATGCGGCGGTGATCGTGCCGGCGATGGCCACGGCCTTCGGCATCTTCCTGGTCCGCCAGTACGCGCGAGGCATCCCGGACGAACTGATGGAAGCGGCGCGCATCGACGGCGCGGGCGAGCTTCGCATCTTCACGCAGATCGTGCTGCCGCTGCTCAAGCCCATCATGGTGACGCTGGCGATCTACACCTTCCTCACCGCGTGGAACGACTTCATGTGGCCGCTGATCGCGCTCACCGGCCAGGAGCACTACACCCTGCCGATCGGCCTCGCTTCGCTGGCGCGCGAGCACGCGCAGGACAGCGAGCTGATGATGGCGGGCTCGGTGGTGACGGTGGTTCCGGTGCTGGCGTTGTTCCTCGCCATGCAGCGCTACTACATCGAAGGCCTGCTGCTCGGCAGCGTGAAAGGCTGACCTTCCTCAGACGATACGGGTGCCGCCGCTCGGTTCGAACACATGCAGACGATCGTGAGCCAACGCGAAGTGCATGACGGCGCCGGCTTCGGGCAGGGCGCCGGGCGCCACGCGCGATACCAGCGACTGCGATCCGTGGCGCAGGTTGAGGAAGATCTCGTTGCCCACCGGTTCGGGCACGTCGAGCACCGCGCTCAAGGCGGCATGGTCGGCGCCGGTCAGCCGGAGATCCTCGGGACGCACGCCGAGCACGACCTCGCGATCGATCCACGGCAGCAACTCATGGCTTTGCGCCGCCAGTTCGCCGAGCGGCACCGTGCCCTCGGGCATATCCAGCGACCAGCCGCGCCGGTGGCGAAGCGTGCCGTGCAACAGGTTCATCGCCGGCGAACCGAGGAAGCCGGCCACGAACAGGTTGGCGGGCTTCTCGTACAGGCGCATCGGTGTGTCGATCTGCTGGATCTGCCCGCCGTTGAGCACCACGATGCGCTGCCCCAGCGTCATGGCTTCGACCTGGTCGTGCGTCACATAGATGGTGGTGGTGCCGAGCTGCCGATGCAGTCGCGCGATCTCCACGCGCATCGACAGTCGCAGCTTCGCGTCGAGATTGGACAGCGGCTCGTCGAGCAGGAATACCTTCGGCTCGCGCACCAGCGCGCGCCCAAGCGCCACGCGCTGGCGCTGTCCACCGGAAAGCGCGGCGGGCAGGGCATCGAGACGATGCTCCAGCTCCAGCAGCCTTGCCGCGTCGCGCACGCGCGCATCGATCTCGGCTTTGGGCTTGCCGCGCAGGCGCAGGCCGAACGCCATGTTCTGCGCCACCGTCATGTGCGGATACAGCGCGTAGTTCTGGAACACCATCGCGATGTCGCGATCCTTGGGCGACACGTCGTTGACCACGCGTCCGCCGATGCTCAGCGTGCCCGAGGACATCGACTCCAGGCCCGCGATCATGCGCAGCAGCGTGGTCTTGCCGCAGCCGGAAGGACCCACCAGTACCAGCAGTTCGCCGTCGGCGATCTCGAACGTCGCCTCGTCGACACCGACATGTCCGTTGGGATAGACCTTGCGCAACCGATCCAGCGTCACCGTTGCCATCGACCTTGCGTCACTCCCCTGTCCGGACCGCGGGCGGCCACTGCATGTTTAGGCGAAAAGACCCGTGCACATTCGGGCCGCGCTCCGTTATTCTCGCCATGTAAACGTTTTCATCAAGCCGCACTGCGGCATAAGGAATTGCCTCCATCATGACGCACAGCTATCGCTTCCCGGCCGATTTCCATTGGGGCGCCGCGACCTCGGCTTATCAGATCGAGGGATCACCCCTGGCCGATGGTGCGGGCCCGAGCATCTGGGAGCGTTTCGCGCATACGCCGGGCATGATGGCCAACGGTGACACGGGCGATGTCGCATGCGACCACTACCGTCGCTACAAGGACGACGTGCAGCTGATGCGCGCGCTCGGCCTGCAGGGCTATCGCTTCAGCATCGCGTGGGCACGCGTGCTGCCGGAAGGCGCCGGTCGCATCAACCAGAAGGGTTTGGACTTCTATTCGCGGCTGGTCGACGAGTTGCTGCAGAACGGCATCGAGCCGAATGTCACGCTGTTCCATTGGGATCTCCCGGCCGCGCTGGATGATCGCGGCGGCTGGTTGAACCGCGACATCGCGAACTGGTTCGCCGAGTACGCCAGCGTGGTGTACAAGGCGCTGGACGATCGCGTGAAGCGCTGGTCCACGCTCAATGAGCCATGGGTGGTGACCGACGGCGGCTACCTGCATGGTGCGCTGGCCCCCGGCCATCGCAGCCTGTACGAAGCACCGATCGCCGCGCACAACCTGATGCGCGCCAGCGGCGCGGGTATCCAGGCGTATCGCGCCATCGGCAAGCACGAGATCGGCGTGGTGTTCAACATCGAGCCGAAGTATCCCGCGTCCGGCAGCCCGGACGACCTGGCCGCGACGCGCCGCGCGCAGGCCTACATGAACGAGCAGTTCGCCGATCCGGCGCTGCTGGGCAGCTACCCGCCGGAACTGAAGGACGTATTCGGGCCGGCATGGCCGGATTTCCCCGAGGATGACTTCAAGCTCACGCGGCAGCCCGTGGACTTCGTGGGCATCAACTACTACACGCGGGCGGTGGTGAGGAACGATCCCAACCACTATCCGCTGCGCGCGGCGCCGGTACGCCAGCCCAACAAGACGTACACGGAAACCGGTTGGGAGGTGTACGAGCAAGGCCTCACCGACACGCTCACCTGGTTCAAGCAGCGCTACGGCGACATCCCGCTGTACATCACCGAGAACGGCTCGGCGTTCTACGATCCGCCGGTGGCCGAAGGCGATGTACTGGATGACCCGTTGCGCACCAACTACCTGCGCAAGCACCTCAAGGCGATCCATCGGGCGATCGAAGCCGGCGTGAACCTCAAGGGCTACTACGCGTGGTCGCTGATGGACAACCTGGAGTGGTCGCTGGGCTTCTCCAAGCGCTTTGGTCTCTATCACGTGGATTTCGCCACGCAGAAGCGCACGCCCAAGGCCACGGCGAAGTTCTATGCCAAGGTCATCGAGACGAACGGGGCGGTGCTGGACGAGTGAGGTCTTGCGCCTGTTTTGACCGTTGTGGGAGCGCACCTTGTGCGCGACCGCGGAGTCACGACGTTACCGCTCCGGTGGTTTGTCGCGCACAGGGTGCGCTCCCACACAGATAGGCAGGCGGGGCTCAGCCCGTGACCGCCCGCCCACGCTCCACCCGCCGCACCAGCCAATCCTTCAGCGCCGCATCGCTGGCCGCCAATGGCTCGGCATGCGCGGGCCGCCGCAACATTGCCTCGAGGGCAGGCGGCACCGCCACCGTTCGCCCGACCAACGGCTCCACCACGCTGTCGAACTTCGCCGGATGCGCCGTAGCCACCACGGCCCAGGGCAGGCCCGTGGAACCCATGGCATCGAGCACGTGCACCGCGGTGGCGGTGTGCGGGCAGAACAGTTCGTCGTGGTCGCGCGCGTGGCGCACGATGGTATCGCGGATGGTGTCGTCGTCCACGCTGCTGGCGTGCAACTGCACGCGCAGTTCGTAATCGCGGGGAAAGGTCCAGCGCAGGCGCTCGAAGTTGCTCGGCGCGCCCACGTCCATCGCGTTCGCCAACGTGGCAATCGCCGGGCGCGGCGAATAGGCGTCGCCGTCGAAATAGTCGGGCAGCGTCGCGTTGGTGTTGCACGCGAGGTGGATCTCGCCGACCGGCAGGCCCATCTCGCGCACCCATACGCAGGCCAGGGCATTGCCGAGGTTGCCGGTCGGCACGATGAAGTTGAGCGGCGAGCGATGCCGATGCCATCCATCCAACGAGGCGTGCGCGTAGTAGCTCATCTGCGGCAGCAGGCGGCCAAGGCTGATGCTGTTGGCCGAGGACATCGGCACGCGCGATTGCAGTTCCGCGTCACCCAGCGAAGCTTTCACCATGCGCTGGCAGTCGTCGAAGCTGCCGGCGACGCGCAGTGCATGCACGTTGTCACCGAAGCAGCCCAACTGGTGCGCCTGCCGCGGCGACACGCGGCCGTCGGGGTAGAGGATCACCACGCGCACGCCGGGTTGGCGATGGAACGCCGCCGCCACCGCCGCGCCGGTGTCGCCGGACGTCGCGACCAGGATGGTCAACGGTGCATCGCCGTCGCGCCGCAAGCGGCGGAAGCACGCGGCGAGGAAGCGCGCCCCCACATCCTTGAAGGCCGCGCTCGGACCGTGGAACAGCTCCAGCACCGAGGCGCCGTCCGCATAGGCGAGCGGGCGCAAGGGCACCGGAAAGTCGAACGCCTCGCGGCAGATCGCCGGAAGCTCGGATGCCAGCGGCGTGGCGCGGAAGAACGGCGAGAGCAGCGTTACCGCCGTGTCCGCCAGCGAGCCGCGCGGATCGAAGGCGGCGACATCGAGCGGCGGCAACGCCTCGGGCACGTACAGTCCCCCGTCCGGCGCCAGCCCGGCGGCGATGACGTCGCCGATATGCGCCGCGTGTCGTGCGCTGCGCGTACTTCGGTAATGCAACGGCTCGCTCATGCCGCTGCCTCGTCCAGCAGTGCCGCGGCCGGGCCGTTGACGGGGGAAACCAGGCGATCGCTCGCGAGGCCTTCCTGGGCAAACGCGGCGACCATCGCTTCGGCGGCGCGCTCGGCATCCTCGCGGTTCTCGTACCAGCCGAACATGCTGGGGCCGGCGCCCGAAATGCTGGCGCCGAGCGCGTGGTGATCCAGCGCCGCCTGCTTCACGCGCGCGAAACCCGGCACCAGCGGCGCACGGCGCGGTTCCACCAGCACATCCTTCAGGCCTTCGCGCACCAGCGTGGCGTCGCCGCGTTGGCAACCGGTCAGCACCAGGGCCAGGTTCGCCTGCTGCGCGACCACGTCGGCCAGCGCGAAGCCGCCGGCGAGCACCGCGCGCGACTCGCGCGTCTCCAGCACCACGTGCGGATGCACCAGGGCGCAGTGCCAGGCGTCGGGCACCGGCAGGCGCAGCAGGCGCTCGCGCGTGGACAGCACCAACCCGCCGAGCAGCATGGGGCCGAGATTGTCGCCATGCCGGCTGCCGCTCGCGACGACTTCGCCATCCAGCGCAAAGCCGTATAGCGCTTCGCGCGGCAACGGCCGTTCAAGCAGCGCGTTGGCGGCGACCAGCGCCGCGACGCACGAAGCGGCCGATCCGCCCATGCCGGAACCCAGCGCGATGCCCTTGTGCAGCTCCACCTCGAAACCGTGCCGCAGGCCGAGCGCGCGTCGCAACGAAAGCAGCGCGGCGCCCGCCGTGTTGCGGGCGGGGTCGAGCGGCAGGTCGGTGACCAGGCCGTGCACGCCCACGATGCGAACCGTGGGCTCGTCGATGCGGCGCACGATGGCCCGATCGCCGGCGCCGGCCACGCTGTGCCCCAGGATGTCGAAGCCCACGCCGACGTTGCCGACGCTCGCGTAGGCCATGGCCTGGGCGCTCAATGCACGTTGCGATGCGGACATGGGATCAGCCAGTTGCGCATTCATCAGCGCACCTCCAGGGATTCAGCAATGCGCAGAAGATCGGCGAAAATGCCCGCCGCTGTCACCTCCGGACCGGCACCGGGGCCCTGCACCAGCATCGGATTATCGCGGTATCGGTGTGTGGTGAACTGAACGATGTTGTCGGTCAGGCGTGAATGCGCGAACGGATGCGAGGCCGGCAGCATGGCCAGGCGCACGCTGGCATGGCCTTTCGCATCCAGGCTGGCCACGTGGCGCAGCACGCTGCCCTGGGTCTGCGCACGCGCGACTTCGCGGGCCATCGCCCGATCGAGCAGGTGCAGGTTTTCCAACGCCTGCTCCGG
Source organism: Dyella sp. EPa41 (assembly GCF_016586165.1). Classification (GTDB taxonomy): domain Bacteria; phylum Pseudomonadota; class Gammaproteobacteria; order Xanthomonadales; family Rhodanobacteraceae; genus Dyella. The sequence continues at coordinate 16,057 of NZ_BCPR01000014.1, read as the reverse complement.
CGCCATGGCCGCCAGGTCCGGCGGCACCAGGCTCTGCACCTGCACGTCTTCCAGCGACAATGCCCAGCCGGCCTCGCGGGCGAGGATCACCAGCTTGCGCGCCACGTCGAGCCCCGAGAGATCGTCGCGCGGGTCCGGTTCGGTATAACCCAGCGCGTGCGCCTCGCGCACCAGCGCCGAGAACGGGCGGCTGCCGTCGTGGCGATGGCACAGCCAGGCCAGCGTGCCCGAGAACATGCCTTCCACCGCGAGCAGTTCGTCGCCGGTATCGAGCAGGTCGCGCAGCGTCTGCACCACCGGCAGTCCCGCGCATACCGTGGCCTCGTAGCGAAAGCGCGCACCGCTGGTGCAGGCCGCGCGGATCGCCTGCAGGCGCGGAAAGGAACCGCTGCCCGCGAGCTTGTTCGGCGTCACCACGTGGATGCCCCGCGCCAGCCATTCGGCGTAGCGCGAAGCCACCGCTTCGCTGGCGCTGCAGTCGATCAGCAGGGCATGGCGGCCCTCGTCGCCACGCACGTGGGCGGCGAACTCGTCCAGGTTGCTGGGCCGCCAGGTCTGCGCGCCGCCGTAGCGTCCGTTGAGTTCAGGGTCGTCGGCGTCCAGCCACATGCGTCGGCTGGCGGCCACGCCGCAGAGCTTGAGCTCCAGGCCGGCCCGCGCGAGCCGCGGCTGCGCCGAGCGCAACTGGTTGAGCAGGGCGCTGCCGACACGGCCGGGGCCGACCAGGCCCACGGCGAGCACGCGCTGGCGTGCGGTGACCATCGGCAGCGCTGCGGCATGCGGCGGAAGCGATGGCTGTTCGAGCGATGGCGATACGGCAAGGTTCACGGTGGCCTCCATTCGGGGCCCGTGCTCGCTGGCGGTATCGGAGTGGTGCATTCCGGCCCGCCTCATCGAGGGCGGGGCCGTTTGCGTTAGGGAACTTACTCGCGCACGGATACCCACCCCGACCCGGTGGTAATAGTGGTCGTGGTGGTGGTCGTGGCGGCAACGGTTGTCGTGTCCGTGTGTAGCCTCTCGCGCCCGGTCAGGACCGGGTTTAGGTACATGCGGGCTGGCGGGAAGGACAGCAACATAGTTTGAACATAGGTCGACGGCTGCACTTCAGTCAATAGGTTCTTTTGTAACCTTGGGTTACTGGCCCAGGCGGGTAGGACACCATTCCCCCAATGCCCGTGCCTGGCATGATGTTCTCTACGGCAGGGAAACCCGCACCTGGCGGGTTTGGGATACCGCAAGAGCAATGCATGTGCGCGGGCCGAAGCCGTGCCGGCGCCCAACATATGGCCTGCATCCATTTGGCGGCACCGTTTGCAACCGCACCGTTGGAAAGCCATAGCGGCATCCTTTGGCCGGAAACCAGCACTTCCCGGCTACCTTGCATTGAAATCCATCAGAGCACCCGTGTCGACACGCGCTGGAGCGCGTGGCCCACGCCGCGGGCAGTAGCGACCTGGCCGAGGCCGGGCGAGGATCTGCATGCTGAACTCCGTTATATTTTTGGACTGTTAGGACGTGTTTCTAAAGGAAGCAAAGATGGGCCCTTTCGGCATCCTTTCGCACGTTCGACAACCCAGGCATGGGCCGTTCTTCATTCTGTATGTGGCGATGTTCCTCATCGTCTTTGCGCAAGCCTGGACCGGCGGCAAGGTCATCGCCCCCAGCCGCCAGGACTTTTTCCTCGACGCGCATGTGCAATCCGACAGTCATCGCAAGGAAAACTACAAGTTCAGCGACTACCCGCTGACCTATGTCACCGAAGGCAAGGTTTTCCTCGAGGGAGATCGCTCGGGCTGGATCACCATCTGGACGCCATTCAACGAGCTTGGGCGGCCAACAGGCCACATGTCGGGCTTGAGTCCCGCGTACCTCCCCAATTGGATCATCTCCAAGTTCACCGATGATGCATTTGTCTATGTTACGTGGATCGCCGTATTGGCGGCTTTCTTCACAGGAGCTTTTGCCTTTCTCCTGGCGCGGGAGCTCACTCTTTCGCCTGCGGCCGCGCTTGTCGCGTCGTTGTCACTGGGTCTGTCGCCCAGCCTGATCTACTGGGCCACATTCCCTATGTTTGCCGCGGCCTATGGTTGGGTATTGGCTGCGCTGTATGGGCTGGTAGGGTATGTGCGACGCGGCGACATGCTGTCATGGGTGGTCATCGCATTCTCGGTGTACAGCCTGACCATGTCGGCGTATCCAGTGATGGTGTTGTACTACGCGTATCTGGTGGCCGGCTTTCTTGTCTATACGTATCTGCGACTTCCGGTTTTTCCCGGGGGCAAGGGGCACCTCACGCAGATGACGATTGGGCTGGCGTCCGCAGCTCTGCTTGGCCTCATGGCTGCGCTTCCCGCATTAATCGATACCTGGGTCACGACCAAGCAGTCCGCACGGATGCATCCCAGTGTCGAGTTCCTGCGGGCAACCATTCCCCCGATGTCCAGTACTTGGGATTGGCAGCGTTTCCTGGCCTTCTGGACCTTCCCTCAGGTATTCGGTGATCCGATCTCGCCCGAGTTCCCTTCGCTCTTCAACGGACGTAGCGTAGCGCCCTACATTACGTTTCTGCTATGTGCCGCGCCATGGCGCCGTACGTGGGGATGGTGGCTCGCGGTGGCGATACTGGTCGCTGCTGATACAGTTCCTTGGATTTTTGCATTTGCCGTGCAGCACTTGGGCCTGGGAATCTCGCGTTCCGTTCCCAGCGTGCAGGCCGTCATTCCTCTTGGCCTGATCGCCGCCATCAGCATGGATGCGTTGAGCCGCCCTGCAGAGCGGGTGTCATTGCAGGTTGAAGCTGGAGAAGATTGCGCCAACGCCAGGCGTCTATTGCTCGCGACATTGCTCTACGCGCTCCTTCTCGCCAATGCCGTTGCCGCATCGATTCATATGCAAGGTCACTTTGATGGCCGGGCAACGCTCCTGCTAGCGTTCTACCTGCCAGTGCTTTGGATGGCATTGCAAAGACGCTGGATCAGTCTCTTCCTCGCCGTTGTGATCGTGCACTTGTTCGTCTTCGATCGGCATCAGCTTCTCGTTCAGTCTCGCAGTTCCATTGCCCAATCCTCTCCGGCGACCACGGAGTTACAGGCGTTGCTCGCCGATGGATCGCGTTACGCGGTGCTGAAGTCCGCGGAAGACTTCGTACCGGCGAACTTGAACGTTCAAATGTCACTGCGTTCCATACATTCCTACGACAGTCTGTCCCCCGTGCGCTACCAGGACCTCATCCGGCGACTTGGAGGCGAAAGCGAGAACTACGGGCGGACCAATAGAGTCATCGACGCCGCCAGTATTGGCTCCGCTGATTTCATGTTGGCAAACATTGGCGCGCTGGTGACGAGACAACCATTGAGTTCGCCGATGGTCGTACTCCAGGGCAACTTCAGCGGATTGCTCGTCTACAAAGTCCTGGTTCGCTGGGGGGCGTATGTCCGTATTCCCATGGACCATATCGTCGAAGGCGACATGGGCATGAAACTCACGGATTCGCCCGTCGTCGAAAAGGACACTGCCAAGGTACTGAGTGATCGCGGCGACAAGATTGAGTTGCAACTCACCGTAGGCTCGGACAAAGACTCATTGTTGGTCGTGAGCCAGGCCTACAACGCCAATTGGCTGACGAAGGTTCGCGTGCAGGGCCGTTGGGTGAGTGCGCGACCGGTGGTCGTCAATGGCGCCTACGAAGGCATTGTCCTGCCGCCAGGGGCGGAGGCCGTGAGGCTGACGTTCCGCCCCTGGATACGCTGGGCGTGGCTGGGCCACGCCGGTTTTGCCGTGATCGGCATGGTCCTGGTAGTCGCTTCGACCAGGAGGGTTTGGCGGTGTCGCGCCATGAGCCAAAGACAGGTCGTGCGCTGACAATCAGGGCCGGTAGGCGGGTGCAGGCAACCTCTGTTCCAAGCCAGGGCCAGAAAGGCTACAGCCATGTCCACGTGGTTGCCGCCCACGCATGAAGATGAAATGAACCTAGCGTTCCGCGACCATTACGTACTGCCCGCAGGAAATGGCGCGTAATCCCGGTATCTTCTCGACCACTGGCTCGGCCAGGCGGCCTGTTTTGGCCATCCAGTCGGGGCAGAAAAACGGAACCAGGCCAAGGAAAGACCACCGCACGGAACGCGCGCCGCCCTCGCGGCACCAGCTGGCGGCAGAGCGCGGCGTGAACGACTGCTCTTCGTGCTCGATGTGGTAGCGCGAAGTACGCTCGATGAGCTTGAGTACGGGGTTGAGCCCGTTGGGTTCCAGGATAACGGCGCATTTGGCGAGGCGCAGCGCAATGGCGACCGCCTGGGCAGGGTCGCTCAGGTGATGAAGCACTCCCCGAAGCACGGCGACATCGAACGTCTCATCGAGGCTTGATGGCACGTCATAAATGCTATGTGTCTCAAAGCTGCAGTTTTCCAGGCCCAGCGCGCGCGCGCGTTCCCGACCTTTCTCGATGGCGACGGCCGCGGGATCGAGGCCGGTAACATGCCGCGCCCCCTGGCTCGCAATCTCCACGGTGTAACTGCCGTCACCGCAGCCAATGTCGACCACGCGCTGGTTACGAAAATCGACCGACGACAAGACGGCGCTGCTGATGCGCGCATTGGCCAGTCGGCTGGAAAGGCGTGACTGGCTTGTATACAGGTAGCCCCCGCTTGTCGCAGCGTCCATGTCAAACACATCGACGTTTCGTTTTGTCTCAGTCATTGCAGTACCCAACGTGTATCTGGAGGTGCTTTTCAGCGGGGAGCGTCAACCATGATGTTTCAATCAATTTTAACGATCATCGGTGCCTTCTGCGGTGGGCTGCCTTTATCGCACCCCTGGAGGACGGTAGATCAAGTAAGCGGGGTCGTCGGTGTATCCAGTGACAGCGACGTAATGATCCTGGATATAACTGTTGATGAGCGGATGCGTGTTCCTGAAGCGAAGCTCGTCCCGGCCATCCAGTGAAATGTCGTAAATCAGTACAAAGGCCGGCTTCGCCAGTTCGATCTGCCTGATATCGTCGCGTTGCACCTGATCGCCGCGGCGCCAGGGCGCATAGATCTCCCACGTGGGGGATCTTGAATGGAGCAGCGCATAGGCGCCCGGAAGGAAGGGGGTGACATAGATGTTTTGCCCTGTTGGCGCGAAGTCCCGCTTGAGCGACCGCAGCAGTGCAACTTCCCTGGCGGTGCCGCCGTCGACACGAAGCCGGGTGCCGTCGACTACGACCGTCGTGCAGTTGTGGTTGACCTTGCACTGCCAGCCCGGGTGCAGCGGGGCCGCGGTGAAGAGACTGGTCGCGCACAGTGCCATCAGCGCGAGAGCGCGCGGTAGTGCGGGAAGTGACGCACACAGCACCATGATGCCGATCAGGGTTGGGAAGATGCCTTGTGCAAGATGGCCAAGATCGGCCCGTGAATAGGCGTAGTGCGCGTAGGGAAGAACGTAGAAGGCGCTTGCCACAAACAGTGAACGCACAGGCAGTCCCTTCCGGCGTGCTATCAGCACGTAGATTACCGACAGGCACCCGAAGACCGGGATGAAAAGGAAGATCCATCCCTCCGCCAGCTCTCTCAGGCTGTCTGGGGAAAAGGAATTCCAGAAACCAGCATGCCATGGTGACGGTACGGGTAGTGGCAGGTTCGTCGCCCTGATCTCCGCATAGAACTTGATGCCGCGAAAAAAAGCCTGCATGAAGCCCGGCGCCAGGCCCATCGTGGCGAACATCGGCGTATAGCCGACCACCACTCCCCCGGCGAGGACCATGATTCCTCGCCAAAGGCGGCCCCCATTGTCTCGGTGCAGCGCCTGCGACAGGAGAATTCCACCGGTGGCCAGCATTCCATACATCCCATGGTTCTTGCCGAAGTAGGCGGCCAGGCCAAGCGCCAACCCCATCAGGAAGTAATTCCTGAGCGAGGGCCTCGCGATCCATAGCGCCGATACGCAAACAAGGACCATTGAAATGGATACATCGAACAACTTGTGGCGAGGTACCATCCATGCTGCAAGCGTCAGGGCACATGCGAGCAGATAGAAAGTGCCGCCGCGCCTTGGCCTGATCGCGGCGAGTGCGATCAGGGCTGTGGATAGCGCGATGGCCTGGAACAGCGCCAAGGTATAGCGGATGGCCAAGATGCCTTCCGTTCCCGTGAGCCGCAGGAGCAAGGCGCTCCAGTAGTAGCGCCCCGGGTCATACGACTGAAAGTCTCGAAGCGGGACCTCTCCGGCCAGCACGCGCAGCACGCCATACCAAAGATAACCCTCGTCCCACAGGCTCAGTCCCTGGTGACTTTCCCAGGCGAAGAACACGGCCGCGGTGAGCAGGCCAAGCGACGCTGCACCGACGACAGCCAGGCGGCGATGCGTGCGTTCATCCATGCCCGGTCCGTTGCCTAGCAGCCATTTGGTGGGCCACACGTTCATTCGCCTCCACTCCTCACGGTTTCGGACGAGAAGACGAGTCTGGACATCACGAAGAACGACAACATCGCGATGGCAGGCGTAAGAATGACTTGGCTGGTAATCGGTCCAAGGTGAAGAAGCACGAGGGCGCGAATCGACAGGTAATTGACGACGTACAAGACAAGATACGCACCGACGAAACGCGGCAGCCGCGAAGGTGCAATGTCCGAAAAGACTAGATGGCCCGTGGTGAAGAAATTGAACCCGATGCTGGCGATGCCTGCGCCGATCAACGCGGTCCAGATGGGCAGGCCAATCCACACGAGAAAGCTGTATGCGCCGAGCCCAAAAAGCGTGTTGAGCAGGCCAACAAAGATAAACCGAGTGAAGCGCTTGTCGCCGGTCATGCGATCAAGCTCCTGCATCAGCTGGCCGGAAGCCGGACGCGATGGTGTTTCCGACGTTGAAGGAAAGCTTTCTTTGGCCCAATCCCATCGCGTTCTCGAAACTTATCAACTGGCGTTTGATAGTTGAAGGGAATGGCAGCAGGCGAGTCCAGTAGGCGAGCGCGTAGCGATTCACCAATGGCCTGGATTGGACCTCATCATAGCCTGCGCGGGTGAGCAACTCGCCGATGCTCATGTTGGAAAACAATTGCATATGCTCAACGTCAATGATCGGCGAGCGACGTCCAAGCACCCGGTTGATGGCGCTTCTGTAATTGTGCGTTACCGTCACGAACGCACCGCCAGGGCGAAGCAACCGTGAGACCGACCTTGCAATCTCCATTGGGTCGCGCACATGCTCAAGTGTCATGAAGCAGCACACGAGATCGAAGGATTCCGGCTCGAAGTCTTCTTCGCGGAAAATGCCCTCCCTGATCCAGGGGCGTCGATGTGGCGGGGCAGCTGCAAAGGCAGCGGAAGAGGGTTCAATACCAACGAGCCGCCTGAAACCGGCCGCCGCCAGTCCGTCCAGGAGGACACCCGTGCCGGTACCGATTTCCAGGGCAGAATCCCGGTTTAACCGGGCAAGTACCGGGCGCAGCTCCCTCATGTAGGCATCAGCTGCGTCGTTCGCTTCCTCGCTGCTGTCGTAATCAGCCACGTGATAGGCGTGCGCCAGCGCTTGCTGCGATGGCGGGCGATCAACGTAGACCAGATCGCAGGTTGTGCACTGGATCATGCGGTAATTGAAGAATTCCGGTTCTTTTCGAGACGCGAAGCTGAACTGGTTGAGACGCGAAGCATCGATCCGTTCCTCGAGAAATGCGCGGGCATGTTCCGGACCACTCCCGCAGACAGGGCAGGTTCGTTCCGGTCGATCCGATAGCGAGGTGCTACCTTGGTAGGAATCCCGTTGCATCAAAGGCGTCCAGGCTTTTGCCAGTCGAAGGAAGATGACCGCGTCTGCGGGAGCATCGGCATGCGGCGAATCAGAACATCCTGCTTCACTGTGGATCAGCTCTCGTCACCTGGGTTGTGACGACACCGTGCCTGATCAGTGCAGACCGGATAAGTCGTGGTCTTCCCTTGACTTCGATCATGATCTTTCCAATGTACTCGCCAACCAGTCCGATGCCGAACAGGTTCAGAGAGCCGAACATCAACACGCCGATCAGGATGCTTGTGGTCCCCCGTGGGGCGGTGTTTGGCCAGGCGACATGAAGCAATACGACAATGATCGCGGCGATGATTGACAGCCCGAGCAAGGCCAGGCCGGCTGCGGTGAGCAGCGTCAGCGGGACGTTGCTGAAGGAAAAGATGCCTTTCTTCGCCCAGTCGATGTTCTTGATGAGTGTGTTGGTTGTGCTGCCGAACATCCGCTCTGGGCGCACGTAGTCCACGCCGGCCTGCTTGAATCCAACGTAGGCGCGCAATCCGCGCATGAACAAGTCACGCTCCGGGCACGAAAGCAGCCACTGAACGACCTTCCGATCGATCAGGGAGAAATCACCGGCGTCGAGTGGGATCTTGACGTAGCTGAAGGCCGCAAAGACCCGGTAGAAGGCCTTGTACAGCAGCCCCCAGTGCCACGGCATCTCGCGCTGGACGCGGCGCCCATAGACCACGTCAAAGCCATCTTCCCATTTTTCGTAGAAGGCTTCGATCAGGTCTGGCGGGTCCTGCAGGTCGCCGTCCAATAGCACCACGGCGTCCTTGGAAGCCAGCTCCATGCCGCTGCGAAATGCCATCTGCGAGCCGAAGTTGCGCGAATGCGAGATGCCGATGACCTTGGGATCCCGAGCGGAGATATCCCTGATCACCGCGGCACTGTCGTCAGGGCTGCAGTCATTGACGAAGATGATTTCGTGATCGATACGCAGCCGTTCGAACGTGGCCTTGAGGCGCTCGTACATCACAGGAATGGCGGGTTCGTCCTTGTAGCAGGCGATGATTGCCGAAATGCTCCGTCGCCTTTTGCTGGTGGCATGCTTGGACAAGCCCTTGAGGTCATCTTCGGATAGGGTTTCCACCCAGGTGCTCGTGGCGCGCAGTCCATCGGCGAGACCTATCTCTGCCTTCCAATCCAACATCCGATCGGCCTTGGACGGGTTGGCATACCAGTCGGCGAGATCCCATGCACGGGCATGCATGCTGCCAAAAACGGGCTGCTCTTCAATCTTGAAAACGCGGCGCGTCAGCTCGGCCAGCTCGGCGATGGTCGTACGCTTGCCGGAGCCGATGTTGAGGCTCTCGCCATACAGGTCCGGATTCATTTTCACTGCGGCGTAGATGAATGCGCGACAGACGTCGTCCACATGCACGAAATCGCGCGAAGTACGCGCATCGACGAACGGTGGCAAGCTGCCGGACAGCGCCTTGTGGAGCAGATTAGGGATCAGTCGCGAGCCATCCTCCAGCGGTCCATAGACCGAATACAGCCGGAGGTTGACGCAAGGAAAGCGGTGATGTTTGCCCATGTAGCGGAGATATTCCGCGGTCGCGACCTTGGACACGGCGTAGTGGCTGTTCGGCTGGCATACTGCATCTTCGACAGGTGCGGCGCTATTGCTGCCGTATTCCGAGGAAGTGCCGGCATGCACGAAGGCGGACACGCCGCGCTCGTTCAACAGCATGGTCAAGCCAACGATCGACTGGAAGTTCGTCTCGTAGATGAGGGTCGGGTCGCGCTCGAAGGAGTAGGCGCCGTAAGCGACGCAATCGAATACGGTTTGCGGTGCGATCTGGTCTACAAGGTGCTTCAATGCCGCCGAATCGTTGACGTTTGCGACGGCGATGTTGGCGTCCGGAATGCCGTCCAGCCGCCAGTTGCGGACCGTCTGCACCACGGCATGCACGTCCTGACGCTGTTCGAAGATCGTCCGGAACAGGTTTGCTCCCACAAACCCCGCGGCACCAGTCACCAGGATGGGACCCTTCAACGCGCGGATGTGCTGAATCAGTTCGGTCATGTCGGATTACGTGCCTTGAATGGTATCCAGAAGGCTTTGCGGATCAAGTCCGGACTGCGCGCGAAGATAGGCCTGCGATCCGTACCTGTCGTAGTGGTGGGCCTTGGCATGAAGGTGCAGCATGCGTGCCGAGACGCCACGCTGCATCAGGTATAGGCTGAGTTCGGATGCAAAGCCACCGTGTGCAACATGTTCCTCGGCGACGCAGATCACCTGATGAGTCCTGATGGCTTGCTCCAGTGCCTCGGGAAGCCCATGGCGCGAGAGCGGAAGTTCCGCCACCGCCCACAAGTTGGGGCGTCGGCTGTCCGAAAGGTCCTGCAAGGCGGAAATATACGTCGTGGCCAGGGGGCCGACGGCTATCACCGGTATTCCTTCGCCCTGCACCAGCTGCCGCCAAGGCGAATAGTCCGGGATGGCGTAGCCCGCGGGTTGCTCGCCTCGACCGAGTCGCAGGTAGACCGCTCTGGTTTCCTTGCTCGCGGATTCGATGGCCGCGGGGACGTCTTCGTCGAATACCGGCGCATAAACGCAGAGGTTGGGCAATGTCAGGAGGACGCCATAGTCCTCGATGGCGTGATGGGTCGGTCCCATCACGCCATAGGCATAACCCCCGCCATTGCCGATCAGGCGAACGGGCAGGTTGTGGAAGGTCACGTCGTTGCGGATTTGCTCAAATGGCCGCGCATAACAGAACGGTGCGATGCTATAGACCCAGGCATCGAACCCCTGGCGCGCCATGGCGGCGGCAACGGAAACCATGTTCTGTTCGGCGACGCCGGCATTGATGAAGCGTTCGCCGAGAGCCACCTGCAGCGGCTCAAGTGCCATAAAGCCCAGGTCGCCGGTAAGAAAGACCATCCTGGGGTTGTCCGCCTGGGAGACCAAGGTGTCGCACAGTTGCTTTCTCATGTGAGGCCGAGTTCCTCAAGCGCCAAGGTGTAATGGGGTTCCTTGAGTGGCAGGTAATGCCACTCCATTCGGTTCTCCATGAATGAAACACCTTTGCCCTTGGTGGTTTCCAATACGACGATCCTCAGGCGCCGAGAGGGTAATGCCAGCACGTTGCGCATGGCGTCGAGGTCATGGCCGGAAACAGCCTGTACGTCGACATCAAAGCCCTTCAGCCGCTCTTGCAACGGGCACATTGATGCCACGTCTTCGGTGCCGCCAAAGCCTTGGAGCCGATTGTGGTCTATCAGGATCGTCAAATTCGTAAGCCGACGGTGGGCCGCGAATATAAGTGCCTCCCAGGTCGAGCCTTCCTGCCATTCACCATCCGACGTCAGGCAGAACGTCTGGCCGTTCTCTCCCTTCAAGCGCTTTGCGAGAGCGGTGCCTGCTGCCAATGACAGCCCATGCCCCAGGCTGCCAGTGGCGAACATGATTTCTGCAATGCCTCGAGCAGGTGGATGCCCTGCCAGAAGGCTGTCGTCCCGGTGGAACATGCGCAGGTCTTCGTCACCCAACTTCCCCACGCTCCACAGCGCGACATAGAGCGCGCCGGCGGAATGGCCCTTGGACAGGATGAAGGCATCCTGGGCGCCCAGGTATTCGTTGAACAGCAGGGACAACACATCGATGGCGGACAGGTTGCCGCCAATATGGCCCACCCCGCTTTCGTGGTGCATCTGAAGCAATCGCCGCCGAATAGCCAGCATTTGCTTGTTGTCCAGCAAGGGCTTCATAACTGTTCTCTGCAAAACTGGATGAGTTGCGCTCCCGTTTCCCTGCGCAAGGACGGGTCGCACCAGATAGCCCCTCCCTGGCGTCCCTCATACACCGAAAACAACAAGACCAAGTGTAGGTTTTCCCGAGAGGCCTTACAGGGAGAGGAATCCCAAAACATGGAACTACCTGGTTTGGGTGGATGCTTTCGTAGCCAGATCAATGGCATACACTGCAGTGCCGTCGCCGTTGTCCTTGAGCTGGCGGATGTTCTTCAGGCCCACCGATCGCGCGACGTCCTGTTTGCCGGCGGCACCCTTGAACACCACTTCGCCGCGGGTCTTCAGCGGGGCAAAGCGCCACGATGGGGCGGGTAGCGTGTTCGTGCCGATGGTCTGTTCGCGCTGCAGCCATTTGGCGAGGATTTCGCGCGCACCATCGGGTGCGGCCAGCACGATGTTCTTGCCGTCCAGGCCGGGGAAGTTGCCACCGCCGCTGGCGCGGTAGTTGTTGGTTGCAACCACGAACGGCTGCTGCGGCGTCACTGCCTTGCCCTTGTAGGTGAGCCTGGTGATGCGCTCGCCCGCGGGTTTGGACACGTCGATCACGTAGGCCAGGTCGCCCTGGATCTGGTCGAAGTTGTAGCCGGGCATGCGCGTGTTGATCAGCTCCTGCTCGGCCTCCTTCGACGGGTCGATCTGGTTGAAGCGCTCGGCCGACTTTTCCAGCCACGCCTTGAGGCCGGCGCCGTCAACCTGCACCACCGAAAGCGTGTTGGGATAGAAGTACAAGTCGGCCGCACTGCGCAAGGTGAGCGGACCGGGCTCGACGTCGGTGTAGTCGTCCGGGCCACCGAAGCCGGTACGGAACGCGGCCGCTGACGACAGCACCGGCAGCTTGGCCAGTTCCGGGTGCAGCTTCGGCAGTTCGCTCTGCACGTAGTCGCGCATCGCGGCGTTGATGGGCGCGAGCGCCGTCATGTTGCCTTCGTCGGCGAAGTAGCTGCTCATGTGCACCGTGGTCGTGCCGATGGGCGTGTTCACATACTGCACGGCCGCTTCGTGCGCCTGCCGCACCAGCGGCGCAATGGCGGGATCGGCCGGCACGCATGCGTTCTTCTTCGGACAGATCGGGCGCACTTCGCTATGCGTCTGGCCGGCATCGATCACCCAGCGGCCGTCCTTGCGCTGCAGCGCGAGGTCGATGACGCCAAGATCCTTGCCGAAGAAGCCACCCATCACGGCCGGCTTGCCGCGCACGAAACCGCGCTCGGCGTCGACGTCCTTCATGCCTTTGTAGTGCGGGCCGGGAAACTCGGTGTGCGAGTGGCCCATCAGCACCACGTCGATGCCCGGGACGCCGGCGACATACCAGCCGCCGTTCTCCATGTCCGGCGTGTACGGCGCGGTGTTGAGGCCGCCATGGAGCACGGCGACGACCAGGTCGGGATGCTGCGCCTGCAGTTCCGGCAGGTATTTCCGCGTGGCCTCGACCACTCCGGTGACGGTGACCTTGCCGGCAAGGTTCTGCTTGTCCCATTCGAGGATGGGCGGCGGCGTGAGGCCGATGATGCCGACCTTCAGCGGCACCTTGCGCTGGCTGCCATCCGGTGCGGTGACGGTGATGTCCTTCTGCACCACCGTCCACGGCTTGAAGATCGGCGCGCCGTCGCGGGCACTGAACACGTTCGAGAGCACCAGCGGGAAGTGCGGACCGACGCAGCGTTCGCCGCGGCCGCCATCCACGTTCATCGGCGTGCCGGTGACCTGCGAGAGGAAGCCCAGGCCGTAGTTGAACTCGTGGTTGCCGGCAGTGCCGCCGTCGTAACCCATGGCGTCCATGGCGCGATAGATGCCCAGCTCCTCGTTGCAGCCCACCGGCTTCACCTGGGCCTGGTAGTCGGCCAGCACGCTGCCCTGGATGGTGTCGCCGCTGTCGAACAGGAAGCTGTTCGCGTACTGCTCGCGGGCGCGGCGGATCAAGGTGGCGGTGCGCTCGTAACCCACCGTGGTGTCCTCGCGCTGCTTGTAATAGTCGTAGCTCAGCACGTTGGAATGGACGTCGGTGGTCTCCAGGATCGCCACCTGGGCGTGGCTGCCGTCCGGCAGGCTGGCCGCGGGCTTGGGCGACTGGCCGGCGCAACCGGCCAGGGCGGCGGCGCAAAGCAGGGCGATGGGGCGCAAGCGGAGGGGCATGAGGGGACCTGTTCCTGTCGGGGACTGCGCACGCTACCAGATAGGCCGGGCCGTGGGCGGCGAAACCGGCGCTGAACCGCGTCGTGGCGCCATCCTGCCGTTGCCCACCGTTGTGCATGTGACCGTTTGGAGACCGTAGAATTGCGGCCGAATGACAGCCAGGCCGAACAGGGGGCCGAACCATATGCCGCAATCATCGCTACGCTTTTTGCGAAGGAGTGGGCCCTGGCTCTTTGCCGCCTGCTTTTTCGTGTTCTGCGTCAGCATGACGGCCCTGCGTGAGCCCGCCTTGCTGCAGCAGGCGTTCGTGATCGCCCTGATGGTGTGCGCGTTCGGCATCCTGCTGTTCGCCTTCGCGCGCCCCGCCACCGCGCTGGTGGTGAGCGGCGGTCTTTTCCTCGCGCTCAATTTCCTGTCCATACTCAAGCTGCGTTACCTGGACTCGCCGCTGATGCCGGCGGACTTCATCTACTACGCCCGCAGCAGCCTGCTGGAGACGCTGGGGCACTACCCGCACCTGTGGATGCTGACGTTGGCCGTGGGCGTGCTGACACCGCTCGCATTATGGGCCGTGTGGCGCTTCGATCGCCGCATGCTTTCGCACATGAGCCGGCGCCGTGCGTGGTCGATGCGCCTGGGTGGCGTGGCATTGTGGGCGGTAGCGTTCTGGGTGTGCCTGTTGCCGAACGGCCCGTTCGCCGAGGTGCATGCGAGAAACGTATGGGAAAAACTCTCCGACGACGCGCAGATCACCAACTTCTTCGTCAACTTCAGTGATTCGGACGTCCAGATGCCCGACATGGCAGACGACGCCATCGCCGAACAGGACTGGGGCGCCACCGCATCGGGTTTCCCGGCCGCCACGCCGCGCACGCCGGAGAACTATCCGGACATCGTGCAGGTGCTGGAAGAAAGCACCTTCAATCCGTCCAACTTCAGCCAGTGCAACATCCCGGAGTGCCGCGTGGGCATGTTCAAGGCCGATGCGCGCACGCGCGCCACCGGCCCGCTGCGCGTGCACACCTTCGGCGGCGGCACCTGGGTCAGCGAGTTCGCCACGCTTACCGGCATGCCGCAGGACATCTTCGGGCCGGGCGGCATGTATGCGCCCTACGTGCTCGCGCCGCACGTGCAGGATTCGCTGCCGCGCCAGCTGCAGCGCCTGGGTTACCTCACGGTGGCGATCTATCCAACCAATGGCGCTTTCCTCAACGGGCGCAACGCGTACACGGCCTACGGCTTCGACCAGTTCTACGACGCCGGCCAGCTTGGCCTGGAGGAGTGGGAAGAAACCGACGCGCAGATGTTCACCGCGGCCAAGCGAGTCTACGACAAGGTGAAGAAGCCGGGGCAGCCGGTCTTCATCATGATCCTCACGTTGGCGCAGCACGGGCCGCACGACACCGACCCGATCTCGTCGTTGCCGGCGCCGTTCAACAAAGGCCTGTTGAAGGGCCTGCCGACACGCGAATCGGTGAACTTCAACACCTACCTGTCGAACCTGCACAATTCCGACGTGGCGATGCGCGGGCTGGAGCATGACTTCCTGGATCGCGCGCAGCCGACGGTGATCGTGCACTTCGGCGACCACCAGCCGTCCTTCAGCGGCCTGATCCGCGAGATGCCGCGCACCTGGCCCGATGGCCTCGCGCAGTACAAGGACTACCTGACGTACTACATGATCAAGAGCAACTTCCGGGGTGCAGCGTTGCCGCGCTATCCCTTGCTCGACATCGCGATGCTGCCGAGCATGGTGCTGCAGGCGGCGGACTTGCCGACCGATCCGTATTTTTCAGCGGCGATCGCGTTGCGGACGCGGTGCAATGGCCTGTACACGGATTGCGCGCAGCCGGGGTTGGTGAAGTCGTATCACGCGTGGGTGTTTGATCGGTTGCATGTTTATCAGTGAGGGGTGCGGTGCTGGCGGGTGGGCTGTGCTAGCGCGGTGCCTTCGTGCCTTTCCACATGCCTGATTTGCGGTCGCCGCAGCGCTGCATGCTATCTCCTGCTTTTGTGTAGGAGCGCACCCTGTGCGCGACAGCCTTTCGCGCCGGTCTGCACGTTTGTTGCTCTTGTGAAAGCGGGCTATTGCCTTCGGTAGCTCCGCTACCGCCAGCGTGCCGCTTACGCAGCGGGCGTTTCGACGTCCTGCCGGCCGCCGAGTCACTTTTCTTTTGCTTGCCCAAAAGAAAAGTAACCCAAAGAAAATAGGCCTTGAGAGCCAAGGCTCATAGCGATATGGGGGATAGGAGCGTCGGACGACCGAGGTCAGTCGGGCCGTGCTCGTTACTACCTCGAACGTAGCCGCTACACCGCCACGCGCCGTAGCGAAGAGGACTCAAGGCAACGTTGTTGAGCCCTGAGGGGATCTATTCGCGCCGCACCGCCGTTTTTCTCC
>NZ_BCPR01000013.1 GCF_016586165.1 Dyella sp. EPa41 | reverse complement strand
ACGCCGGCAAGGCGCACGCCCTTGGCCGCCCAGTCGCGCGACGAGCCCTGGCCGTAGTCGGCGCCGGCGATCACGATCAGCGGCTGCTTGCGGTCCATGTACGTTTCGATGGCTTCCCACATGCGCATGACCTTGCCCTCCGGCTCCACGCGCGCCAGTGAACCCTTCTTCACCTCGCCATCGACCACCGCCATTTCGTTGATGAGCGTGGGATTGGCGAAGGTGGCGCGCTGCGCGGTGAGGTGGTCGCCGCGATGCGTCGCGTACGAATTGAAGTCCTCTTCCGGCAGGCCCATCTTGGCGAGGTATTCGCCGGCGGCGCTGTTGGGCAGGATGGCGTTCGACGGCGACAGATGATCGGTGGTGATGTTGTCGCCGAGCACGGCCAGCGGGCGCATGCCCTTGAGCGTACGCTCACCGGCGAGCGCGCCTTCCCAGTACGGCGGGCGGCGAATGTACGTGCTCTGCGCGCGCCAGTCGTACAGCGGCGCGGCGCTGGTGCCGGCGTGGCCGGTACGCGCGAACATCGGCTCGTAGACCTTGCGGAACTGCTCCGGCTTCACGCTGGCGGACACGATCGCATCGATTTCCTCGTCGCTCGGCCAGATGTCCTTGAGCGTGACCGGCTGGCCGTTGGCATCGTGGCCGAGCACATCCTTCTCGATATCGAAGCGGATGGTGCCGGCGATGGCGTAGGCCACGACCAGCGGCGGCGACGCCAGGAAAGCCTGCTTGGCATACGGATGGATGCGGCCGTCGAAGTTGCGGTTGCCCGACAGCACGGCGGTGGCGTACAGGTCGCGATCGATGATCTCCTGCTGGATGGCCGGATCAAGCGCACCGGACATGCCATTGCAGGTGGTGCAGGCGAACGCGACGATGCCAAAGCCGAGCTTCTCCAGGTCCGGCAGCAGGTTCGCTTCCTCCAGATACAGCTGCACGGCCTTGGAGCCGGGCGCAAGCGAGCTCTTCACCCACGGCTTGCGCGTGAGGCCGCGCGCATTCGCGTTGCGCGCAAGCAGCGCGGCAGCAATCACGTTGCGCGGATTGCTGGTGTTGGTGCAGCTGGTGATGGCGGCGATGATCACCGCACCGTCGGGCATCTGGCCCGGTTGTTCCGTCCACTCGCCCGCGATGCCACGTGCGGCGAGATCGGAGGTCGGCAGGCGCTTGTGCGGATTCGAGGGGCCCGCCATGTTGCGCACGACGGAGGAGAGATCGAACGTCAGCGTGCGCTCGTACTGTGCATGCGCGAGCGTGTCGGCCCAAAGCCCCGCGGTCTTGGCGTAGGTTTCCACCAGCTTGACCTGCTCATCGCTGCGGCCGGTCAGGCGCAGGTAGTCGATGGTCTGGCCGTCGATGAAGAACATCGCCGCGGTCGCGCCGTATTCCGGCGCCATGTTGGAGATGGTCGCGCGGTCGCCCAGCGTGAGGCTGGCGGCGCCCTCGCCGCGGAACTCAAGGTATGCGCCGACCACCTTTTCCTTGCGCAGGAACTCGGTGAGCGCCAGCACGATGTCGGTGGCGGTGATGCCGCTCTGGCGCTTGCCGGTGAGCTCCACGCCGATGATGTCGGGCAGGCGCATCCACGATGCGCGGCCGAGCATCACGTTCTCCGCCTCCAGGCCGCCCACGCCGATGGCGATGACGCCCAGCGCATCCACGTGCGGCGTATGGCTGTCGGTGCCCACGCAGGTATCCGGGTAAGCCACCCCGTCCTGCACCTGGATCACCGGCGACATCTTCTCCAGGTTGATCTGGTGCATGATGCCGTTGCCCGGCGGGATCACGTCGACGTTCTCGAACGCCTTCTTGGTCCAGTTGATGAAGTGGAAGCGGTCTTCGTTGCGGCGATCCTCGATGGCGCGGTTCTTCGCGAACGCATTCGGATCGAAACCACCGCACTCCACCGCCAGCGAGTGGTCGACGATCAACTGCACCGGCACCACCGGGTTCACCTTGGCGGGGTCGCCACCGCGCTCGGCGATCGCATCGCGCAGGCCGGCCAGGTCCACCAGCGCGGTCTGGCCGAGGATGTCATGGCACACCACGCGCGCCGGAAACCACGGGAAATCGCGCTCGCGCTTGCGCTCGATGATCTGCCTGAGCGACTCGGCGAGGATCGCCGGGTCACAGCGGCGCACCAGGTTCTCGGCGAGCACGCGGGAGGTATACGGCAGCGCGTCGTAGGCACCCGGCTGGATCGCCTCCACGGCGGCGCGCGCATCGAAATAGTCCAGCGACGTGCCGGGAAGGGATTGGCGGTAGGCGTTGTTCATGATGTGGGGAACCCTGGATGTGACCTTTGGCGGACCGCAACTCGCGACACGCGGAGCGCACCCGCCACTGCGCGCGCCGCCGCTTGCATGGCGAAGACACGATGCGTCATCCGCGCCTTCAGCCGATCATTGTAATGCCGCGCACCAGTGGTTCCCAAACGAGGCCCCTGCGCACATCGCTCGACGGCTTGCGTCCAAACGCGCTGGAGCTCAAGGCGCCGCGACTTTGCGCGCCTGGATTCGACCAAGGTATGAGTCCCCCGGCGACCAGCCGACCACGCACCTCATGACCACCGGATAGCCAACCGCCTCGCGCGCCGCGCATTGCTCCCATGGCTTCGAGGCCGACCACGACCAACCCACGATATCCAGCGTGCCGGCCGTCGCCCCCCTCTGATCGGGTGGTTGCCGGCAAAAAACATACGCATCCGTATGTTTAGGGTATCTTAGGCGCCCCTGCTCCGACTTCGCTCCGTATGCGCGCCTCTACCTTCCGCCGCCTGATGAACCTGTGGCCGCCGTTTCTTTTCAACAGCATCCGCGTGCAGTACGTGGCCGCCGACTGGTCCGAGTTGAAGGTGGTGCTGCGTCTTCGGCCGTGGAACCGCAACTACGTGCGCACCCAGTTCGGCGGCAACCTGTTTGCCATGACCGATCCGTTCTGGATGCTGCTGGCCATGCATCAGCTAGGCAGCGACTACTTCGTCTGGGACAAGGCAGGCGCCATCGATTTCGTGGCGCCAGGCCGCGAAGATGTCTATGCGCACTTCAAGCTCGACGCGACCATCGTCGATGAATTGCGCGTCGCCGCCGCAAACGGCCAGAAAGTGCTGCGCTGGTTCGAGGTCGACGTGACGACCGCGGGCGGCGAGGTGGTGGCCCGCGTGCGCAAGCAGTTGTATGTACGGCTGAAGCCCAAGGCGCGCGCGGAAGTTCCGGCTGGTACCTGACGCTTCCCGCCTGGGAGCGGCACCGGCCCGATCGCCGTCCCGCCTAAGACGCAAGTTGGTCCCCGTGGGACAATGCCGTGTCCCCTTGGCTCCGGCATTGCCCATGAAGCGCTTTCGCATCAAACGCTATCTGATCACCGGCCTGCTCACTGTCATCCCGCTGTGGGTGACGTGGGTGGTGTTCAAGTTCGTGCTGAGCCTGCTTGCCGGCATCGGCGCGCCATTGGTCACGACCTTGCTCGGCTCCTTTTCGCAGCGTTCTTCGAAGGCGGAAGCGGCGCTCAATAGCGACGCCATCCTGTTCGTGCTCGCGCTGTTGCTGACGCTGGTCGTGCTCTATGTCATTGGCTGGCTCGCCAATCGGGTGATCGGCCAGCGGTTGATCGATGGCTTCGACGCGCTGCTGGCGCGCATTCCGTTGGTGCAGACCATCTATGGCGGCACCAAGAAGCTGATGGCCGTGCTCCAGCAGAAGCCGTCGGGCGTGCAACGCGTGGTGCTGATTGACTTTCCCCGCAAGGGCATGAAGGTGATCGGCTTCGTCACGCGCCTGATGACCGAAGAAGGCACCGGCCGCGAGATGGCGGCCGTCTACATCCCCACGACACCGAACCCCACGGGCGGCTACCTCGAAGTGGTGGCCGTGGACGAGCTCACGCCGACCGACTGGACCATGGACCAGGCCATGGCATTCATCATTTCCGGTGGCGCCGTGGCTCCGGATACCTTGCCGGCGCCGCCCGCGTCGCTGCGCGAGGGCCGTCCGGACGACGCATAAAGTTTCGGCACGATCGAAGGAGAGGCCGTAGGGCGGTGGCGGTGGCGTTGAAGTTCATGCAGTGGCGTTCTGACACGTTGCAGTCGCGCACAGGGTGCGCTCCTACACGGACTCGCTTCTCGTCAGGCCTCAGGCCACCACCTCGAACGGCCGCATCATCTCGTTGGACGCGTGTTCCAGCAGATGGCAATGCCACACATAGCGGCCCGTATAGCCTTCGAAGGTGATGATGTAGCGGGTGACCATGCCGGGATACACCTGCGCGGTGTCCTTCCAGCCGGCTTCATGCGCCGGCGGCGGTTGCGCCGGCCCGGTATAGCGCAAGGTTTTCGATTCGAGGTAGGCGTTCACGTCGAACGGGCGCCGGTCGAGGATCTGAAAACGCACGAGATGCAGATGGATCGGGTGCGTATCGCCAGTGAGATTCACCAGGCTCCAGATCTCCGTGCTGCCCAGCCTGGGCTTTTCGCTGACGGGATCCTGCCAATGCTTGCCATCGAGCAACATCAGCATGGGTTCCGATACGCAATCGGCGTACTCGTCGATGCTGAGCACGCGCGTCTGGCTTGCCATGCTTTCGGCCATCCGCGGCACATCACGCAGCACGGCCGGTACGCGACTGTCGTCGCCGTCCTTGGCAACGCCGACATCGAAACGCATCAGCGGCAGGCTGTCGTTCATCAGCTCGACCTGGGTGCCGGCCATGGCCGCGAAATCGATGACCAGGTCGGCCCGCTCGCCCGGCGCGAGGAACAGGCTGGTTTGTGTCACCGGCGCCGCAAGCAGGCCCTGGTCGCTGCCGATCTGCAGGAACGGCCGCTGTTTACGCAGACTGAGACGAAAGAATCGTCCGTTCGCCGCATTGAGCACGCGGAATCGATAACGTCTCGCGCGCACGTCGAGCTTGGGCAGCACCGCGCCGTTCACCAGCATGACGTTGCCGAACACCTCGGGCACCCACGGCGCATCGCTGATGCCCGACACGGGGTAATACAACTGGCCGTCTTCCGTGAGCAGGCGGTCGCTCAGCACCAATGGCCATTCGAACTCGCCGGCAGGCAGCCCCAGCGATGAGTCATGCTCGTCGCGCAGCAGATACATGCCGAACATGCCGGCATACAGGTTCAAACGCTCGATGCCCATGGTGTGATCGTGGTACCAGAGCGTCGCGGCGTCCTGGGCGTTCGGATACTCCTGCCGGCGCGATTGTCCGGGCACGAACCAGTCCGTGGGATAGCCATCGGCCGATGCCGGCACGCGGGCGCCATGCACGTGAACGACGCTGCGCACCTCGGGCACATCGGCCTCGGCGCCGCAGACGTGGTGATCGATCGGCAGGAAATGCCTGGCCGGCAGGCGATTGATCCACTCCACTTTCAGGGCGCTGCCGCGCTGGGCTTCGATGGTGGGCCCGGGAAAACAGCCACCGTATGTCCACACGCGCGTCGGCGGCAGGTCGCGGTGCAGGCGTTGTGAGGTTTCACGCATCGTGATGCGCAACGGCTCGCCATGCGAGGCGCGAAGGCTCGGCGGCAACGGCAGAGGATCGACAAACGGCGTGAGCCGCGAAGGATCGAGCAGGCGCGGCACGTTGGCCTGGTCGGCGATGTCGTGCTGGCACAGGCCGGTGCTCTTCTTCGGCATGGCCATGCGCATGGGCATGCCCCAGGCCCGCAGCATGCCCGTGCCGGTCATCAGGCCGATGCCCTGGAGAAAACGGCGACGCGAGGCTGGCACGATCAAACGGCTCCTCTTGCGGAAACGACGGAGCGCCCCGGCATGGCCGGGGCGCCTGATGACACGCCGATCAGTCGATCAACCGTGGTGCCCGTCGGAGGTGCTGTCCCACGGCAGGGACGGCTTCACCGGCTGGCCGGTCTGTTCGTCCAGCAGCAGCTTGCGATGCGTGGTGAACGGCTGGAAGAAGTCGAACATGGGCTCCAGCGAGCCGGCTTCCGCGTCGAACGAACCACCGCCGAGGCGTTTGCCGTGCAACCAATTGTCTTCGATGAAGCGGGTGACCGAGGACTGGTCCGTCAGCGTGTGATCGACGTGATTGCTGCGGGCCCACGGGGAGACCACCAGCAGCGGCAGGCGCGGACCATAGCCGCAACGACCCTGCACCGGCTTGCCCTTGCTGTCCGTGCCGGCCAGCGTACCGCGTGCCTTGCACACGCCCGCGCCATCGAGCGCATCCGCCGCCGACGCCGACGCGTTCACGCGCGGCGCCGCCTGGTGGTCGTACCAACCGTCGGAGTCGTCATAGGCGATGACCACGGCGGTGTCGCGCCACTCGGGCTGCTGCTGCAGGAAGTTGATCACGTGCACGATGAACTGCTGTTCGTCGAGCGGATCGGAGTAGCCCGCGTGGCCATCCTGGTAACCCGGCGCCTTGAGGAAACTGACGGCCGGGAAATTGCCCGCCTGTACCGCGGCGTAGAAGTCCGCCATGTCGTACTGGTGGTTGGCCGCATCGCCCTGGCGACCGATCATCGCCACCGAGGTGGGACGCGCGTGCGTCGGGTTGGCGGTCGAGGCGTAGTACTGGAACGGCTGGTGGTGCGGGATGTAATCCGCCTTGGTGGTCTTGGTGACGGCCGAAAGCGTCGAACGCTTGCAACCCGTGGTGCCGTTGGCGTTGACCTGCGACAGGTCGAAGCCGCCCTCGAAAAAGCCCCAGGTCACATGCGCATCGTTGAGCATGTCGCCGACGTTGCGGCCGCTCATCTGTACCTGGTTGCCGGTGGGCGAGGAGCACACGTCACCGATCGGGTCGGCATCGCCAATCAACGTAAGGCCACCCTGCCCGTCGTCGATCTCCTCGCCGGTGCCGTTGAGCGTCTGCGTGATGCCGTTGGTCTGGCCGGAGATGAGGTTCAGTGCGCCCGGCGTGGACGGACCAAAGGTGGTGTTGTAGCTGTTGTCGTTCAGCGCGAACCACTGCGCGTAGTTCCACAGCGCGGTGACCGTGTTGCCGTCGTAATAGCCCATCACCTGGCCGATGCCGTTTTCATCGGCCGGCGCACCCGGCAGCGTTTCGCCCGTGCCGGTGTACTTGGGGAAAAGATCCATGGCGCCGCCGTTGAACGCCTGCTGCTCCGGGCCGTAGTCGTGATCCTGGTCGGCGGTGGCCGACTGCGCGCGCGACAGGCGGAACGGGTTGATCGCGCCCGCGCCGTTCGCGCTGTTCTGCTGGTTCGGGTTGTGGTTGAGCAGGCTCGCGGTCAGGCCATTGGCCTTCGGCGTGAACGGCCGCGCATAGAACGTCGGCTCGCCTGGGCCATTGGCGGCATAAGGATAGGTGCCGAAGTAGTGATCGTAGGAGACGTTCTCCTGGAAGATCACCACCAGGTGCTTGATGGGCGTGGACGTGTGGTCGTCCTTGTCGCGATGCCACGAAGCATTCGTCGCTTCTTCGGCATGCACGGGAATCTGGGCTAGCGATACGGCGGACAGGCTGAGAACACACGCGGCAATGCAGACTGCGAGGTGATTTCGCATGGAAGGCTCCCTACGGTCGCGATGAAGCGCCCCCCTGTGGAATGCCCGAGTTACAGGTCACCCCAAGCGCCGGATGCGCGAACGATAGGCAGCGAAGGTGACAGGCGAATAACAGAACGCAGCGTATTTTCCTGCGATTTTCCGCTGCCTGCGATCAACGCAGCAGCGCCGCCAGCGCGGGGGCAAGCAATACGTTGAGCAGGCCGGCAAGCACCATCGCAAGGCTTGCCACGCTGCCCTCCTCGTTGCCCACGTCGTACGCCTTCGCCGTGCCCGCGCCGTGCGCGCCGACGCCGAACAAGGCGCCGCGCGCCAAGGCGGAACGCAGCGGCAGATGGCGCAGCAGCAGTTCGCCGAGTGCGATGCCGGCGACGCCGGTGATCACCACGAACAACGCGGTGAGCTCGGGCACGCCGCCGATATCAGCCGACACCAGCATCGCCAGCGGCGTGGTGATGGAACGCGCCAGCAAGCTGCGGCGCACCGCATCGTCGAGCCCGCACAGCGTCGCCAACCCCCAGGCGCTGCCTATCGCCATCGCGCTGCCGCCCAGCACGCCCGCCAGCAACGCCGGCCAGTGGGTGCGGATCAATTGCCGATGGCGGAAAACCGGCAACGCAAACGCGACGGTGGCCGGGCCCAGCATCAGCACCAGCCAGTGCGTGTCGCGGATGTACACCGGATAGTCCGTGCCCAACAGCAAGCCGAGCACGGCAAGCAACAAAGGCACCGTGAACAGCGGCGATGTCCACCAGCGCGGATGCCGCCGGTACACCGGCTTCAGCGCGTAATAGCCGCCCAGCGTCAGCGCCAGCCACGACAGCGAGAGCCACTCAGCGCGCACGACGCAGCCTCCAGCGGAACATCAGGTCGACCAGCAGGGCCGTCGTGCCCATCACCAGCAAGGTGCCGACGAGGATCACCGCGAGGATGCGCCCGCCTTCCTGGCGCATCAGCGGAAGGTGCTGCCACACCGCCATCACGGCGGGTATGAAGAACAGCAGCATGTCCGCCAGCAGCCAGTCCGCGCCACGACGCAGGCTGGCCGCGGGCACGACGCCACCCAGCAGCATCGCCAGCAGCAGGGCCATGGCGAGCAGGCTGCCCGGCACCGGCAGATGCAGGCGGCGGCTCAGCTGGTCGCAGGCCAGCCACACCAACACGATCAGCAGCACCTGGGCCCAGCGGGCCACCAGCGGCCGGCGCCAGGCCAGCCAGCGCATTCGGGCATGCAAGGAGTTCATGCGTGCAGGCTAATCCCGGCCCAACTATGATGGAAATGAATTGTTTCCATCAAATGCATTCCATATAGGAATATCCATGGACCTGCGCAGCCTGCGTTATTTCGTGGAGGTGGTGCGTCATGGCGGTTTCGCTCGCGCCAGCGCGCATGCCCACGCAAGCCAGCCGACCTTGAGCAAGGCCATTGCCCAGCTGGAAGACGAACTGGGGACGCGGCTGCTCGAACGCGGACGCGGCGGCGTGCGGCTGACCTCCGCCGGCGACGTGGTCCACCGCCATGCCCTGGCCATGCTGGCCGGATCCACGCGCCTGCGCGAGGAACTCGACGCGCTGCGCGGCCTGAAGGCAGGCACCTTGCGCCTGGGTTTGCCGCCGCTGGGCAGCAGCGTGTTGTTCGCGCCGTTGCTGGCGCGCTATCGCCAGCAGTATCCGCACGTCGACATCCGGCTGCTCGAACACGGCAGCCGCCGGCTGGAGCAGGCCGTGCTGGCGGGGGAGATCGAAGTCGCCGCCACGCTGACGCCGGTCGGCGATGGGTTGGCACACCAGCCCGTGCGGAACGAACCCATGCTCGCCCTGCTCCCGCAGTCGCATCCGCGCGCGGGCGCCAGGCGCTTCCGTCTCCCATGGCTGGACCAGGCACCGCTGATCCTGTTCGAGGAAGGCTTCGCCTTGAACCGCCTGATCCGCGAAGCCTGCGCACGCCATGGCGTGGCGCCGCAGGAAACCGTGCGCAGCGCGCAGGTGGACTTCATCCTGGCGCTGGTCGCGGCGGGCGGCGGCGTGGCCTTGCTGCCACGGCTGGTGATCGAGGGACGCTCGCTCAGCGGCCTGGTGCCGCTGCCGCTGGCCGGCAACGACCTGCGCTGGAACATGGTGCTGGCCTGGCGCCGGGACGCCACGCTGTCCGCCGCCGCGCGGGCCTGGCTCGACCTGGTTGCGGGACGCGCCCCTGACCTTTGACACTGTCTGCACCGTGACCTCCGGCCTAGCCTGACGGGCCACGAATGCCAACTCGGTCGCTGCGCAGCGCGTGGCCGCCGGCATCACTTAGCGCCCGCTGGGCGAATCACGAGAGGGAATCCCATGACCAAACCGTATCTGAAGCCCCTGGCGCTCGCCGTCAGCCTGGCCCTGTCGCTCACCGCCTGCGGCAAGCATGAGCAGGCCGAGCAGACCGCCCAGGCCCCTGCCCCCGCTTCGACCGCCCCGGCCGCGGCTCCCGCGCCGAAGGTGTTCGACGTGGCCGAGCTGGGCGACAACGCCGAGGCCTGCCAGGACTTCAACGGTTTCGTCAACGCGAAGTGGGTCGCCGCCAACCCGATCCCGAACGACCGCACCCGTTGGGGCGCGTTCGACAAGCTGGCCGAGGACAGCCTCAACACGCAGCACGACATCGTCGACGCCGCCGCCAAGGACGCCGCCAACGCCAAGGCCGGTTCGATCGAGCAGAAGATCGGCTACCTGTACGCCTCGGGCATGGACGACGCCGCCATCGAGAAGGCCGGCTTCGACCCGATCAAGCCCAAGCTCGACGCCATCGCCGCGCTGAAGAACAGCAAGGACGTGGCCAACTACCTCGTGCAGAACTTCGCCGAGGGCGACATGCAGGTGTTCGAGTTCGGCTCCGGCGCCGACTTCAAGAACGCCAAGATGCAGATCGCCTACACGCAACAGGCCGGCCTGGGCCTGCCGACCAAGGACTACTACCTCAGCGACAAGTACAAGGACATCCGCGACGCCTACGTGGCCCACGTGGCCCAGGCGCTGCAGCTGACCGGCGTGTCCGAGGCCGATGCGAAGAAGCAGGCCGACCAGGTGCTCGCCTTCGAGACCGAGCTGGCCAAGGCGTCGCTGGCGCCGGTGGAAATGCGCACGCCGGAAAACCAGTACCACTTCGTCACCGTGAAGGAAGCGGACAAGATCACCCCGCACTTCAGCTGGGAAGATTTCTTCAAGGCCCAGGGCGTGACCGTCGACAAGGGCTTCTCGCTGTCGCAGCCGAAGTTCATGGCCGAGTTCGACAAGCTGCTGGCCAACGCGCCCGTCGACCAGTGGCAGGCCTACCTGCGCTTCCACACCATCAGCGATGCCTCGCCGTACCTCAGCAAGGCGTTCCAGGACAACAAGTTCGACTTCTACGGCAAGACCCTCGCCGGCCAGCCGGAGCAGAAGCCGCGTTGGAAGCGCGTGCTCGGCGGCGTCAACAGCTCCATGGGCGAAGCGCTGGGCCAGCTGTACGTGGCCAAGATGTTCACGCCCGAAGCCAAGGACCGCGCGAAGGAACTCGTCGACAACGTGCGCAACGCCCTCAAGGCGCGCATCGAGAACCTCGACTGGATGAGCGACGAAACCAAGCAGAAGGCCATCGCCAAGTGGAACACCTTCCTGCCGAAGATCGGCTACCCGGACAAGTGGCGTGACTGGTCGGGCCTGGAGATCAAGCAGGGCGATTACTACGGCAACGTGATGGCCGCCGCCAAGTTCAACTACCAGTACGACCTCAACAAGATCGGCAAGCCCACCGACCGCCTCGAGTGGGGCATGACCCCGCAGACGGTCAACGCCTATTACAACCCGACCGACAACACCATCAACTTCCCGGCCGCGATCCTGCAGCCGCCGTTCTTCTACGCCAACGGCGACGACGCGATCAACTACGGCGGCATCGGCGCGGTGATCGGCCACGAAGCCAGCCACGGCTTCGACGACGAAGGCAGCCAGTTCGACGGCGAAGGCAACAACGCCAACTGGTGGACCAAGGCCGACCGCGAGAAGTTCGACGAGCGCAGCGGCAAGCTGGTCGCGCAGTTCGACGACTACGCGCCGATCAAGGACAAGCCGGATACGCACGTCAACGGCAAGCTGACCCTGGGCGAGAACATCGGCGACCTCGGCGGCCTCAACTCGGCCTACGACGCGCTGCAGATGGCGCTGAAGAAGAACCCGCAGGAAGCCGGCGAGAAGATCGACGGCTACACGCAGGACCAGCGCTTCTTCCTCAACTGGGCCCGCGTGTGGCGCGGCAACATCCGCGAGAAGGAAGCGCTGCTGCGCCTCAACACCGATCCGCACGCCCCCGCCTCGCTGCGCGCGATCGGCGCTCCGTCCAACATGGAAGCCTTCGCCGCCGCGTTCCAGTGCAAGCCGGCCGACCCGATGGTCCGCTCGGGCGACAAGCAGGTGAAGATCTGGTAGCTCCCGGCCGGTCCGCGTGACCGACCCAAAGGCGCCGCGTACCCACGCGGCGCCTTTTTCTTTGCCAGCAACGCTCCCCTGCAGGAGCGCGCCCGGTGCGTGATGAACCGGCGAAACGCCCAGGCGCCGCGGTCGCCCACTGGGTGGGCTCCTACAACATCGATCGCCATTGATTGCTCCCTTGTAGGGGCGCGCCCAGTGCGCGATGAACTGCGAAACGCCCAGGCGCTGCGGTCGCCCACTGGGTGGGCTCCTACAACAGGGATCGCCGTTGATTGCTCCCCTGTAGGAGCGCACCCAGTGCGCGATGAACCGGCGAAATACCGATACGCGGCGGTCCGTGCCAGGCATATTTCCGCCGGTGCTGATCCACGTGCAGGACGGACACCATTACGACGAGCTGCACGTCGATGGCAGCATGACCACGCCGGTGTTCACCACGCCCCTCATCGCCGAACCGCATCCGGAAACGCTGTCGATGCTGCATGGCGCGAACCTCTGCATAACCGTCAACAGCCAGGTCCAACGCTTTCCACGAACCACGCCATTGAAGACGCTGCCGCTGCCCGTCAGCAGCTTCGGCGCCGGCTGCACCTTCAAGACGCGCGAGGCGATTGCCGAAACGATCGCGATCAGCCGGCAACTGGGCATCCATGTCCTGATGGCGTCGATTCCCGTCGACACTATCGCGAAAACAGCTTCGTCGATTTCGACCAGGCGAACATGCGCGCGCTGTTCGATTACGCTGCCGGCTGCGCGGAACAGGGCAAGCCATGGGTGACGCCCGGGCAAGGCCTGCGCCGCAACCTGATGGCGCACAGCGTGCCGCCCAAGGGGCCGCCTTCCTGCCCTACCGAGGGCCCTGCCATCGTGCCGCAGGCGCGCTGGAAAGCTCAGGCGCGGACGTCGCGCCTCGCCTCGTAGGCCTTGAGGTGGGCATAAGCCGTGCGCAACAGGGTCAGCGACTCCGCCTCCTCGCCCGCGCGCGCCAGCATGTCGCCGATCACGTGATCGGCTTCGATCTGCCCACCTTGTTCGAGGTCGCGCATCATCGACGCGCTCAGCTTCGAGCCCTTTTCGGTAAGCACGCTGCAGGCTCGCGCGAGCACCGCATCGGACGGCGCATGCTGGTTGAACGCCGCAACGCGCCGGCAGTCCTCGAGCAGTTGCAGCGTCGCGGCCTCGCCGCCGGTCACCGCCATGATGTCCCCCACCGGTGCCCGCATCAGGCAGGTGATGCCTGCGAGCGATGCGAGAAACACCCACTTGTCCCACATGTCCTGCAGGATCGTCGTGCTGAGCCGCGGCTCGAACTTCACCTGCGACATGGCCGCCAGCACACGCTCCACGCGCTGCGAACGCGAACCGTCGCGCTCGCCGAACGTCAGCGAATGCGACTGGTTGAGGTGATGCACGATCCCTTGCTTGTCGAGCGTTGCGGCGATCACGCACTGCCCGCCGAGCACGCGCTCCGCGCCGAAACGCTCATCGAGCGCATCGAGGTGCCGCATGCCGTTGAGCAACGGCACGATCATCGTGTCCGGCCCGACGGCCGGCGCCATGTCGTCGATGACCTGCGGCAAGTGGTAGGCCTTGCAGCTCAGCAGGATGAGGTCGAACGCCTCGCGCAATGCACCCGCCTGCACCGTCGCGGGGTTGGCCAGGGTAGCGTTGCCCAGGCCGCTACGGATGACCAGGCCATGCGCCGCGAGCTGTGCGGCGCGTCCCTCGCGGACCAGGAAGGTGACGTCCTGCCCGCTCTCCAGCAGCCGGCCGCCGAAATAACCGCCAGTGGCGCCAGCACCAATGACCAGGATGCGCATGTCTCGTCCTCCGCGACGTCGTCAGGAGCGAGAGGCTAACCATTCCGGGCACGGGCACTCAATGGCGCACCCGGCCTGACATCTCGCTGACAATATTGCAAATCATTCTCATTAAAAATAACATTCACCAAATCTTCGCGAGCGTCGGCGGCGGCACCTCCCCACCGACGCCCGCGGAACCGAAGGATTGGAGCCCGCCATCGCCAGCTCGTCATCCGTCATCGACTGCTGACCCTCGCCCTTAATCATCGACGAGCTATTCATGGCATACATCAAGAGCCGCAAGCACCCCGTTGCCCGCACAGCGCTGAGCGCCGCCACCGCGACGCTGGTGACGAGCCTGGCGATCGCCGCGCCGGCAAGGGCTGCGGACAACGTCATGGACACCACCGCCTCCACGACGGATACGAAGAATCTCCCTGGCGTGCGCGTCGAAGCGACCACCGCCAGCGACTACAAGATCGACAAGGTCTCTTCGCCCAAATTCACCCAGCCGTTGCTGGACACCACGCAGACCATCAACGTGATCAGCAGCCAGCTGATCCAGGAGCAAGGCGCAACCACGCTTACCGAGGCGCTGCGCAACAGCCCTGGCGTAGGCACGTTCTACGTCGGCGAGAACGGCACCACCACGACCGGTGATGGCATCTACATGCGCGGCTTCGATACGTCGAGCAGCATTTTCGTCGATGGCGTGCGCGACCTCGGTTCGATTTCGCGCGATGTCTTCAACATCGAGCAAATCGAAGTGACCAAGGGCCCGGCCGGCACCGACAACGGCCGCACCGCACCCACCGGCGCGATCAACATGGTGAGCAAGCAGCCGGAGCTCAACAACGGCGTCACCGCATCGCTCTCCTACGGCAGCGCCGACCATCGCCGCGCCACGGCCGACTGGAACCAGGCCATCGGCAATACGGCGGCCTTCCGTCTCAACGTGGTGGGCCAGGACAGCGGCGTGCCGGGCCGCGACAAGGTGGAAAACAACCGCTGGGCCGTCGCGCCCACGCTCGCCTTTGGCCTGGGCACGCCCACGCGCGTCTATCTCGACTTCCTGCACGTGAAGCAGAACAACGTGCCCGATGGCGGCGTACCGACCATCGGCTTGCCCGGCTACAGCAGCCCGGATCCGAAGCGCCCGCAGTTGACCGATGCCGCCATGGTCGACTCGTCGAATTTCTACGGCACCACCGCCGACCACGATCACGTCACCGCCGACATGTTCACGGCACGCGTGGAGCACGAGTTCAGCGACAACCTCGCCTTGCACAGCACGACGCGCTGGGGACGCACCACGCAGGATTACCTGCTGACCTCGTTCATGGGCAGCGCGGCGAATCTGCTTACGCCGGACATCAACGATCCATCGACCTGGACGATTGCCCGCAGCAATCCGACCTTCAAGCACCAGGCGAACCGCATCATCACCAACCAGACCAGCCTCAACGCGAACTTCGATACCGGCCCGATCACGCACAATCTCAACAGCGGCATCGAGCTGACGCAGGAAAAGGCCACCACCGAAGGCTTCGGCGCACTCCATGGCACGACGTGGCCGGCCGCCAACCTGTACCACCCCTACTGGGATGTCACCGGCCTCGTCTATGGCCACACCGGCGCCTACAGCAACGCCAAGACCAACACCGGCTCGGCCTACGTGTTCGACACGCTGAAGTTCGGCGAACACTGGCAGGTGAATGCCGGCGTGCGCCTGGATCATTACGACACCGACTACACCAGCTGGGTGCAGTGCGGTGCGCGCGGCGCGCCGGTGTGCGGCAGCCTCCCCGCGGGTGCCCCGGTACCGGGCGTCGATGCGCAAAAGAGCGACAACCTCATCAACTGGAAGCTCGGCGTGCTCTACAAGCCGGCACCCAACGGCAGCATCTATGCGAACTTCGCGGTATCCGCGGAACCGCCGGGCGGCAGCACGCTCACGCTGAGCAGCGCCGCCAACAGCGCCGACAATCCGAACCTCGATCCGCAGAAGGCGCGCACCGCGGAAGTGGGCACCAAGTGGGAGCTGCTCGACTCGCGCCTGGTGTTGACCGGCGCGCTGTATCGAACCACGGTCACCAATGACCTCGTGCAGGATCCCGTGAGCCTGCTGTACTACCAGATCGGCAAGAAGCGCGTGCAGGGCGTGGAACTGAGCGCCGTGGGCAAGCTCACCGAAAACTGGGCCGTCACCGCGGGCTTCACCACCATGGATACCAGCGTGGTCAGCGGCACCGCCGTGGCCAACGATGGTTCCTCCGACCTGGCCTACACGCCCAAGACCGCCTTCACCAGCTGGACGACCTACCACTTCCCGTTCAACCTCACCGTCGGCGGCGGCGCGCGCTACTCGGGCGAGATGAAACGCGGCGTGGATGGCGCGATCGGCACGCCGGCCTACACCGAAGCCTATTGGGTGTTCGACGCGATGGCGTCCTATCCGCTCAACAAGCACGTGGACCTGCAGTTGAACCTGTACAACCTGTTCGACAAGAACTACGTGGCAGCCATCAACAAGAGCGGCTACCGTTACACGCCAGGTTCGCCGCGTTCGGCCATGCTCACCGCCAACATCCGCTTCTGATGCCGACCTGGCGCCGACGAAACGCGCTTCGGGGGAACACGTCATGCTGCTGCATATTCCCGACATCCTGACGCGCGATGAAGTCGCGCGGTTCCGGCGCGCCCTGGACGGCGCAAGCTGGACCGACGGCCGCGAAACCGTTGGTCCGCAGGGCGCACAGGTCAAGCGCAATCTCCAGCTGCCGGACGCCTCGCCACTGCGCGAGGAGCTCGGCCGCGCCGTGCTGGCGGCCCTGGCGCGAAATCCGATGTACCACGCGGCCACGCTGCCGCAACGCACCCTGATGCCGCGCTTCAATCGCTATGAGGGCGGCGGTCAATACGGATTTCACGTGGACGGTGCTGTCATGGCGCTGCCGGACGGTGCGCAGCTGCGCAGCGATGTGTCGTGCACGCTTTTCCTGGCCGATCCGGACGAGTACGACGGCGGCGAGCTGATCATCAACGACACCTACGGCGAGCACGAAGTGAAGCTGCCGGCGGGCGACGTCATCGTCTATCCGTCCAGCAGCCTGCATCGCGTGGCACCCGTGACCCGCGGCGCGCGGCTTGCGGCCTTCTTCTGGGTGCAAAGCCTGGTGCGTGACGACCAGCGCCGTCGCCTGTTGCTGGAGCTGGACGCCTCCATCCAGGCCCTGACGCGCGATGGTGCCGATGCACAGGCCCTGCTGCAGCTGACCGGTGTCTATCACAACCTGCTGCGGCAGTGGGCTGATACCTGAGCTCGCGCCACCCTGTTTTTCGGCGCCCCCGAGCAGCCGGCCCCTTCGATCATCAACGGAATGGCCATCTTCTCTAGGCATCGACAAGCACTGGGCGGATAATTGGCGGCCCTTGTAACTGGCGGCTGCCCCTCTGATGTTCGTACCCGGTCAACGATGGATCTCCACCGCCGAGCCAGAACTCGGCCTCGGCACCGTGCTGCGCGTCGAAGGGCGCGGCGTGCAGGTGCTGTTTGCGAAGGCGGGGGTGCTGCGCCCCTACGCCGTCGACTCGGCACCGCTGGTGCGAGCGGAGTTCCGTCCTGGCCAGCGCGTGGCCGGCAAGGGCATCGCCTTCCTGGTCGAGCGCGTGGAAATCCGCGAAGACCTGCTGATCTATCGCGGCGAGGGGCGCGAACTGGAAGAAGGCCAGCTCGACGACGAGCAGAGCGTCAGCCAGGCTGATGATCGCCTGATCGGCGGGCGCACCGACCCGGCATCGCATTTCGAACTGCGCCTGGAAGGCCTGCGCCGCCGCGCCGACGCCCGCCGTTCGCCGGCATGGGGCCTGGGCGCCTCCCGCATCGGGCTGGTGCCGCACCAGTTGCGCGTGGCGGGCATCGCCTCCGCGCGTCGCCCTCCCCGCGTGCTGCTGGCCGATGAAGTCGGCCTGGGCAAAACCATCGAAGCGGGCATGATCCTTGCCCGCCAGCTCGCCACCGGCCGTGCCGAGCGCGCCCTGATCCTGCTGCCCGACACGCTGGTCTACCAGTGGTTCGTGGAGCTGCTGCGCCGCTTCAACCTCAGCTTCGCCATCTACGACGAGGAGCGCTGCGAGGCGCTGGAGCAATCAGGCGACGGGCGCAATCCGTTCGAGGACGAACAGCTGGTCATCGCCGACTTCAGCTTCCTCGAGCAGTCGCCGCGACGCGCGCAGCAGCTGCTGGATGCGCCGTGGGACCTGCTGGTGGTCGACGAGGCGCATCACCTGGCCTGGACCCCCGAAGCCGCGAGCCCGCGCTACACGCTGGTGGAGAAGCTCGCCGCCGCCACGCCGGGCATCATCCTGCTCACCGCGACGCCGGAACAGCTGGGCCGCAGCGGCCACTTCGCGCGACTGCGCCTGCTCGATCCGCAGCGCTATCACGACCTGGACGTCTATCTGTCCGAGTCGGACAAGTTCCACAACCTCTCGAAGATCGCCGACCGGCTGCTTGAGAACCAGGCATTGGACGACACGCAGCGCGCCATCCTGCAGGAAGCCTTTGCCGGCGATGAAGCCTTGCTCGCCCGCCTGGCCGACACGGCCAAGCCGGAGAACATGCGCGAGATCCTCGCTGCGCTGATCGACCGCCACGGCACCGGCCGCGCCATGTTCCGCAATCGCCGCGCGAGCATCGGCGGCTTTCCCAAGCGCCTGCCGGTATGGCACCTGCTCGATGCCGACTCGCTGAGCGACGATCGCCGACAGACGCTGCTCGCCGAATTCCACGCGGACATCCAGCAGCCGATGCCGGCCATC
Source organism: Dyella sp. EPa41 (assembly GCF_016586165.1). Taxonomy (GTDB): domain Bacteria; phylum Pseudomonadota; class Gammaproteobacteria; order Xanthomonadales; family Rhodanobacteraceae; genus Dyella. The sequence goes on along the minus strand of NZ_BCPR01000013.1, from coordinate 62,453 downwards.
GAAGTCGACTATGCGAACGACCCGCGCCTGGACGCGCTGGTCAACCTCCTCGACGCGCATCCACAGGACAAATTCCTGCTGATCTGCCGCAGCCAGGCCAAGGTACTCGCGCTCGAAGAAGCCCTGCGCACGCGCAGCGGCGTCGGCGTGGCGCGCTTCCACGAAGGCCTCGGCATCGTGCAGCGCGATCGCAACGCGGCGTACTTCGCCCAGCCCGACGGCGCGCGCCTGCTGCTGTGTTCGGAGATCGGTTCGGAAGGTCGCAACTTCCAGTTCGCGCATCGCCTGGTCCTGTGGGACCTTCCGCTCGACCCGGACCTGCTGGAGCAGCGCATCGGCCGCCTGGACCGCATCGGCCAGCAGCACGACATCAGCATCCATATCCTCGCCGTGGCCGACAGCGCGCAGCACGTGCTGGCTCGCTGGTACGACGAAGGCGTGGATGCGTTCCGGTCCAGCCCGGCCGACGGCCGCGAGCTGTTGCGCCGTTTTGGCGAATCGCTCGCCCGCCTCGCCGACGAGCATGCGCGCGACGATGACAATCGCGACCAGGAACTCGACGTGCTGCTCGCGGAAACGCGGGGCGCACACGAGGAAATGGCCGCCTTGATCCGCGACGGCCGCGACCATCTGCTCGAACTGGCGGCCAGCCGGGATCTTCACGCGGACGAGCTGCAGCAGGCGTTCACCCGCGAGGACCACGACCCCAGCCGTGATGGTTTCATCCAGGCACTGCTCGAGCGGTTCGGCATCCATACCGAGGAGCTGGGCGGCAAGGTGTTGTTGCTCGATCCGCAGTACCTCTCCACCGATGCCCTGCCCGGTTTCGCCGAGGGCCCTCAGGCCGTCACTTTCGCTCGCGAGGTGGCGCTCGCCCGCGAGGAACTGCCGCTGCTTCGCCTCGACCACCCGATGGTGCAAGGCGCGCTCGATCTCACGCTGTCCAACGAGCAGGGTAACGCCGCGTTCCTGGTCGACGATGCATTGCCGCCGCGCAGCGCGCTGCTGCAGGCCGTATTCCTGCTCGAATGCGTGGCGGACCGTCGTCTCGATGCGGAGCGCTTCCTGCCGACCCAGCCGGTCATGGTGACGGTCGACACGCGTCTTGCCGAGCGTGCGGACTTCCGTCCCAGTGAAGTGGCGCTGCGCAAGGCGGCCGATCGCACGATCGAAGTCGCCCGCTACCGCAAGTTCCTCGCCAAGCTGGTGCCGCCCATGCTGGAGAAGGCCGAGGCGATCGCGCAGGAGCGTTCGCAGGCCAGCGTCACGGAAGCGGTGAACCAGGCTACCGGTGCACTCGATGCCGAGCTGTCGCGCCTGATCGGATTGCGTGCCGTCAACCCGGCCATCAGCGAATCGGAAATCGGCGCGATCGCCGACGAGCGCAGCGCCTTGCTCAAGGCGCTGCCGGAATCACGGCTGCGCCTGGACGCCGTGCGTTTCGTGGTCAGCCCCGACTTCCTCGCCCTGCGCTGACCCCTTCACTGCAGGCGTGTACCCAGTGCGCGAGTCCTTTCGCCTCGGTTCTTCCTGTCCGTCATCCCGGCGAAGGCCGGGATGACGGGCACGGGGACTGGCGCGAACGACGGTCGCGCACAGCGTGCTCTCCTACAAACAGAACGGCACGTCAGGCCGCCGCCGGCAGCGCCGCCATGCGGTCGTGCACGCCACACAGCCTGTACGCCACGCTGAGCAGCGCAATCCACGCCACGCCGACATAAAGCGCCACGCGCGTATCCGGGCTCACGCCCAGCATCACCAATACGAAAGCAAAGAAGGCAAGGCACACAGGGGGGTAAACGGCCACCAGCGCAGCCTGAATCCCGCCGGCGCCTCGCCCTTCAGGCGCATGCGGCGACGGAAGCTGTAGTGCGCCAGCAGCACCATGGTCCAGGTCCACACGGTGTTGAACGACAGGATCGACATCATCATGCCGAACACCTTGGCCGGCAGCAGGTAGTTGAGCAGCACGGCCAAAAGCAGCACCGCCAGCGTCGCGAGGATCGCGCGCAGCGGCACGCCATGCGCGTTGACCGTACCCAGCACCGATGGCGCCTGCCCCTTGGTGGCGAGGCTGTACAGCATGCGGCTGCCGCTGAAGGTGGTGCTGTTGAAGCCCGACAAGGCTGCCGTGATCACCACGAAGTTGATCAGTCCGGCCGCCTGTGGAATGCCCAGCTTCGCGAATGTGGTGACGAAGGGGCTGCCGTGTTCACCCAGGCCGGTCCACGGGTAGATCGCCATGATCACGAAGAGCGCGCCGACGTAGAAGATCAGGATGCGCCACAGCACCGAATTCACCGCACGCGGGATGGTGCGTTCCGGCTGCGCAGCCTCGCCCGCCGCGATGCCCACGGTTTCCACGCCACCGAAAGAGAACACCACCACCGGCAGCGCCAGCACCATGCCCATCACGCCGTGCGGAAACCAGCCGCCATGCGACCACAGGTTCGAGAGGCCGGTCGGCTGCCCGCCATTGCCCCAGCCAAGGAAGATGATGGCCAGGCCGCCGACGATCATGGCCAGCACGGTCACCACCTTCACCAGGGTGAACCAGAACTCCATCTCGCCGTAGATCCGCACGCTCAGCAAGTTGAGCCCGCCGATCATCAGCACGCTGCCCAGCACCCAGACCCAGCGCGGCCAATCGGGAAACCAGACCTGCATATAGGCGCCCACGGCGGTGGCTTCGGCCATGCCGACACCCACCATCAGCAACCAGTAATTCCAACCGGTGAGATAGCCGGCGAACGAGCCGAGATAGCGCTGCGCATACACGCTGAAGGAACCCGCCACGGGATCGTGCACGGTCATCTCGCCCAGCGCGCGCATGATGATGAAGATCATCACGCCGCCGACCATATAGGCAAAAAGAACCGACGGGCCCGCGAGCTTGATGGCATCGGCAGAGCCCAGGAACAGGCCGGCGCCGATGGCCATGCCAAGCGCCATGAAGGTGATGTGGCGCGGCGTGAGGCGGCGCTGGAGATGCTGTGTCATGAACGATCGGATGAATGCGTGGAATGGTTAAGGCGATGCGGGAGGAGCATCGCCGCCTGGCCCCAACGTATTTGAATCTCCAGCGATGGGGTGATGCCTTCCGTACATCGCGACGGCGTCGATACCCATCGGGCGTTGTCTTAACGCCAGAGCTGTCGCCTCGGCTTGACCGGCAACTTGCCGCGCCAGTACTGGATCAGCAGGAAGCCACCCAGCATGCCGCCCAAGTGGGCGAAATGCGCGATGCCCGACTGCGTGCCGGTGACGCCAAGCACCAGTTCAAACAGTGCGTACAAGGTGACGAACAGCCAGGCTGAAATCGGGATGGGCAGGAAGATCAGCATCATCTTCTCGTGCGGGAACAGCATGCCGAAGGCGAGCAGGATGCCGAAGATCGCGCCCGAAGCGCCCAGCGTCGGGTAGAACCCGCCGGTAAACCACTGCACCACTGCCAGCTGCGCAAGCGCCGCCATCAACAGGCAGACGAAGTAGTACACGATGAAATTGCGCGGCCCGAACACGCGCTCGATCTGCCCGCCAAACATGAACAGCGCGAGCATGTTGGAAAACAGGTGCAGGGTGCTGCCGTGCATGAAGGCATAGGACACCAGCTGCCAGGGACGGAAGCCGATCGATACCAGGCCTTCCGGCAGCTGGGCCACGCGATCGGGGCCCCAGGGCCATAGGGCGAAATGCAGGATCAGGGTATCGCCCATCACCTGTTGCAACAGGAAGACCGCCACGTTGGCGATCAGGAGGTTGCGCGTGACGGCAGGCAGGTCAAACGGCATCGGGGGCACTTCGGGGAGGCGGTTCCGGCAAGCGTAACCGCAGCGGGACGCGGCCGCCACGCTCACGCTCTCCGGGAACCGCGCCTTTCGCGCGAAATGAGGATGGCGATTCGTGCATCGTCGTATCCGGCGAGGTCGGCTTCCGAACACGGCACCGGGCTTTCGGCACGACGAGTGCGATCGGCGCGCCTCCGCCAGGCGAAGGCATATGGACGTCTATTTGAGGGGCGCATGCCACTGTTCGCCGGTTCCGCGCCGTCATGCCCCGCGATGGCGCATCGCCGCGGCCGCCACGGCGGCATCGACCACGCAAGCTGCGCGCAAGCCCTGGAATTATCGGTAATTTCTTGCGATCCGCCGCAAGATGCACGTGTGCCTTTCGGGACGTTTGAAGCAGGCGGACGACACGCTAGATTGTGCGTCCCGTACCGCCCAGGAACCACTATGCGTCGCCCATGGATGATGTTGCTGTTGGGCATCGCGCTGAGCGCATGCCAGCATCATCAGACAAACAACGGCACGGCGGATGCGTCGTCTTCGGATGCGGCCTTCTCGCCGGGCATCGTGCTCGATGACGTCGCCCAGCACATGAAGGCGCTTTCCTCGGACGAACTGCTCGGCCGCACGGTGGGCGGCGAGGCCGAGCAACGCACGACGCGTTATCTCATCCAGCAGTTCACGCGCATTGGCCTGGCGCCCGGCAACAACGGCGACTGGCTGCAGGCGGTGCCTTATGTGTCGGCGACGCTGCAGCACCCGGAGCAGGTCAAGCTTTCTATCCAGGGGGAGCGCGGCACGGCCGAGCTGGCCTTCGGCAAGGACATGGTGGTCGGTACCCTGGCGGAGCAGCCGCACTCCGCGCTGGAGGCATCGCCGCTGGTCTTCGTGGGCTACGGCATCGATGCGCCGGGCGAACAGTGGGACGACTACGCCGGCATCGACGTGAAGGGCAAGACCGTCGTCATCCTGGTCAACGATCCCGGCTGGGCCCGCCAGGATCCGCGGCTGTTCAAGGGCCGGGAATTCACCTACTTCGGCCGCTGGACCTACAAGCTGGAAGAAGCCGCGAGAAAGGGGGCGGCCGCCGCCTTCATCGTGCACGACACGGACGACGCGGGTTACCCCTGGTCCGTCGTGCAAGACGGCTGGTCGATCGCCCGACCCGATCTGCCGATGGCCGACGAAGGCGGGCAACGCCTGCCCGTGGCGGGCTGGCTCACCGCCGCTGCCGCACGGCAACTGTTCGCCCTCGCGGGGGCCGACTTCGATGCGCTGAAGAAGCAGGCGGCGGAGCGTGCCTTCAAACCCCTGCCACTGCATGCCACGCTCGGCGTCGCCTTCGACAGCACGATCCGCCGGGGCGAATCGCACAACGTCGTCGCACGCCTCGACGGCAACAAGCGCCCTGGCGAGGTGATCGTGTATTCCGCCCATTGGGATCACGTGCCCGCCACCGGTGAAGCACCGCAAGGCACGATGGACAATGTCGCCGGCCTCGCGGGCCTGCTGGAGATCGCCGAGGCGTTCGCGCATCGTGCGCCCAAGCCGCATCGTTCCTTGCTCTTCATCGCCACCACGCTCGACGAGACCGGGCTCATCGGTGCGCGCTACTACGTCCGGCATCCGCTGGTGCCGCTGTCCAGTACGGTGGCCGATATCAACCTCGACCTGCTGCCCACGGACGGCCCGGCCAGCGCACTGGCGGTCATTGGCTTTGGCCAGTCGCAACTCGATGACTACCTGGCTGACGCGGCGCATAGCCAACGACGCAAGGTCATGCCTGACGTCGAGCCGGAAAAGGGGCTGTTCTTCCGCTCCGACCAGCTGAGCTTCGCGCGTGCCGGCGTGCCCGTGCTGTACGTGCGCTCGGCCGCCGCCCAACCGGATGCGGGCACGGACTACGGCGTCCCGGCGTCGCTCGATCGCTACAACCCGCGCCGGGATCTCTCAGGCACCGTGGAGGATGCCCGCGCACTGTTCATGGTGGGAAGCCGGCTGTCGATGGAAGACAGCTATCCGCAATGGAAGCCCGGCAGCGATTACCAGCGGCCGCAAAGCATGCGCGGGCTTTGAACACGCCCTCCAACGGCAACACAACTTCCCCCGCCGTAGAATGCCGCCATGAGTGCTTCACCACGCCAGGTGCACATAGCGGGCGCGACCGGACTCACCGGCCAGTGGGTGCTTGCGCTGCTCCTGGATGATCCGGAGGTGGAGCGCGTGGTCGCCCCGACCCGCCATCCGCTCAGCCCGCATCCCAAGCTGGAAAACCCGGTGGGCATGGTCAGCCATCTGATCTGCCAGCTTCAGGGTCCGGTCGACACGGTGTTCTGCTGCCTGGGCACCACCATCCGGCAGGCCGGCTCGCGCGAAGCCTTTCGCATGGTGGATTACGACCTGCCGCTGATGCTGGGCAAGCATGCGCTCGCGCTGGGCGCACGCCATTACGTGGTGATCAGCGCGCTGGGCGCCAACCCGGCCTCGCGCCTGTTCTACAACCGCACCAAGGGCGAACTGGAGCTGGCCCTGCAGAAGCAGAATTGGCCGCAACTCACCATCGTGCGCCCGTCATTGCTGCTTGGCGCGCGGCACAAGCCACGCCTGGGCGAGGCGTTCGCCGCGCCCTTCTCACGCATCCTGCCCGGCCGCTGGCGAGGCATCGAGGCCTCCACCGTGGCCTGCGCGATGCTGCGGCTCGCCAAGACGTCCGGCGAAGGCGTGCGCATCGTGGAGTCGGACCAGCTCCAAGCGCTGGGCCATTGAAGCCGGGCACAAAAAAAGGCCGCCCATCGGGCGGCCTCTGACTGACGGACACGCTGGATGATCAGCTGCTGCGGGCAAGTGCGTCGGGACGCTTGGCGCCGGCGAAACGCTTGGCCCAGTAGGACTCGTCGAGGCTGTCCACGCGCACGGTCTTGCCACGCGACGGCGAATGGATGAACTGGCCGTTGGCGATGTAGATGCCCACGTGCGAAATGCGACCCTGGCCACGCTTGCCCGCGGTACGGAAGAACACCAGGTCGCCCGGCTTCATGTCGCCGCGGTTGACCTTGAGGCCGGCGAGGAACTGCGAGGCGGAATTGGTCGGCAGGTCCAGGCCCACGGCGTGGGCGAACACGTAGCGCACAAAGCCGCTGCAATCGAAACCGGTGGAGGGATCACGACCGCCACGCACGTAACGGATGTCACGCAGCTTCATGGCCAGGCTGATCAGGGTCTTGCGCAGATCGGACGTGTCGTTGGCGAGCGAGGCGACGTTGTCCACGCCATCGCCCGGCATGCCGTCGGCATCCAGATCGTCTTCTTCGATGGCCCAGCCCGAGGGCTTGGACTTGGCCTGCACCGGCTGAGCCGGGAGCGCCGCCTGCGTGAGGCTGGCCGCCGGTGCGAATACGGCGAGCTGACCCATCAGGTTGGGAGCGAGCGTGGCAGTCGGCGTATTGGCCTGGCCGTTGAGCGGCTCGGCGAAAAGCGGAAGGGACGTGAGCAGTGCACCAGCAAGCGCAGCGGCAGCAAACAATCGCTTCGTTGGCATGTGGGACAAATCCCTTTGCAGTTCGTGGAGTTATGTCGTCGGCGGGTGCCGTTGACGTGATGGCCATGTGAACTTAGCAAAGGGATATAGGCCGTATGTTCGATCGAGGTTAACTGAACTCTATCGTTTCGAAACTTGGCACGGCCCATGCATTTCGTGCAACTGGCTGATTCATAAAGACAAATAGTCAAAATGTGATTACTTTTTGACCAATTAGTGAACTAATTATTCAATTCGGTTCCGTATGTTTCAGACGTGCGTCACATCCCGGCGGCCGAAGATCGCAGTCCCGATGCGGACCTCGGTGGCCCCCTCCGCGATGGCCAACGGGAAGTCACCGCTCATGCCCATCGAAAGCCTCGACAATTCATGGCCTTGCGCGTTGGCGGCATCGCGCAGCTGGCGCAGTTGGCGGAAGCACGCGCGCACTGCCAGCGGGTCGTCGGACTGCACGGCCATGGTCATCAGCCCACGCACGCGCAGGGTTTCGTAGGCACGCAAGGCGTCCAGGAAGGACGGCAGTTCAGCCGGCGACAAGCCCTGCTTGCTCTCTTCCGGCGAGGTCTTCACTTCAACCAGCACGTCGATCGCACGACCCTCGATGGCCAGGCGCTTGTGCAGCGCTTCGGCCAGCTCGATGCGGTCGAGCGACTGCACCTCGCTGGCGAGACGCGCGACGTCCTTGGCCTTGTTCGTCTGCAGGTGGCCGATCACCACCCACTCGATGCCTGCGCCCGCCAGCGCGTCGGCCTTGCTGCGGACCTCCTGCACCTTGTTCTCGCCGAAGCGCCTCAGGCCCAGCGCCATCGCGGCGCGCACGACCTCCGGCCCGAAGGTCTTGCTGACCGGCAGGATCGACACGTCCGATGGATCCCGGCCGGCATCGCGGCAGGCGGCATCGACGCGCCCGCGCACCGATGCCCAGTTGGCGGCGAGATAAGCGTAGTCGCTGGAAGCATTCGTCATCGCGGATCGCCCGGCAGGTGGCTGCGCAGGCATCGGCGGCGCTACGCGGCGAAGAAGGAGCGGCCCCGGCAACCGCCGGGGCCACAGGGAGCTCAGCCCTTGGCGCCCTGCGCGTAGTGGCGCGCCACCACGTCGGCCACCACCATCGACACCTTCTTGCCGGTGGGGATGTGCAGGAACTCGTTCGGGCCGTGTGCGTTGGAATGCGGACCGAGCACGCCGGTGATGAGGAATTGCGCCTTCGGGAATTTCTCGCCCAGCATGCCCATGAACGGGATGCTGCCGCCCTCGCCCATGTAGGCGGCCGGCGTGCCGAAGTAGGTCTGCGAGGCATGGGCCACGGCGTCTTCCAGCCACGGCGAGAGCTGCGGCGCATTCCAGCCGCTGCCGTCCTTTTCCAGCTTGAAGGTCACCTTGGCGCCATACGGCGGATCCTTCTCCAGCAACTGCTTGACGAACTGGCCGGCCTTCGCGCCCGACAGCGTCGGCGGCACGCGCAGGCTGAGCTTCACCGCCGTCTTCGGGCGCAGCACGTTGCCGGCGCTTTCCAGCGGCGGGAGGCCATCCGCGCCCGTCACCGCGAGTTGCGGACGCCAGGTACGGTTGAGCACGAGTTCGGTGAGGTCTTCGGTGACCGGGTGCATGCCTTCGACGAACGGGAACTTGTCGTAGATCGCCGTGCCCAGCACCTCTGCCGACTTCTTCGCCTGCTCGACGCGCTGCGCCGGGATGTCGACGTAGAGTTCCTTCGGCTTGATCGTGCCGGTCTGCGGATCCTCCAGGCGGCTCAGCAGGTCGCGCAGGATGCGGAAGCTCGACGGCACCACGCCGGACGCATCCCCGGAATGCACGCCCTCTTCCAGTACCTGCACGGTGAGCTCGCCACCGGTCATGCCGCGCAGCGAGGTGGTGAGCCACAGCTGGTCGTAGTTGCCGCAGCCCGAATCCAGGCATACCACCAGCGAGGGATTGCCGATGCGGTCGGCGAGATGATCGACGTAGTACGGCAGGTCGTAGCTGCCCGATTCCTCGCAGGCTTCGATCAGCACCACGCAGCGCGCGTGCGGAACGCCCTGCTCGTGGAGCGCCAGCAGCGCGGCCAGCGAACCGAAGATGGCGTAGCCATCGTCGGCGCCGCCACGACCGTAGAGCTTGTCGCCCTTCAGCACCGGCGTCCACGGGCCCAGGCCTTCGGCCCAGCCGGTCATTTCCGGCTGCTTGTCGAGATGGCCGTACAGCACGACGGTGTCGTCGCCCGTGCCCGGCACTTCGATATAGATGAGCGGCGTGCGGCCTTCCAGGCGCACGACTTCCAGCGTCGAGCCGGGCAGCGACGACAGCTTGCTGCGCGCCCAGGTCTCCATCAGTTTCACCGCGGCATCCATGTAGCCGTGTTCCACCCACTTGGGATCGAACATCGGCGACTTGTTCGGGATGCGGATGTACTCCACCAGCTGCGGCACGATCTCGTCATCCCACAGTCCGCTGATGAAACGGTTGAGGCGAGCGGTATCCATGGGCGACTCCTGCAGCGAGAGGAAAGCGCCCATTGTATCAGCGCAGCCGAGAAGCCCGCCGGGACACCCACATGGCATCCCTCCCTCGGCGTACACAGCTGCCGCGTCATCCCTCATGCAGCCGTGGCCATCGGACTACTGCCGGATGCCCGGCACACGGGCAGAGTCGCTGCGCGGTCCAAAACGGAGGCCGCTTCAAACCATAGGGAGCATCAGATGCGCAACAAGATCGCCGCCGTACTCATCAGCCTGGCCATGGCCCTGCCCGCCTTCGCGGCCACGCCGGTGAACGTCAACAAGGCCGACGCGGACACCTTGGCCAAGTCGCTGGACGGAGTCGGCCACAGCAAGGCCGAGGCCATCGTGGCCTGGCGCGAGGAGCATGGTCCCTTCAAAAGCGTGGACGACCTCGGGCAGGTAAAGGGCATCGGCCCGGCCACGCTGGAACGCAATCGCAATGCGATCCTGCTGGACGATGCACCGGGCAACAGCAAGGCCGCCAAGCCGGCTGCGCCCGCCAAGGCGAAGCTGGCCGCCAAACCCTCTGGCGAATAATCAAACCTATCAGCCACTTGCGTTTAGAAAAGCACTCCGGTCGGGTCTGGCACACCCGACCGGATGGGCCTACACTCGGCCGCCTTGATGTAGGTTAGAGGCGACATGATCGTTCCGCGTTACCGCATTGCCGCGTCGGAAATCGCCGGGGCGGGTCAGGGGCTATTCCTGGAAGAAGACGTTGCGACGGGACAGATTGTCACGGCGCCGGATGCCATTGACCGCACCTACCGCTATGCCGAACTCGTGGGTTCGCCGGAGCTGTCCGCGCAGCTCTACGCCAGCGCGCGCTGGTTCGAAGACCGCTACACGGTGTCTCCCGACTGGCCCGACGAGTGCTACATCAACCACAGCTTCGAACCGACCGGGCTGTGGCATCTCGGTTTCGTGTTTGCCACGCGCGACCTGCCGGCAGGCACCGAGATCACGGTGGACTATCGCCACCTGTTGCCGCCCGGCGAAGAAGAAGCCTTTGTCGATACCGCGACCGGACGCAGGATTGTCGGCCTGCCCTGGATCGAGAGCCTCGCCACCAGCACGCACGCCCTGGCTGCCCTGCTGGCTGGCACCCGACTTGCTTGTTGAAGACCATGATCGATATACCCGTCATCGAAACGGCGCGCCTGCGCCTCACCGCTCTCGCCGAGCGGCATTTCGAGGATTACGCCTGCATGCTCGCGGACCCGGCCAGCACCCGCTGGATCGGCGACGGGCAGCCGCTGGACCGTACCAATGCCTGGCGCTCGCTCGCCATGCTGATCGGTCACTGGCAGTTGCGTGGCTACGGCATGTGGGCGTTGGAGCTGAAGGACACCGGCGAATTCATCGGCCGCGCCGGCCTGATGCGCCCCGAAGGTTGGCCTGACCTGGAACTGGGCTGGATGCTCAAGCCGCAGTTCCGCCACCACGGTTTCGCCACCGAGGCAGGCAACGCCATCCTGGATTTCGCCTGGCACGGGTTGAACGCGCAGCGCGTGATCAGCCTGGTCAGGATCGGCAACGACGCCTCCGACCGCGTGGCCGAAAGGCTGGGCGGCGAGCACATCGAGGACATGGATTTCTTCGGCGCCCACAACCACGTCTTCGCGTACTACCCGCCGCTGCCCGAGAAGCGACGCGCCTGGGCATGAGCCAGCTCAATCGCCTCCCGTCGGAAACGCTTCAGACACTGCCATGTGCCGATGGCAGCGTCACGATTACCGAGGTGGCCAGCAGTTCCCCGGGCGACGATTGGCAATGGCAGCTGACCCTGGTCGATATCGGCCGGGACGTGGAATTTCCGGCACATACGGACATACGCAGGCAGTTTGTGCCGTTGGACGCCGCCGTCTCCGTCAGCTTTCCCGATGGGCGCACCCTGCACCTGAACCGGTTCGACCTGGCCCATTTCGACCAGGCGAACGACCCGGGCGATTGCCGCCCCGAGGCGCCCACCCGCTCGTTCAACCTGAAGCTGCGCAACGACACCCAGGGCGAGCTCATCGTGCGCCCCTTGAACGGCACCATGGTGCTGCTCGCGCCCGGCGGCTGGCGCTGGTTCGTGCTGCTGCTGTCAGGCCAGGCCAAGGTGGTCGCCGACCATCGCACGCACGACCTGCTGCAGAACGACATGCTGTGGATCGACCCGATCCCCGGTCATCCGGTACGGATCGAAGGCGGCGGGGAAATCGTGCTCGCCAGGCTGCCGATCCTCTGATGCGGCATCGTCGCCCGCTTGCGCCGGCGACGTCAGAAGCCCGAACGCCTCGCTCCACCCAACGAACGCGCCACCTCGGCCAGCGCGAACAGACGCGCGATGCGCATCCATCCGAGCACGACCACCACCAGTGCACTGAGCGCGAAGCCCAGCAACAAGCCTTGCGCGCCTACGGCCAGCGTATGGGCACGCGCCAAACCAGCCGACAACGCCAGCGCAAAGCCGACCAGCGTGACCAGCAGGTAGGCGAACAAGGTCGAAAACGGGCGGCGCAACACCTGCAGCAGCCCGCGCGCCATGGCGACGGACGCCGAGCGCAACGATGCATCGGCGATGAAGGCGGCACGCGCCGACTCGACCCAGGCCTGCGCGAGGACGATCACCACGCCGGCGCACCAATACGCCGCATGCTGCGCGGCCATCGCGCGCGACTCGAGTACCGCGGCGTCGGCCGCATCGTCGGCCTTGTCCAGTCCCAGCTGCACCAGGTAACCGGCCGCCACGTACGGCAGCGCGGACCACAGCAGCAAACGGAACATGCGCCCGTACTCGGCGAGCCCGCCCTGCAGCAGCGCGCCAAAACCCAGCGCACGCCCCGCCCTGCCGCTCGCCATCACCATGCCGTTGAGCCACGGAAGCAGCAGCAAGGCAAGCAACAAGCTGGCAGCCAATGCGCCATGGAACATGGCGTGTTGCGGAACCAGCGCTTGCAGCACATCGCCAAACATCATCATGTCGAACTGCTGCGCCCAGGCACGGGCGTGCGTGGAGTGGTTCAGCAGCGCGCCCAGCGCTTGCAGCAACGGCAGCGCGGCCATGGCCACCGGCAAGAGCAGGAACAACACCCACAGCAGCAACAACCGCCACTGCAGCGCCGAGAACAACGCGCCGAACACATCGCCGAGGTCGACCTGACGGGAGCTCTTGTAGGCCATCACAGCGTCACCAGGAATGCGTAGAAGGCCTGCAGCACGGCGGCGGCATCGGCCGTCCAGCGCCGCGAGGCGGAAGCGTCGGATTTCACCGTGTGGCTGTCGTTGAGCTTGTTCGCATCCAGCTGGATCGTCTGCTCGCGATCGAGTTCGGCCGACACCACCCTGGTGGGACGCGTGAACACGAAGCGCGCCCAACGGCGATCGTCGTCCCAGCGCACGTCTTCGTGGCTGCCATCGGCGAACGTCACGCGCAGCACCTGCGGTACCGGCACGCCTTCACGCACGACGGTCACCGTGCCGCGCCACAGGAACGGGCCAGGCCCGCTGTCCTTCGCGCCGGGATGCGATGTCTTCCACGCGTCGCGCTGCTTTTCCGCCTGTTCATCGCGATCGTCGCTGGAGAGTTCCACGCGCTGGCCCTGCTTCACCCAGCTGCCGGCCTGCGGCGTCACTTCCTGGTTGTCGATGGCATCGACGCGATCGTCGATGTGCGCCGTGCCATAGACGAACTGATCGAAGACTTCGTTCACCGCGCGCGCGTTGCCCGACACATCGACCAGCGTCTTGCGCAGGTCCGCCACCGACGGGTGACGGAAATGCCAGCGCCGGTAGTATTCCTTGAAGCCGCGCTCCATCACGCTCTTGCCCAGGCGCTCCTCGAGATCGCTCATCGCCACCGCCGTGCGCGAGTAGACCGTGCCATAGCTGGTGCTGGAGTACCGATCCCAGCTGTTCTGGCCGAGCGGGTCGTAGGGCCTGGACAGCCCGGCGTAGATGCGCTCCGCCTGGAACACGTCCGTCGACGGCGTGATGCCTGCGCGGCGCAGCCACGGGCTGGGCGTGAGGATGCGCTGGTTGCGCTCGCGCAACATGCGGTTGTCCCAGTACTCGTTCATGCCTTCGTCCAGCATGGGTTCCTCGAATTCGTTCGAGGCGAGCAGGCCGTAGAAGTAGCCATGGCCGAACTCGTGGATGGTGACGAAGTCGATGTCCCACTGGTCGGACGTCTGGCTGTCGATCGTCTTGTAGCCTTCCGCGGTGAAGAACGTCGGGTACTCCATGCCGCCCGCTTCGTCCGCGTTGTACGGCGGCACCACCGCCGTGACGGTGCGATACGGATAGGCACCCAGCGTGTCGGAGAAGTAGGTGAGCGAATCGGTGGTCGCCTTGAGCACCGGCTGTGCGCTGGCGATGTATTCCGGCGGATAGATCACCCGCACGGCGACCTTGGGGCTGCCCGGCCCTTGCCAGGTCGTATCCAGCGTCTTGTAGCCCTTGGCCGCCACCCACGCGAAGTCGTGCACGTCGCCCTGCACGAAGTGATAGGTGGTCTTTCCTCCGGCCTGCTCGGGCTGACCCTGCGATTCGCCGACCGCGCCCACGGTGTAGTCGGAAGGCACCGTGAGCCGCACGTCGAAGCTGCCGAAGTCGGCGTAGAACTCGCTGTTGAAATGGAACTCGTGCACGTTCCACTGCACCTGCGTGGCACCGCGCTCACCGGGCAGCTCCAGCACGCCGATCTTGGGGAACCACTGGCCAACCAGGTTGAAGTTGCCCCACCAGCCCGTGCGTTCCACCACGCGCGGCAACTGGCTGATGAAGTCGATATCCAGCGTGAGCGTGCCGCCAGCGGGCACCGGCTCGGCGAGATCGATGCAGGCCACGGTCTGGTCGGTCGCGGGGCCGTCGTCCGGATGCACGAAGCTCCATTTCAACGCGGCGCCGCCCTGCTGCACGCTCTTGAGGTCGATCCATCCCCATTCGCCCTTCTTCAGCGCGGCGGCGCCACGGGAATGCCCGTGCGCGGTAAGCACGCTGCGCTCGGTGAAGAAGGTGCTGCCTTCGTTCTGGAAGGCATTCAGATACAGGTGCAGGTAGATGCGATTGACCGGCTGGCCGCTGCGGTTGCGCCAGGTGAGCTGCTCGGTGCCGCTGACGCGGTGCCTGGCTGCGTCGAGTTCGGCATCGATGCGATAGCCGACCACGCGATCGGAAAGCGTCGGTTCGTTGCCGCTGCGGATGCCACCCCATGCGTCTTCCGCACTGGGCTCGTGAGGTGCGGCGGCATGCGCCTTCACCAAGGGAATCAGGGGCGGCGGCGTGGTCACCACGACAGGTGCTTCTTGTTGCGCGAATGCCGCCCAGGGCATCACAAGGCACCACGCCACGGCCAGCCAGCGGCCGTGCCTGCTTTCCCTCGACATCACCATGCTGCCCTCCCCCAAGGATCGCCCAGACTGAGGCATGGGTGCGCGGGCCTCCTATAGGCCAAAGGTCATGGTCTGCGTTCGCAAAACGCAGCGGTGAAGCGGTGTTCCGCGATGCATCCAGGCGACGGTCAGTACACGTCGCGGCGGTAACGTCCCTGCTCGCGGAGTGCTTCCACGATGGCTTCCCCGAGTGCCTCGCGCAGCACGGCATCGACGCCCGGCGCCATGCCGTCGAGGCTGCCGCATACGTAGATGGCGGCGCCGTCCTCCACCCAAGCGCGAAGCGCGTCGGTGGCTTCACGCAAGCGATCCTGCACGTAGGCGCGCTGCCCCTCGCCGCGTGACCAGGCGAGGTCCAGGCGTTCGATCGCGCCTTGCCGAAGCCACGATTCGATCTCGTCGCGATAGTAGAAATCACGCTCGAGCTGCCGCTCGCCGAACAGCAGCCAGTTGCGCAGGTGGCGGCGTTCGATGCGCGCCTTGAGCAAGGCGCGCAGTCCGGCGAGACCGGTGCCATTGCCGATGAGGATCAGCGGACGCCCGGTTTCCGGCACGCGGAAACCCGCGTTGGCGCGTATGCGCAACGCGATCTCGCCATGCACTGCCGCGTGTTGCGTGAGCCAGCCCGAACCGATGCCCGGCGAGCCGTCGTCGCGCTGCATGCGGCGGACCAGCAGGTGCAGCGCGCCATCGGAAGGCAGCGATGCGATGGAGTACTCGCGATGCGGCAGTGCTTGCAGCTGGGCGACGATCGCCTCCGCCGCCTGTCCGGTGACATCGGCATGCCATGGCAGGTGACTGCCCGCCAGCCACTCGCGCAGCGCGGCGCGCTGGCCGCGGCATGCGACGACGACCTGGCCATCGAGCCCCTGCGCCGCCAGCCAGTGCTCCACCGTGGCATCTGCGTGACGCGGCCCGATCTCCACCAGGTCCCCGGCTTGCCAGCTCACCTGACCCTCAAGTGGCTGCAGCGCGAGATGGAAACACGGCCCGCCGAGGCTCTGCGGGTTGAGCAGGCGTCGCTCGACCAGCCGCCAGCGCTGATAGTCGGGCCGCTGCCAGTCCGGCAGGTCGGCCACGCCGGTGAACAGCGCGAGATGGTGTTGCCAGTGGCGCAGTGCGGCGGCATCGCCATGGTCCACTTCCACCGCGTCGAACAGGGGCGTGGCGCCGCTGCGCTGCAGCCAGTGCTGCAACTGCCGGCCAAAACCGCAGAAGTCGTCGTAATCGCTGTCACCCAATGACAGCAGGCCATAGCGCAACTGCGCGAGCACCATGGGCTCGCGCATCGTGCGCGTGATGAAGGGCGCGGCGCTGTCGGGCGCGTCGCCTTCTCCGGTCGTGCTCACCACGAACAGCACCTGATGGGCCTGCTGGAGCAGGTCGTCGTCGAGTGCGCCAAGCTCCAGCAGGCGTGCACGCTTGCCTGCCTGCTGCAGGCTTTGCATCGTCTGCAGCGCCAGTTGCCCTGCCGTGCCGGTCTGGCTGGCGAACACCACCAGCGTGTCATCGGGCCGGGCAACCTGGGTAGGCATCTGCGTCCTGCGTGCCGATCGACGCGACCAGGCCACCCAGCCCGTAAAAGCGCTCCACAGGAACAACGCCGCGGCGGCGGCCAGCCAGCGCGCGGTACCCGGCGCATGCCATTCCCATTCGTCCGCGTGCATGCGCAGCAGACAGGCGGCCAGGAGGGCAAGCAATCCGCACAACGCGACATTGCCCCAGGCGGAGCGGTCGGCCGATGTCGTCGTCGATGTACTCATGACGCCAACGCCGCGGCAAACGCAGGCGAGAGGCGCTCTTCCAGGCCGCCCGCACCGTGCAGGATGAACATCACCGCGAGCCCGCGCTCGCTCGCCCACGACAGGCCCTGCTCCGGCCCCAGCACGGTCATCAGCGTGCCGATCGGATCTGCGTGCATGGCGTCGCGTGCAAGCACGCTGACCGACGCGACGCCGTGCGCCACCGGCCGGCCCGTGCGCGGATCGATGTGATGCGAGTAGTGCACGTCGCCTGCCGTGAAGTGGCGACGATAGTCGCCCGACGTGGCGATGGCGCGACCGCTCAGCGTAAGCACCTGGCTGAGCTGACCGGCATGTTCGACAGCACCGCTGGCAGCACCCGGGCGTTCGATGCCGATGCGCCACGGTGATCGGTCCGGCTTGACGCCCTTGCCCTTGAGCTCGCCGCCCACTTCCACCAGCCAGGCATCGATGCCGAGACGGTCCAGGCAGTGGCCTACCAGGTCGACGCTGTAACCCTTGGCCACCGAAGACAGGTCGAGATAGATGCCGCCAGGTTGATAGAGGCTGCGCGTGGCTTCATCGAGCCGCAGTTTCCACCACCCGACACGCTCGCTGGCCAGGTTCATCGCCTCGATCGAGGGCGGCCCGCAGCGCGGTGTTTCGGGACCGAAACCCCAGAGGTTCACCAACGGGCCGACCGTCGGGTCATACGCCCCGCCACTGTCGCGCGCCACCGACAGCGCATGCTCCACCACGTCGAAGCATTCGGCGGGCAGCACATGCCAGGTTCCGGCGGGCGCGCTGTTGAAGCGCGACAGGTCCGACTGCGGCCTGTAAGTGCTCATCTGGCCGTCGACCCGATCGAGCGCGGCCTGGATGCCGTCATGCCACGTCGCCAGCGACAGCTCCCTGGGCAGCACGGCGCGCACGGACCACGTCGTGCCCATGGTCTCGCCCTGCGTGGATTGCACGACGAGATCCATCAACGGCGTGATGCTCCGCACCGGCCATCGCGCGCTTGACCCTGCATCACTGCGGCAGCACTTCCAGCGTGGCGGAGTACGACAGCCGGCGCTGCCTGGCCTGCTTGAGGCTGGTCTTGTCGTCCTGCGTGCTCGCATTGACCCAATACATGCCCGCATGCGGCCAGTTCAGGCTGAACCTGCCGTCCTTGCCGGTGGTGACGTCGATCGCTTCCTGGGCGTTGCGGTAGCGCGTTTCACCCGCGATCGCGGACACCTTCAGGTCGGCGGCGGGCTTGCCGTCGAGCAGCAACTGGAACGTGGCCGGTTCGCCCGCAACGAGATCGGTGAACGCGGTGACGGGCACCAGCTCCAGTCCCTTGCCGGTGGGCTTGAGCGCCGCATCGCTGGGCTTGCCATGGGTGACGAAGGTCTCCACGCGGCCGATCGATTCGGAGACGTCCACGTTCTTCGCGCCGGCCGGAATCTCCTTGGCGAAATTCGCCGGCTCGCCGCGCCAGCGGCGCTTCTGTCCATCCACTTCATAGCTGGCGAACAGGCCGCCGTTCACGGCGGCGATCTTGTACGTGCCCGGCTGCGTCAGATGCACATCGAACACGCTGCGATACTGCCCGGTGAATGCGTTTTCCACCTTGACCGCCTGGCCGTCCGGCGCGGTGACGACCACGCGATCGGTCGGCACGGGCATGTGGTCGGCGTAGAACAGGTCATTGGAGACAGCGGCATCCACGGTCACCCACGGATCGGCACCGGAGACATTGGTGGCCGACGGCACCATCCACATCTTGTGCGCCTGCGCGGCCAACGGCAGGGTCATCGCCAGCGCCAGCGCCAGCGCGCTCCACTTCAACGATCGCTTCATCATGAGTGTCTCCGTTCCGATCATGGGGCGAGGTCGAGCTTGACCGCGCCGAGTTCACTGCTGCCCTTGGCATCCAGCTGTTGTGGCGCGGCGGCCGGCCAGGTGAAAGGCACGCGCACGACTTCGCGCCCGCCCACTTCGCGCGCAGCCTCCACGACCAGTGCGTAGTTGCCCGCCGGCAACGCGCCCAGCGGCGCCTTGCCCTCGTGGAAGCTCAACGTCTGGTCGCCGGCAGGACGCGTGGCGCCGGAGACGCCATCCACCGGCATCGGCAGGTCGCGGCCACCGCGACGCCACCACTGGCGCAACTCGGGCAACCACTTGGTGCCGGCACCTTCCTTAGATTCCTTCTGCGCGTACCAGACGGCCAGCTGCGCCGCCACGGTGTGGTCCTCGCGCTCGATCCACACCGCCGTGTACGGGCGGTGGTACTCGGCCACATCCAGCCGGGGGATCTGCACGGTGACATTGAGGTCGGCCGCCATCACGGGCGCGGTCAGCAGCAGGGCGGGCACGGAAAACATCAGTCGACGCATGGGCAGGTCCCGTCAATGAATGAAGATCAATGCCAGCACCAACGGCAGCAGCAGACCGAAGGCCACCAGCGGCCAGGTCGCGCCACGTCGTGCGGCGTGCATTTTCAGAAGCAGCAGGCCGGTCGCCGAAAAGATCACGCAGGCGAACGCGAACACGTCGATGAACCAGCCCCACGCAGGGCCCGCGTGGCGTCCCTTGTGCAGATCGTTGAGGTAGGCGATGACGCCGCGGGTGCTCCGCTCGGCTTCCACCTTGCCGCTTTCGCGATCGATGCTTAGCCAGGCGTCGCCACCGGGACGCGGCATCGAGACATAGATTTCATCCGACGACCAATCGGCC
This sequence comes from Dyella sp. EPa41, assembly GCF_016586165.1. GTDB lineage: Bacteria > Pseudomonadota > Gammaproteobacteria > Xanthomonadales > Rhodanobacteraceae > Dyella. Next base: position 42,782 of record NZ_BCPR01000013.1, on the reverse strand, counting down.
GCGCGGCCAGCCACGTCGATGTCGAGGTGGGCGCCGATCCAGTCGGCCACCACGTCCGGCACGGCAATGCCCTTGCGCTCGTCTTCTCCGGCAACGGCCTTGAGTAGCGACGCGGGCAGTTGAACGTTGCGGTGCACGGTCTGTGCCTTCGCCTCGATCTGTCCGGCGTGGTTGAGCGTGAAGCCCGTGACCGCGAAAAGCAGCATGCCGACCAGGCACAACGCCGCGCTGATCCAGTGCCACTGGTGCAATTGCTTGAGCCAGAACGCCCGGCTCGAACCGACCTTGTTGTGTGACCGTGCCACTGGTTCCATGCCCGCCCGCTTGCCTGTCATTCGCGCCGGTGCATGACGGGCCATGCAACCGAGTCGCGCGCCAGCTGTCTCATTGCGGCGCCAGGGCGCTAAGCTCCTTTCATCGGGCAGCCCTTCCCTGACAACGAGCCGGGATCTTGCCATAAATGAGAATCAATCGCAATTCAGCCGAGGTGCGCATCACCCCATCGCGCCGTCCGGTCGCCGACCCTATCTGGAAGCTGCCATGCGTATTTTGATCGCCGAGGATGATCCTTCCATTGCCGCGGGCGTCAGCGCGTCGCTGCGACAAGGCGGCCACGCGGTCGACTGCGTCTCCGACGGCTCCAAGGCCGATGCGGCATTGCGCGACACGCCCTACGACCTGCTCATCCTCGATCTGGGCCTGCCCAACCTCGACGGCGCCGACGTGCTGCAACGCCTGCGCAAGCGCGGCACGGGCCTGCCGGTGCTGGTGATCACGGCGCGCGAGGGCCTGCGCGAGCGTGTGCGCGTGCTCGATCTGGGCGCCGACGACTATCTGGTAAAGCCGTTCGCGCTGGCCGAGTTCGAAGCGCGCGTGCGCGCGCTGCTGCGGCGCTACACCTCGCAGGGCGCGCCGGAGATGAGCCTGGGCAAGCTGCGCCTGGACCTGCCCGGCCATCGCGCCTGGATCGGCGACTCGCCACTGGAGCTCACCGCACGCGAGTTCGGCCTGCTGGAGGCATTGGCCGCGCGCCCCGATCGCGTGACCAGTCGTGCGCAACTGGTCGAGGCGCTCTGCAGCTGGGACGAGGAGCTCACCGACAACGGCCTGGACATCGCCATCTACCGCCTGCGCCGCAAGCTTGCCGACTCGGGCACGCAGGTGCGCACCATCCGCGGGCTGGGTTATCTGCTCGAGGAAGTGAAGGAAGACAAGGAAAGCAAGGCATGATCGAAGTAGCGGCCAAGCCGGGACGTTCGTGGCTGCATGGCCTCATCGAGCCGGCGGGCCGTGCCAGCCTGCAGCGCCACCTGCTCTCCTCGCTGCTCGTGCCGCTGATGATGCTATTGGTGGTGGAAAGCCTGGTCACCTACGGCGGCGCGTTGATCTACTCCAATCATGTGCACGACCGCGACCTCGCCGACGACGCGATGACGCTCGCCCAGATGCTGAGCCAGGAAGACCTGGGCGGAAAGGTTTCGCCGCAGGCGCGCTTCCTGCTCGAATACGCCCCGGAAGGACACAACTACTTCAACGTCAGCAGCCTCAACCACGGGCTGCTGGCAGGAGCGCCGGAGCTTCGACCGGCACCGTTGAAGGGCGCCACGCAGGACGGCGAGCCCGCGCTGTACACCACCATGCTGGGGCGTCGCCAGGTGCGCGCGGCAACCGTGCGCATTCCCAACCTGCACGACCCGAGCGACCAGCTCACCGTGACCATGGCCGAGACGTTCCGCGACCGCCACCAGCGCGCGCGGGAAATCCTGCTGTTGAGCATTCCCGCGCAGGCGATCCTGATCGCCAGCGTCTTCATCCTCGTGCTGTATGGCGTGCGCGTGGGACTGCGCCAGCTCGATCCGCTCACCGCGCGGCTCGCTTCGCGCGAGCACGACCTCGCGCCCATCGGCGACGCGGACGTGCCGGTGGAGATCCTGCCGCTGACGCGCACGATCGACGGGTTGTTCGCCCGGCAGCGCGGCATGCTTGCGCTACAGGAACGCTTCATCGCCGACGCCGCGCATCAGCTGAAGACACCGTTGGCGGGGCTGCGCGTACATGTGGAGCGCGCCCAGGCCGACCCGAGCAAGGAAACCGTCCACGACGCCCTGCAACACATCCTGCGCCTCACCCAGCGCGCCAGCCGCGCTTCCAGCCAGCTGCTCGCGCTCACGCGCGTGCAATCGACCGAATCGGCCGACGCGGCCCCGCCGTGCCTGCTCGACCTGGCCCAGCTCGTGCCCGAGATGTTGAGCGTGCGCGTGCACGACGCCATCGCCGCCGGCGTCGACCTGGGCTACGAAGGCCCATCCGGCCCGATCTGGATCGATGGCGACCGCATCTCGCTGCAGGAGATGCTCGACAACCTCATCGACAACAGCCTGCGTTACGCAGGACGCCACAGCATCCTCACGGTGGGCGTATCGGCGCTGTCCAACGGCGCCTGCCTGAGCGTGGAAGACAACGGACCTGGCGTCCCGCCCGCCTTCCTGGAGCGACTCGGCGAGCGCTTTTTCCGCGTACCGGGCGTAGCCGAGGAAGGCACCGGCCTGGGCCTTGCGATCGTGCAACGCATCGCCGAGCGCCATCGCGCGCTGGTGCGTTATCTCAACGGCAGCCATGGCGGCCTGCGCGTGGAGATCGTGTTTCCGCCCGCACGCACCTCGAAGGCAACACCTTCCCGCATGTAGGAGCGCGCCCGGCGCGCGATGAACCTGCAAGGTGAAACACGGGCGGCATCCCCCATCGGCCAGGGACGATCGGGCAGGCCCTGGCGCCGCGGTCGCGCTCCCGCAAGAGCGCCATGCGTACGCCCCAAAAAAAACGGCGACACACGAGTGTCGCCGCTGTCACACATCCCCTGCATGGGAACTGCTTGAGACAAACCTTTGCGAGAACGCCGCGGGAGGCTCTCCCGCGGCATCGCATTACATGGCCTTCTTCGCCTTGGTCAGCAGCTGGTCGAGCAGCGCGATGGCAAGGTCGATTTCTTCGTGGGTGATGTCCAGCGAAGGCGCGAACGTGATGACGTTCTTGTACCAACCGCCCACATCCAGCACGAGACCGATCTTCTTGCCGTTGTGCTCGAGATCGCCGGCCAGGCCGATGTCCACCATCTTGTCCAACAGTGCCTTGTTGGGGGTGAAGCCGTCGTCAGTGCAGATTTCCGCGCGCATCGCGAGGCCGAGGCCGTCGACGTCGCCGATTTCCTTGTGGCGCTTCTGCAGGTCGCGCAAGCCTTCGAGGAAGTGCGCGCCCTTCTTCGGCACGCTGGTCTCGTAATCCAGCTCGTAGCCCATCTTGATCACCTCCAGGCCGAGGGCCGTGCCCAGCGGGTTGGAGTTGAACGTGCTGTGCGTGGAGCCCGGCGGGAAGATGGTCGGGTTGATCATCTCTTCGCGTGCCCACAGGCCCGACAGCGGGTTCAGGCCGTTGGTCAGCGCCTTGCCGAACACGATCACGTCCGGCGTCACGCCGAAGTGTTCGATCGACCACAGCTTGCCGGTACGCCAGAAACCCATCTGGATTTCATCGACGACCATCAGGATGCCGTACTGGTCCAGCACCTTCTTCAGATCCTTGAAGAAGTTCATCGGCGGCAGGACGTAGCCACCGGTGCCCTGGATCGGCTCGACGTAGAAGGCGGCGTATTCGGCCTGGTTGACCTTGGGATCCCACACGCCGTTGTATTCGGTTTCGAACAGGCGCGCGAACTGGCGCACGCACGCATCGGAATACTCTTCCGGCGTCATGCCCTTCGGGCGCCGGAACGGATACGGGAACGGGATGAACATCGCGCGCTCGCCGAAGTGGCCGAAGCGACGACGGTAGCGATAGCTCGAAGTGATCGACGAGGCGCCCAGCGTACGACCGTGGTAGCCGCCCTCGAAGGCGAACATCAGGCTCTTGCCGTTCTTGTAGTTGCGCACGAGCTTCAGCGAGTCTTCCACCGCCTGCGCGCCGCCCACGTTGAAATGCACGCGGCCCTTGAGGCCGAACTTCTGCTGCGCGTCGACCGCGATGGTCTTGGCCAGCTCGATGCGGGTCTGGTGCAGGTACTGGCTGGCGACCTGCGGCAGCACGTCGATCTGGTTCTTCAGCGTGTCGTTGAGGCGCTTGTTGCCGTAACCGAAGTTCACGGCCGAGTACCACATCTGCAGGTCGAGGAAGCGCGTGCCCGCGCTGTCGATCATCCAGCTGCCTTCGCCGTGGCGGAAGATCTTCGGCGGATCGACGTAGTGCACGGTGTCGCCGAACGAGCTCCACTCGGCCTCGTCAGCCAGCAGCTGCGCGTCGGGAATCACGACGCCAGCGGCGTTCTTGTCGTAAGCATTCATCAGGAAAATCCGGAAACGTTCAGATGGGGAAAGCGATCAGGCGACGACCCGATCCGCGGGGATGGCGGTCTCGTGCTCGGCCAGCAGGCTGCCATCGAGCAGGCGCGGCAGCAGTTCAAGCGCGTCTTCGAAGCCGGTGATCGGCACATAGGGGATGCCGGCGGCGCGGCAGTGTTCGATCAGGCGGTGCTTGGCGAACACGAAATCGACGCGATCGGCGGCACAGAAGTCGGACGCGCCATCGCCGATGAGCAGGGTCTTGGCACCGCCGCGGCTCGCCTGCGCGGCCACGGCGCACTTGCAGGTGCCGCTGCGGCAGCCGTCGGCCTGGAACGGCGACGTCAGCTGCCACTTCTGCGGAGGCGTGGCCGGCGCCAGGTGATTGGCGGCCAGCGGCAGGTCATCCAGGCCATAGCGGGCGAGGATCTTCTTGATGGCATAGTCCAGGCCGTCGCTGACAATGCGGATCGGCGTGTTGAAACCATGCGCCTGCTTCACGAACGCCGGGAAGGCGTGGTCGATCCACAGCGAGGAAAGATGCTTGTCCAGCTCCTCGGGGCTCATGTCGAGGAGGCCGACCTGGCCCGTCATGCATTCGCGCGAACCGATGCGGCCGGCGCGCCAATCCTGCTCGAGGGTTTCCCAGCCCGGACGGCCAAAACGGTCGAGCAGCGAGTCGATCACGTCCTCGACGGAAATGGTGCCATCGAAGTCGCAGAGAATGGTCCAACCGGTCACTGAGGTACAACTCCGCATGGCGAGATGCTCACACCTTAGGTGCCCGCCCCTTTCGGGCTCCTTTCTTGTGGACGGACACCGGTCACCCCCTGCTTTTGGAGGGGGCCGATAAGCCAGCTGAAGGCTGCCTCCGGTATGCTTGGGCACTTCTTGGCGCGATGCTGGTCAAGCGTTCAGCCATTCCCCACCTGAACATTCAGGATTTTCGTGCTTCCGAGTCGAATCAACCCGGGTCTGTCGGTCATGGATGCTCGGCCCCGTCCCCACCTGCTCGCCAGCCTGCTGCTGGGGTGGGGGCTGGTGACGCTGGCTGGTTGCTCGGTTGCGCCGCTCCCCGAGCTCAAGCCGCCGGTACCCGATGCGTGGCGCAACGCGCCGGCAGGCGTCGCGCCGCCTGCGGCCGACCTGCGCGGATGGTGGCAGGCACTGGGTGACCCGGCCCTCGATGCCCTGGTCGACCGCGCATTGCAGGCCAACCTCGACGTGGCGCAGGCCGCCGAGCGGGTACAGGCGGCGCGCATACTCAATCGCCACGCGCACGACCCGTACCTGCCCGCGCTGCACGGTCGTACCAACGACCAGATCGACCCCGACACCACGGCCTCGTACTTCGTCGCCGGCTTCGACGCCCTCTGGGAGCTGCCGTTGTTCGGCGCCTGGCAGAGCAGCAAGCGCGTGGCGGAGGGGCAACTCCATGGGGCCGATGCCGCGTTGCGCGGCGCCCAGGTAACACTGGTGGCGGAAGTGACGCGACGCTGGATCGAGTTGCGCTCGGCGCAGCAGCAAGAGCTGCTGCTGACGGGCATCCACGACGCGCTGCAGGAGAAAGTGCGGCTGGTGCAGGTGCGCGAAGGGCTGAAGCTCGCGCCACCGCTGGAAGTGGCAAAGGCGCAGGCGGAGCTTGCCCGCGCCGAGGCCGCGCTCGCCGAACCGCGCCAGACCATCAACAGCACCGCCCAGCAACTCGCCGTCCTGCTGGGCCAGAACGAACCCGATCCGGCATGGCTGCAGGCGGGCCCGCAGCCGAAACTGGGCAACTGGCAGCTCACCACCGCACCGGCGGACATGCTGCGCGCCCGACCGGAGATTGCCAGCGCCGAAGCCGAAGTGCTGCGCGCCGCAGGCGAACTGGGCCTGAGCCGCGCGGACATCTGGCCGCACATCGGGCTTGGCGCATCGCTGCAGTGGTCCGCGAACATCGCGAGCAACTATCGCGTGCATACCGGCGAAGCGATCTTCTCCTACGGCCCGCTGATCGACATACCGCTGTTCGACTGGGGCCAACGCGTGGCCGCTGCGCATGCCAAGGACCATGAGCTGAAAGCGGCGGTGCTCGCTTATCGCCAGGCGGTGCTGCAGGGCGTCGCCGAGGCGGAAATCGCCATGGGCGACCTGGAGCAATTGCGCGGCCGCGAGCAAGCCACCGTGCAAGCCGCGCAAGCGGTGCAGACCACCATGGATGCGCTGAACAAGCGTGCCGAGCTCAACCTCGGCAGCCACCTGGACGTCCAGGACGGGCTGATCGAAAACCGCCGCGCGCAGCTCGAAGTGATCAGCGCGATCGCTGCCCGCGACCTTGCCTATGTATCGCTGTACAAGGCGCTGGGTGGCGCATCGATGCCGGCGGATGCCGCGCCGCCGCGGAGCACCGAATAATGGTGGCCCTGGCACGCAAAACCCTCATCTACGAATGGCGCCGCTTCCTGCCCGCGATCCTCGCGGTGGGCTTCGCCGGCCTGTTGCAGTTGCTGCAGGCCGCGCTGGTCCTGGGCATCTTCGGCAGCGCAAGCGTGTACATCACGGGCTCGTCGGCTGACCTCTGGGCCGGCTATCCCGGCACGCAGAGCGTGAACCTGGGGCGGTCGATCGATGCGGGCGTGGAAATGCGCCTGCGCATGGATCCCGCCGTCACGGCGGTGGAACCGTTCCACTGGGTGGACGCCGACTGGCGCGGCCCCAGCGATACCGGCGGCGTGTCGGTATTCGTTTCCGGCATCAACGCACGACCGGACGGCATGCTGTTCGCGCATGCGCTCTCCCCCGCCCTGCGCGCGAGGCTCAACGAGCCCGATGCCGTCATCGTCGATCGTGCCGACCTGGACAGCCTGGGCGTGGGCATCGGCGACTCCGCCGTGATCAACGGCCACCGCGTGCGCGTGGTCGGCGTGAGCAATGGCTTGCGCGCGCTCGGTGGCGTGAACGTGGTCGCATCGCTCGCTACCGCAGCCGAACTGGATACCGACCCTTCCAACGCCAGCCGCATGACCTATTTCGTGGCCAAGCTGCGTGATCCCGCCGAGGCCGATGACGTCGCCGCGCGCCTGCGTGGCAATCGGGCGTTCGGCAGCTACGACGTCTGGACGGCCGAAAGCTTCGCCCGCCGCTCGCAGCTCTATTGGATGTTCGATACCGGCGCGGGCGCGGGCGTGCTGTTCCTGGCGGGCGTGGTGTTCCTGGTCGGGGCGGTGATCACCAGCCAGACGCTGGTGGCCGCGGTGATCGGCTCGGTGCGCGAGTACGCCACGCTCAACGCGCTCGGCGTCGGCGTGGGCGCGCTGCGCAAGGTGGTGATGGAACAGGCGTTCTGGGTGGGCGCACTTGGCCTGCTCGGAAGTACGGTGCTCGGCGGGATTGCCCTGGCGCTCGCGCGCAGCCGCAGCGTGCCGGTCGCGCTCGGACCCTGGACCACGGTGGCGTGCCTGGCACTGTGCATGGGCCTGGCGATCGTGTCCGGCCTGGCGGCGATGCGCAGCCTGCGCCGAGCCGATCCGGCGACGTTGTTGAGGTGAGGGCACGCGCCATGTCTTCCATTTCGTTGCAGGCCCGCAACGTGACCAAGTCGTTCACGTCCGGCCCCATCCACAACACGGTGCTGCACAACCTCACGCTGGACATGCGCGCGGGCGAGCTCACGCTGATTTCCGGCCCGTCGGGCTGTGGCAAGAGCACTCTGCTCGCCATCCTGAGCGGACTGCAGCGCCCCGATGCCGGACAGGTGCTCGCGCTCGGCCAGGACCTGGCCGAGCTCAATACGCATGCGCTGGAGCGCTTCCGCCTGCAGCACACGGGTTTCGTGTTCCAGGGCTTCAACCTGTTCCCGGCGCTCAACGCGCTGGAGCAGGTGGAACTGCCGCTCAGCTACCTGGGGCTGGCGCCGGGCGAAGCTCGACGCCGCGCCGTGGCGTCGCTGGAGGAGGTGGGCCTGGGGCCTCGCATGGGCCTGCGCCCGTCCGAGCTGTCCGGCGGCGAGAAGCAGCGCGTGGCCATAGCCCGTGCGCTGGCCAAGGAGCCGGACCTGCTGTTCGCCGACGAACCCACCAGCGCGCTGGATGCAGCGAACGGGCAAATCATCATCGACATCCTGCATCGCATCGCGCGCACCCACGGCACTACCGTACTGTGCGTCAGCCATGACCCGCGCCTGGTCGGTCACGCCGATCGCGTGCTGGCCATGGAGGATGGACGTATCCTTAGCGACCGTGTGCCGTCCCCCACTTCGACGCCGACGTCGGGACTCGAGGAACCTTCTGCATGACCCTGCGTCCGCTCATCCCGCTTTCCCTGGCTTTCGTCGTTTCGCTGCTGGCGGCCTGCTCGCGCGACGACGCCTCCAAGGGCAACGCGCCGGCGCCCGCGTCCGTCGGCTATGCGGCCGTGGCCCGCGGACGCGTGGATGTCGAAGGCGGCCTGCTCAAGCTGAGCATGCCGCGCGACGGCGTCGTCGCCGAGATCAAGGCGCACGAAGGCGACCATGTGCACAAAGGCCAGGTGCTGGCCGTGCTCGATACGCGTCCGGCGCAGCTCGCGGTGAACGCCGCCGAGGCCGAACAGAAACAGGCCCAGGCACAAGGCAAGCTGCTCGAGGTTCGCCTCAAGGCGGCGCAGCAGCGCGCCAGCCGCCTCGCCCAGGCGGCATCCGCGGGTGCGGGCGATGGCCAGAGCGCCGATGACGCGCACGACGCCGCCCAGCAGTTGCGGGGTGAACTGGACAACGCCCGCGCCGCCGAAGCGATGGCCGTGCAGAAGCTGGACGCCGCCCGCTACGAACTCGCCCAGCGCAGCCTGGTCGCGCCCGTCGATGCGCAGATCGTGGAACGCGACATCCAGCCCGGTGCCGCGGTATCGCCACAGGGCGGCCCGGCCTTCGTGCTGTTGCCGGAAGGCGCGCGGATCGTGCGCGCCGAGCTCAACGAGTCCTTCGTGGGCGCGGTGCAGGATGGCATGCACGCCACCGTGGTCGACGACAGCGGCAGCGGCGCCCCCACGCTCAGCGCGCACGTGCAGCGCATCGGCACCGTCTTCGGCCCGAGCGCACTGGAAGAGGATCCGCTGATCCGCGCCAATACGCGCACGGTGGAATGCGTGCTGGCGTTCGACCAGCCGCCCCCGGCCTCCTTGCGCATCGGCCAGCGCGTCATCGTGCAGTTCGGCGCCGGCACCCACGCCAGTGCGCCAGCCAAGCCCGGCTCCTGATCCGTATCACATGTCCCTTCGTCGTTTTCCATTCGCGCTGACGCTGCGCGCCGTTGCCGGACTGTTGTGCCTGACGACGGCGTTCCATGCCAGGGCGGACAATGTCACCGATGGTCCGAACGTATTGCTGGGTGGCGGCGTGGAACGCATGCCGGCATGGATGGGATCGAGCGAGCATCGCAACCAGGCGGTTCCCTATATCCAGGCCGAGTTGCCGTGGCACATCACGCTCTCCACGCTCGACGGCCTCACCGTCGACCTGATCCACGGGCAGCAATGGCGTGGTGGCCTCTACGGCAACTACCTGTGGGGACGCGACCATGACGAACTCGGCGCGCCGCTGGCCGGCGTCGTCGACTCGCTCTCGCCCCGCCTCAACGGGGGCGGCTACCTGGAGTACCAGGCCACGGTGCAGCTCAATCTGGGCGCCACGCTGAGCCACGATACGCAAGGCGCGGGCGCCTACCTCAATGTCTACGCCGACTACGACCTGCCTGCCCTCGGTTACATCGAGCACAGCCTGCAGCTGCAGTGGCAAGGCATGAACGGTCCGGCGATGCGGCGCTTCTTCGGCGTCACGCCCGGGCAGGCCGCCAAGCTCGGTGTCACGCCGTGGTCGCCAGGCGCGGGAAGCCAGCAGGTGTCGCTCGAATACGACGCCTATATCCCCACCAGCGTGCACACCGGCTTTGCGTTGGCCCTGAACTACACCCGGCTGCTTGGCGATGCCGCCGACAGCCCGCTGGTCAGGAGCTTCGGCACGCCCAACCAGCTGACCACCACGCTGGCCTTCGTCTACAGGCTCTGACGAACCGCCGGCTCAGCGCGCCGGCAGCGGATCGAACGCCGAGCCATCGCCCACCTCATCGAGCGTCCATCGACGTGACGAAGGCAACTTCTGCCAGGTGACGGTTTCCTTGTCGTCCTGCATGTTGCCGACGCCGCGCCTCACCTTGCCGGTGGAGTAGTTGATGCTGAGGCTCTCACTGGCGCCCGAATTGCGCATCACCGAATCGCTGTCGTAGCCGATCAGCTCGAAGCGGCCGTTCTGCCAGCGGAACGTGTACGTCGTGTTGCCCATCGACCAGCTGCCGGCATTGGCCCAGAAATGCAGGGTGACGCGCAACACGCCCCGCAGTACCGATACGCCACCCTCGCTGAGCATGTCCTCGATGGTCGGGATGTCGTGGCGCGGGATCAATGCGTGATTCTGCAACGCCAGCGCATAACCGCCACCATCACGCGCGAACGCCACGGCCAGGATGCGCGGATTCGTGTCCAGCGGGTTTTCGCCCAGGCCGTCGTCGTTGCGTATGACATTGGCTGGATCCTGCTGCCGCAGGACAAGCACGAGGTCGGGCCGACCATCGCCATTGAGGTCATCGGCCTGTTGCGATTCCAGTCGCCATCCGTTCGGCACGAAGCCTTCGGCATGCATGGCCTGCGCGGGCAGGCTGGGATAGTGAACGTCGGGAACGTGCAGTTCCGCGGATGCGCACGGCACGACCAGAGCGAGCAAGCTGCCGAGCAGCCAACGAAACCGCATCATCGAGCATTCCTCCCTGAATGGTCAGCGGGCGCGGTCGCCACGCCCCGTGCAAACGGCCCTCAACGATCGTCGCGCGTCCAGATCTGCCCGTCCACCTCGTGCACGGGAAAACTCGCGATCGGCTCGTACGCCGGCGGACAAGTGACGGCGCCGGTGCGCAGGTCGAAACGCGCCCCATGGCGCGGGCACTCCACTTCGAAGCCGTGCACTTCGCCGCCGGCGAGTTCACCGCCGTCGTGGCTGCAGACATCCTCGATGGCGTACAGATCGCCGTCGATGTTGTAGACGGCAATGGCCGTGTCGCCATCCCATACCACCTTGAACTCGCCGGGCAGCAGCTCGCTGCGCGTTCCCACGAAGATCCAATCGGCGAGATTCATGCGGCCACCTCCTGCAGCGGCTTGCTCATGTAGACGAAGCGCAGGTCGTCGCGGCGGGGAACGCCGAAACGCGGCTGGCCATAGGGAAACTCGCCCGTCTCGCCGGTGAGCCGATAGCCGCGCCGCTCGTACCACGCGATGAGCTCGGCGCGTTGCTCGATCACCGACATGCGCATGGCGATGGCACGCCACTCGTCGCGCGCGACGCGTTCGGCCTCGGCCAGCAACGCCCGGCCGAGGCCGGCCATCTGCAGCTCGGGGTTGACCGCGAACATGCCGAAATAGCCATGACTGCCCTGCTGCTCCACATGGCAACAGGCGACCAGCACGCCGTCACGCTCGGCCAATAGCACCCTGCTGCCGGCGCGGGCGATCAGCTCCTCGACGTTCGCCGCATCGGTGCGCTGCCCATCGAGCAGATGGGTTTCGGTGGTCCATCCGCGCTGACCGGATTCGCCGCGATAGGCGGATTCGACCAGGGCGACGATGGCGGGGACGTCGGCGGCCGTGGCCGCGCGGTACACAGGCAAGGACGTGGTAGGCATCCTTGCATGATAAGCCCGCGGCATCGTGACCGCACCGCACAATGACCTTCGACACTGTGCGCCCCTCGCGAAGGCTGCCTAGCCTGTGCGGCGGGGCCGCAGCGGCCCGCCTACGCACTATCGGCAGTCCGGGTGCGCCTGACGCATTCCACCAAGGGAGAATCCATGAAAAACCGCATTGTGAAACCGCTCGCGCTGGCGGTGGGCCTGGCCGTGTGCACGGGTGCACTGGCTGCCCCCGCCGCGTTCGACATCAAGGAGTTGGACACCGGCAAGGATGTGTGCAACGACTTCAACGGCTTCGTCAATGCCAAGTGGATCGCCGCCAACCCGATTCCGGACGATCGCACGCGCTGGGGTTCGTTCGATGCGCTGCGCGAAGGCAGCCTCAACGTGCAGCACACCATCGCGGAAAAGGCTGCCAAGGGCGCCGGCAGCGCCAAGCCCGGCTCCATCGAACAGAAGATCGGCTATTTCTACGCCTCGGGCATGGACGAAGCCGCGATCGAGAAGGCCGGCTACGCCCCGATCAAGCCGGAACTCGCCCGCATCGACGGCCTGAAGAACAGCAGCGATATCGTCGGCTACATCACCGACAGCTACGCGCACGGCAACCCGGTGGCCTTCCGCTTCTACGGCAGCCCGGACTTCAAGGATTCCAGCACGCAGATCGCGTATGCCGGCCAGGGCGGCCTGGGCCTGCCCACTGCCGACTACTACAGCAAGCCCGACTTCGAAAAGATCCGCGCCGAATACGTCGCGCACATCGCCCGCACGCTGCGACTGGTGGGCGTGAGCGACGCCGACGCACAGGCGCAGGCCAAGGCGGTGATGGCGTTCGAGACCCGCCTGGCGTCCGCCTCGCTGGTGCCCACTGAGCTGCGCCAGCCGGAAAACCGCTACCACTACGTCAGCGTCGCCGATGCCGACAAGGTGACGCCGCACTTCGACTGGGCGACGTTCTTCAAGGCGCAGGGCGCGGACGTGCAGCAGGGCTTCTCGCTGTCGCAGCCGAAGTTCTTCGCCGAGTTCGACAAGATGCTGGCCGACGTGCCGGTGTCCGAGTGGCAGGCCTACCTGCGCTTCCACGCCATCGACGAGGCGGCGCCCTACCTTTCCACGCCGTTCCAGCAGGAGGACTTCGCCTTCAACGCGAAGACGCTCAATGGCCAGAAGGAAATGAAATCGCGCTGGAAGCGCACGCTCGACGCCGTCGAGGGTGGCATGGGCATGGCGCTGGGCCAGCTGTACGTGGCGCAGACGTTCTCGCCGCAGTCCAAGGCCCGCGCGCAGGAGCTGGTGAACAACCTGCGCGTCGCCTACAAGGCGCGCATCGAGAACCTGCCGTGGATGAGCGAGGCGACCAAGCAGAAAGCGCTGGAGAAATGGGCCAGCTTCACGCCGAAGATCGGCTACCCCGACAAGTGGCGTGACTGGACGGGCCTGCAGATTCGCCAGGGCGATTATTTCGCCAACGTCGAATCGGCCGCCAAGTTCAACTACGACTACATGGTGGGCAAGATCGGCAAGCCGGTGGACCGCACCGAGTGGGGCATGACCCCGCAGACGGTGAACGCCTACTACAGCCCGCAAAAGAACGAGATCGTGTTTCCGGCCGCGATCCTGCAGCCGCCGTTCTTCGACGCCAAGGCCGACGATGCGCTCAACTACGGCGGCATCGGCGCGGTGATCGGCCACGAAATGGGCCACGGCTACGACGACCAGGGCAGCAAGTTCGACGCCCAGGGCAACAACGCCAACTGGTGGACCGACGAAGACCGCAAGGCCTTCGAGTCGCGCACCGACAAGCTGGCCGACCAGTTCAACCACTACGAGGCGCTGCCGGGCAAGTACGTCAATGGCAAGCTGACCATGGGCGAGAACATCGGCGACCTCGGCGGCCTCAACGCGGCCTACGATGCGCTGCAGATGGCGCTGGCGAAGCATCCGAAGGAAGCGGCAAGCAAGATCGACGGCTACACCCAGGACCAGCGCTTCTTCCTCAACTGGGCCCGCGTGTGGCGCGGCAACATCCGCCCGGAAGCGCAGCTCACCCTGCTCAACACCGACCCGCACGCCCCCGCGCAGTTCCGCGCCATCGGTGCGCCGTCCAACATGCCCGCGTTCGCCCAGGCGTTCCAGTGCAAGGCCGGCGACAAGATGGTTCGCGACAGCGAGAGGCAGGTAAAGATCTGGTAAGAGGCCGGCATCCCTGGCCGCAAGGACGCCGCGGCTTGCCGCGGCGTCCTTGTTTCGGTCCGTGGCGCCGCGCGAACCTATCGACTAGGCTGCAGTGGGACATTCCACGGGGGAATACGACGATGCGCCGATCCATTCCGGCCATGGGCCTGGCCTGCCTGTTGTGCGCCTGTGCCCACCAGGCACCACGGCCGACGCAGCCCACGATCGACACCGGCTCCGACGTCGTGTTGATCACCGCCAAGGGAAACAACGTCACGATTCACACCGTTCCCGAAGGCAAGGTTCGGATCGACGCCGATGCCGACAAAGTCGATACGGCGTTCAAGCTGGTGAAGGACGGCAAGCTCAAGGCCGCCATGGAACCGCTCAACGAGGTCATCGACCATTACGAGTCGCGTTATGGCCAAGGCGACATGGCCGTCTATAGCGCCCACGCCGAGACCGACGCACTGGTCTACGCCATGCTCGTCAACCTGAGCGGAAAATCGCAGGAGACCATCGTGTTCGGCCCCGCCTGGGCCATGGCCTACTGGATGCGCGGCTACATCTACGGCGAAATGAACCAGTTCGACGAAGAAATCCGCGAGCTCGGCAAGGCGCTGGCGCTCGCCCCCATGGACCCGCAATACAACAATGAGCTGGCCTTCGTGTATGCGCAGAAGCGTGACTTCGCCAAGGCAATGGCCTTGTACGAGCAAGCGGAGGCGCACGCGGAGCTCGCATCCACGCCCGACATGGTGAATCACTACAAGTGTGTGTCGCTGCGCGGCAAGGGCTATGTACTGGTTGAACTCCACAAGCTCGACGAAGCGGAGTCGGCCTACAAGTCGTGTCTCGCCATTACCCATGACGAGCCCAGGTCCCTGGCGGAACTGGAATACATCAAGGGCCTACGCAGCAGGCAATGACCGGCCGCCCGGGCGGCGCGGGTCGCACCGTCACATCAGCAGCTTGCGCACCTTCAACAAGGCGGTAATGAACGCGTCCACTTCTTCGCGCGTGTTGTAGAACGCGAGCGAGGCGCGCAGCGTGGCGGGCACCTTGAAGAACTGCATCAGCGGATGGGCGCAGTGGTGACCCGAGCGCACGGCAACACCCTGCAGGTCGAGCAGCGTGGCAAGGTCGGTCGCCTGCGCGCCTTCGATCAGGAACGAGATCACCGGCTCCTTCTCCCTGGCCTCGCCGACCAGGCGCAGACCGGGGATTTCACGCAAGCGCTCCGTGGCATACGCCAGCAGCTGCTGCTCCCACGAATGGATCGCGTCGAACCCCACCGAATGGTAGTAATCGATGGCCGCGCTCAGGCCGACGAAACCGGCGATGTTCGGCGTGCCCGCCTCGAACTTGTGCGGCGGCTCGGCGAAGGTGGTGCCGTCGAAACGCACCTCGCGGATCATCTCGCCGCCACCGAAGAACGGCGGCATGGCCTCCAGGTGTTCCTTGCGCGCCCACAAAGCGCCGGTGCCCGTGGGTGAAAGCATCTTGTGGCCGGTCAACGCGTAGAAATCGCAGCCCAGCGCCTGCACGTCGACCGGGCGATGCGGCACCGCCTGCGAACCGTCCACCAGCAGCGGGATGCCGCGCTTGCGGCATTCCCTGGCAATGTCCTTCACCGGATTGACCGTGCCGAGCACGTTCGACACGTGGGTGACGCAGGCCAGCTTCACTTCCGGCGTCAGCATCTCGATGTATTTCTCGACGATCAGCTCGCCACGTTCATCGATCGGCGCCGCCTTCACGGTGGCGCCGGTGCGTGCGGCCATCAGCTGCCATGGCACGATGTTGGCGTGGTGCTCCATCACCGTGGTGAGGATGGCGTCGCCCTGCTTCAGGCGCGGCAACGCATAGCTGTAGGCCACGAGGTTGATCGACTGCGTGGTGCCCGAGGTCAGCACCAGTTCGTTGCGCGAGGTGGCGTTGATGAAGCGCGCCAGCTTGTCGCGCGCGCCCTCGTAGGCGGCGGTGGCTTCCTCGCCGAGCTGGTGCACGGCGCGGGAAACGTTGGCGTTGTGGCGGCGATAGTGGTTGTCCACCGCCTCGATCACGCTCGCCGGTTTCTGGCTGGTGTTGGCGTTGTCGAAATAGACCAAGGGCTTGTCATGCACGGTGCGCGACAGCAAGGGGAAGTCGGCGCGGATGCGCTGCACGTCGAATACGGTAGGGCTCGCCTGGGTCTGTGCATTCATCGGTTCATTCGCCTTGTTGCCTTGGAATCGCCTTCACGCGGAAGGCAGGTGCGCCATCAGCTGATGATCGAGATGTTCGCGCAACGCATCGTTGTCGAGGGAGGCGAACACCGCGCGGCAAAACGCCGCCGTCAGCATGGCGCGCGCTTCGGCGAGCGGTATGCCGCGCGAGCGCAGGTAGAACAGCGAACGCTCGTCCAGCTGTCCAACGGTGGCGCCGTGGGCGGCCTTTACTTCGTCCGCATAGATTTCCAGTTCGGGCTTGGTGTCGATCTCGGCCTGGCCGGAGAGCAGCAGGTTCTTGCTGCTCAGGCTGGCATCGCTGCCGTCGGCGCCTTGCGCCACCACGATGGCGCCGCGGAACACGCCGCGCGAACGCTGGTCGGCCACGCCGCGCCAGACCGAATCCGAAGCGGTACCGAGCGCCTGGTGGCGGATGGCCATCTGCGTATCGACATGCTGGCGGCCGTTGAGCACGAACACGCCGCGCGTTTCCAGTCGCGAACGGTCGCCTGCCAGCGTGGCGTGCAGGTCGTGGCGCACGAGCGCGCCGCCGAGTTCCAGCACATGCGACGCGGCTTGTGCGTCCTCATCCAACTGCATGCTGTCATGGCGTACCAGGGTGCTGCCGGCCGACGCGTCCTGCAGTGTGACCCACCGAAGGCGGGCACCCTTGCGCAGCGCGATGTCGGTGACCTGCGTACCCAGGTGCTGCTGCTCGCCGCTGGCGACGTGATGCTCGACCAGCGACAGTTCGGCGCCCTCGCCGAGTTCTACGATGTGCCGCATATGCCAGGCGAGATCACCCTCGGCCGCCGCACCGACGAACACCAGGTGCACGGTCTGCGCCACCGTGGCGTGGGGCGCGACGCGCAGCACGACGCCGTCGCCGGAGAGCGCCGCGTTGAGGCGCGCGAATGCATCACCGCCTTCGCGGTAGTGACGCGAAAGCGCGAAGCGCAGGGGTTCGGCATCACCCTGGAGCGCCTGCGAGAGCGGCTGCAGGCTCAGGCCGGCAGGCAGCGCATCGACGCGCGAAAGATCGGCGCGGAACACGCCGTTGACGAACACCAGCGCGGGGCCATCGACGCCCGGCAGCGTGATTGCCGCGGCATCCACGGCGCGCGTCGTCGCCTGCGCATCGCCCGGCGCAAACCGGCGCTGGCCCAGCGCGCGCAGCGCGGTGTATTTCCATGCTTCCACGCGGGTATCCGGCAGGCCGGCCGCGACGAAGGCATCGAGATTCTCCCGGCGGGCCGCGTCCAACCAGCCGATGCCGCTGCCCGGCAGCTGCGCCTGCGCGGCGGCTTCCAGCAGCGATTCGACGAACGGCGTGCGTTGCGCTTCGCTCATGCCGAGGCCCCGCTAAGCGCCGGATCCTTGTCCGCCACCCAGGCGTAGCCGTGCTCTTCCAGCTTGAGCGCCAGCGTCTTGTCGCCGCTCTCCACGATGCGGCCGCCGGCCAGCACGTGCACGAAATCGGGCTCGATGTACTCGAGCAGGCGCTGGTAGTGGGTGATCACCAGGAAACCGCGTTCCGTCGTACGCAGCGCGTTCACGCCCTGCGCGACCTGCTTGAGCGCGTCGATGTCCAGGCCCGAGTCGGTCTCGTCGAGGATCGCGAGCTTCGGCTCCAGCACGGCCATCTGGAAGATCTCGTTGCGCTTCTTTTCGCCGCCCGAGAAGCCTTCGTTCACCGCTCGGTGCAGCAGCTCGTCGGAGATCTGCATGATCTTGAGCTTCTCGCGCACCAGCTTGAGGAACTGCATGGAATCCAGTTCCTTCTCGCCGCGCTGCTTGCGCTGCGCGTTGAGCGCGGCGCGCAGGAAGTAGGTGTTGTTCACGCCGGGGATTTCGACCGGATACTGGAAGGCCAGAAACACGCCGGCGGCAGCGCGTTCTTCCGGCTCCAGCGCCAGCAGGTCGATGCCGTTGAAGGTCACCGAGCCTGCGGTCACTTCGTAACCGTCACGACCGGACAGCACGTTGCCCAGCGTGGACTTGCCGGCGCCGTTCGGTCCCATGATCGCGTGCACCTCGCCCGGATTCACGGTGAGCGTGAGCCCCTTGAGGATGTCCTTGCCCTCGACGCGGGCGTGCAGGTTTTCGATCTTCAGCATGGTGGTTACTCGATGGAATCAGGCGTTGTCGCCACCGCGGCGACGAAGCACGGCATAAGTGAAAGCTTGGGAACCGCCGGCCGGCGTGCGGTGCACGTCGCGACTGGTGGCGATCAGTTCGAACGAATCCTTGAATAGCGCGGCCAGCGCGGGTGCGTCATAGCGCGCGACGGGCAGGCCGCTGCAGCGCTCGGGGCCGTCCGCCGCGAACACGCCGATGACGGCATGGCCGCCGGCCTGCACCGTGCATGATGCCGCTGCGACGTAACGCGCGCGTTCGTCCGCATCGACCAGGAAATGCAGCACCGCGCGGTCATGCCATAGCGCGACAGGCGGCCATTCGGCCCTGGTGACGTCGCCGACGACCCAGTGCACGGCATCGGCCTTCGCGCCGAGCCGGCGCCTCGTTTCATCGAGCGCCACGCCGGAAAGGTCCAGCACGCTCACGTCGCGGAATCCGCGCGACAACAGGTCATCGACCAGGGTGGAGCGACCGCCGCCCACGTCCAGCACGGGCTGGTCACGAGCCAGGTCCAGCGCATCGATCAGGCGCAGCGATTCGTCGAGGCGCGCGCGGAACCAGCTGGTCTGCGCCTCGCCCTTCTCGCTGTACACCGTGTCCCAATGCGATGACCGTACCGCGCTCATCCCACCGCACCTTCCAGCGAGACTTCCAGCAGCTTCTTCGCCTCGACGGCGAATTCCATCGGCAGCTCGCGGAACACCTGCTTGCAGAAGCCGTCGACGATCATCGACACGGCATCTTCCTCGCCGATGCCGCGGCTGCGGCAGTAGAACAGCTGGTCGTCGGAAATCTTCGAGGTGGTGGCCTCGTGCTCGACGATGGCGGTCGGGTTCTTCACTTCCATATAGGGGAAGGTGTGCGCGCCACACTTCTTGCCGATCAGCAGGCTGTCGCACTGCGTGTAGTTGCGCGCGCCCTCGGCGCCCTTCTCCACCTTCACCAGGCCGCGATAGCTGTTGCTGCTGCGCCCGGCGCTGATGCCCTTGGAGACGATCTTGGACTTGGTGCCCTTGCCGAGGTGGATCATCTTGGTGCCGGTGTCGGCCTGCTGGCGATGGTGCGTGAGCGCCACCGAGTAGAACTCGCCCACCGAGCGGTCGCCGCGCAGCACGCAGCTGGGGTATTTCCAGGTGATGGCCGAACCGGTTTCCACCTGCGTCCACGAGATCTTCGAATCGTCGCCGCGGCAGTCGCCGCGCTTGGTCACGAAGTTGTAGATGCCGCCGACGCCGTTCTCGTCGCCGGGGTACCAGTTCTGCACGGTCGAATACTTGATCTGCGCCTTTTCCAGCGCCACCAGCTCCACCACGGCGGCGTGCAGCTGGTTCTCGTCGCGCATCGGCGCGGTGCAGCCTTCGAGGTAGGACACGTAGGCGCCCTCTTCCGCGATGATCAGCGTGCGTTCGAACTGGCCGGTGTGGCCGGCGTTGATGCGGAAGTAGGTGGACAGCTCCATCGGGCAGCGCACGCCCCTGGGGATGAACACGAACGAGCCGTCGGAGAACACCGCGGAGTTGAGCGCGGCGAAGTAGTTGTCGCCGGTCGGCACCACGCTGCCGAGGTACTTCTGCACCAGTTCGGGATGTTCGCGGATGGCTTCGCTCATCGAGCAGAAGATCACGCCGGCTTCGGCCAGTTCCTTGCGGAAGGTCGTGCCCACGGACACCGAGTCGAACACCGCGTCCACGGCGACGCCGGCGAGCTTGGCGCGCTCGTGCAGCGGCACGCCGAGCTTGTCGTAGGTCTCCAGCAGCTTCGGGTCGACTTCGTCCAGCGACTTGGGCTTGTTCTTGGGCGAGGCGTAGTAGCTGATCGCCTGGAAATCGATGGCGCCGATGTTGAGCTTGGCCCAGTGCGGCTCGGGCATGGTGAGCCAGTGGCGATAGGCCTTCAGGCGCCACTCGGTCATCCATTCCGGCTCCTGCTTGAGCGCCGAAAGCTGGCGGATGATGTCCTCGGACAGGCCGGGTGGCAGGCTGTCGGTTTCGATGTCGGTGACGAAACCGGCTTCGTAGCGGCGGCCCAGCGCGGCGGCCACTTCGGCGTTGTCGCGAAGCGTGGCGGAGGTATCGCTGCGGTCGGTGGTTTCGGTAGTCATATCGATCTTCGTGTCGTCGTCGGGGGCGGTCGTTGCGCGATCGGTCAGCCGATCAGGGTCGCATCGATGCGGCGACTGGGAGGTTTGAGCATGTCGGACAGGCTGATGGCGCGCAGGGCGTTGTCCACCACGCTGTTGACGCGTTGCCAGTTGGATCGCACGCCGCACTGCGACTCGCGATCGCACTGGCCTTCGGCGAGGCTGCATTCGGTCATGCCGATGGGGCCTTCCAGCGCTTCGACGATCTGCGCCAGGGTGATCTCCCCGGCCGGACGCGCCAGGCGGTAGCCGCCATTGACGCCGCGGAAGGACTCCACCAGCCCCGCATGCCCCAGCGACTTGAGCAGCTTGCTCACGGTGGGCAGCTCCAGGCGCGTCTCATCGGCGATCTGCGCCGTGCTGAGCACGTCGTCGGGATGGGCGGCGATGCAGGTCATCACCACCGTGGCGTAGTCGGTGAGGCGGCTGACGCGAAGCATGGGGAGCGGCCGGAAGGGACTGCGGGAATCGGTACCAAAATGGTACTGATTAAAGCCTCATGGGTCAAACCGTGGCGGTGCACCAAAAGCGGGCGATCGCCGGGTGTAACGCCCCGTTTTCGGGCAATGCCGGCGTCCTTCGAAGCTGGCGGCCGAGGCTCCACTCACCGTCATCCCGCCGAAGGCCGGGCTCCAGCGCCTTGCAACCCATTGAAGCGACTGGATTCCGGCCTGCGCCGGGATGACGAAAGGAACGGCACGCGAATGCGTCATGGCTCATCGCATCGTCATGGCACGCATCCTGCTGCACCGCGACATATCCATGTCACGGGGAGCGTTCGGGGATGAAATGGATCACGGCGATCATCAAGCCGTTTACGCTGGACGACGTCCGGCAGGCGCTGACCGAGGTGGGCGTGACGGGCATGACCGTCACGGAGGTAAAGGGCTTTGGCCGCCAGCACGGGCATACCGAGCTGTACCGCGGCGCGGAGTATGTCGTGGACTTCCTGCCCAAGCTGAAGCTGGAAGTCGCCGTGGCCGATGAGCAGGTCGACCAGGCGGTCGAGGCCATCATCGGCGCGGCGCGTACCGGCAAGATCGGCGACGGCAAGATCTTCGTGAGCGAGCTGGAGCAGGCGATCCGCATCCGTACGCAGGAGGTCGATGTCGATGCGCTGTAACGCCAAGCTCGTCCGCCCTGCGCTCGCGCTCGCCGCGCTCGTCGGCACCTCGCCGGCATGGGCCCAGGCCGCCGCCACGACGACCCACATAGACAGCGGCGACACCGCGTGGATGCTCACGGCCACGGCGTTCGTGCTGCTGATGACCATCCCTGGACTGGCGCTGTTCTACGGCGGCATGGTGCGCGCGAAGAACCTGTTGTCGGTGCTGATGCAATGCTTCGCCATCACGGCACTGGTGACGGTGCTGTGGCTGCTCTACGGCTTCTCGCTCGCGTTCAGCACCGAGGGCATGCAGGCGGGCGTGACCAACCTGCACTCGTTCATCGGCGGCCTCGATCGCGTGCTGCTGGCCGGGCTCAAGCCCGATTCGCGCTACCAGACGGTGCCGGAAAGCGTGTTCGTGATGTTCCAGCTGACCTTCGCCATCATCACGCCCGCGCTGATCATCGGCGCCTTTGCCGAGCGCATGAAATTCAGCGCCCTGCTGTGGTTCAGCGGGCTATGGCTCACCATCGTCTACCTGCCAGTGGCGCACATGGTGTGGAGCGGCCCGGGTTCGTTCCTCGGCGACCTGGGCGTGCTCGATTTCGCCGGCGGCACCGTGGTGCACATCAACGCCGGCATCGCCGGCCTCATCGCCTGCCTGGTGATCGGCAAGCGCCGCGGCTACCCCCACGTGCCCATGCCGCCGCACAACCTCGGCTACACCGTGGTGGGCGCGAGCCTGCTGTGGCTGGGCTGGTTCGGTTTCAACGCGGGCTCGGCCGTGGCCGCCAACGGCAGCGCAGGCATGGCGATGCTGGTGACGCAGATCGCCACCGCCGCCGCCGCGCTGGGCTGGCTCGCGGCCGAATGGATCGCGCATGGGCGTCCCAGCGTGCTGGGCATCGTCTCCGGCGCCGTCGCCGGACTCGTAGCGGTGACGCCAGCCGCCGGTACGGCCGGCCCCGGTGGCGCGCTGGTGCTCGGCTTGATCGCCGGCGTGATCTGCTTCTTCAGCGCCACGCGGCTCAAGCACAAGCTCGGCTACGACGATACGCTCGACGTGTTCGGCGTACACGCGATCGCCGGCATTGTCGGCGCGCTGCTTACCGGTCCGCTGGCCTCGCCCAGGCTGGGCGGTTTCGGCGCCGTCGAATCCCTGTGGGGACAGTTGTGGATCCAGGCGAAGGGCGTGGGCTTCACCGTCGTGTGGAGCGCCGTGCTCAGTCTCGTCATCCTCAAGCTGATCGACTGGACGCTCGGCCTGCGCGTGGACGACGAGCAGGAAATGGTCGGCCTCGATATCGCGCTGCACGAAGAAAAGGCCTACAACCTGTCGTGAACCGCCCTTCTCCCTCTCCCCTTTGGGGCACGCGGGAAGCGGCCATGGATGGCCGCGGCTTTGAGGAGCGAGGAGAGGGTTGGGGTGAGGGCCACGCCTGCCTCATGGCTTGATCGAAGCGCGCCTCGTAGCAGCATCATCGCGAGCACCCACCCCTCACCTCAGTCCTCTCCCCTGAAGGGGAGAGGAAGTAAAGAGCAAGCAGCCGTTCCACATGCTGCAAAAGAACCATGTTGCTCCCTCTCCCCTCCGGGGCACGCGGGGAGCGGCCATGGATGGCCGCGGCTTTGAGGAGCGAGGAGAGGGCCGGGGTGAGGGGCCAGGCTTGCGACAACCACCTCCTTTGTAGGAGCGCACCCAGTGCGCGACCGCAAGGCCTCGGTGCCGCGGTCGCGCACTGGGTGCGCTCCTACAGTTGAAGGGCCTCACCCGCTAAGCTGCGTGCATCACCTCACGCAGCACGCCATGACCAACGCCCTCGACCGCGCCGCCGCCCGCCTGGCCTGGACCCGCACTGCCCTCGGCGACGCCACGCTCACCCTCGAATCTGCCTCGTCCGACGCCAGCTTTCGCAGCTATTGGCGTACGCGCCACAACGGCCGCAGCTGGATCGTGATGGATTCGCCGCCGGACAAGGAAGATCCACACCCCTGGCTGGACATCGGCGGGCGCCTGGCGGCAGCGGGTGTGCACGTGCCCGCGGTGCACGCGAAGGATCTGGAGCAAGGCTTCCTGCTGATCGAGGACTTCGGCAATCGCCTTTACCTGTCCGAGCTCAACGAACAAACGGCCGATGCGCTCTACGGCGACGCCATGGATGCCCTGCTGCTCATGCAGACGCGCATGAGCCATGACAACCTGCCGCCGTTCAGTCACCAGGTGCTGGTAGCCGGGCTGGAAGTGATGCCGGAATGGTTCCTCGGCCGCCACCTCGGCCACACGCCGAGTTGCGGCGAGTGGGACGTGCTGGAAGCCGCATTCGACGTGATCATCCGCAACGCGCAGGAGCAGCCACGCTGCTTCGTGCATCGCGACTACCACAGCCGCAACCTGCTCGTCGTCGACAGCAACAATCCCGGCGTCATCGATTTCCAGGGCGCGCTCGCCGGCCCCATCGCCTACGACCTCGCCTCGCTCTTGCGCGACGCCTACATCGTGTGGCCGCGCGAGCGCGTGGAAGGCTGGATCGAGTCGTATCGCCAGCGCCTGCTCGGCGCGGGCGTGATCGACGGCAAGGTGACGCCCGAGCGCTTCCTGCGCTGGGTGGATCTCACCGGCATGCACCGCCACGTGCGCGTGCTCGGCCAGTTCTATCGCCTGTGGTATCGCGACGGAAAACCCGCTTATCTCGCGAACGTGCCCACCGTCTATCACTACGTGGTGTCGGTGGCGCGCCGCTATCCGGAACTCGCCGACTTCGTCGCCTTGCTGGAGCGTCACGCGGAAGGCCGCGACCTTACGCAGGTGGCCGCGGCATGAGGCACGCGCTGATCTTCGCCGCCGGCCTGGGCGAGCGCATGCGCCCGCTCACCAACCACACGCCGAAGCCTTTGTTGAAGGTCGGCGCCAAGCCGCTGATCGAATGGCATCTGGAAAAGCTCGCGGCCATCGACGTGCGCTACGTGGTGATCAACACCTCGCATCTCGCCGACCAGTTTCCCGACGCGCTCGGTGATGGATCGCGCTGGGGGTTGCGCCTTCGTTATGCGTACGAAGGCCCCACCCCGCTGGAAACCGGCGGCGGCATGCTCAATGCGCTGGGTCTGCTCGGACCCGAACCGTTCCTGGTCATCAGCGGCGATGTATGGACCGATGCGGATTTCGCCGCCCTGCCCGCGGCGCCCGCGGGCATCGGGCATCTGCTGATGGTCGACAATCCCGCGCATCACCCCGGCGGCGATTTCTCCCTGGACGCGCAGGGTGTACTGCACGATGGCGATACGTTGCCTCGCCTCACCTACAGCGGGATCGGCGTGTTCCGTCGCGAACTGCTGGATGGCTGGCGCGATGTGGTCGACGATGCCGGCGCGCGGGAAAAACCGCCACGCTTCAAGCTCAGGCCACTGCTGGAACGCGCGATGTCGCAGGGAAAGCTGCATGGCAGCCACCATCGTGGTGCCTGGGCCGATGTGGGTACACCCCAAAGGCTCGCCGAGCTCGACGAAAAGCTCCTCGCCAAGACATGACAACGGTGGGAGCGCACCCTGTGCGCGACCGCAGAATTGCCGGCTCGACGCTCCGTCAGGCTGTCGCGCACAGGGTGCGCTCCCACAGATGAGGCTTGCAAGCCCGCGGCTGTGCCTCGCCCAGACCATGCGCCGCAAAATCCTGCCGGTTTGAGGCTTTGCCGCACACGGAGGTATCCTAAACCGCCCGGTTCTGTAGTCTGAGGGCGCCAGCGTGGCGCGCTTGTCCGACCTGCCTCCTTGCAGGACCGTCCGTTTTCCCCGCAAGGTATCGACGATGTCCGAACTGTGGTCCCACCTGGTCAACTGGTTCAGCAGCCATGGCGTGCAGCCGGTGCTGCAGTTCCTGCACTTGCAGGGCCTCGCGGGCGACCCCAACGACATCGCCGAATCGCTGCTCATCGCCACGCTGCAACTGTGCATCATCGGCTTCATCTTCCGGCCGCTGGAAAGCATTGTGCCGGCGGAGAAGTGGACCGATCGCAAGCTGACGAAAGTCGATTTCCAGTACACGCTGTTGATGCTAGTCGGCATCTTCCCGATCTTCAGCTACCTGGTGCTGACGCCGATCGCCAATTATTTCGGCGGCCCCGATACCGGCCCCAGCGACGCAAGCGCATCGCCGCTGGCGATCACTCACTGGTTTCCCGCGCTGAAAGAGCATCCGTGGCTGCTGTTCGGCTGCTACTACATCGTCTATGACTTCACCTACTACTGGATGCATCGCCTGCAGCACGCACTGCCGTGGTGGTGGGCGCTGCACAGCATGCATCACAGCACGCGCCAGATGAGCTGCTGGACGAACGATCGCGGCAGCCTCATCGACGGTTTCATCCAG
Organism: Dyella sp. EPa41; assembly: GCF_016586165.1. Classification (GTDB taxonomy): domain Bacteria; phylum Pseudomonadota; class Gammaproteobacteria; order Xanthomonadales; family Rhodanobacteraceae; genus Dyella. Next base: position 16,619 of record NZ_BCPR01000013.1, on the reverse strand, counting down.
TCGATGATTCTCGCGACGGTCGGCATCGTGATGGGCGTGGAGCCCGACCAGTTCGCCTGGCTCGTGCTGGTCGGCGAACTGGTGCAGAACTTCTCCCACGCGAATGTGCGCATCGGCTTTGGGCCGGTATTCAATCGCCTGTTCGTCGCGCCGAAGTTCCACCGGCTTCACCACATGCTGGTCGATCCGACGCGGCCCAACCTGCACAACTGCAACTTCGGCCAGGTGTTCTCGATCTGGGACGTGCTGTTCGGCACGGCACTCTACGGCGAACCGCTGCGCCCCACCGGCGTAGGTGATCCGATGGTGGACGACGACAACAACCACGGCCTGATCGGGCTGCACTGGAACGCATGCAAACGCTTCCTGGGCGCGGTGCGGCGCCCGGCGGGATGGAAATTCGGCGAGGTGGCCTTCAGCCCGAACTACGAGCCGATCCCGGTGGACCAGCTCGACCTGCATGCGCTGGGGCATCACGTCATGCAACCGTCGTCGGCACACGCAGAACCGCCATTGCCGGACGACGTGGCCCAGGAAAGCGCGTCGACGGCCTGACTTTCGCGGCAGCCTATCCAGAAGCGCGGATGAGTGCAGGCGTTGTAAGGCGCGCGTGGTTGATGACGACGTCATCGGCCATTTCAAACTCCACACTGCCTTCTTGCCCGAACCTTACGAAGCCATGCCGCAACATCGTGATGGCGGGAAACGCGCGTTTTCAGGCCACCCAAACGTTTTCTCAACTTTCCCGCGCAGGCGCCGATAAGCCCTGGGCACGGAGTAATGGGCTCCGTATTCCGGAGCGAATATGTTGGTCCTCGTCGGCGCCTTCGTGGTCCTTGCGTGCGTGCTCGGTGGTTTCGTGTTGTCGCATGGCCAGATTCTCGCGCTGTGGCAACCCTATGAATTGCTGATCATCGGCGGCGGCGCGGTGGGCGCCTTCGTCTCGGCGAACCCGGCCAAGGTGGTGAAAGCGGCGCTGCGCGATGCGATGGGCCTGCTGAAGGGGCCCAAGTATTCGAAGCAGGATTACATCGACCTGCTGTCGATGCTCTACGACCTGTTCAGCCTCATGCGCAAGGAAGGCCTGCTCGGCATCGAAGAACACATCGAAGACCCGCAATCGAGTTCGCTGTTCTCCGCCTACCCGCGCCTGTTGCGCGAGCATCACCTGATCGAATTCACCACCGACTGCCTGCGCCTGATCGTCGGTGGCAGCATGAATCCGCACGAGCTCGAGCAGCTGCTGGAAGTGGAGCTGGAAACGCATCACCACGAAGCCATGGCGCCTGCGATGGCGGTGACCAAGATGGCCGATGCGCTGCCGGGCTTCGGCATCGTGGCAGCCGTGCTCGGCATCGTCACCACCATGTCTCAGCTCGGCGACGACACCTCGCGCATCGGCATGCACATCGCGGGCGCACTGGTCGGCACCTTCCTCGGCATCCTGCTGTGCTATGGCTTCGTCGGCCCACTGGGCGCGGCGATGGAAAACCGCGTGCAGGAAGATGGCCGCGCATTCGAGTGCGTGAAGATCGCCCTGCTCGCCAACCTTCGCGGCTATAACCCCAAGGTCGCCGTGGAATTCGCCCGCAAGTCGCTTTCCACCCATACCCGCCCCGGCTTCCAGGACCTGGAAGACCATCTCAAGGCGTCGCCACGCAAGGCGACGGCATGAGCGATCAAGGCGACTTGACGCCCATCATCGTGCGCCGCGTAAAGCGGCGCGGGCATGGCCATCACGGCGGCGCGTGGAAAGTGGCCTATGCCGACTTCGTAACGGCGATGATGGCCTTCTTCCTGGTGATGTGGCTGATCGGCGCCGGCACGCGGCAGCAACGCGCGGCCATTTCCGAATACTTCAAGAATCCCAGCATGACGCAGGGAACGAGCACCATGGCGCCTTCCGGCCAGACCGGTCCGGGCGGCGCCAGCAACAGCATGATCAAGCTCGGCGGCGCGATGGATCTGCCGCACGGCCCCGGCCACGACAAACAGAACGCCGCCGCGGCCAGCGTCGATCCGAAGGAGATCGAGAAGGAAGCGCGCAAGCAGGAACGCGCCCGGCTGGAAGAACTGATGCAGCAATTGCAGGCCGCCATCCAGAGCAGCCAGGCGCTCGAGCCGTTCAAGGACCAGCTCTTGCTGGACATCACGCCCGAGGGGCTGCGCATCCAGATCGTGGACAAGCAGAACCGCCCGATGTTCGACCTGGGCAGTGCGCAGCTGAGGCCGTATACCACGACGATCCTGCAGGAACTGGCCGGCTTCATCAATCGCGTACCCAACCGCATCAGCATCTCGGGCCATACCGACGATGCGCAGTACAGCAGCGATCATCACTACGGCAACTGGGAGCTTTCGGCCGATCGCGCCAACGCGGCGCGGCGCGCTTTGCTCACCGGTGGCATGAGCGAAGACAAGATCGCGCGCGTGGTGGGACTGGCAGCGTCGGTGCCCTTCGACCGCGCCAATCCGGGTGATCCGATCAACCGCCGCATCAGCATCATCGTGATGAACAAGCAGGCCGAAGCGAGCTCGCTGTCGCAGGACGCCGGCCCCGTCGACGCGAAGGCGACAAACGCCCTGCTGCCCGACGTCGCGCCCATCGCGCCGGCGGCCATGGCAACGCCCACCATCGAAGCCAGCCACAACGCGGCTCCCGAGGACGCTGCACAGGTGCGCCCCGCTTCACCCTGAGCCATTACGTTGCGGCGGCGTCACCACGGTCAAGGTGAAGTGCACTGTTGGCAGACCGGCGTCGATCGATGGCTGCCTATCCAGCAGAGGTGGGAACGCTTTTCGTCGACCGTTGCCAATGACGGCGCCAGAGCCAAGATAGGCACGCTTTCGCGCGCAAACACGGCGCGGCGGGATGCCCCGTGCTCGCGGCGGACAAGGACCGCGCTCACCGTCGCCCGGGCTTGGGGTGTACGACCTGAGGCAGAGACCCCACCAGCATTGTCCGCCAATACCGTCGCGACATAAGCGCGGCCGCCACGGGGCGTTCGCACTGCATAAAAAAAACCGCCGGGATAAGCCGGCGGCTGCAAAGCGCTGTGCATCTTTCTTTGCGATGAGGTCGCCACACGATGCCGGGAGGGAGGTGGCATCGTGTGGCGAGCCGGCCTTGCGGCCGGCGGGACTGGCTTAGAAGTCGTACGAGACCGCGAAACGGGCGTAGCGCGGCGTGGTCTGGTACTGCGTCGTGCCGTAGGCGTTGGAGACGGTGAACGGGGAATCCTCGTACGTCGCTTCCAGCACGGTCGGCTTGCGCTCGTTGAACACGTTGAAGACATTGAGGCTGAAGGCGAGCTTGTTGTCGGCGAACGCCGGACGGTAAGTCACGCCCAGGTCAACGATCTTCTGCCACGGCAGGTGACCGATCGTACCCAGAGTGGACGGCTTGCCGCCGCACCAGCGATAGGCCGAGCCATAACCGGTGGTGGGATCGGTTTCATCCGGACCGTAGTAGCCCAGGCAGGCCTTCGGCGCGCCCGACATCACGCGCAGGGCGCCCGATACCATCCATTCCGGCGACACCATGTAGCTGCCGTAAGCCTTCAGCTGGTGCGTGCGGTCGTTCGAAAGCACGCCGTTGCTGTTGACCATGAGCGGAGCCGAATCCCAGTCCTGCGTCTTGGAGATGTCGTCCTGGCCGATCGTGGAAAGCACCTGGCCTTCCGTGTTGCCGTAGCTGCGCGAGAACGTGTAGTCCACGCGTGCCTGCCACTTGCCATCGAACGGATGCTCCAGGAACAGGTCCAGGGCGTAGTACTTGCGCTTGGCGCCGGTGGAGAAGCCCCAGTCCTTCGTCGACATGTTCACCTTCTCGTAGCCCGAGCCATCCACCTTGGCCAGCAGGAACGAGTTGTTCTCGCCCGGATTGAAGATCAGGCAGCCGTTCGGCAGGTTTACGGAATCCGGGTCAATACCCTGTGCAACCGCCTTGTTGATCAGAGGGTCCATGTCGCAAACGTCGTCAATGGCCGTCTGCAGCTTGCGCACCGTGCCCTTGGCGCCAAATACCCAATCGGTGCCCAGCATCTTGCTGAAGCCGAGGATGGCTTCGTCCTGGTACTGCGACTTGAGGTTGCTGGCGGTCACCGTCTTGGCATCAGGCGCCTGGCCATACTCGCCGTTGGTCGACACCGGGCCTGGGCCAAGCGGCGTCAAGCCGGTCGGGTTGCCGTTGGCGTCGATACCCGAATAGGTGAAGTACTCATAGGTGAACGTGGATGCCGAAGCGCCACGGATCGCTACGCTGTTGGGCAGAGCCAGATAGTAACGGCCGAGATTGCCGAATACCTTGAAGCTGGAGTCGCCGAACACATCCCAGCTGAAGCCCAGGCGCGGCGCCCACTGGTTATTGTTGTCGACGTACGCTTTGCCCGCGCTGTTGTAGTTGGTGAACTGGTCGTTGCGGATACCCAGATTCAACAGAAACTTGTCGTTGATCTGCCAGCGGTCTTCCAGGTACTGGGCCTTCTGGTCCACCGACATGCTGGTGGTGGTGGTGAAGACGTACTTGCGGACGTAGTAACCGTCACCGCCCGGCGCGCCAACACCCTGACCCGCCGACAGCGGATTGTTCGGACGGGAGGTGTGGCCGTAGAGCCACGCATAGGCCGGGCCGCTCACCTGCTGACCTTCGTCGGTCGCGGTGTAGTGCATGTTGTCGATACCGGCCGCCAGCGTGTGGTCGCCGAGCTTGTACTCCAGGTCGAGACGCAGACCATGGGTCTTGTTGTGCGCGTTCGGGTCCTTCACATAGAGGATGGTGTTGCCGTTATAGATCGGGTTGCCGCCGGTGATGGCCGGATCCTGATTGGTCGGACTGCTCAGGTATACCAGGCTGGGATCGATACCTGGGACATTGGAGTAGTCGATCGCGCGGTTCTGGCCGTAAGTCGCGGAGAACGTCAGGTTGTCGGTGATATAGCTGGTGTACTTGCCGACCCAGATATCCGAACCCGTCTTCGTCGACGTGTCGTTGCCGATGAACTCGCCGGTCTTGCCGGTCTCGTAGTCGTACGCGTACTTGACGCCGCTGTACTCCGTCTTGTTGGAGATGCCGGTCAGCTCGAGGATGTTGCTGTCGTTGATGTTCCAGTCCAGCTTTACGTAGTACTTCGGCACGCTGTACTTGTAATTCGTGTTGGCCGGCTGCGCGGAGGTCGCCGAAGAGGTCGACGTACCCTGCTCCTTCTCGGCTTCCGCTGCCACGAAGAAGAACAGCTTGTCCTTGATCAGCGGACCGCCCACGTATAAGTCGTACGTGGTGTTCCACTTCGTATTGCCCTTGCGGCTGCGGTACTTGGTGCCCGGCAGCGAGCTGTCGGTGTACTCATCGCCATTCGGCAGAGCCTGGTTCGGGAACAGCGCGTCCTTCGGGTCCTCTGCCAGGAACTTGGGCGACCACATGATCTGGCCACCGAAGTGCCATTCGTTGGTGCCGCGCTTGCCCACCTGACTGATCACGCCGCCATCGGAACGGCCGTACATGGCGCTGTAGCCGCCCGTGTAGATTTCCTGCTGGTCGATGGCGCCATAAGGCAGGCCAATGCCGCCGAGGTTGCTCAGTGGATCGGTCGTGTTGTAGCCATTGATGTAGTACGCGTTCTCGCTCACCGAGGAGCCGCCGAACGACACCACCGGCGAACCCGCCTTCTGGCCGGCGAAGTAGCCGCTACCCTGCACCACGCCCGGCGCCAGCAAGGCAATGGCTTCGGCGCTACGGCCGAGCGGCAAACGCTCGAGATCCTGCGAGGTGATCACCGTGCGCGAATCCACCGACGACACGTCGATGGCCGGCAGCGCATTGGCGGTCACCGTCACCGAAGCCAGCGCCTGCGCGTTGGCGGCCGCCGCAAAGGTCACTTCCGTACCCGCGTTCACCGTGATGGCGACATCCTTGCGGCTGTCGACGGTGGCGCCGTCCTTCTGCAAGACCACCGAATAGGTGCCCAGCGGCAGGTTGCTGATGCGATAGCGGCCCGAGGTATCCACGGTCGCCGAACGGCTGATGCCGGTGGAACTGGTGACGGTGACCGTTTCGCCGGCTTCCGCCTGGCCGAAGATGGTGCCGGTGGTGGACTGGGCGAAAGCCACGCCGGCCAGGCCCATGGTCATCGCGGCAGCCAGCGTCGTCCGACGCAGCATCACCGCCCGATTCAACATACGAAAGCTCATCTAATGGATCTCCCCGTAACAGCCCCGAAAAAAGGGCAAAAAGAAGCCTGCCGGTCGTCCAGAGGACGATCGGTTCAAGTTGCCGTGTGGTGCGGTCCTGTCAGGCTCCCCCTGCAGAAACCACCCTCCCCCCTGACGCGACACGTAGGTGCTTGCGACTCGTCGCTGAACCTGTCTACAAGCTGTCGTCGATAGGGCTTGCTGGTGAAGGTAGAGTGTTTTCTTACGGAATGTCAACTTCCCGTAAGCGTAAATTAACGTCTTCTTTCCCGGGTCAGCACCTTCACGCGCGACCGTTGTCGCCGTAACTGATTATTTACAGGGAAGAAAACGAGCTCCCCCTTCTGGCGATTACCCATGCGGCGCCACGGCATTGAAGTGTGGGCATCGGTTCGGAAGAACTAACGCCTCCGTCGGCACTACCTTTCGCGAAGCCTACGAACTGCAATTATTTGCGATGCACTTCTCAGTCTTCCTTCTGTTCGGCCCCTAGCTTCACCTTTGGTTCAACAAGGGAGAAAGCAGTAATGAATCGGAAGATGTCAGCGCTGTTCGTTGGAGCCCTAGTCATGTCCGCTGGCGCATTTCAAGCGCATGCGGCACCGAAGTACGCAGGCTCGGTTATTTTCTACGACATAAACGGAATTCCGGTAGGTCAGCAGATTTCCTACTGCCTCGGGAACATCGTGCATGCTGGTAACGTTTCATCGCAGTACAAGGCAGTCCTGCAGTATTCATGTCCCTCAGGATTTCCCACCGAGAACGATGTCTACGGTCCCGTCCTTAACTACGTGTTGCCGCCGAATATATCCATCGAACAGGCGTGTGACTTCAGCCGTTGCCCGACCACGGGGCCGCAGCAGATTCCGGGAACAGGTTGGATCTATGAACCTGGCAGTGGCCTTTGAGAAACTCGATACGGAGCAGGGTTAAGACTCCCGCAGCGTTCAACACGATACGGTTCTAGTTCGCCTAATTGAAACCGGGGCGTACGCGTAAACGTATGCAGGTCCAAATCCCACCCTCTCCCAGAAAAAAGGGCTTGCAGCGATGCAAGCCCTTTTCTTTGTTTTTTGTAGTTGCCCGTAAAAAATTTGACTAACCAGGCGACATTTTCCGTGACTGAGCAGCACGGAGTTCTAGCCCACTCCCGGGTGATATCAATCCATGAGCGGGCAGCCCAATCTTGCAACCGTACTGGCAACAGACGAAAAAAAGCCGCCAGGATCACTGGCGGCCCGGGAAGAAGATTCCGTTGTGACTTTCTTGTGTCTCGACCACCACGCGGCGCCGCAAGGCAACCGCGTGGCCAGGCCGGGTGAGCCCGAGTGCTTGCTTAGAAGTCGTACGTGACCGAGAAACGACCGTAACGCGGCGTGGTCTGGTACAGGGCGGCGCCGTAGGTGTTCGACACGGTGTAACGACCCGACTCGTAGGTTGCGTCGAGCACGGTCGGCTTGCGCTCGTTCAACACGTTGAACACGTTGAAGTTGAACGCCAGCTTCTGGTCCGCGAACGACGGACGGTAGGTCACGCCCAGGTCCAGGAACTTGGTCCACGGCAGACGGCCGTTGCTACCCAAGTTGGTCGGCTCGCCTGCGCACCAGCGGTACTTGGACTTGTAGCCCGACGGATCGCTTTCGTTGGTGCCGTAATAGCCCAGGCAAGCCTTGGGTGCGCCGGACATGATGCGAACCGCGCCGGAGACCATCCATTCCGGCGAGATCTGGTACGAGCCGTACGCCTTCAGCTGGTGGGTGCGGTCGTTCGAGAGCACGCCGTTGCTGTTGACCATCAGTGCCGGGGTATCCCAGTCCTGCGTCTTGGACACGTCGTCCTGGCCGATGGTGGAGAGCACCTGGCCTTCCGTGTTGCCGTAGCTGCGCGAGAAGGTGTAGTCGACGCGGCCCATCCAGGTGCCGTCGAACGGATGCTCCACGAACAGGTCCAGGGCGTAGTACTTGCGCTTGGCGCCGGTGGAGAAGCCCCAGTCGCTGGTCGACATGCTGACCTTGGAGTAGCCGCTGCCGTTGGCGTTCTTCAGCAGGAAGGTGTTGTTCTCGCCCGGGTTGAAGATCAGGCAGCCGTCGGGGATGACGACGCTGTCCGGATCGATGCCGCTCTTGATCACCTTTGCTTCAAGCGCATCCGGGTCGCACACGTCGTCGATCGAGGTCTGCAGCTTGCGCAGCGTCACCTTGGCGCCGGCCACCCAGTTCGTGCCGAGCATCTTGTTGAAGCCGAGGATGGCTTCGTCCTGATACTGCGACTTCAGGTTCGACGCGGCGACCGACTTGGGATCCGGCGCAACGCCGTACTCGCCGTTGGTCGACACCGGGCCCGGGCCCATGGCCTTCAGGCCGGTCGGTGCGCCGTTCGCGTCGATGCCGCTGTAGGTGAAGTACTCATAGGTGAAGGTCGACGCCGAGGCGCCGCGGATCGCCACGCTGTTGGGCAGCGCGAGGTAGTAGCGGCCGAGGTTGCCGAACACCTTGAAGGTGGAGTCGCCGAACACGTCCCAGCTGAAGCCCAGACGCGGCGCCCACTGGTCCTTCTGGTCGACGTACTTCTGCGCGGCGCTGTTGTAGTTGGTGAACTGGTCGTTGCGCAGGCCCAGCTTGACCATCCAGCGGTCGTTAATCTGCCAGGTGTCTTCCAGGTACTGGGCCTTCTGGTCCACCGCCATGCTGGTGGTGGTCTGGAAGATGTAGCGCGCGGCGTAGTAACCGCGGCCGCCCGGCGCACCGACGCCAAAGGCAGGCTGGATCGGCACGTTTTCCTTGCCGGCAGCCGCCTTGTAATAGATCCAGGCGTAACCCGGGCCGCTCACCTGCTGGCCTTCGTTGATCGCCTTGTAGTGCATGTTGTCGATACCGCCGGACAACAGGTGATCACCCAGCTTGTACTCGAGGTCGAGGCGCAGGCCATGGGTCTTGTTCTTCGCGCCCGGGTCCTTCACGTACAGCACCGAGTTCGAGTTGCGGATCGGGGTGCCGCCGGTGAGGGTCGGATCCTGGTTGGTCACGCCACTCAGGTAGGTCTGGGTGGTGGTCAGGCCCGGCGTGTTCGAATAATCGATCGCGCGGTTCTGGCCGTAGGTCGCGGTGAACGTCAGGTCGTCGGTGATGTAGCTGGTGTACTTGCCGACATAGATGTCCGAACCGGTCTTGGTCGACGTGTCATGGCCGGCAAAGCCGCCCTCGACGCCGGTCTTGTAGTCGTACTTGTAGAGGTCGCCGCTGTACTCGGTCTTGCTGGAGATGCCCGTCAGCTCGAGGATGTTGCTGTCGTTGATGTTCCAATCGAGCTTGGCGTAGTACTTCGGAATGTCGTACTTGTAGTAGGTGTTCGCGGGCACGGCTGCCGACGACGTGGAGGTCGACTTGCCTTCCTGGCGCTCGGCTTCCGCCGCCACGAAGAAGTACAGCTTGTCCTTGATCAGCGGGCCGCCGACGTAGGCGTCATAGGTGCGGTTCCACTTCACGTTGTCCTTGCGCGAGCGGTACAGCGTGCCCGGCAGGTTCTTGTTGGTGTAACCGTAGCCCGCCGGCAGCTGCTCGTTCGGGTAGTAGATGCTCTTGGGATCTTCCGCGAGGAACTTCGGCGCCCACAGCACCTGGCCACCGAAGTGCCATTCGTTGGTACCGCGCTTGCCGACCTGGCTGATCACGCCGCCGTCGGAACGGCCGTACATGGCGCTGTAGCCGCCGGTGTAGATTTCCTGCTGGTCGATCGCGCCGTACGGCATGCCGACGCCGCCCAGGTTCTTCAGCGGGTCACTCGAGTTGTAGCCGTTGACGTAGTAGGCGTTCTCGCTGACCGACGAGCCGCCGAAGGACACCACCGACGAGCCAGCCGTCTGGCCGCTGAAATAGCTGCTGCCCTGCACCACGCCCGGAGCGAGCAGCGCGATCGCTTCGGCGCTGCGGCCGAGCGGCAGGCGCTCGAGGTCCTGCGAGGTGATTACGGTGCGCGAATCCACCGACGACACGTCGATGGCCGGCAGCGCATTGGCCGTCACCGTGACCGAGGAAAGTGCCTGCGCATTGGCGGCCGAGGCAAACGATACTTCGGTACCCGCGTTCACCGTGATGGCGACATCCTTGCGGCTGTCGACCGTAGCGCCGTCCTTCTGCAGCGTGACCGAATAGGTACCCAGCGGCAGGTTGCTGATGCGGTAGCGGCCCGACTGGTCCACGGTGGCCGAACGGGTGACACCGGTGGTGCCGGAAACGGTCACCGTCTCGCCGGCTTCCGCCTGGCCGAAGATGGTACCGGTGGTGGACTGGGCGAAGGCCACGCCCGCCAGGCTCATGGTCAGCGCGGCGGCAAGCGTCGAACGACGCAGCAGAACGGCCCTGTTCAACGAACTAAAACTCATCTGGATCTCCCCAACAGCCCATGCGTGGGCAAAAGAAACCTGCCGCTCGTCCTTGGGACGATCGGAGTTAGCTGTCTTCTAGTGCGGATCTGACAGGCTCCCCCTGCCGAACCACCCCCGTTCCCTCCGGTGCGGCGAACGATTTCTTACGCCAGGCCTTGGATGGGCTGACTCAGGACTGTCGCCGGGATGAGGGAATCGTGAAGGTAGAGCGTTTTCTTACGATTTGTCAACTTTCCGTAAGAATAATCGTCAATTTCTTACGATGCGGCTTGTCAGGCAAATCCTATCGGCCTGGTCGGATTTCCAGACGCCAGACCCGCTCGTACGAGCGCCCCTGAGCCCGCGACCGGAGTCCTGCGGGGCACCCTGGCGAGGCCCATCGATTCGCTGTACGTCACGCTGCGAGGGCGTTGAGACGCGCCGGCGGAGCGAGCGACCGGCAAAAAAAACGGCCCGGGATTTCCGGGCCGTTCTGCTCAGCATGTTGCCAAGGGCGAAACCTCAGGGCCGGCGCGCCAGCTCCGGGTTCTCCTTGGTCTTGGGCATCAGGTCCTGCTTGGACACGCCGAGCCACAGCAGGATCGGGCTGGCCACGAAGATCGAAGACAGCGTGCCGACCAGGATGCCGATCAGCATGGTGATGGCGAAGCCGTGCACCGCCGGGCCACCAAAGAAATACAGCGCGGCCATGGTGATGCCGGTGAACAGCGCGGTGATGATGGTTCGCGACAGCGTGTTGTTGATCGAGCGGTTGAGGATCTCTTCCGGCTCGGCCTTGCGGGCCAGGCGGAACAGTTCGCGCACGCGGTCGAACACCACCACCTTGTCGTTGATCGAGTAGCCGATCACCGCCAGCACCGAGGCCAGCACCGTCAGGTCGAACTCACGCTGCACCAGCGCGAAGATGCCCACGGTGACCAGTGCGTCGTGCGCCTCGGTCACGATGGCGGCGACGGCGAAGCGCCATTCGAAGCGGATGCCCAGGTACAAGCCGATGCCCAGCACCACCACGATGGCGGCCACGATGCCGTCGCTGCGCAGCTCCTCGCCCACGGCGGAACCCACGTAGTCGCGGCTCTTGAGCTTGGCATCGGGGCGAGCCACCTGCAGCACCTTGGTGACGTCCTCGGCGATCTTATCCAAGTTGACCTTGCCGCCGCTGGCCACGCCCGAGTTCGGGTCGTCCTTCGGCTGCAGGCGGACGGAGATTTCCTTGGTGCCGCCCAGGCTCTGCACCAGGGCATGCTCCATGCCGCCCTTCTCGAGGGCGTCGCGGACTTCACCGACCTGCACCGGCTGGTCGTAGTCCATCACCAGCGATACGCCGCCGGTGAAGTCGAGGCCATAGTTGAGGCCCTTCACCGCGATGAGCGCGACGGAGGCCACCATCAAGAGGATGGCGAGGCCGACACTGAACTTCCTCATGCCGAGGAAGTTCACGTTTGCGTTGTGGTTGAAGATTTCCATGATTGATTGTTCCTCTTCAGACCGACAACGTCTTGAGCTTGCGATGACCGTGGATCAGCGCGGTGATCGCGTGGGTCACGGTGACCGAGGTGAACATCGAGGTCAGGATGCCGATCAGCAGCGTGACGCCGAAGCCCTTGATCGAGCCGGAACCCATCGTGGTCAGCGCCAGTGCGGCGATCAGGTGCGTGACGTTGGCGTCGAGAATGGTGGCCCACGCCTTGTCGTAACCGGCGCGGATCGCCGCGTGCGGCGTCGAGCCGTTGCGCAACTCTTCGCGTATGCGTTCGCAGATCAGCACGTTCGCGTCGATCGCCATGCCCAGCGTAAGCACGATACCGGCGATGCCCGGCATGGTGAGCGTGACGCCCACCGCCGACATCACGGCGATCAGGATCACCAGGTTGAAGAACAACGCCACGTCGGCCACGAGACCGAACAGCTTGTAGTAGAGGGCGGCGGCGAGCAGCACCAGGGCGAGGCCCAGGGTCACGGCGCGCAGGCCCTTGGCGATGTTGTCCTGGCCGAGGCTGGGGCCGATCACGCGCTCCTCGACGATGTCGATCGGCGCGGCCAGCGAACCGCCCTTCAGCAGCAGGGCTAGCTCGGAGGCTTCCTTCGGGCTGCGCAGGCCGGTGGTCTGGAAGTTCTTGCCGAACACGCCGTTGATGGTGGCGTAGTTGATCACCTCTTCGGTGATCTTGGGCGTGCGCACTTCCTTGCCGTCGACCACCTTGGTCTCGACCACGCGCTCGACGTACACCACGCCCATCGGCTTGCCGACGTTGCCGGTGGTGAAGTCCAGCATCTTCTTGGCGCCGGCCGAGTTGAGCGTGACCGACACGGCAGGCGAACCGCTCTGCTGGTCGAAGGTGGACGAGGCATCCACCAGCTGGTCGCCGGTGACGATGATGTTCTTGCTGAGCAGGTACGGCTGGCCTTCGCGGCCCTTGTACAGGCGCGCATCCGGCGGAACGATGCCCGAGCGCTGCGCGTCGATGGCCTGCTGCGGCGTGCCGTAGCCCGCGCGGTATTCCAGCGTGGCGGTGGCGCCGATCAGCTTCTTGGCTTCGGCGGTGTCCTGCACGCCGGCCAGCTCGACCACGATGCGGCTGTCGCCCTGCTGCTGGATGATCGGTTCGGACACGCCCAGCGCATTGATGCGGTTGCGCAGCGTGCCAAGGTTCTGGCGGATGGTATTGAGCGACAGCTCGCGCAGCTTGTCCGGACGCACGGTGGCGTTGAGCGGATAGCGGTCGCCGGTGGCGTTGCCTTCCTGCACGGTGAGGTCGGGATACTCGGTGGCGATGATGTTGGCAGCGGTCGCGCGGTCCTCATTGGACTTCAGCACCACCAGCACGCCCTGGCCACGCTGGCTGTTGCGCGTCACCGAGTCGTAGCGGATGTTCTTTTCGCGCAGCAGGCTGCGGATGTCATCCGCATAGCGGGTTTCCTGCTTGTCGACCACGTCGCTCTGGTCGACCTGCATCAGGAAGTGCACGCCGCCCTGGAGGTCCAGGCCCAGCGGCATCGACTTGGCGCCGATCGCATTGAGCCAGCCCGGCACGGTGGACTTGAGGTTGAACGCGACCGTGTAGTCGTCGCCCAGCACCGCCTTGATCGCGTCCGCCGCGCTCTTCTGCACGTCGGCGTTGGCGAAACTGGCCACCAGATGGTCGCCCTTGATCTCGATGCCGGTATTGGCGACGTTCGCCTTCGTCAGGGCATCGGACACCTTCTGCTCGAGCGCCTGGTCGACCGTGCCGTTGCGGTTTGCCGTGATCTGCACGGCAGGCACCGGCAGGAACACGTTGGGCAGCGCATAGACAATGCCGAGCACCAGTACGATGGCGACCAGCGCGTATTTCCAGCGTGGAAAATCACTCATGCCTTGAATCCGTCAAAAGCCGCGGCGCGAGGCAGGCCGCGGCAAGCAATGCGTCGTTGAAGCCGGAGCCCCTCCACTCCGGCAAGCCGCCCTCAGGACGACTTCAGCGTGCCCTTGGGCAGTACCTGCTGCACGGCGCCCTTCTGCAGCTTGATCTTCACGTTCGGTGCGATCTCGACCGTGATGAAGCTCTCACCCACTTCATCCACCTTGCCGGCGATGCCGCCGTTGGTGACCACTTCGTCGCCCTTGGACAACGCGGCGACCATGTTGCGGTGTTCCTTCTGGCGCTTCATCTGCGGGCGGATCATCAGGAAATAGAAGACCACGAACAGCAGGATCAGCGGCAGGAACGTCATGATCGGGTTCGGTGCGCCGGCTGCCGGAGCGGCCTGGGCGATCACGAAGGACGTCGGAAAAGTCATCAGCTTGTCTCGCAAGTTATGGTTCCAACAGGGATTTCCGCTGGAACCTGATAAAAGATCGTGGATTATGCCACGCGCCCCCGGGCCCTGCATGCGTCACAAGACCCGCCCGCCGAAGGTTCTGGCGTCGGAATGGGCGGTTTCCAAGGGGCGGGACCGGGGTGAGGGGGCGTTGGTTCCCTCGATCCCCCTACCCGTCATTCCGGCGCAGGCCGGAATCCAGTGACCGCCAGGGTTGGTTGTCGCCAAAACCTATCTGGATAGCGGCTCGCGATAACCGGGCCACCCGGCTGCTGGATTCCGGCCTGCGCCGGAATGACGAGCAGGGAGGACGCGGCAGACTGGCCCGGCCGACCTCAGGCCGCCACACCACCCGCCCGGCGGGCATAGAACTCCGCCACGAAGTCATCCAGCCTGCCCGCAGCGATGGCCTCGCGCAGGCCGGCCATCAGGCGCTGGTAATGCCGCAGGTTGTGCATGGTGGCGAGCTGGCTGCCGAGGATCTCGTTGCAGCGATCCAGGTGACGAAGGTAGGCGCGGCTGAAGCCGTTGCTGCAGGCGTAGCAGTCACAGCCTTCCTCGATCACCCGGGTATCGAGCGCGAACTTCGCGTTGCGGATGCGCAGCGTGCCTTCGGCAGTGAACAAAAAGCCATTGCGCGCATTGCGGGTGGGCATCACGCAGTCGAACATGTCGATGCCGCGACGCACCGCCTCCACGATGTCCTCCGGGCGCCCCACGCCCATCAGGTAACGCGGCTTGTCCGCCGGCAGCAGCGGCACGGTGAAGTCCAGCGTGTGGTTGCGCTCGGCTTCGGGCTCGCCTACGGCAAGGCCGCCCACGGCGTAGCCATCGAAACCGATGTCGACCAGGCCTTCCGCCGAGCGGCGGCGCAGGCTCTCGTACACGCTGCCCTGCACGATGCCGAACAGCGCGTTGGGGTTCCTGAGGTCATCGAACGCACGGCGCGAACGCTCGGCCCAACGAAGGCTCAACTCCATCGAGGTGGAGGCGACCTTCTCGGTGGCCGGATATGGCGTGCATTCGTCGAAGATCATCGCGATGTCCGAGTCGAGCACCTTCTGGATGCGCATCGACTCTTCCGGCGACAGGAACACCTTCGAACCATCGACGGGCGAAGCAAACGCCACGCCCTCCTCCGTGATCTTGCGCTTGTGCGCCAGCGAGAACACCTGGAAACCACCGGAATCGGTGAGGATGGGCTTGTCCCAGCCGATGAACTTGTGCAGCCCGCCGAACTGCTCCACGACCTCCAGGCCGGGCCGCAGGAACAGGTGGAAAGTGTTGCCCAGGATGATCTCGGCGCCGATCTCGCGGATGTCCCGCGGGGTCATCGCCTTCACCGAGCCATAGGTGCCCACGGGCATGAAGGCAGGCGTCTCCACCGTGCCGCGGTCAAACGTGAGACGGCCTCGACGGGCCGCGCCGTCGGTGGCCTGGAGTTCGAAAGTCAGGGAAGTCATCGGGGGATTATCGCGTTTTCTGGGGTTTGATGCTGTTGGAGGGCTTCAGGGCCTGCCTGCTCTCCTTCCCCTCCGGGCAACCCGAAGGTAGTCGCCGTGGAGCGATAGGGCTGGGGTGCGCGGCCAACCCCGCCTCACAACTCGCCCCTTGCTCCCGCGCCCCTCTGTAGGAGCGCACCCTGTGCGCGACGGCCTTTCGCGCCGGTCTGCATGTTCGTCGTTTCGGTGCATGAAGATTTCTGATGCGGTCGTTGCCGGGTTCCGCGATCGGGCTCGCCTGCGGCGGGCTTCCGAGCCGCTGCCGCGGCCCGGGTCACTTTTCTTTGCTTGCTCACGCACGCGCAGGAGCGCGTGCGAACGGCGAAGCCGGCCCGTAGGGCGGAGGGCAGGATGCCCGAAGTAAAGAAAAGTAACCAAAGAGAACGGCACCCCGCGCGGCGCTGGCCGGGCTACGCCCAGCCAGTCCGTGAGGGGTGGCCGGGCTTTTCGACCGGGCTCCTGCCCGGACGAAAAGTGCCCGACGTCCTGTCGGGCACCCCTGCGGGGCCTGATCGTCCACCCCTCACCGCCACACAGGGGTCGTTTGAAGGCTCGTGCCGCGGAGCGGCACATCGCGTCGCGACGCTGATGGCTGCAGTTCGTTGTAGGAGCGCACCCTGTGCGCGACCGCGGGCTGGCAGGGTTGCCTCGATTCACGGTGGTCGCGACTGGAAGGCAAAGGAACATCGCCACGCTGCGGTCGCGCACTGGGTGCGCTCCTACAGAGATAGGGGAGGTTTTGG
>NZ_BCPR01000012.1 GCF_016586165.1 Dyella sp. EPa41 | reverse complement strand
GCCACAGCCTTCAGCTCCTCGATGCGATGTGCCGCGCAGCGGCACGAGCTTTCACCCATCCCCTGTGGGGCGGTGAGGGGTGGTCGATCAGGCCCCGCAGGGGTGCCCGACACGGATGTCGGGCACTTTTCGTCCGGGCAGGAGCCCGGTCGAAAAGCCCGGCCGCCTCACGGACTGGCTGGGCGAAGCCCAGACAGCGCCACGCGGGGTGCTCTTTCTTTTGGTTACTTTTCTTTGAGCAAGCAAAGAAAAGTGACCCGGGCCGCGGCAGCGGCTCGGAAGCCCGCGGCTCCACAGGGACTTCCTTCGGTCGCAGGCGAGCCCGGTCGCGGAAGACAGCAACGAAGACATCGCCAACTGCATGTCTGAAGAACGAGTGCTGCAGACCGGCGCGAAAGGATGTCGCGCACAGGGTGCGCTCCTACAAAGGAAGGCTGCGCAAAAAGTGGCCCGGGCCGCGGTAGCGGCTCGGAAGCCCGCCGTCCGACGGAGGCTCCTTTCGGTCACAAGCAAGCCAGATTGCGGAAACACAACACGTAAAAACCGGACACACACTGGAGCGCCGAACCATGCAGACCGGCGCGAAAGGTGGTCGCGCACTGGGTGCATTCCTGCAGGGACAGCGGTGATGTGAAGAGAGCCGAGATGGAGCGCGCCAAGTGCGCGACAAGCCGACGGAGCGGTGACGTTGCGGTGCCACGGTCGCCCAGAGGGTGGGCTCCTGCAAAAGAGAACCTCGCGCCTCATCCATCCTGCAGGAGTCCCTCATCCCAGCCCTCTCCCGGGGAAGAGGGACAGGGCAACCCCTACCAGATCTTCACCCGCTGGTTCTCCGGCCGCCACATCGGCTGCCCCGGTTTCACGCCAAAAGCCTCGTAGAAGTCCGGAACATTCGACAGCGGACCATTGACACGGTACTTCGCCGGCGCATGGACATCGGCCAGCAGCGAATTGCGCAGACGCTCCTCGCGCTGCTGCGACAACCAACCCAGCGCATAGCCGAGGAAGAAGCGCTGCAGCGGCGTGTAGCCGGCGACCTTCTCGCCCTTCTGGTATTGCGCGGTCTTCTTGAACGCATCCAGGCCGATCATGATGCCGCCGAAATCGGCGATGTTCTCGCCCAGGCTCGCCTGTCCGTTGACGTGCAGGCCGGGCAGCGGCTCGAAGGCGTTGAACTGCTTCACCATGACCTGCGCACGCTGGGTGAAGCGCTCCGCGTCCTGCCTGGTCCACCAGTCCAGCAGGTTGCCCTTGGCGTCGTACTGGCGGCCTTCGTCGTCGAAGCCGTGGGTGATCTCGTGGCCGATGGTGGAGGCGGCGACGTAGCCGTACACCACGGCGTCGTCGATCTCGCTGTCGGCGAAGCCGGGGATCATGAACTGCGCGGCAGGCAGCACGATCTCGTTGTTGGAAGGGTTGTAGTAGGCGTTGTAGGTCTGCGGCGTCATTTCCCACTCGGTACGATCGACCGGCTTGCCGTACTTCGACAGCATGTCGTCGAAGGCCCAGCGCTGCGCGCGCATCATGTTCTGCGCGTAGGAATCGCGGCCGATGGTGAGCTTGGAGTAATCCTTCCACTTGTCCGGATAGCCGACCTTCCTGGTCACGGCGGCGAGCTTCTCGTGCGCCTTGGCCTTGGTCGCGGGGCTCATCCAGTCGAGCTGGTCGATGCGCTCGCCATAAGCCGTGCGCACGGCTTCGACCATGGCGTTGTAGCGCTGCTTGCCTGCCTCGGAAAAGTAGTCCTTCACGTAGATGCGGCCGAGGATCATGCCAAGCGCTTCGTTCTCGGCGCGCAACGCCCGCTTCCAGCGCGGCTTCTGCTGGGCCTGGCCGGAGAGCGTGCGGCCGTAGAAATCGAAATGCTCGTCGTCGAAGGCCTGGCTCAGGTAACTCGCATAGGCATCGGCCAGATGCACGCGCAGGTAGTCGCGCAGCACCGGTGCCGGTGTCCTGGCCAGCAACGACTGCAGGCCGTCGAAGAACTCGGGCTGGCCGACGATGACGGTCGGCGCCGAGAGCTTCCACGCGGCGAGGCGGGTGTCCCAGGCAATGGCAGGCGTATGCTTCGTCGTCAGTTCCGAAGGCGCCATCTTGTTGTAGTTCTTCTCCGGATCGCGCAAGGCCTCCAGCGGGCGGGAAACCTTGGCCAGGGCCGTCTCGAACGCCATCACCCGCGTGGCGCTCTGCTTCGCCGTGGCTTCATCGGTGCCGAGCAGGCGGAACATGCGGCCCAGGTGCGCGACGTAGGCGGTACGCGCCTTGGCCACGCCCTGTTCGCTGTTGAAGTAGTAGTCGCGCTCCGGCAGGCCCAGGCCGCCCTGGGCCAGGTGCACCGCCATGGCGTCGCTCTGCTTCTCGTCCTGCGCCACGCCGACGTCGAAGAATACATCCACGCCCAGCGGCTGCAGCGCAAAGGCGGCGTCCAGCGCGGAGTTCACGTCGTGCACGGCATCGATGCGCGTGAGTTCGTCCTTCAGCGGCGAGGCGCCGAGCCGGTCGGCCAGTGACTGGTCCATCGCGATCGTCCAGAAGTCGCCGATCTTCTGCTCGTCGCTGCCGGCAGCCGCCTGCTTCTGCGCCGCGGCGTCTTCACTGATCTTGCGCAGCTTGGCGTAAAGCTCGTCCTGCACGACCTGCGCGATGCCCCACTGCGATTCCTCCGCGGGGATCGGATGAGCCTTCAGCCAGGCACCGTTGGCGAACTCGAAGAAGTCATCGCCCGGGTTGACCGAGCTGTCGATATTGCCGGCCACCACGTCCGGCTTCGCGGCGATGGCCGGGCTGGCGGCGTAGGCGCTGCCCACGGCGGAGGCTGTCAGGGCGAGGGCGAGCAGACGGCGGCGCAGGAGGGATGAATTCGCATGCATGCGAGAAGAATTCCTTGGGAGCGAAAGGGAAGGTGGCCGCGCGCGGGTGGCGCGGCCACGGGCTTACATGCCGAGCGCCAGGCGGGCGCCGAGATCGGTAAGCGGAGAAACCAGCAGCAGGCGGGCCAGGATCAGCACGATCATCACGGCCCAGGGGGCAAAGTCGAGGCCACCGGCAACCAGCCTGCCGCGCAACGGGCGCAGCAGCGGACTGACCAGGGTGCCGGCGAGACGATAGACGGGGTGGTAAGTCTCGACCTGGAACAGGCTCATCAGCGACCACACGAAGATCAACACCACGTAGAACATGGCTATGAAGTCGAGCGTGTCGGCGATCGACAGCACGATGAGTCCGAGCACGTGCGGAAACATGCCGAGCAGCGAGAACAGCACCACGCGCTTGACCAGCATCAGCAGGAAGATCAGCAGCAGGGCCGCCACATTGATGCGCCGCCAGTTCGGCAGCAGGCGACGAAGCGGTACCAGCACCGGATTGGTGGTGCGGTAGATGAACTGGCTCAGCGGATTGTGGAAGTCGGCCCGGCTGGCCTCGGCGGCCAGGCGCAGCATGAACAACGCCGCGGCGGCGCCGAAGGCGAGTTCGAGCAGGAAAGAGAGGGCGTTGACGAGATAACTCATGGTTAGGGCTGCTCTGGCCTGTTTAGCGGGGTATCACCGGTTCTGCCTGCTCGCAGATGCGTAGGGTGTCGATGACGGCAGGTTGGGTGCCTGTCGAATCGACGCCATGCGGAGCTGTGGGCAGACCGAGCCGGCCCTCTGGGTACTGCCTGGAAAGCCCGCATGCTGTGAGGCGCAGCATGCTCAGACGGCCAGCCCGCGCTGCGCCACGCCTCACATCCTGCGGACTTTCCTGACATCATGCCACCCCGCTTAACAGGTCAGGGCAACCCTAGTCGTCCAGGGCGGCGGCCATCTCGCCACCACGGCGCGTGGCCGCCGCCACGGCGCGGGCAACGACCTGGCTGAAGTGGTCGGCGGCAAAACTTTCCAGGGCGGCCTGGGTGGTGCCGTTCGGCGAGGTGACGCGCTTGCGCAGCACGCTCGGGTCCTCGCCGCTCTCGGTCAGCATGCGGCCGGCGCCCAGGCAGGCCTGGGCGGCCAGTGCGCGAGCCGTGTCGCGCGACATGCCCTGCGAGAACGCCGCATCCTCCAGCGCTTCCACCATGGCGAAGAAATAAGCCGGGCTGGAGCCGGAGATGGCGGTCACCGTGTCCAGCAGCGATTCGTCGTCGAGCCAACGGGTGAGCCCGACGGCGTCGAGGATGTGCTGCGCCAGTGCGCGCTGCTCCGCGCTTACGCGGCGATTGGCGAACAAGCCGGTGGCGCCGGCGCCGATCAAGGCCGGCGTATTGGGCATGCAGCGCACGATGGGCAGGGCATGGCCGAACCAGCGCTCCAGTTGGTCGATGCGCACGCCGGCGGCGATGGAGATCAGCAGCGGCCGCTGGCGCGCCAGCACGTCTTTCAGCTCGCCATGGACGGCCGGCATGATCTGCGGTTTCACCGCCAGGACCAGCACCTCGGCGTCGCCGGCCGCCTGGCGGTTGTCGGCATAGCACGCCACGCCGAATTCGCGGCCCAGTTCCTGGCGAGCCTCGGCCCGCGGCTCGGCCACGCTGATGGAAGAGGCGGCGACGCCGGTCTTCAGCAGGCCGCCGATCAGGCTGCGCGCCATGTTGCCGCCGCCGATGAATGCGATACGTGTCATGCGGGTTCCTCGCAGTGCGGCCTTTACCTTACCGGAGGGAGGGGGCGCCCGTCCCCTGGCGGAAGGCCCGGCCGGGTCTTGCCGTGCTGCATGCTTTCGCAAACCTGGTCCGCACTTTGGGCAGTAGACCTAAGGAAAGACTGGTGGCGCGGGCCTTGGCGCGAGTAGTATCGGCCCGCTTGCATGGGGAACCGGGACAGGGCCATTCGCACGGCGTCGGCGCGCTTGCGTCGCGACGCCCTGCCGCGAGAGGAACAACCCGCCCACCCCATGACCGCCGCATGGCATCCAGACGATCGGGTTGAGGGGAACGCTAGATGGATATCGCCGAACTGCTTGCCTTCTCGGTGAAGAACAAGGCCTCGGACTTGCACCTGTCCGCCGGCCTGCCGCCGATGATCCGCGTGGACGGCGACGTGCGCCGCATCAATATCCCGGCGCTCGAGCACAAGCAGGTGCATTCGCTGATCTACGACATCATGTCCGACAAGCAGCGCCGCGACTACGAGGAATTCCTCGAGGTCGACTTCTCCTTCGAGATTCCCGGCCTGGCCCGTTTCCGCGTCAACTCGTTCAACCAGAACCGCGGCGCGGGCGCGGTGTTCCGTACCATTCCGTCCGAAGTGCTCACGCTGGAAGACCTGGCGGCCCCGGCGGTGTTCCGCGAGCTGATCGAGCAGCCGCAGGGCCTGATCCTGGTCACCGGTCCGACCGGTTCGGGCAAGTCGACCACGCTGGCGGCGATGGTCGACCACATCAACAAGAACGAATACGGCCACATCCTCACCATCGAGGATCCGATCGAATTCGTGCACACCTCGCAGAAGTGCCTGATCAACCAGCGCGAAGTGCACCGCGACACGCACGGCTTCAACGAGGCGCTGCGTTCCGCGCTGCGTGAAGACCCGGACTACGTGCTGGTGGGCGAGTTGCGCGACCTGGAAACCATCCGCCTGGCGCTGACCGCCGCGGAAACCGGCCACCTGGTGTTCGGCACGCTGCATACGAGTTCGGCCGCCAAGACCATCGACCGCATCATCGACGTGTTCCCGGCCGGCGAAAAGCCGATGGTGCGCTCGATGCTGTCCGAGTCGCTGCGCGCGGTGATCTCGCAGTCGCTGCTGAAGAAGGTCGGCGGCGGCCGCATCGCGGCGCACGAGATCATGGTCGGCATCCCGGCCATCCGCAACCTGATCCGCGAGGACAAGGTGGCGCAGATGTACTCGTCCATCCAGACCGGCCAGCAGTACGGCATGCAGACGCTGGACCAGAACCTGCAGGACCTGGTGAAGCGCGGCCTGGTCACTCGCCAGCAGGCGATGGGCTATGCGCGCAACAAGGATATTTTCAAGTGATGGGAGGGAATAGGGAGTAGAAATAGGGAATAGAAAAGCCTGCGGCGTCACGCGGACGGCATGGTTTCCCGCTCTTCCCATTCCCGATTCCCTACTCTCGATTTACCGCCCCGGAGGGTGCCATGAGTGATTTCGACTTCACCTCGTTCCTGAAGCTGATGGTGCACAAAAAGGCATCGGATCTTTTCATCACGGCCGGCGTGCCGCCGTCGATGAAGGTGCAGGGCCGCGTCGTGCCGATCACGCAGAGCCCGCTGTCCGCGCAGCAGTCGCGCGACATGGTGCTCAACGTGATGACGCCCTCGCAACGCGAGGAGTTCGAAAAGACCCACGAGTGCCAGTTCGCCATCTCGGCACAGGGCGTGGGCCGCTTCCGCGTGTCGTGCTTCTACCAGCGCAACTGCGTGGGCATGGTGCTGCGTCGCATCGAATCGAAGATCCCGACGATCGAAGAGCTCACCCTGCCGCCGGTGATCAAGCAGCTGGCGATGACCAAGCGCGGCATCATCATCTTCGTGGGCGGCACCGGCACCGGCAAGTCCACCTCGCTGGCGTCGATGATCGGCTATCGCAACGCCAATTCGACCGGTCACATCATCACCATCGAGGACCCGATCGAATAC
The DNA here is from genome assembly GCF_016586165.1 of Dyella sp. EPa41. Taxonomy (GTDB): domain Bacteria; phylum Pseudomonadota; class Gammaproteobacteria; order Xanthomonadales; family Rhodanobacteraceae; genus Dyella. The sequence goes on along the minus strand of NZ_BCPR01000012.1, from coordinate 76,968 downwards.
GTGCACAAGCACGAGGGCTGCATCATCACGCAGCGCGAAATCGGCATCGACACCGACAACTGGGACAACGCGCTGAAGAACACCCTGCGCCAGGCGCCCGACGTCATCATGATCGGCGAAGTGCGCACGCGCGAGACGATGGAACACGCCATCAACTTCTCCGAAACCGGCCACCTGTGCCTGTGCACGCTGCACGCGAACAACGCCAACCAGGCGATGGACCGCATCCTGCACTTCTTCCCGGAAGACCGCCGCTCGCAGCTTTTCATGGACCTGTCGCTGAATCTCAAGGGCATCGTGGCGCAGCAGCTGATCCCCACGCCCGACGGCAAGGCGCGTCGCGTGGCAGTGGAAGTGCTGCTCGGCACGCCGCTGGTGCAGGACTACATCCGCCAGGGCGAGATCCACAAGCTCAAGGAAGTGATGAAGGAATCCACCAACCTCGGCATGAAGACCTTCGACCAGAGCCTGGTCGAGCTCTACCATGCCGGCGAGATCTCCTACGAGGACGCGCTGCGCCACGCGGACAGCTCCAACGAAGTGCGCCTGCGCATCAAGCTCGCCCAGGGCGGCGACGCGCACACGTTGTCGCAAGGCCTTGACGGCGTGGAGCTGGAAGAGACGCGCGATTCGCAGAACTTCGGCGGCAACCTCCTGCATCGCTGAGTCGCCGGGAATGACGCACGGGAAGAAGGAGCCCATCGGGCTCCTTCTTCGTTTTCAGCACCGCCCTATGCAGCGTGCAGGCGATTAGTGGGCGGCATCGCTGACCATCAGGCCACTGGCATCTACGGTCTTCACGCCCTTCACTTGCTTGGCGACATGCTCGACCTTGGCCTTCTCGCCGGCGCTCGCGGTGGTGCCGGTCAAGGTCACCGTGCCGTCCTTGGTCTGGACGGAGATGTCGGTGCTCTTGATGCCCTTGGTGGTCGCCAGCTCGGATTTGATCTTGGTGGTGATCCAGGCGTCGTTGGTCTTGCCGGGTACGGTCTCGTTACTCGACTTGTCCTGCATGGTTGCCGCGTCCTGGGTCTGTCGCATGCTGGCCGCGTCCTGCTGTCGTTGCGCTGCATCCTGCGATTGGCGCGCGGCGTCCTGAGCGGCAACCTGTGCAAACGGCACAGTCGCGAAGGCTGCGGCGAGACCGGCGGCGATCAGCGTCTTGCGGAACAGGTTGTTGGTACGCATGGGGAATCTCCTGTGTGAGGAAGCACTGTCCTGATGGCAGGCGGTCGCCGCTGTGTGCGGTACCCGCGAAACCCATACCATCAGCCTTTGCGTGAACCTCGCATGGCTGCCGCGGGCATCGATTCAGCACGTCATTACGGTTGCGAACGCGATGTCATGGCGATGTCCTGAAAACGTTCGGCTCGATAAGATCGTGCTAAGCGTGATGCACATCACGGTGACAGGTGCGCCGCGCCAGTTTCACGACAGCGAGCCGTCCGCGTACGCGATCAAGCTGCCTGCGCGGCGTCCTTCTTCGAGCGGCTGTGTCCTGCTTTCCCCGCGCCATGCGCGCGCTTCGCCGAAGGCGCGGATGCTTGTGAAACAGACGGCCATACGGCACATTCATTCACTGGCACGATGTTTGGGCTGCTTTGATTTCGGGGGGAATCATGGCCGAGCTGGAAGTGCGCGTAGTGTCTGAGCGCCGGGACGGGCTACTGCTGGAGCTGGGGCGCGTAGTCAATGAGTACGGCCACGTACTGGTGCGCCAGCGATGGCTGCAGGAAGAGCAAGGTGCCTGCCTGACCCTGGTGCTGCGTGGGCCACCCGATCGCCAACCGGCGCTGGAAGAGGCCCTTGGCCTCCATCCGCGCGTGCTTCGGTTCGAATCCACGCGGTCATTGCCGGCTGGCCATGCGGTCGACTCCGTTGCAGCGGCCATGGTGGCCGAACCGGTTGCGCATGCGGCCGGGTCCGCCGGATCAAGCGACGCCGGGCCGTCGCTGCCCAGCGGGGCGGATGTCGCTCGGGTCGAGCGCATGTTGCCCGGACTGGCGAAGGACTATCCGCGCATCTTTCCGTGGCTGATCAACCTTGAATACGCCGTGTCGGCCGAGGTGCGCGACGCCTCGCTGTACCTTGCCGGCAAGCGCACGGGCAGCTGGATCTTCAAGCGCGATTTTTCCCTCGGCGCGCGGCTGGCGCTGGTCGACGCGATCAGGCGCATCGCCTTGCCGGCGCTTCGCGTGCTGGTGACGGTCGAGCAGCACGAACATCAATTGCACGTACGTGGCTGCCCGCTCTGCCAGCCGGGTGCGCCTTCGGGCGGCCGCTTCTTTACCGGCTTCCTCGAGGGATTGCTGGCCGAATCGGCGGATACGCCCCATGTTGTCGTGCGCGAAACCCGTTGCCACAGCCTGGGTGCGCCGGTGTGCGTGTTCGACGTGTCTCCATGAAGGCCGCCGCATTCGAAGCGGCGTGAATCGCGGCGAGTCGTGCGAACAGACGAGGAGAGGGTCATGCAAGAGATGCATCAGCATTACAACGCCGTGCTGGTCGTTCTGTCGTATCTCGTGTCCGTGCTGGGGTCGTTCACCGCGCTGCAGCTCGCGCTCGGCATCGCCCAGGCACAGACGCCGGGCCAGCGCTGGGGCGCCGTACTCGCGGCAGGCACGGCCATGGGCGGCGGCGCGATCTGGGCCATGCACTTCATCGCGATGATCGCCTGCAACATGGGTGTACAGGTGACCTACGACGTGGTGCTCACGGCGATCTCTGCCTTGTTGGCCGTCGTCGCGTGTTCGATCGGGCTGGCCGTTGTCAGCGCCGGGGCATTCGGCTGGCTCAGCCTGGCCTTCGCCGGCGTGTTGATGGGCTTGGGCGTCGCGGGCATGCATTACCTGGGCATGGCGGCGATGCTCACGTCGGCGCAGATCTCCTATGACGGCGGCCTCGTGGCGTTGTCGGTGGCGATCGCGATCGTGGCCTCGATGGCTGCGCTGTGGCTCGCCTTCCACCTGCGCGGACGGTTGCAGATGCTTGGCAGTGCCCTGGTGATGGGCATGGCGGTATGCGGCATGCACTACACGGGCATGTCAGCGATGGACATGGCCGTTGGCGATATCTTGCCGGCCGGCTTCGCGCAGGGCCTGAGCGGCGACCATCTCGGCATGCTGGTGTTCGGCGTGGTGGTCGTGCTGCTCGCCCTTGCCCTGGGCCTGAGCATCATCCGCCAGCAGCGACGGGCCGCGCTCGCCATCTGATGCCAGCCGCGTGACGCGGAAACAGGACGGGGCGCCAAGGCGCCCCGTCTGCGTGCCTGCACGGTACGGCTGAGCGTTATTTCAGCTCGGTCTGGCTGGTGACCACCAGGCCACCGCTCTCCATGCGCGCGTCGCCGTTCAGCGTCTTGATGCGGGCAGCCTGCGCCTGCATCGATTCGAACTGCTGCCGGGACCGCTCCGCCGTCGCCTTGGCCGTGGCCTGGGCTTCCGGATCGTCCGAGTCCGCCTGGGCGGTGAGTTCCGCGATGTGCGCGGCCTTCTGCGCCATGGCCTTCACCCATGCCTGGTACATCTCGCCGCTGAGATGCAGGCGGCCGAAGCGGCCTGCGTCTCCGCCGGGCGCACTGAGCAGCTCACCGAGCTTGCTGTCCTCGCCCTGGCCAACGGCCAGCGCCAGCGCCTTCGGACCCATGGCGGCCCACACCGGCGTGCCCAGCGGCGCGGTGACTTCCGGCGGCAATGCGACCGGCTTGCCGTCGGCGGTGAGCTTGAGCTGCTGCAGGCCCGACATCGCCATCTGCGCCATCGCCAGCAGGCCGGCCGGATTGGAGGTGCCGATCAGGATGCGGCCGCTGAACTTGGGCATGCTGTCGTTGCTGCCCGGCTCGAAGCTGTCCAGCGCGACGCGTGCGCCCAGCAGGTCGCCAACCGGCGGCACGGCCGCCTGCTGGGACATCAGGCCGATCTTGGCGAAGCTCTCGTTGAGGTCGGCCAGCGACGGGCAGGCGAACGGCTTGGCGGCGACGGCATCGGCCTGGGCGCTCCAGAACGCGCGCATCTGCGCCATCGGCACGGCAAGGCTGATGTCGAACGGTGCGGTACCCGCCGCGCCCAGGCCCGGCAGTTCCACCTTCAGGCCGCTGAAGGCCTTGGTGATGTCGTCGGCCAGCGCCACGTCCCAGCGGATGTCCTGATGCTTCTCGTCGAGCTTGGTGTAGCCAAAGCTCAGCGAAGGCACGCGGGCGGCGATGCGCGTGGCATCGCCCTCGCAGGCGGGCGATACCTTCAGCTGGTTGGCGATCGGCTCGCCGGTCTTGGCCGACTCGGCCTCGGCGCGCGCCTTGATCAGCGCGTTGAACATCGGGTCCTTGCCGCTGGCGGCGAGCGGCAGCAGGCGCACCAGGTCGACCTGGCCGATGGCCCACGGCTGGTAGTCCTTGGCCTTGGCAAGTTTCTCCAGGCGACCGTCGTCCTGCAGGTTCTTGGCCGGGCGATCCAGGCCGAAGGCCAGGCGCAGCGTGGCCTCGGGCGCATCGGCGGGCAGCAGGGCGGCGACCGCCTGCTTGCCGACCACGGCCATCACGACCTGCATGCCGGCGTCGGCAGAGACGTGCCGGCGGTAGTTCACGCCGCCGAGGGTGGCCGTCTCGAACGGCTTCCCGTAGGCCGCTTCCAGGCGGCCGACGAAAGCCTCGAAGGCCTTGGGATCGACCAGCTCGAAGCGCACCACCGGCGACAGGCCAAGGCCGTAGAAGGCCGAGCGGCCCTTCATGTTGAGGCCGGCGTTCTGCGCGAACGACTCGATGGTCTTGCCGTCCAGCTCGGCGATGATGGCCTTGAGCAGGCGCGAGGCATCCGGGTCCTTCTCCGCCAAATCGTCCGCGGTGGAGCGAAGCTGGGCCATCTCGGCCGGCAGCTGGGCGTCGGCCTGGGCGAGCAACGCCTTGCGGGTGTCGTCGTCGAGCACGTCGAGGTTGGCCACCACGTACGGCGTGTCGGCGGGCACGAAGGCGAGCGGGGCGTCCTTGTCCTTGTGATGGCATGCAGCCAGCAGCACGCCGGCGAAGCCCAGCGCAGCAATGCGCGTCGTCGATCGCATGTCTATTCCCTTGGATGAGATGGGTGAGTCGCGCCGCGCATTATGCCCGGATTCGCGGCTTGACGCGGTGCGTCAAGCCTGGCTCAGCGACCCAGCACCTCGGCCAGCACCGCCATGCGCACGAAGACGCCGTTGCCCACCTGCTCGAGGATGCGCGACTGCGGGCCATCGGCCACTTCGGAGGCGATCTCGATGCCGCGGTTGATCGGGCCCGGATGCATCACCAGGGCGCCCTTGGAAGCGCGTCCCAGGCGGCGGTTGTCCAGGCCAAAGCGGGTGAAGTAAGCAGCCTCATCCGGCAGGTCGGTGGCGGCCATGCGCTCCTTCTGCAGGCGCAGCATGATCACCGCGTCGGCGCCTTCGATCGCCGCGTCGAAATCATCGGTGATCACGCACTGCGGAAACTCGTCCTGCGAAGGCATCAATGCCTGCGGCGAACACAGGCGGATCTCCTTAGTGCCGAGCGCGGTCAGCGCGTGCACGTCCGAACGGGCCACGCGCGAATGCTTCACGTCGCCGCAGATCACCACGGTGAGCTTGCTGAAGTCCGGGCGATGCTGCCGGATGGTGAGCACGTCGAGCAGGCCCTGCGTCGGATGCGCCCGGTTGCCGTCGCCGGCATTGATCACCGACACCCCGCTCATCGCGTGGCGCACCAGTTCCTCCGGCGTGCCCGACACCTTGTGGCGCACGATGATGGCGTCCAGGTGCATCGCCTCGAGCGTGTGCAGCGTGTCGAACAGCGCCTCGCCCTTGCTGGTGGAGGAGAAGCCGATGTCGAAATTGATGACGTCCGCCCCGAGGCGGCGCGCCGCCAGTTCGAACGAGGTGCGCGTGCGCGTGGATGGCTCGAAGAACAGGTTGAGGATGGTGCGCCCGCCAAGCAGGTCCAGCTTGCGAGTGCCGTGGGCGCAACCGTCGCGCATGGTTTCCGCGCGATCGAGCAGCCGCTCGATGGTTTCGCGGGGCAGGTGTTCGAGCGTGGTGAGGTGGCGCAGGCGTTGGCTCATGGCGGGCGGTTGTCGTGGGAGAGTGTCAGTGTCCGGTGGTCACGGCCTCGGCCAGCCACCGTTCGAGTATCACGGCAGCGGCCTCGGCATCGATAGTGGCGGCGTCGCGGCGCTTCTTGAGTCCCGCCGCGCGTGCGCTGGCGAAGCGCTGCGCGGCTTCGCGCGAGCTGTGGCGTTCGTCGACGAGTTCGACCGGCAGGCCATAGCGCTGGCCCAGCTTCTCCGCGAAGCGGCGGGCCCCGCGGCTGGCTGGTTGCTCCTCGCCGTCGAGGGTCAGCGGCAGGCCGACCACCAGCGTATCGGGCAGCCATTCCTGCCGGAGTGCGTCGAGCCGGGACCAGTCGGGATCGCCATCGCGCACGGCCACCGTGCCGATGCCGCGTGCGCTGCCGGTGAAGCGGTTGCCGACCGCGACGCCGATCAGGCGACTGCCGTAGTCGAAGCCGAACACGCAGCTAAGGGCCTGTTTCATGGTTTGGCGTGGCCTGCGCCGCGAGCGGTTTGCCCGCCGGGCAAGGAGGAATGTGGGAGTGTATGCCGATGCACGACTGAATGATGACGCTGCCTGGTGGGCGAACCGTCGCGGCCCGCCCGCGGGGACAATCCAGGGCTGGATTCTGCTTTGAGTAGCGAGCAGGGGTTGGCCCCCTGCGCTCGCCGGGCGGCGCTGCACAGCTCGGCCCGGCGGCCAGTCAGGCACCGTGCTACGCCCCATTGCCTGGTGGGCGCCGGGGACCGGCGCGGGCTAAGCCAAACCATGGAACTGGCTCTCAAGCGTGGCCCGCGTAACCGGGCAACTGCAGCGGATCCACGCCCACCAGGCCGGCGGCGGCGCTCCAGCGCTCCTCCAGCGGCGTATGGAACACCACGCGCTCGCTGGCCTCGGCCGTCAGCCAGGTGTTGTCCTTGAGCTCCTGTTCCAGCTGGCCGGCACTCCAGCCGGCATAGCCCAGCGCCATCACGGCCAGGCGGGGGCCTTCGCCCTTGGCCATGGCGACCAGGATGTCGCGCGACGTGGTGACCGACCAGTCGGCATTGATGCGGTAGCTCGATTCCCAGTGACCGGGGTCGCGATGGAGCACGAAGCCGCGCTCCTGCTGCACGGGGCCGCCGATCAGCACGGGCGCGTCGGCGACCTCCAGGTCATTGCACTCCAGCTTCATCTGCGCCAGCACGTCGCCCAGGCGGTACTCGGAAAGCTGGTTCACCAGCAGTCCCACCGCACCGTCTTCGTCGTGCTGGCAGATGAAGGCCACGCCGCGCGAGAACGGCGGTTCGGCCAGGCTGGGCATGGCGATCAGGAAATGACCGGCGAGGGACTGGGGCTGGGGAGAGGGTGCAGTCATGGGCTCATTGTAAGCCCTGGGGCGTGGCAAACGTCCGTTAGCGCGAAGTGAGGAGCGGGTGGTGAACGAGCAACGAGAGGAGGCCCCTGTTGCCCGTCGTGGTGCGTTCCTTTCCTCAGCGGCTCTTCAGTACATCGTTCGGCATGAACTGCCAGGTTCGGGTGATGTTCAACTCGTCGATCCGCTCCTTGTCGGGCGGCAGGGCGGGAAACGGCGCGGCAAGCCGCACGATGCGCTGCGCGGCGGCATCCAGCAACGGCTGGCCCGAGCTTTGCACGACTTCGATGCCCTTCACCGTGCCATCGTGGTTCAGCGTCACCGTGAGCAGCACGTCGCCGTGCAGGCCGCGGCGGCGCGCCTCGTTCGGGTAGTTGAGGTTGCCGATGCGCTCCACCCGGTCGACCCAGCCGCGCATGTAGGCGGCATAGGCGTACTCCTTGGTGTTGGACGAGATGAATTTCTTCTTCGGGCGCTTGGCGTAGTTGTCGATGCTGTTGCGCCGCTCGGCCGCCAGCTGCGCCATTTCCTGCTTGCGCTTCGCCTCGGCCGCCGTGTCCGGCAGATCCTGGGGGTTTTGCTCCAGCTTGGCCGTATCGGTGTTGACGCTGTAGTGGCTGTTGCCGGTGGTGGTAAGCAGCTTGTCGGGCGTCGCTTCCTGCGGCTTCGGCGTCGCGGCCTGGACCGGCTGTGGCGCCACGCCCGGCGTGGGCGTGGGCAGCGGGCCGGAAAAGGGCTGGGAGGGACGCGAGGCCTTGTCGTTCTCGCCGCCGCCGCTGTTGTTGGCCTGGGCCAGGAAGTCGGCCTTGTCCGGCGCCTCGCGGTTGGCGACGTCGACCAGGGTCACGTCCAGCGTGGGCAGGCTGGGCTTGGACTTCACGTAGCTGAAGGTGATGCCGAGGATCAGCACGCCATGCAGCAACAGCGAGAAAAGCATCGTGGCGCCGAACATGTCGGCGCCGGTGCGGACAGCAGGTTGGCTCACGCGGCGCGGTTTCCGGTTCTCAGGCTTTCGACGACGTCGAACAATTGGCCGGTGATATTAAGCCCGAACTGGGCATCCAGTTCGCGCGCACAGGTCGGCGATGTGACGTTGATCTCGGTGAGATAGTCGCCGATCACGTCCAGGCCCACGAACAGGAGCCCGCGACGGCGCAGCTCCGGCGCCACCTGGGACACGATCCAGCGGTCGCGGTCCGACAACGGCACGCCGACGCCACGCCCACCGGCCGCCAGGTTGCCGCGAAAATCTGTGCCCTGCGGGATGCGCGCCAGGGCATAGGGCACCGGTTCGCCGTCGATGACCAGGATGCGCTTGTCGCCCTCGGTGATCTGCGGGATGTACTTCTGCGCCATGGTGAACTGGCGGTGCTCGCCCTTCGGTCCGGCCGCGATCAGCGTCTCCAGCATGGAATTGAGGTTGCTGTCGCCGGCCACCACGCGAAAGATCCCGCGCCCGCCCATGCCGTCCAGCGGCTTGAGCACGACCTCGCCATGGGTCGCCACGAATGCCCGCAGCTCGGCGGCATCGCGTGACACCAGGGTGGGCGCCATGCACTGCGGAAAGTGCATCGCGAACAGCTTCTCGTTGCAGTCGCGCAGGGCCTCGGGCCGGTTGACCACGGTCACCCCGTCACGCTCGGCGAGCTCGGCCACCATGGTGTCGTAGATGAACTGGGCGTCGACCGGCGGATCCTTGCGCATGAGCACCACGTCCATCTCGCGCAGGTCGCGCCAGCGAGGCTCTTCCAGCATGAACCAGCCGGACACGTCGTCGCGCACGGATAGCGGGGCCAGCCTGGCCCAGGGCTCGCCGCTGCGGGCGGCCAGGTCGCCCTGCTCCATGTAGAACAGCTGGTGCCCCCGACGCTGCGCCTCCAGCAGCATGGCAAACGTCGTGTCCTTGGCGATCTTGATGGAGCCGATCGGGTCCATCAGCACGGCGACCTTGAGGGTCATCGTCATTCTCCGGTAGTAGAGCGCGTTCACGATCCCCGCCGGCTTCGGTCGGGGAAGAGCGGGGCAGTTTACGTGGTCTCCGGGCCGTATCCGCAGAGGATCAGCTCGGTTGCCCCGGACCCGCAACCTGTCAACCCGTCTCCCCGGTCATTGCCCGATACAATGACGTAGGACGCTGCACGCGAGATTTCAGCTTGACGTCACGTCGGGCAGGCGGTAAACAGCTACGCACGAGTGCCTGCCGGCTGAGTGATGTCGTACGTCGTAGGGAACTTTGCTGTATTTCTGTGTCCATACGAGATTGTCGGCGCGTCGCCGACGATGCCACGATTTTCCTGAGCCTGGGGCGGGTCGCAGGGGGGTGTTGTGAACTTGAACATAAGTGGAAATGGCCTGGCCGGCCTCAAGGTCATGGTGATCGACGACTCGAAAACCATTCGTCGAACGGCAGAGACCTTGCTCAAGAAAGAAGGCTGCGACGTGCTTACGGCCGTCGACGGCTTTGAGGCGCTCGCCAAGATCTCCGACCAGAAGCCCGCGATCATCTTCGTCGACATCATGATGCCGCGACTCGACGGCTATCAGACCTGCGCGCTCATCAAGAACAACCCGCAGTTCCGCGGCACGCCCGTCATCATGCTGAGCTCGAAGGACGGCCTGTTCGACAAGGCGCGTGGCCGCATCGTGGGCGCCGAACAATATTTGACCAAGCCGTTCACCCGAGATGAGCTGCTTGGCGCCATTCATCGACACGTCGCCACGGCGTAAAAACCGCGGCAACAGGGTCTAGGGGGACCTGTGGCAAATATTCTCATCATCGACGATTCGCCGACCGACGTCCGCGTGTTCACTACGCTGCTGGAGCGTGCCGGCTACAAGGTCGATTCCGTGGGCAATGCCGAAGAAGGCATCGAGCGCGTGCGCGCGGACAAGCCCCACCTGGTCATCATGGACGTCATCATGCCGGGCATGAATGGCTTCCAGGCCACGCGCACGCTCACGCGCGATCCCGCGACATCGAGCATTCCGATCGTCATGATCACCACCAAGTCCATGGAAACGGACCGCGTATGGGGGCTGCGCCAGGGTGCGCGCGCCTTCATCACCAAGCCGGTCAACGAAAAGGACCTGCTGGCCTGCATCAACGATCTGCTGCCTAGCGCTGCCTGAGGCGACGATGACCCAGACGGCCGCGCTTTCGCCCTTCGAAATCCTTGCCAGGTATGAGCAGTTGTCGCTGGCGCATGCCTCGGGCACGCCGGAGAAGCTGGAAGCGCCGGGCCTCTGGCGCGGCATCGGCTTCCGCGCGGGCAGTCGCCTCTTCGTCAGCGGCATCGACGAGATCAGCGAACTGCTGGCGGTTCCGGCCATGACACAGGTTCCCGGCACGCAGGCCTGGCTGATGGGCGTGGCCAACGTCCGCGGCAACCTGGTGCCGGTGATCGACCTGGCACGCTTCCTGTTTGGCGAGCGCACCCAGCACACCGAGCGCACCCGCCTGCTGATCGTCCGGCAGGGCGGCGGCAACGTGGCGCTGGTGGTCGACGAGGTGTTCGGCCAGCGCACGGTGGACGCCGAACAGCGCCGCAATGCGCAGCAGGAAGAAGATCCGCGCCTGTCGCGTTTCGTCGACGAGCGCGTGGGCGAACCCCAGCTGGCGGTATTCAGCATGGGCAAGTTGGTACGTGCACCGGATTTCCGCCAGGCCGCGGCCTGACGGGCAAAACGTTGGAACATAAGTAGGACCGGTGCCGTGTGAGGCCGGATTCAGGGCGATGTACCGACACCTTCCGACAAGGGCGGCAAGGTGTAGACGGGCGAGGTGAACGAAATGAGCACTACAGGGGGCGTGGGCAAGGAAAGAGGCTATACGGGCCTCATCATTGCCCTGATCATCGCGTTCGGTTTCACGGGTGTGGACTTCGTCATGCTCACGTTGAGGGGCCGCGAGGACACCCAGGCCGTGGGTCTGACCACCCAGATCCAGGTGTTGTCGCAGCAGACGGCCAAATATGCGCTCGAGGCCGCGGACGGTAACGTCGATTCCTTCAAGGAATTGGAAACCAACCGCAACGCCATCGACTCGGCCGTGCAGCGCCTGATCAAGGGCGACGAAAAGGGCGGCCTGAAGCCCTATGCCGACAACAACGCCACGCCGGCCGGTCGCGCCGTCGCCGCGCTGGGCAATGCCTGGGGACAGCTCGACGCCGACATCGGCAAGATCCTCTCCAACAAGGCGCTGGTGGTGGATTCGGCCCAGCGTGCCGGCACCCTGTCGCGCGACCTGCCGCTGCTGAACTCCAGCATGGAGCAGGTGGTGAACATCCTGCAGCAGCGCGGCGGCAGCGCGGAACAGACCTATACCTCCGCCCGCCAGATGCTCCTGGCCGACCGCATGATCCGCCGAGTGCAGGAAGTGCTGCAGGGTGGCGACGCCTCGCAGCCCGCCGCCGACGGCCTGGCGCGTGATGGCCAGCTCTACGGTTCGGTGCTCAAGGGCCTGCTCGAAGGCAACGCCGAAGTGGGCGTGCGCGCCATGGGCGACGCCAACGCGCGCAAGATCCTCACTGACATGCAGACGCAGTGGGACAACCTGCAGGATCCGGTCGGCAAGCTGGTCGGCGCCGCAGGCGGCCTCACCGACGTGAAGCGCGCTGGCAACCAGGCCTCGCTCGACTCGCAGAACGTGCTGTTGCGCGCCAACGAACTCGCTGACCAGATCGCCAAGCTGCCGACCCGCCGACTGTTCCCCAACCTGTGGTGGGGCGTGCTCGGCGCGATCGGCGCAGCGGCCTTCCTGATCGTCCTCGTGGTCCAGCTCGTGGCCGACCAGCGCCGCCGCTTCCAGGAATCGACCGAACTCAACCAGCGCAACCAGGAGGCCATCATGCGCCTGCTGGACGAAATGGGTTCGCTCGCCGAAGGTGACCTGACCGTCAAGACCACGGTGACCGAGGACATCACGGGCGCCATCGCCGACTCGGTGAACTACGCCATCGACGAGTTGCGCACCCTGGTGACGACGATCAACGAAACCTCGGAGCAGGTGTCGTCCTCGGCCCAGGAAACGCAGACCACCGCGCGCCACCTGGCCGAATCCGCGCAGCACCAGGCCCAGCGGATCAGCACCGCCACCACCGCGATCAACCAGATCGCGAGCCTGATGGATACGGTGTCCAAGGACTCCGCCGAGTCGGCCGACGTGGCCGAGCGCTCGGTGAAAATCGCCTCGCGCGGCGCCGAAGTGGTGCGCGAGACGATTTCGGGCATGGACTCGATCCGCGACCAGATCCAGGAAACATCGAAGCGAATCAAGCGTCTGGGTGAATCGTCGCAGGAAATCGGCTCGATCGTGGAACTGATCAACGACATTGCCGAGCAGACCAACATCCTCGCCTTGAACGCTGCCATCCAGGCGGCTTCGGCGGGTGAAGCGGGTCGCGGCTTCGCGGTCGTGGCGGACGAAGTGCAGCGCCTCGCGGAACGCTCCGCGAGCGCGACGAAGCGAATCGAAACGCTGGTGCAGACGATTCAGTCCGACACCAACGAGGCGGTGAACTCGATGGAACAGACCACCGCGGAAGTGGTGGCCGGTGCCCGACTCGCGGAGGACGCGGGCAGCGCACTGGGCGACATCGAGCGCGTGTCGCACGACCTGTCCGCGCTGATTCAAAACATCTCCACGCAGGCGCGCCAGCAGTCGACCGCGGCAACCGATATTTCGGTATCGATGAATGCGATCCAGGAAATCACCTCGCAGACCTCGCAGGGTGCAAGCCAGACGGCCGATTCGATTGGTTACCTGGCGCAGCTGGCGAGCGACCTGCGTCGTTCGGTGGCGCACTTCAAGCTGCCGGGTTGAGTAGGGAGGGCCTGAACCATGTCTTCCCATTGCCCGCGCCAGAACCGGTTTGCCTGCCAGACAAGGAAGAACGAGGGAATGTATGTCGATACACGACCGAGTGATGACGCAGGATGGCGGGCAAACAGACCTGGCCCGGAGGGTTGGCCATCGGCTCCCGGCAGGAAGTCGTGCGCGGCTTGACCTGACTACCCGTCAGGTGCGGCACCACGCATCACTCCCTGGCAAGCGCAGATGACCAACGCGGGCAATGGAAAGACATAGTTCAGGCTCTAATAACGATTTTCACAGGGGGCAACCTCGCCGGTTGCGTGACAAAGCGTTACGTGGCCGCTGAGAGGGGCGCATGAGACTTCAAGACAACATCGATTTCACCACCCTGCAGTGGGTCAAGCCCGAGCTCGACGAGACGCTCTCGGTCGCCCGCGAGGCGTTGGAGTCCTACGTCGACAATCCGGGCAACCGCGATGCGATGCGCTCCTGTGCGGACAGCCTGCACCAGGTGCAGGGCACGCTGCGCATGGTCGAGCTGTATGGCGCGGCGATGGTCACCGAAGAGATGGAGACACTCTCCATCTCGCTGCTCGAAGACCACGTGGCCGATCGCGAGGAAGCCTACGCCGCGCTGATGCGCGGCCTGATGCAGCTGCCCGATTACCTCGAACGCCTTTCCGGCGGTCATCGCGACGTGCCGGTGGTGCTGCTGCCGCTGCTCAACGACTTGCGTTCCAGTCGTGGCCAGCAGGCGCTGCACGAGTCGGCGCTGTTCACGCCGGACCTGGAAGTCGTGCTGCCGCCGCAGGCCCCGCACGCGCCGCAGACCATCTCGGTGGAACGCCAGCGCAGCGAGATCACCACGCTGCGCCTGCGTTTCCAGCAGCAGCTGCTCGGCTGGTTCCGTGGCCAGGGCAACGACCAGCAGCTGGGAGGCATGATCCAGACGCTGGACGCCATCACCGCGCGCTGCCAGAGCGTGCCGGGCCGCCGCCTGTGGTGGATCGCCGCCGGCGTGCTCGAGGGCGTGCAGCATGGCGCGCTGAAGGGTCAGGCGGGTGAAGTACGCCAGCTGATCGGCAAGGTCGATCGCAGCATCCGCCAGCTGGTCGAACATGGCGAAGCGAGCCTGCGTGGCGGCGACGCCGACGAACTCGCGCGCAAGCTGTTGTACGTCGTGGGCCAGGTCCGCCAGGGCAGCCCGCGCATGGAGCAGCTGCGCCAGACCTATGCGCTCGACGCGCTGCTGCCGGAGGCGAGCGAAGTCGAGCACGCGCGCGGCTCGATGTCGGGCCACAACCGCGCCCTGCTCGATTCCGTCGCCAAGGCGCTGAAGGACGACCTTCTGCGCGTGAAGGAGGCGCTGGACCTGTTCCTGCGCCAGGCCGACGCCGACCCGGCCCAGCTCGCCAGCCAGACCGAGGTGCTGGAGCGCGTGGGTGACACGCTGGGCATGCTCGCCCTGGGCGTGCCGCGCCGCGTGGTCAACGAACAGCGCCGCGTGCTGGATGAAATCGCCAACCGCGTGCGTGCGCCCGACGAAGAGCTGCTGCTCGACGTCGCCGGTGCGCTGCTGTACGTGGAGGCTTCGCTCGACGACCACATCGAAAGCCTGGGCGCCGAAGACGAACACGTGCCCGAAAGCGCCACCGCCATGCTGCCGCGCAGCGAGGCGCGCCATATCCTCGCCACGTTGATGCACGAGGCCACGGCCAACACCGGCAAGGTGAAGGACGCGATCGTCGCCTACGTGGAGTCGGGCTGGCAGCCGCAGCAACTGGCCGACGTCGCCACGCTGATGGATGAAGTCGCCGGCGCCATGCGCATGTTGTCGGCGCCACGCCCGGCGGAGCTCGCCGAAGGCATCGGCCGCTTCGTCGGCAACGAGCTTCTCGCCGACCGTCGCGTGCCCAGCAGCGCGCAGATGGATCATCTGGCCGACGCGCTGGCCGCGCTGGAGTACTACCTCGAGGCCGCACGCGAACATCGTGGCGGGCTGGAACACATTCTCGACGTCGCCGAGCACAGCCTGAGCACGCTCGGCTACTGGCCGCCGCCGGCGGCACGCGTCGTCGAACACGACGAGCTGGATGACGCGCCGGAGCACGTCGCCAAGACGGCCGAGGCGGCGCTGGCCGCCGCGTTGGCCAACCAGCCGGAATTGACCGAGAGCGTGAGCCTCGCCCATGGCGAGGATCTGTCTGGCCTGGTCGTGGGCCACAGCGAGACGCCGGAACCGGCGCCGCACGAAATCACCGGCCTGCGCCTCGCCGACAGCGAGCACATCAGCCCGCAGGAAGTCGTGGGCGCCGGTGAAGACGACTGGATCGAGATCGAAGAAGAAATCGTCGAAGAGGTGCCGGTCGCAGGCTCCACTGCTGTCGACGCCGGCTTCCACACCAGCACCGCCGGCATCGACGACGACATCCGCGACATCTTCCTGGAGGAAATGCAGGAAGAGATCGACAGCCTGCATGCCGCCCGCCAGGCGTGGCTGGTCGATCCGACGCGACTGGACGAGCTCACCTCGATTCGTCGCTCGTTCCATACGTTGAAGGGTTCGGGCCGCCTGGTCGGCGCCACCTTGCTGGGCGAGTTCGCCTGGAAGGTGGAGAACATGCTCAACCGCGTGCTCGATCAGTCGATCGCGCCGCACGAAGGCGTGCAGGCCGTGGTCTCGGCCGCCATCGATGCCTTGCCGCAACTGCGTGCCGCGCTGACCGGCCAAAACGTCGTGACGGCGCCGGTGGCTGCCATCATGGACACGGCCGAGCGCATTGCCGCCGGCCAGGAAGACGCACGTATCGCCGACGTGGCTCCGATGGCCACCGAAACGGTTCGCCGGGTGGTCCGCCGCCGCGTACCGCGCGTCCGCGCCTCCGCAGCCGATATTCCGTCGGACAGCCTGGCTGGCATCGAGCCGGTCGAGGAGGCGCCGGTTGCAACGGAAGATCATCTGATCGAAGCGCCGGTGATGCCGCCGATCGATCCGGTGCTACTGGAAATCCTGCGCAGCGAAGTGGCGCAGTACCTCGCCACGATCCGCACCAACATCAATCGCGGCGACGGCGAGTTGCGCGTCGACGATGGCCTGCTGCGTGCCGTGCATACGCTGCACGGCGCCATCGCCATGGTCGACATCCCGCTGCTCACCCAGCTGCTGTCCCCGCTGGAAAGCCTGCTCAAGCGCCTGCGCGCGGCCGGTTTGCCGCTGTCGGCCGAAGGCGTCTACCTGCTCAGCCAGAGCGCGGATGCCGTCGACCACGTGATGAACCAGTTCGACGCGCCGTCGCCGCAGTTGCCGGATCTCGACGGCCTGATCCAGCGCCTGACCGAGCTGCGCGACAGCCAGCCCGAGCCGCAGGTCGCCCACGTGCTGTTCGAACCGCATGCGGATGAACTCGACAGCGTTGCCGCCGCGGGCGAGGGCGCACACGAAGAAGCCTTGGGTGCTTCGCTCGATGCCGCGCTTTCGGATGCCTCCGGCCACGGCGCCGAGTGGGATGCCAATCTGGTCGCGCCGACCGAGTCGGCCAATGACAACTACGCGGACGAGTTGCTCGCCGCCTTGGGTGAATTCAACCTCGACGCGCACTTGCCGCCGGCCGGGCCGGTGGCGCCCGGGCCGGAGTCGACGGTCGGCTTGTCCTTGCCGAATGCCGGTGTGGACGAAGACCAGTTTGCCGACGTCTACGCCGAACTGCTCGGCGACGTGGAGTCGCTCGAGATCGCGCCTGCCGCCGAAGCGGTTGACCCCTTGGAAGAGGGCCTGGTCGCCGAGGAAATCGATCTCGACGAGGCCCTGGCCTTTGGGTTGATCGAAGAGCCCGCCGAGGCCGCGGAGGACGCGGCGTCCAACGTCACGTTCCACGTGGCGGCCGAAGACGTCGCCGCGATTTCCGAAGAGCCCGAAGCGGCCGAGGACATGGCGCCGGTCGACGCCGGCATCGACGTGACCGAGGAAAGCATCGAAGCGCTGGTTCCGGCCACCGAGTTCGCCATCGAGCCGCTGGTTGAGGCTGTCGTGGAGCCGGTGCCCGAGACCGTCGCCGAAGAGCCCGTCGCCGCGGCGCCTGCAGAGACGGCCGCGCCGTCGCAGGAAGTCGAGGACGAAGACGGCGAGGGCATGGTGTCGCCCAGCCAGATCGACCCCGACCTGCTGGAAATCTTCATCGAAGAAGCCCGCGAAATCCTCGACCACTCCGACGGCGTGCTGGCGCAGTGGCGCGTGGAGCCGACCGAGTCGGCGCACCTCGCCGAGCTGCAGCGTGACCTGCATACGCTCAAGGGCGGTGCGCGCATCGCCGGCATGGCGCCGGTGGGCGACCTTACCCACGCCATCGAAACGGCGCTCGAAAAGCCGTTGAACCCGGAGTCGGCGCAGTTCGGCGAACTGATCGCCGCGCTGGAGGCAGGCTTCGACCTGCTGCATGGTCTGGTCCAGCGCGTGTCGCATGGCAAGTCGATCGCTTACCCGCAGGCGATGATCGACCGCTTCCTCGGCATGGGCGAAGGCTCTTCCGAAGCGTCCGCCGCGCCGGCGTCGGCGACGCGGGTGCCGTTCCCCGAACGCGCCAAGCTGCCGGAGCTGTTGCCGGAAGAGCGCGAAGAGGCCGCGAGCACGTCGCAGGAACAGATCCGCGTCCGCGCCGAACTGCTCGACACGCTGGTCAATCACGCCGGCGAGGTGGCGATCTACCGTTCGCGCCTCGAACAGCAGGTGGCCGGTTACCGCTTCAACCTGGTCGAACTCGACCAGACCGTGCAGCGCCTGCGCAGCCAGCTGCGCATGCTGGAAATCGAAACCGAAGCGCAGATCATCGCACGCTTCCAGCGCGAGCATCGCGAAGCGGGCATGGCGGTGTTCGACCCGCTCGAGCTCGACCGCTTCTCGCAGTTGCAGCAGTACTCGCGCGCGCTGGCCGAGTCGGTATCCGACCTGGTGTCCATCCAGGGCATGCTCGACGAACTCACGCGACAGGCGGAAACGCTGCTGATCCAGCAGTCGCGCGTGAGCTCGGAGCTGCAGGAAGGCCTGCTGCGCACCCGCATGCTGCCGTTCGACACGATGGTGCCGAACCTGCGCCGCACGCTGCGCCAGGCCGCGCAGGAAGAAGGCAAGAGCGCCCAGCTGTACGTCGAAGGCGCTCACGGCGAAATGGATCGCAACCTGCTCGACCGCATCAAGGCGCCGTTCGAGCACATGCTGCGCAACGCGGTGGTGCACGGCTTCGAATCGCCGGCCGAACGCCGCAAGGCGGGCAAGCCCGAAGAAGGCGCCCTGCGCATCCGCGTGGCGCGCGAAGCCACCGAGGTGGTGGTGCGCGTGAGCGACGACGGCCGCGGCCTGGACCGCGAGGCGATCCGCACGCGCGGCATCGAGCGCGGCCTGATCCGTGCCGATACCCGCATCAGCGACGACCAGGTGCTTGCGCTCATCACGCAGCCGGGCTTCTCCACGGCCAGCGTCGTGACCCAGCTCGCCGGCCGCGGCGTGGGCATGGACGTGGTCGCGAACGAAATCAAGCAGCTCGGTGGCGCGCTGTCGATCGAATCGACGGCGGGCGAAGGCACCACCTTCGTGCTGCGCCTGCCGTTCACCCTCGCCGTCACCCAGGCCATCCTGGTGCGCATCGGCGAGGCCACCTTCGCCATCCCGATGACCTCGGTGCAGGGCGTGGCCCGCATCTCGCCGTCGGAGCTGGCGGAGCGCGTGGCCGAGGCCGAGCCGGTGTTTACGTATGCCGGCGAGGACTACAGCATCCACGATTTGTCCGACCTGCTCGGCATCGCGGCCAGCCACGCCACCGACGAAGAGCAGATCCCGTTGCTGCTGACGCGCTCGGGCGACCTGCGCGCCGCGATCCGCATCGACGCCGTGATCGGCTCGCGCGAAATCGTGGTGAAGTCGGTCGGCCCGCAGGTGAGTTCGGTGCCGGGCATCCTCGGCGCGACCATCATGGGCGACGGTTCGGTGCTGATCATTCTCGATCTCGCCCCGCTGGTCCGCCATGGCACCGCCCGTCGCCTGCAGCGTCTGGAAGAAGGCCTCAGCGCCGTCGCCACGCCGGTGGTGGAAGAGCCGCGCGTGCGTCCGCTGGTGATGGTGGTCGACGACTCGATCACCATGCGCAAGGTCACCGGCCGCGTGCTGGAACGCCACGAGTACGAAGTCACCACCGCGAAGGATGGTGTCGACGCGCTCGAGAAGCTGCATGACCGCGTGCCCGACCTGATGCTGCTCGACATCGAGATGCCGCGCATGGACGGCTACGAGCTGGCGACGCACATGAAGGCCGACCCGCGTCTGCGCGACGTGCCGATCATCATGATCACGTCGCGTACCGGCGATAAGCATCGCCAGCGCGCGTTCGACATCGGCGTGGACCGCTACCTCGGCAAGCCGTACCAGGAAGCCGAATTGCTGGCGCAGATCGGCGAGGTGCTGGAGCAGCGCACCCTGGAGTCGCTCAATGGCTGAGTCGTCGATCGCTGTTGCGCTTTTCTTCGACGATGTGGAACTGGGCGGCCAGCTGCGCGAAGCGCTCCGCGAGCGCGGTGCGCGGATCGTGCACGAAGGCGCGATGTCCACGCTGAGCCAAACCCTGCTGGACACTACCGGCGCGCAGGTGCTGGTGGTGAACCTGGACGAAGAGGCCGAGGACGAACTGGACCGCCTCTACGACGTGATCGATGGCGATTATCCGCGCGTGGTGTTCAACGACGCGCAGGCCAGCCGCAAGCTCGATGGTTGGGATCGCGCCCGCTGGGCGCGCCATCTCGCGGTGAAGGTGATGGCGCAGGGTGATCTGGATCCGCCGCGTCCGCACAATGCGGCCGTGGTGCCCGAAACGGTCGTCAGCGAAGTCGCGCCTGCCGAACCGGATGCATTCCAGGCCATGGCCGCATCGGAGTTCGAGCCGGAGCCGCTGCTGGACATCGCCGGGTCGCAGGCCGAGCCCGAGGCGACGATCGAAAGCGGCGAGGCGACGGCTGTTGCGGAAACGCTGGCCGCTGAACTCGAGGCGCTGATGGCGGCCGATGAGCCGCAGGCCGCGGAAGACGATTTCGGTTCGCTCAAATTCGTGACCGAGGACGAGCTGCCGCCGCTGCACGATGGCCACTTCGGCGTCGACACGCTCGCCACGCAAGGGCCGGCACCGGTCGAATTCGAGGCACAGGAGCCGGCTTCGCGCGTCATGCCGTCGTTCCAGCTCGATCATCTTTCGTTGTCGCCACTGGATGACTCGTTCATGCCGGGTGTCACCGGCGAGGCCACCACGAAAGGCTCGCCCTCCCTGCTGGGGTCGGCGTCGGGCTGGTCGCTGGTGGATGAAGAGGATGCGCCCGTCGCGGTCGCCGTCACGCCAGGCAAGTCCGCCGATTTCGGCATCGAAAAACTCAGCGCCGCGGAATACCTGGCGCCGGAAGGCGGCAGCGAGGAGGACTCCTTCCTCAAGCCGGGCATGACGCTTGAACTGGTATCGATCGAAGAAGCCATCGCGCCCAAGGCCTATGAGGGCGGGCACGAGATGGTGCTGTCGGATCTCGATGGCGCGATCAGCCGCATCCTGGTGATTGGCGCCGCCGCCGACAGCACCGATGCCGTCTGTTCGTTCCTGTCGCAACTGCCCATGGACCTGCGCGCCACGGTGCTGCATGTCCAGCACATGGGCGGCACCTCCGCCGAAACCGTGGCTGACCGGATGACGGGTCATTGCGGCCTGCCGGTGAACGTGGCGTCCCATGGCGCACGTGCGCGGATGGGCGAGGTGCTCGTGGTGCCCGCCGGGCAGCAGGCGCGCGTGCAGCGCGACGGCCGCATCGAACTGCAGCCGCTGGATGGGCAGGACGGACGGGGCAGCTCGCCGATCGATGCCAGCTTCACCATGGCGGCCAATGTGTTCGGCCGCAACGCGCTGGCGATCGTGTTCGCCGGACAGGCCAACGATGCGCTCGGTGGCTCGCAGGCCATCTACGACCGTGGCGGCCAGGTCTGGGTGCAGGCGTCCCCCGACTCGCACTTCACGGATATGGTGCATGGCATTGAAGCCGAGCGCCTCAACAGTTATTCCGGCACGCCCGCCGAGCTGGCGGCGCGCCTGGTCGAGGAGATATCGATGGAGGGCCGGCGATGAGCGAGCTACCGCTACCGCGTGAAATCCGCTGCGTGCTGGTGCCGGTGGGCAACCTGCGACTGCTGCTGCCCAACGCGACCGTGGCCGAAGTGATCACCCTGCCCACGCCCGAACCGGTGGAAGCCGCGCCGGCATGGCTGCTTGGCCGTATCGCCTGGCGTGGCTGGCGCGTGCCGCTGCTGTCCTTCAGCACGTTGGCAGGCGCCGGCGAGGGCGACAGCGAGCAGGCCGTTCGCGTGGCGGTGCTCAAGGCGCTCGGCGGTCATGCCGACCTGCCGTTCGTGGCCGTGGTCACGCAGGGCTTCCCGCGCCTGACCACGCTCAACGCGGAGCTGATCATTCCCACCCACGACGGCGCACCGCTGCCGCCGGGCGTGAAGGCCCAGGTGCTGGTACGTGACGACATCGCGGTCATCCCGGATCTGGAAGGCATCGAGGCCGAGCTGATCGAGTTGCTCGATCTCGCCAGCTGAGCACGCCGCTGCGCCGTCTCCATCGGGGCGGCGCGGCTTCAGATATCCCCGTGCAGTGCCTGCAGGGCTGCCAATGCAGCCAGGCCGGCCGTTTCCGTGCGAAGTATGCGCGGCCCCAGCTTGAGCCCCATGAAGCCCGCGTCGGCCAGGGCCGCCGTGTCGCGCTGGCCCAGGCCGCCCTCGGGTCCCACGACCAGCAGGCCACCCGCGGACGTGAAACGCAGTTGGCTGGCCCGCTGATCGCCTTCGGGCAGCAAAGCGAGGCGCAAGGCGCCGTCATCCGCCAATCCCTTCAGCCAGGCTTCCAGCGGAAGCGCGGGGCTCACTTCGGGCACGCAGGCGCGTCCGCTTTGCTCACAGGCACTGGCGACCACGGCGCGCCAGTGGGCGAGGCGCTTTTCCGCACGCGCTGCGTCGAGTTTCACTTCGGAGCGTTCAGTCAGCAGCGGGACGATGCGGGCGACTCCCAGTTCCGTCGCCTTCTGCACGATCAGGTCCATCTTCTCGCCACGAGCCACGCCCTGGGCGAGCGTCAGCGGCAACGGCGACTCGTTGGCGA
The DNA here is from genome assembly GCF_016586165.1 of Dyella sp. EPa41. Lineage (GTDB taxonomy): Bacteria > Pseudomonadota > Gammaproteobacteria > Xanthomonadales > Rhodanobacteraceae > Dyella. The sequence continues at coordinate 54,578 of NZ_BCPR01000012.1, read as the reverse complement.
TCGCCTGGGCGGCCTGCACCAGCACCGTGACCTCACGCTTGCCGACGGTCTCGATGACGGCGGGGAAGTCGTGGCCGTCGCCGTTGAACAGCGTGACCGGGTCGCCGGCCACCAGCCGCAGCACGCGCGCCACGTGCTCGCCGGCCTGCGCCGGCAGGGCCAGTGCCAGGCCGACGGCAAGCGGCTGGTCGACGTGTATGCGAATGGTGCGCATGGCGCGTTCTATGATGGTGGAAACCGAAAGCATAACGGACAGCGGCGGGCCGTCTCACGCGCCGCGTGCGGCGGAAGCTGAACACGCGGCGACCACGACGGGCCTGGATTTGCCTGCCGAGTCGGGCAGGCGCAGGATGAAGTCGTCCCTCATTCCCGGAGGTGGAGCATGAACAAGTCCACGATGGCACTTTTTCTCGGCGTGGCGGTTGCCCTCGCGGCCAGCCCGCTGGCGATGGCGCAGAGCACGACACCGGCCACCGGCAACAGCATGCAGGCGCTGCCGGAGGGCCAGGTGCAGCCGCTTGGCTCGCAGGCGGTCAAGCAGGGCCCGCCAAGGCCCGGCGATCGCAGCTGCCTGCAGACGACGGGCAGCATGATTCCGGCCAAGCACGGCAGCTGCCTGACGGTGCCCGGACGCAGCTACAACCGCCAGGACATCCAGAACACGGGTGAAACCACCATGGGCCCGGCGCTGCAGAAGCTCGACCCGAGCGTGACCATCCAAGGCGGGCACTGACCGCCTGTCAGCCGGCGATGGCCCGCCCGATACCTTCGATGGCGGTGTCCACGAGCCGGTCGATCTCCTGCGTGGTGATCACGTAGGGCGGCATGAAGTAGATGACGTCACCCAGGGGGCGCAGCAACGCGCCCTGGGTGAGCCCGTGCAGATAGACCCGCAGGCCGCGCCGGTCGCTGGCGGGGAAGGGCGTGCGGCGATGCTTGTCCGCTACCAGTTCGACGGCGGCGATCATGCCGGTCTGGCGCACGTCGGCCACATGCGGGTGGTCGCGTAGCGCATCGAGCCGCCGTGCCAGGTGTGCCGCCAGTTCGCGATTGCGTTCGAGCACGGGTTCGTCGCGGAAGATCGCGAGCGTTTCGAGCGCCACGCGGCAGGCGAGCGGGTTGCCGGTGTAGCTGTGCGAATGCAGGAAGGCCTTGCCCGCGCTGTACTCCGCGTAGAAAGCGTCATACACCTGCGTGGTGGTGAGCACCGCCGACAGCGGCAGGAAGCCGCCGGTGAGTCCCTTGGACAGGCACATGAAGTCGGGCGATACGCCGGCCTGTTCGCATGCGAACAAGGTGCCGGTGCGGCCGAAGCCGACTGCGATTTCGTCGGCGATGAAGTGCACGGCGAACTCGTCGCACAGTGCGCGCAGCCCGGCCAGGTAATCCGGGTGGTACATGCGCATGCCGCCGGCGCATTGGACCAGCGGTTCCACGATCACAGCGCAAACTTCGTGGGCGTGCCGCTCAAGCAGGACGCGCAATTGGCCGAGTCGCCGTTGTGCGACCGCGGCTGCGCTTTCGCCGGGCTCTGCTTCGTAGGCGTCGGGCGAAGGCGCAAGGATGGGCGTGAGCAGCAGCGGCGCGTATGTCTTGCGGTACAGCGCCACGTCGCTGACCGACAAGGCGCCCAGCGTTTCGCCGTGGTAACTGCCGGTGAGCGCGATGAAGCGCGTCTTCTCGCCGTGGCCCTGGTTGAGCCAGTAGTGGAAGCTCATCTTGAGCGCCACTTCGATTGCCGCCGAACCATTGTCGGCATAGAACACGCGTTCGAGCCCGGGCGGCGTCACGCGCACCAGTTCCTCGGCGAGCGCCACCGCGGGTTCATGGGTAAAGCCGGCGAAAATCACGTGTTCCAGCGTGCGCGCCTGCTCGGCCAGCGCCGCAGCGATACGCGGATTGGCATGCCCGAACAGGTTCGTCCACCACGAACTGATGCCATCGAGATAGCGCCGGCCGTCGGTGCCGACCAGCCATGCGCCTTCGCCGCGCGCGATAGGCACCATGGGCACCGTCTGGTGATCGTGCATCTGCGTGCAAGGGTGCCACAGGCGGCTCAGGTCTCGACGCACCAGCGCGTCGGCAGCGGGAAGGGTGTTCATCCGGCTATGATCGGGGTTTCGAGCATGCCCGCTCAAGTCTTCCAAATCCCTGGGAATTGGTTTGAAGCATTGGCGTATCGCACTGGCCGGCCTGCTTGGCCTGCTGCTCATCGGCGTTGCCCTCGCGTGGTTCCTGCCCGCGCGCTGGGTGCTGCCGCTGTTGGCGGGTCGCCTCGGCGGCATCCAGTTGGAACAGGTGGGCGGCCTGCTCTGGGATGGTCATGCGGGCCACGTCGTGTCGGCCAGGGGCGAGGATCTGGGACGGCTGGACTGGCAGCTGTCGCGAAGCGCCTTGCTGCTGGGCGACCCCGAGTGCCTGGTCGACCTGCAGGGGCCGCGCCTGCAGTTTCATGGTCGCATGCGCGGCCGCAGCGCCACCGAGGCAACGTGGACGGACGTCCATATGCGCGTTGATCTCGACCTGTTGAACGCACACCTGACGCTTCCCGGCGGAAAACCGCGCGGAATCCTCGTGGCCGAGGCATCCAAGGCACAGTTGCAGGGCGGGTGGCCACTCGTACTCGATGCGCACCTGGAGTGGCAGGCGGCATCGTTGCGCACGCCTCGCCAGGGCGATGTGCCGCTGGGCACCTTGCGATTGGCCTTGCACGGCAGCAGTGGCGTGGTCGATGGTCATCTTTATGATGTCGGCAGTGGTCCACTGCGCATCGACGGCGCGTTGCAACTCAGCCCGCTGGCCTGGCGCTTCCATGCCGCGGCGGCGCCGCGCGAACCGATGCCCGCCTTGACTCGCTGGCTAGCCGCCTTCGGCCCGGTCGATGCCGATGGCGTCACGCACATCCATTACACCGGTGGCCTCGCGGCCACCATGTCCGGGGAAAATCATGGCTGAACCGAACCTGCCACACGCGCTTGCCGCGGCGCGCGAAGCCGCGCAGGCCGCTGCCGAGGTATTGCGGCACTACTGGCGTCGCGGCGTGGACGTCGAGCTCAAGAGCGACGACACGCCCGTCACCGTTGCCGATCGCGAGGCGGAAATGGCCATCCGCAAGGTGCTGCAACAGGCCTTGCCGCAGGCCTCGATCTACGGGGAGGAATTCGGGCGCGACGAGGGTAACCCCGAGCTGTTGTGGCTGGTGGACCCGCTCGACGGCACCAAGAGCTTCGTGCGTCGCACGCCGTTCTTCTCCACGCAGATCGCCCTGATGCATCGCGGCGAGCTGGTGCTGGGCGTTTCCAGCGCGCCGATCTATGGCGAGACCATGTGGGCCAGCGCCGGTGGCGGCTGCTGGTTCGAAGGCGAGCAGGTGCGCGTCGCGCCGACGGCGACGCTGGCGCAGGCATCGCTGTCCATCGGCAACGTGAAGTCGCTTACCGCCGATGCCCGCTGGGCCGAGCTGGGCGCCCTGATACGGGATACCAATCGCCTTCGTGGCTACGGCGATTTCTGCCACTACCACCTGCTGGCACGCGGCAGCCTGGACCTGGTGCTGGAGTCGGACGTGAACATTCTCGATGTCGCCGCACTAGCGGTGATCGTGCGCGAAGCGGGCGGGGTGTTCACCGATTTGGACGGCCAACCGCTTGGCCTGGATTCGCGCAGCGTGCTCGCCGGCACGCCTGCGATCCACGCCGCCGTATGGAAGCGCCTTCACGAGGCACGCTGAGAGGAGAGGTCTGGAATGGATGCATCCATGCAGATGCTGTACGGGCTGCTGGCCAACGCGCCGCCGATGGCGGCGGCCGTCATCGGCGTGGTGGTGGCTGGGGTGTTCTGGCGAAAAATGCCGGATTCGGCGCTGTTGCTCCTGCTCGCCAGCATCATCGAAATAGTGGTGCTGCTGGCCTCCGGCTGGTACCACTTTGCCTATTTCCCCGCCGCAGTGCAGGCGCACGAGCAGACCACCATGGAGCTGGCCCGCCATGCCGCCGTCTTCGGCATGGCCACGAGCGTGGCCCAGGGCATCGTGTTCGGCCTCCTGGTCTGGGCGGTGGCGGCCGGGCGCGGTCGCCAGTCGCCGCCGGTGATGCCGGGACGCTGAGCTACAATCGACCCATGCGCAAGCCACCCATCATCCATGCGACACGCGACGTGCACGACAGCAGTTTCCTGCGCGTCGAGCAGCTCGACCTGGAATTCTCCAACGGCGAACGCCGCGTCTACGAGCGGCTGAAGGGCAGCGGCCTGGGCGCCGTCATCATCGTGCCGATGCTCGATGACGAAACGGTGCTGCTGGTGCACGAGTACGGCGCGGGCGTCGGCCGCTATGAACTCAGCCTGCCCAAGGGCCGGCTCGATCGCGATGAAACGGTGGAGCAGGGCGCCGATCGCGAGCTCAAGGAAGAGATCGGCTATGGCGCGCGCAAGCTGAAGATCCTGCACAACCTGTCGCTGTCGCCCTCGTACATGACGCACATGGCGCATGTCGTGCTGGCGCAGGACCTCTATCCCGAACGCCTGCAGGGCGACGAACCCGAGGAACTGGAAGTGGTTCCGTGGAAGCTCGCCGACCTGCATCTCCTGATCGCACGCGAAGACGTCACCGAAGGCCGTTCGATCGCCGCCCTCTTCATGGCCCGCGAGTACCTCGCCGGCCGGTTTTCCCCGACATGAGCCACCTTCCGTTTTCCACGCTGCTCCAGCAGGTGGCCAGCCTCGCGCGCAAGGCGGGCGATGCCATCCTGCTCGTCTATGGCGAAGACTTCGAAGTGCAGCGCAAGGTGGACCAGTCGCCCGTCACGGCGGCGGACCTGGCGGCGCAACGCGTGATCACCGCCGGCCTGGTGCAGCTTGAGGGTGGCTTGCCGGTGATCTCGGAGGAGGCGCGCGCCGCGGCGTGGTCGGAGCGGCGCGACTGGACACGCTACTGGCTGGTCGATCCGCTCGACGGCACTCGCGAGTTCATCAAGCGCAACGGCGAGTTCACGGTGAACATCGCGCTGATCGAGCATCATGAGCCGGTGCTCGGCGTGGTGCTGGCGCCGGTGACAGGCGAGCTCTATGCGGCGGCGCGCGGGCAGGGTGCCTGGTTGCAATCGCGGGTGGATGCGCCTTGGCAGCGCATCGCCACGCGCGATTTCGCACAGCCGGCGACCGTGGCCGGCAGCCGCTCGCACGGAGCCGCGGGCGCGGCACTGCTCGACCAGTTGATCGGCGAAGGCTACCAATCGATGCCGTTGGGCTCGTCGCTGAAGTTCTGCCTGGTGGCGCGTGGCGACGCGGACGTCTATTTGCGTCGCGGCGCGACCAGCGAATGGGATACGGCGGCGGCGCAGAGCGTGCTCGAAGAGGCGGGCGGCGCCGTGCTCGATCTCGCCGGCGAGCCGCTGCGTTACAACCGCGGCGACTCGCTGATCAATCCCGAATTCATCGCGGTGGGGGACAGCGCCATCGACTGGAAAGGCCGCCTGCTTGCCGCCGACCTGGAGGCGTGATGACCGAGGCCGTTCGCCACAGCCTGGATGACCTGCTCGTCATCATGGCGCGCCTGCGCGACCCCCAAGGCGGCTGTCCGTGGGATCTGCAGCAGGATTTTTCCACCATCGCGCCTTACACCATCGAGGAGGCCTACGAGGTCGCCGACGCCATCGATCGCAAGGATTGGCACGATTTGCGCGACGAACTGGGCGACCTGCTGCTGCAGGTGGTGTTCCACGCGCAGATGGCGAAAGAGGTCGGGCTGTTTGAATTCGCTGATGTCGCCCATGCCATCAGCGACAAGATGGTGCGCCGCCATCCGCATGTGTTCGGCAACGAGAGCTACGAAGATCTCGATGCGCAGAAGCAGGCCTGGGACGACATCAAGAGCGCCGAGCGCGCGGCCAAGGGCGAGCAGCACGACGACAGCGCGCTCGCCGGTATTTCGCGTGGCTTGCCCGAGTGGAAACGCGCACTGAAGTTGCAGGAGCGTGCGGCCAAGGTCGGCTTCGACTGGCCGGATGAACAGCCCGTGCTCGACAAGCTGCTGGAGGAAGTCGAAGAAGTGCGCACGGAGTTTGCCCAGGGCCGTGACAAGCAGCGGCTGCAGGATGAAATCGGCGACGTGCTGTTCGTGGTGGCAAACCTCGCGCGGCACGCCGGCGTGGATTTTTCGCAGGCCTTCCGCCATGCCAATGCCAAGTTCGAGCGACGCTTCCGCCAGATGGAACAGCTGGCGCGCGAGGAGGGCCGGCCGCTGCCGGAGCGTGATCTGGTGGAGCAGGAAGCGCTGTGGCGCGAGGCCAAGCGCACGGACAAGCCGGCCGTCTGAAAAAAAAGGAGGCACGGGTTCTGGGGTCCCCGTGCCTCAGCCGTGGACGCTCCCGTGTCGGTCGCGTCGATTGTTCTTGTGGTTATGGTTGTGCGGTCGGCGCCGGCTTCATCGCGTTGCGCCGCTGTTCCCATTCGCTGCGCATCTTTTCAAAATCCGCGCGCTGCCTGGCTTCGTTGGCGAGGTTCTCGTCCAGGCTCTTGCGCAGCGTGGCGATGGCCTGCTCCGCATTGGCCGGCGCCGACTGGAGGCGGGCCAGGTGGTGGTAGACGTAGGTGCGCACGCGCGGATCCTGCGTTTTGGTCAGCACGTCGTTGTACAGCGCCTGCAGGTCCTTGCCGCGGCCGCTCTCGCGGTACAGGCGCTCGAGTGCCTGCAGGTCATCGATCACCGCGGAACCCGGGCCCTCGAAGCCGGGACCACCAAAGCCCTGGCGACCGGCACCCGGGCCATCACCCATGAAGCCCGGCATGTCGCCGTGTGCCATCTGCGGCCCACGCGGGGGCGCCGGCATGGCCTTGGCGGTGGGCGCCGGCGCGCCCTTGGGGGCGGCGTCCTGGGCGATGGCATAGCCGCCGCCTGCAACGATCAGCAGGACGAGGGCGGAGGTGAGCAGGGTCTTGCGTTGCATGTCGATCCATCTCCACGATGTGGGTCGAGCCTCAAACGTGCCGTGCCATCCCGCGTTGACCGGGGCTCTAAACCTTTTGGGTGCGCGCGACATCTCAAGCCTGTCTGGTCAATCAGGAGTTACCCATGCGTCGCCTTCTTCTTGCCGCACTGCTTCTCGCCCCCCTGGCTTCGCACGCTGACGAGTGCAAGTACGAGGCGCCGCGCAACCTCACCCTCGATCTGGCCGGCGTTCGCGAGGTGCAGGTGGACCTGCACAGCCACGACCTGCATCTGAACGGCAATGGCGGCGGTACGGGTGGTTCGGTCACCGGGCGCGCCTGCGCGTCTGATCCGAAGCTGCTGGAGGACCTGGTGGTCACGCAGCGCCGCGAAGGCGATCGCCTGATCGTGGAGGCGGGCAACCACGGCCGCATGACGATCAGCCTGTTCAAGAGCAGCTACACCAACCTCGAGCTCAACATGCAGGTGCCGGCGCAGATTCCGGTTGTGCTGAACGTCGGTTCCGGCGATGCCTGGGTAACCGGCTTGCAGAAGTTGTCCTCCCAGGTGGGTTCGGGCGACCTGCACGTCAACAAGATCGCCGGTCCCTTCAGCGCCAGCATCGGCTCGGGCGACGTGGACGTGCATGACGTGGGCAGCCTCGACATCGGCTCGATCGGTTCGGGCGACGTCAAGGTCGACGGCGTTCGCGGCGAATCGCGCGTGGGCAGCATCGGCTCGGGCGACGTCGCCATCCGCGACGTGAGCGGCAGCGTGCGCATCGACACCGTCGGCTCGGGCGACGTGCGGGTACGCGACGTGCGTGGCGACTTCACCGTGGGCGCGAAGGGCAGTGGCGACGTGAGCCACTCCGGCGTGCAGGGCAAGGTGAGCGTGCCGCGCGATCGCGACGACGACTGAGCCGTTTTCAGCCTAGCCAGCGCGATACGAGATAGACGAGCGGCGCGCACACCAGCAGAAACGGCACCGAGACCTGGTGCAGCAGCCGGCCACCGCCGGGCTGCTTCGCCAGGCGCAGTGCGATGAGGTTGGCCAGCGAACCGATGGCCAGTCCGAAGCCGCCCACGTTCACGGCCACCGCCAGCGCCATCGCATCCGGCGCGTGGCGCAGGAACAACACGGTGGCCGGCACGTTGCTGATCACCTGCGAGGCAACGATCCCGCTCACGTAAAGCGTGAGCGGCTGATCCAGGTTGAGCCCATCCAATGCGCGCTGCACGGGCGACAGTTCCGCGGCATGGCCCAGGCCCAGGAAAATCGCGGCGAAGGTGACCAGCAGCAGCCAGTCCACGCGCGCCAGCGTGCCGCGCTCCAGCAGCGCGAAGGGCACCATCAGAAGCAGCGCACCGAGCACGGCATGGTCGTGCTCCATCATCAGCACCATGCTCGCCAAGGCGGCCACCGACAGCGCGGCCTGCGCCATCGAGATGGGGTGGCCGTCGACGTCCTCGGCATGCAGCAGCACGCGCCCGCGCGGCAACCAGCACAGCGTGAGCAACGCCAGCAGCACGAACATCACGCCGAACGCCGGCAGCATCGCCCAGACAAAATGCAGAAAGGGCAGGTGCGTGTATTGCCACAGCAACAGGTTCTGTGGATTGCCGATCGGGCTGAGCGTGGAGCCGGCGTTCACGGCAAGCGCCTCCAGCACCACCATGCGCATCACCGGCACGTTGGAAATGCGGCCGATCGCGAGCGTGAGAGGCACCACGAGAAACAGGCTCACGTCATTGGTGAGCACCATCGCGAGCACGGCCGTGGTGCTCACCAGCATCAGCCCCAGCATGCGCAGCGAATGGGCGCGCGCCACCATGGCGGCCGCCAGGTGCTGCACCAGGCCACTGTCGCGGATGCCCTGGATGCAGATGAGCAGGCCGAGCAGGCCAGCCAGGGTCGGCAGCTGCAGCCAGCGCTGGTGATCGGCCAGCGGTCGCGGATCGGCCACGGCGAGCACGATGGTCAGCAGCAGGAAGCCGAGCAGCAACCACTCGTGTGCCATGCGCCGAAGTACCCGCATGACCGCGTTTTCGCCGCGGCCGGCGTCATCCTTGGATACAGTCACTTAGTTTTCCCGTAGTAGGCGCATCGGCGAGGTGCGGCTCACGCGCCGCGTGCCGGCCAGCCCCAGCAGCATCACCACGATGGCGGCCGCCAGCGCCGCCAACAGCAGCGAGCCCAGCGGAGGCACGAAGCCGTCGATGTGGAAGATGGCGTGCCCCAGCCAGAGGCCCGTGCCGGCGGCGCCAAACGCCGCGGTGAGGCCTGCCACCAGGCCGAGCAGGGCAAATTCGCAGGCCGCGGCGGCGCGCAACTGGCTACGGCGTGCGCCGAGCGTGCGCAGCAGGGCGGCCTCGTGGCGGCGCTCCTGCGCGCTGGCGGCGAGTGCCGCGGCAAGCACCAGCGCACCGGCGAGCAGGCTGAAGCCCAGCACCCAGCGCACCGCGCCGCTGACCTGGTTCACGATCTCGCGCACGCGGTCGAGCATGGCGTCCACGTCGATGAGGCTGAGGTTGCTGTAATCGCGCGACAGCTGCGCGAGTGACGGCGCATTGCCCCGCGGCAGGTAGAAGCTGGCGATCCAGGTGTGCGGGAGCTCGCTCGCATGGGCCGGGTCGAACACCAGGAAGAAGTTCACCCGGAACGAAGTCCAGTCGACCTTGCGGATGCTGCCCACGCGCGCGTCGATGTGGCCTTCGCCTACGTTGAAACTCATCACGTCGCCGACCTTCAGCGCAAACATGTCGCGCCACATGGTATCGACCGACACCTCGGCCTGGGCCGGATGTTCGCCATGCCATTGCCCGGCAATCACCTGGTTGCTGGGCGGCAGGTCGCCCGCCCAGGACAGGCGCAGCTGGCGATCGGCCCAATCCTTGGCCCGCTCGTCCTTGAAGCCCAGCTGGTCGATCGGATGGCCATTGATGGCGGTGAGCTTGCCCACCGCCAGTGGCAGCATGTTGAGCTTCTGGCCGCCCATGCCGGCGAGTGCATGTTCGAAGCCGGGGCGCTGGTCGTCCTGCAGGTTGAGTACGAACCAGTTCGGCGTATCCGCCGGCAGCTCGCGCCGCCAGCCTTCCAGCAGCGCCGGCGCGACGATGGCGAGCAGCAGCAGCGCAACCAGCCCCAGGCTAAGCGCCGTGGCCTGCAGCAGGCTCATGCCGCGCCGCCGTGCCAGGGCGGCGAGGCCCAGGCGCAAGGCGGGGTGCGCACCTGGCGCCACGCGTCGCGCGATCCACAGCAGCAGGGCGGAAAGCAGCGCCGCCACCACCGCCACGCCGGCCAGGCTCGCGGCAAGGATGCCGGCCAGCTTGGCCGAGCCGCTCTGGCTCCAGATCAGAAGCAGGGCGACGACGGCGGGTACCAGGTACAGCGCATCGAAGCGACGCACGCGCCGCGCGGCGCTTTCACGGAACACGGCGACCGGGGGCACCTCCGCGAGCCGCGTGAGCGGCGGCAGGGCGAAACCGGCCAGCACGGCAAGGCCCATCGCCGCGGCGGCCGCGGCGGGGCCCAGGGGCAACGCCGTGGGAACGGTGGTGAACATCTGGCTGGCGACATGCCAGGTCAGCTGGGCCAGGCCCAGCGCCACCAGGCCGCCCACGAGGACCGCCGGCACGGCAAGCAGCCCGAGTGTCCCGGTCAGCAAGCCCAGCACCTGTCGCCGCGGCGTGCCGAGCGCGCGCAGCAGGGCTACTTCGTTCGTCTTGCGGCGTGCGTAGCGCTGTGCGGCCATCGCGATGGCCACGCCGGCCAGCAGCGCCGACAGCAGGGCGGTGAGCCTCAGGAAGGCGCTGGCGCGGTCGAAGGCGCTGCGCATGCGCTCCTGGGTCTGTTCGGGCGTGATCAGCTCCGCGCCTTGGGGAAGGGCCTGTTCCTGCACCCAGCGCCGCCAGCCCTGCACGGCATCGGGTTCGCCCGCGACCAGCAGGTGATGCCTCGCCCGGCTGCCCGCGCCCAGCAGGCCCGCCTGTTCGGCATCGGTGACATTCATCAGTGCCCTTGGCGCCATCGCGACCAGTTCGCCGCCGTCGGGCTGGCGCAGCAGTTCCCCGGCGATGCGCAGGTCGCGTCCGCCCAGTTGCACGGCGTCGCCGAGCTTGAGGTTCAGGGCGACCAGCGCGCGGTGATCCAGGTAAACCGTGCCCGCCGGCGGGCCATGGCCAACCACGCTCTTGCCCTGCGGATCGCGCAGTTCCAGCGTGCCGCGCAACGGATAGGCGCCATCGGTGGCCTGCACATCGAGCAACTGGCTCTGTTCGTGCGCGAACGCGACGCTTGGGAAGCTGGCATTGCGCGTAACGTGCAGGCCGAGCTGCATGGCCTGCTCGGCGTAGTTCGCCGGGAGTGCCTGCGGCGCGCTGATGCCCAGGTCGCCACCGATCAACTCCGCGGCGCTCGCCAGCACCCCGCGCTCCATGCGGGTGGACAGCGTGGCGACCACGCCCAGCGCCACCACGGCCAGCACCAGCGATGCCCCCAGCGTGCGCAGCTCCGGCAGATGCCATTCGCGACGCAGGCTGCGCAAGGACAGCGTGAGCAGCCTCATGCCGGACGCCCCGGCAGCGATGCACGCGCGCTCATGGCGCCACCGCTGCGCTTGCACGTGGCGCGATCACGCGGCCATTGTCCAGTTCGACCTGGCGCGTGCAGCGGGCCGCCAGCTTCGGGTCATGCGTGACCAGCACGAGCGTGGTGCGATGGTCGTGATTCAGCGCGAACATCAGGTCGCTGATGTGATGCCCGGTGCGCTGATCGAGATTGCCGGTGGGCTCGTCGGCAAACAGCAGGCGAGGCCGATGGACGAAGGCCCGCGCAATCGCCACGCGCTGCTGTTCGCCACCGGAAAGCTGCGCGGGGTAGTGGCGTCGGCGCGGCGCCAGCTCGACCGCCTCCAGCGCCTCGCGGGCGCGTGCGCGGGCGTCGTCGCGGCCTTCCAGTTCCAGTGGAAGCATGACGTTTTCCTCGGCGGTGAGCGCCGGGAGCAGGTGGAACGACTGGAACACGAAACCGACGAGGCGGCGGCGCAGGTCGGCGCGCGCTTCCTCGTCCATGGATTCCAGCGCATGGCCGTCGAGCGCGATGCGGCCGCGGCTGGGCGTGTCGAGGCCGGCGAGGAGACCGAGCAGGGTGGTCTTGCCCGAGCCGGAGGCGCCCACGATGGCGAAGCTCTCCCCATCGCGCACCTGCAACGATACGCCGGAGAGGATATCCAGCCTGCCTTCGGGGCCCTGGACCGACTTGCTAACATCGATGGCATCCAGAAGAACACCGTTGGAAAAAGCGGAGGCCGTGCCACTCATGCGTCGTTTCCTTTGTTGCCTCGTCATGCTGCTGGGCGCCGTCGCCGGCACCGCCCAGGCGGCCCCGCCGAAAACCGTGCTGGTGCTGGGCGATTCCTTGTCGGCCGCGCACAACATCCCGGTCGAGTCCGGCTGGGTGCACCTGCTGGGCGACCGTCTCGCCAAGATGGAGCCGGGTTGGACGGTGGTCAATGCCAGCATCAGCGGCGAGACGTCGCTGAGCGGCCGCAACCGGTTGCCGGCGCTGCTGGAGAAATATCACCCGGCCGTATTGGTGATCGAGCTGGGCGCCAACGACGGCCTGCGCGGGCTGCCGCTGGCCCAGCTGCGCGACAACCTCACGGCCATGGTCGCCGCGGCCCAGCAGGCCAAGGCGCGGGTGCTGCTGCTGGGCATCGAACTGCCGGTGAACTACGGCCCACAGTACCGTGACGGTCTGCGGGCGGTGTACGCCGACGTAGCGAAGGACAAGAAGGCCGCACTGCTGCCCTTCCTGCTCGACGGCGTGGCCCTGAAGCCCGGGCTGATGCAGGAAGACGGCCTGCATCCGGTCGCCTCCGCGCAGCCCCAGGTATTGGACAACGTGTGGAAGGCCTTGACGCCGCTGTTGCACTAAGGTGAACACGCTCACAACCCGATGTGAATCTGTCAGCGGATTTTCACGCGAGCCTCACGATGCGGGTCGTTAGCTGTTCACCTTTGTGAAGTCAGCTGCAGGAGGTAGGGATGAGCGCACGCGATGAACAGTCCGGCCTGATTCTTCTGGTCGAAGACAATCGCCAGATCGCCGAGATGGTCGGCGAATTCCTTGAGCGCCGGGGTTATTCGGTCGACTACGCCGCGGACGGCGTCAGCGGCCTGCACCTGGCGGTCTCCAACAGCTACGACGTGGTGGTGCTCGACCTGATGCTGCCGGGCATGGATGGCCTGGATGTCTGCCGCAAGCTTCGCCGCGATGCCAAGAAATCCACGCCGGTGCTGATGCTCACCGCGCGCGACACGCTCGAAGACAAGCTGGTCGGCCTGGAAGCCGGCGCCGACGACTACCTGGTCAAGCCGTTCGAAGTGCGGGAGCTGGAAGCGCGCCTTCGCGCGTTGATCCGTCGCGACCGTCGCCAGGTGTCCACCGAGATACTCACGGTGGGCGACATGACGCTGGACACGGCCACGCTGCGCCTCGTCCGAGGCGGCCAGGAGCTCACCGTGTCGCCGATCGGGTTGAAGTTGCTCGCCATCCTCATGCGCGAATCACCGCGCGTGGTGAGCCGCCGCGACATCGAGCGCGAAATCTGGGGTGACACGCTGCCCGATTCGGACACGCTGCGGTCGCATCTCTATAACCTGCGCCGGGTGATCGACAAGCCGTTCGATCGTCCGTTGCTGCATACCATCCACTCCGCCGGATACCGCCTTGCCGATCTCGAATCGGAGGTCGCTACTGCCTCGCAGCCGGCATGATCGGTAGCGCATGAACTGACATGGCAAGCAGGGGCACTGCGCGGCCCGCGTCGGCCTTGGGACGCGGGCTGTTCCATCGACGTCTCGCGATCATTTTCGGTCTGCAATGGCTGGCCGTGGTGATCGTTTGCCTGATGGGCGTCTACAACGTGGCGCCCATCGGCGCCGTGCTCGCGCTGATCGTCATCATCAGCGTGCTGGCCTGGTTCGCCGCGTGGCACCAGTGGTCGCCCGTGGTCCGCCTGGCGCGTGCCGTGAGCCGCTGGGACGAAGGCTCCCTGGATCTCGACGGCTGGCGTCCCGACCAGTTGCCACGCCGCACGGACGCGGACGTGATGACGCTGGCCAACAGCCTGTACGGCTTCGCCAACCGCATCGCCGGCTACAACCAGCGCGAACGCAACTTCACGCGCGATGCCAGCCACGAACTGCGCAGCCCGCTCACCGTGATCAAGATGTCGGCCGACATGCTGGCGGATGACCTCTCGCTCGGTGAATTCGGCCAGCGCTCGGTGCAGCGCATCAAGCGTTCGACGCGCGAGATGGAGGCATTGGTGGAAGCGCTGCTGATCCTCGCGCGCGAATCGGACAACGGGCTCACCGAAGAAGACTTCGTCGTCAACGACGTCATCAGGCACGAGCTGCCTGACGTGCTGGCCATGCTGGAAGGGCGACCCATCACGCTGGAGCTGGAAGAGCCGGCCCGCTTCGCGCTGCACGGCTCCCCCCGCGTTTTTTCCGTGCTGTGCTGGCAACTGATCCGCAACGCCTGCCAGCAGGCGGAAGGCGGCACCGTGGTGGTCACGGTCATGCCCGGCGTCGTCACCGTGACGCACCGCGGCGATGCCTCCGCCCCCCCGGCCGCGAACCGCCACGGTTTCGAACTGGCCATCGCCCAGCGCATCAGCGAACGCTTCCGCTGGCCGCTGGAACTGCAGACGCGCGATGACCGCAGGCACATCGCGCGCATCCGGTTTCCGGAGTCGACGCCGGTCGTTGCCGGATAATTGGCTACGGCCTGGTAATCAGGCCAGAGACCACGCTCCATCCATTCGGATAAGCCCAGTAAAAGCCAGTGCTGCCCGTCGGGTCTGCGGGAAAGCTAAGCAACTCCGTATCGGTGCTGAAGGCGCCGCTGCCATTATTCCTCCAGAGATAGAGGTAATTGCCCGGGGCGTTCCACAGAATGCTGACCACTGATGACGAAAACCTGTCGATCGCCGCAATGTGGTATCCGGAAGGCATCGTGCTGATGCTATAGCCTGTTCGCGTCGTGCCGTTCATCGTCCAATAGGCGAATTGGTGCGTCGTATCGTTCGTCCAGATCAGGTCTGCTTTCTGGTCGCCATCGACGTCACCGGCACCGACCAACTGCCAGCCAGCGGGATAGTCCAGGCCGCGAACGCTGCTGAAGGAGCCGCTGCCGTTGTTGATCCACAGGTATAGGTCGTTGTTGGGGCTGGTCCAAACCAGGTCCGTATGACCGTTGCCCTCGAAATCTCCAACGGCTGCGATGTAGTACCCCGGGGTCACGTTGACGGATCGGATGGAGGTTGACTTGGCGCCGTCCATGAGCCAATAGCCGAACTGATGTGTCGTGTTGTTCATCCACAAGAGATCGGACTTGCCGTCACCGTTCAGGTCGGCTGCACCGATCAACGTCCATCCTGCGGGATACACGCCGAGGTAGTTCGAAGCGAAATGTCCCGTGCCATCGTTCATCCACAAATAGAGATCATTGGCCGCGCTGGTCCACACCAGATCGGTCGAGCCGCTGTTGTCGAAGTCGCCGATGGCTGCGATGTGATAACCGGCAGCGACGGATACGATTCTTCCACTCTGGACCGAGGCGTCTTGCACAAGCAGAGAGGCGTACTGCCCTATCGAAGGATTCTGCAGCATCAGGTCGGCTGACCCATCGCCGTCCAGGTCAAGAGAAGGCTGCCCCGGGGCATTGAACGCCGCAACGATGGACATGGTCTGGTTAAGAGCCAGGGTCTGATTGGCCTGAGTCACGTCGCCGCAAGGATTTCCATTGCAGAGATTGATGGCCGGGTCGGCGAAATAAGGCACAGGCTGTTGATTGTCAGCACTGTAGGCCATGATGGTGTAGAAGCTGCCGGTGGTGAGTGTCTGGCGCCAGCCATAAGCGTAAGGAAAGACTCCCGGGCCATTGGCGTCGGCAATGTCATGGGCCAGCCCCATGTTGTGGCCCATCTCATGTGCCAGCGTCGTATCGAGGCAGTAATACCCGCCATTCACACCGTCCCCGATGGTTGAATAGCCATAAGGCGCCAAGGCCGTGGAGAGTGGCGCTCCGCTTGAGAAATTGAGGTAGCCCAGGCCACATACGCCGCCTTGGCCGGTCGACGAGAAGGGGCGGACCAGACTGACCAGGTCCGCACCCAGCGCATGGCGCTGAGCCCGGAGCGCGGCCAGAGGACCCGTGCTGGAGGGGTTCACCAGATCCGTGAGGACCGTGTTGTCATTGCTGTAGTCCTGGTAGTTCACCAGCATGGTGCCAACCAACCGCACGCGGCCGCTGACCTGGCTATCGCTGTATGCCTGGTTAGCCACTGCAACCAGGTAGTTCAGGCGGGTCACCACTCCCGACGCCGAGCCGATCTGCGTCACCATGCCGGGGGTGTAGCCCAGCAAGACATCCACGGTGGGACCGGTTCCCGGCGCCGCTGCCAGAAGTGTGGCTCCCGCCGCGGCCGATTGCACACGCGAACCGCCCGTGGGAGGGGTCTTCGCGACCGGTGGCAGTACATAGTCAACCGGCGCGGTGAACGGCGCCTGCAGCGTTGCCTGGGCGGCGGCAATCTGCTCGTCACGCTTGGTGATGTAACTCTTGCCCTGGCGGGTGACCAACCGTAGCGGCTTGGCATCCGATGAAAGGAGAGAGCCGAAGACGGCGTCTGTCCCCACGGTTATGACGATGCTGCGATCACCGCTCTTGGTTGCCAGCGTGCCTATCCAGGTCTGGTTGCCATCGGCCTGCTTGTCGACGCGGACCGTTCGGGCAAAAAGGTGTTCGCCATCGGGCGTCGTGAACCATAAACCACCTTCAGTCTGGGCGGTCCGCACGGCGTCGCGTTGCAGATCGACAGGGAACAGCCGTTCGTTTCCCTGAAGGAAGCTGTCCTTGGTGGAGATTTGCCGGACCAGTTCTGGTGCACCGGCAACACAAACGCTGCTGGCGCCCAACGCCAGCAGCGCAAAAAGCACCTTGCGCATTGTTTCCCCCTTGGTTCCGCGTTCTTGCGGAGCGGCCTGCCGGCCCGGCCCCATGTTACGACAGAACGTTGGGGGAAGGGTTTATAGCTCGGGCGAGACGGCGAACGCACACCCCGTCTTGGCCTTCACATCCTCAAGCGTCACGCCGTCGTGCAGCTCGATCAGGGTGAGGCCCTGGCCCTTTTCCACCGAGAACACGCACAGGTCGGTGATGATCAGGTCCACGCATTCCTTGCCGGTGATGGGCAGGTCGCACTGGTTCTTGATCTTGGGCGAGCCGTCCTTCGCGGTGTGTTCCATCAGCACCACCACGCGCTTCACGCCGCTGACCAGGTCCATGGCGCCACCGGGGCCCTTTACCATCTTGCCGGGGACCATCCAGTTGGCGAGGTCGCCGGTGCAGGACACTTCCAGGCCGCCGAGGATCGACAGGTCGATGTGGCCGCCGCGGATCATCGCGAACGACTCGGCGCTGGAGAAGAAGCTCGAGCCGGGCAGGGTGGTGATGGTCTGTTTGCCGGCGTTGATCAGGTCCGGGTCCACATGCGCGTCGTCCGGGAACGGGCCGATGCCGAGCAGGCCGTTCTCCGATTGCAGCGTGACGTCCATGCCCGGCGGGATGTAGTTCGCAACGAGCGTGGGGATGCCGATGCCCAGGTTCACGTAGAAACCGTCCTGCAGCTCCTTGGCGGCGCGCTGCGCCATCGCCGTGCGGATCGGGCTTTCCTTGCCGGTGTTGGCGCCGGCGATGGTGCGGAACTCGATGCGCTTCTCGTACGAGGGCCCCTGGATGATGCGGTCGACGTAGATGCCCGGCACGTGGATGTTGTCGGGCTCCAGCGTGCCCACTTCCACCAGCTCTTCCACTTCCGCGACGCAGACCTTGCCGCAGGTGGCGATCATCGGGTTGAAGTTGCGCGCGGTCTTGCGGAACACCAGGTTGCCGAGGCGATCGCCCTTCCATGCCTTCACGATCGACACGTCGGCGTGGATGGCTTCCTCCAGCACGTATTCCTTGCCGTCGAAGACCTTGGTTTCCTTGCCCTCGGCGAGCTTGGTGCCGAAGGCGGTGCGGGTATAGAAGCCGGGGATGCCGGCGCCGCCCGCGCGCAGCTTCTCGGCCAGCGTGCCCTGCGGCACCAGATGCAATTCCAGCTCGCCGGCCAGCACCTGGCGTTCGAATTCCTTGTTTTCGCCCACGTAGGAGGCGTACACGCGCTTCACCTGGCGGGTCTTGAGCAGCGGGCCCATGCCGAAGTCATCCACGCCGGCGTTGTTGCCGACAATGGTGAGCCCCTTGGTTCCGGCTTTCAGCAGCGCCGCGATCAGGTTCTCGGGGATGCCGCAGAGGCCGAAGCCGCCGGCGGCGATGGTCATGTCGTCGAACAGCAGCCCGTCGAGAGCTTGCGCCGCGCTTGCATAAACCTTGTCCATTGCTGGTGCCTTCTTGCAGGGATAGCCAGCTTCCAAGGATACGACGGAATGCCGGCCGCTCACGTTGTACCAAGGTCCAAGGCCCTGAAAAACGCGGTAACGGGCCCGGTCCACCATCCGGATGAGGATGGTGCAGGCGCTGGATATACTCCGGCCAAAGCTAGGGGAGTACCGTCTGTGAAGTCCTGCCGTCTTGTCGCCGCCATGGCGGCGCTGGGAATCGCGTCCATGAGCCATGCCGCCGCGCCCGTTCTCGTGATCCACGGCGGCGCCGGGGTGATCAAGCGCGAGATGAGCCCGGCCAGGGAAAAGGCGGTGCGCGCGGCGCTGACGCAGGCGCTGCAGAAGGGCTATGCGCAGCTGAAATCCGGCAAGGCGGCGGTGGATGCCGTCTCCGCGGCGATCACCGTGCTCGAGGACGATCCCAACTTCAACGCCGGCAAGGGCTCGGTGTTCACGCACGACGGCAAGAACGAGCTGGACGCGGCCATCATGGACGGCGCGACGCTTGGCGCCGGCTCGGTGGCCGGCGTGCACCGGGTGAAGAATCCCATCCTTCTCGCCCGCGCCGTGATGGAGAAATCCGACCATGTGATGCTGGTGGGAGACGGCGCGGAGGCGTTCGCCAAGAGCGTCGGCGTCGAGCTGGTCGACCCTTCCTACTTCCGCACCGAGGAGCGCTGGCAGCAACTGCAGAAGGCGCTCAAGGAAGATGCCGACAAGGTCAGGCATTCGGACGTCGAGACGGCCAAACATTTCGGTACCGTGGGCGCCGTGGCGCTGGATGCCGAAGGGCACCTGGCCGCGGGTACCTCGACGGGCGGCATGAACGACAAGCGCTGGGGGCGCATCGGCGACTCGCCGATCATCGGCGCCGGCACCTACGCCAATTCCGGTTGCGCGGTATCAGGCACGGGCTGGGGCGAGTACTACCTGCGCACCGTGGCGGCGCATGAAATCTGCATGCGGGTGACGCAGATGCGCGTGCCGCTGAGGCGCGCAGCGGCCGAGGTGATCAACCAGGAAATTCCCTCGATGGGCGGCAACGGCGGCGCCATCGCGCTGGACAGCAACGGCACCATCGCCATGCCGTTCAACACCGACGGCATGTATCGCGGCTGGATCGGGGCCGATGGCGTGCCGCACGTGGCGATCTATGGCGACGAAGACGACGGCACGACCGAGCCGTTGCCGGCGGACAATTCGTCGAATCAGCCTTGACGGCGAGTCGGGCGCACCAGGCCAAGGCGGTGGACACCGCCACGGCCTCGCACGGGCAGACCATCAATCGTCAGCGTCGGGACGCTCGCGCACCGGGTGCTTGCTGAGCTTGCGCTGCAGCGTGCGGCGATGCATGCCCAGGCGGCGCGCGGTCTCGGAGATGTTGCCGTCGCACTCGGTCAGCACGCGCTGAATGTGCTCCCACTCGAGGCGGCGCAAGGCGAGCGGTGCTTCAGGGGCATCGACCACATCGTCGTCACCGGTGCTGGTGTCGCCGTCGAGCAGGGCGCGAACCACGGCGTCGGCGTCGACCGGCTTGGCCAGGTAGTCGTGCGCGCCGCGCTTGATCGCTTCCACGGCGGTGGCGATCGAGGCGTAGCCGGTAAGCAGCAGGACGCGGATTTCCGGTACCAGTGCCTGCAGTTCGGGAATCAGGCGTAGGCCGTTTTCCTCGCCCAGCTTCAGGTCGAGCACGCAGTAACGCGGCTGGTGCCGCCGGGTCAGGGCGCGCGCTTCATCGGCGTTGCTGGCGGTGATCACCTCGAACCCACGCGAGCTGAGTGCGCGCGCAAGGACACGGGCGAAGGTGGCGTCGTCATCAATGATCAGGAGTTGCTGGTCGCTCATGGGGGTCTCCACGGCACGGTGGCCGGACGAGCACATTCTCACCGCTGCGGCAACGCATGCACATGTGGCCATGTGCCACTGTGGCTATCCGCCACATCTGATTATGGCGCGGCTACCACCGTCAGGGGCAGGCGCAACCGCATCTGGGCGCCGCTGCCGGTGTTGCTGGCGGTCAGTTCGCCCTCGAGGCGCTCGGCGGTGGCTTCGGCCAGCGCCAGGCCGATACCGAGGCCGGTCTGCTTGCGTGACTGTCCCAGCACGCCCAGTTCGTCGGTATCGGTAAAGCCCGGCCCGTGGTCGATCACGATCAACTCCAGCCAGTCGCCATCGCTGCGCACGGTCAGGGCGACGGCCTGCGAGTGGTTGATCGCAGAGGCGTCGGCCGCGTTGTTGAGCAGGTTCAGCAGCGCATGGCGCAGGCCGGGTGGCGTGCGCAACACCGTGCGCGCCGCTTCCTGGTCCATGGCCACGGAGAGATCGGCTTCGGGTCGCAGCAACTGGAAGCGCTCCAGGCAGCCGTGGATGAAGCGGTCCACCGTCAGCAGTTCGGGCTCCTGCGAAAGCTGGGCCTTGCCGAACGCCACCATCTCGCGAAGGATCGTGCGGCAGCGATCGACCTGGCCTTCCAGCAGCTCCAGGTCTTCGGCAAGCGCCTTGTCGTCCGCGTGCTCGCGACGCAACTCGGGCAGCAGCGTGCGCATGGTGGCCAAGGGCGTATTCAGCTCGTGCGCCGCGCCGGCGGCCTGGGTGGCGATGGCGAGGATGCCTTCGTCACGCAGGGCACGCTCGCGCACGCGTTGCACTTCCAGCTGCTGGAAGCGCAAAGACCGCGCGAGGCGCTTGGTGAAGAAGCCGAGCAGCAGGGCCATGATCACGAAGTTCACGCCCATGCCGAGCACGTGCAGCGAGAAACCGTAGGCCGTTTCGCCGTGCATGGGCGCGGGCAGCGGCACGTACCAGAACAGCAGCATCACGTAGGCCGCGCCCACCAGCGAGGCGACCGACAGCACGGCGCTGACCGGCAGCGCCGCTGCGGTGAGGGCGATCGGGATGATCAGCAGGGTGATGAACGGATTGCTCGCGCCGCCGGTGAAATGGAGCAGGTAACCGAGGATCAGCGTATCCACGGCCACGTGCAGGATGGTTTCCCATTGCTTGATCGGCCAGGGCTGCGTGAGCCGCCAGGCGGCGAACACCGCGAACACCGCCAGCGAGCAGATGCCGACCAGCAGCGGCAACAGCGGGATGTCCAGGTGCATCCACAGCGCACAGACCAGCACGGCGGCGCTCTGGCCGGCAATGGCGCAGATGCGCAGCCAGGCGAGGCTGCGGAAGAGGGGGCGGGGGCCGATGCGCTGCTGGGAATGGGACCGTTCCATGGGCGCGATAGTAGTAGGTTTGCGCCGTCACCTCGGTTCGGAACAGCCCGGTGCGTCCATGCGTCGCGCCCAAAACGACGATGCCCGCCGGAGGGCGGGCATCGGTAGGGTCAAACCTCTTCGCTGTGCACGGCCGGCAGCGGCGTGTGCGCTTCGGCGTGACTGCGGGAGAGTCGGTTCATCAGCGGCAGCATCACCAGCGCGATCACGGTGCAGCCCACGCCGACGAAGCCGAGCTTGTTGAACAGGCTCACGTAGATGTTGAGCGACTCGACCGGGCTGCTGATGTTCTCCGGCATCGCGGCGAGATTGGCCACCACGCTGCCCAGGTACTGCGAGATGCCCACGGCCACGTAGTAGGCACCCATCATGAAGCCGCCCATGCGGGCCGGCACGTAGCGCGCGATCATCGCCAGGCCCAGGCCGCTCACCAGCAGCTCGCCCAGCGAGTACAGGCCGTAGCCCCAGATCATCGTCCAGGACGACACCTGGCCATCGACGGCGCTCAGCGCGCCGAAGCCGTACATGAAGAAGCCCAGCGCCACCGCGGCGAAGCCGAAGGCGAACTTGGCCGCCACCGACGGATCCTTGCCCACGCGCCCGAGCGTGTTGTACATCGCCACCAGCACCGGGCTCAGCACCACGATCCAGATCGCGTTGAGGTTCTGGTACTGCTCGGGAATCCAGTTGAACAGGTGCACGCCGAACACGTCGAACGAGAGGTTCACGTTCTTCTGCGCGAACAGGTTCAGCGAGGTCGCCATCTGCGCGTAGAAGATGAAGAAGAAGATGGTCTGCACCGTCAGCACCAGCGCGGCGATCAGGCCGGCGCGTTCGCTCTTCTCGGCATGGCGGATCAGGTGCACGAAGATGCCCAGGATCACGATGCCCGCGAGATACACGCAGATCTTCGCGGCCAGCAGGCTCTGCAGGATGAAGGCGGAGACGAGCACCAGCACCAGCGATGCGGCGAACAGCGCGAGCACGCGGTTCATTTGCAGCTTCTGTTCGTCGGCGGGAGAACCGATGTGCGCCAGCGTGCGGTGCATCAGCGAGTAATTGGCCAGGCCGAGCGCCAGGCCCACGGCGCAGGCGCCGAACGCGGTATGCCAGCCCATCGCATCGCCGTAGTGCGCGCCGACGTAATCGCGGATCCACGGCGTGGCCGTCATCGAGACCATCGAGCCGACGTTCACCGCCATGTAGTAGATGGTGAAGGCGCTGTCGATGCGGACGTCGTCGCCCTCGTAGATCTTGCGTACCAGGTTGCCGGCATTGGGCTTGAAGAAGCCGTTGCCGACGATGATCACGCCGAGCGCGCAGTACAGCAGCGTCGGGTTGTCCGAGGGAATCCACAGCATCATGTAGCCAAGGGCCAGCACGACGGCGCCGACGACCATGGTGCGGCGGGTGCCGATGAGCTTGTCGCCCACCCAGCCGCCGATGGCGGGGGTGGCGTAGATCAGCGCGGCGGCCGCGCCCCACACGAGGTTGGCCTTGGTGTCGATGAAGCCGAGCTTCTTCATCATGTAGGTGACCATGAGCACCTGCATGCCGTAGAAGCCGAAGCGCTCCCACATCTCGATCAGGAACACGGTGCTGAACGAGCGGGTCTGGGAGACCGGTGGATTCTGGGTTGCCATTCAAATGTCCGTACTGCGGTTCATACATCGACCGCCAGGCGGTCGGCTCGCGTCACCCGGAAATGGGTCACAAAAACCCGTGAAGGGTAACCGATCCGTCATTCAGGTCTCGTTGCGACGCCGCAAGCAGGAAACTGCGACGCGAACGGTCGGGGCGGGCTGTGGCATCATTGTGGGCTTATGCCCGCCGGACGGGTGCGGCCCGGCCGCGAGCTCACGAGGACAACACCATGGCCGCCACCGGTTTTCGCGGACCCCGACAGATCTGGAATGCCTTCAAGTGGTCCATGAAGGGCCTGCGGGCGGGCTGGGTGCATGAAGCCTCGTTCCGGCTGGAAGTGTGCCTCGCCGTGGTGCTGGTGCCCCTGGGGTTGTGGCTCGGCAACGGGCCGCTGGAGAAGATCGCCCTGGTCCTGCCGCCCATCCTGGTCCTGTCGGCCGAGCTGCTCAATTCGGCCGTCGAAGCCGTGGTGGACAAGGTCAGCCCCGAGTTTCACGAGTTGGCGGGACGGGCCAAGGACATGGGCTCGGCCGCCGTATTCCTGCTGCTGATGCTCACCGCGCTGAGCTGGGGCCTCATCCTCTGGCCCCGCCTGGGCTGAAACCCGCTCTTGCAGGAGCGCACCCAGTGCGCGACCGCAGATTCGTGGCGTCGCCGCTCCGTAGGCTTATCGCGCACCGGGTGCGCTCCTACCTTTGGATGCCCGAGATTGCGCCCTTCACGGTGGAATGCTGCAATGGCACCTCCACCGGATCGGAGCGACCCCATGAAACTTCTTCGTGCCCTTGTATTGCTGCTGGTCGTTGCCGGCCTGTCGGGCTGCGGTTACAACGCCATGCAGCGCCAGGACGAGGCGGTCAAGGCAGCCTGGTCCGAAGTGCTCAACCAGTACCAGCGCCGCGCCGACCTGGTGCCCAATCTCGTCAACACGGTAAAGGGCTACGCGCAGCACGAAGAAAAGGTGCTGACCGAAGTCACCAACGCGCGCGCCAAGGTGGGCAGCACCCAGCTGACCACCGACGACTTGAACAACCCGGAGAAGCTCAAGCAGTTCCAGGCGGCGCAGGGCGAGCTGTCCAGCGCGTTGTCGCGCCTGATGGTGGTGAGCGAGAACTACCCGCAGCTCAAGGCCGACGGCCTGTTCCAGAACCTGCAGGCGCAGCTGGAAGGCACCGAGAACCGCATTACCGTGGCGCGCAACCGCTACGTGCAGTCGGTGCAGGAATACAACTCGATGATCCGCACCTTCCCGAACAACCTGACGGCCAAGATGTTCGGCTACCAGGTGAAGCCGAACTTCTCGGTCGATAACGAGAAGGCGATCTCCACGGCGCCGACGGTCGATTTCGGCAACACGCCCGCGCCGGCCACCACGGCGCATTGAACATGATGCGGCGCTTCACGCGCCTGCTGCTGGTGCTGGCGATGGCCCTGCTGTCGCCGGCGCTGCTGCATGCGGCGGACGAGGTACCCAAGCTCGCCCGGCACGTCACCGACCTCACCGGCACGCTCACGCCACAGCAGGTCGACCAGCTCGACGCGCAACTGGTAGCGCTGGAGAAGGCCAAGGGCGCCCAGCTCGTGGTGCTGATGGTGCCCACCACGCAGCCGCAGGAGATCGCCGAGTATTCGCTCGCCGTGGCCGAGGCCAACAAGATCGGCCGCAAGGGCACGGATGACGGCTTGCTGCTGCTGGTGGCGAAGAACGACCGCCGCGTGCGCATCGAAGTGGGTTATGGACTCGAAGGCGCGATTCCCGACGCGGCGACGGCGCGCATCATCCGCGAATACATCGCGCCGAAATTCCGCGTCAACGACTATTACGGCGGCATCAACGACGCGCTCGGCGCGCTCACCCAGCTGGTGAACGGCGAGGCCTTGCCGCCGCCGGTGGAAAGCGGCCACCGCGAGCGACGCGGCATCGACTTTGGCCACATCCTCCTGATCGGCGTGTTCGTCGCGTTTTTCCTGCGCGGCATCCTGGGTCGCTCCGCCATCTGGTTGCGCACGCCACTGGGCGCGGCGCTGACGGGTGGCCTGCTGTGGCTGCTCGCGGCGTCGATCGGTGCCGGCATCATGGGTGCGTTGATCGGCGGCGTGCTGATGCTGTTGCCGGCTGGCGCCGGACGGTCCATCGGCGGCGGTGGCTGGGGCGGTTTCGGCGGCTGGGGCGGCGGTGGTTTTGGTGGTGGCGGAGGCGGCTTCGGTGGTGGTGGAGGCGGTGGCTTCAGCGGCGGTGGCGGCAGTTTCGGTGGTGGTGGTTCATCGGGGAGCTGGTGACATGGCGCGCACCCAACGTCTGCTGTTGAACCTGTTCGATGGCTGGTTCCAGATGCGTCGTCGTTTCCCCCGCGCTCTGCTGGACGAGATGACCGTGGCGATCGCCGACGGCGAGCGTGAGCATCGTGGTGAAGTGTGCTTTGCCATCGAATCACGGCTGGCACCCATGGCGGTGCTGGAAGGGTTGGACGCGGACCGTCGCGCCCAGCAGGTATTCGCGCAGTTGCGCGTGTGGGACACCGAACACAACAGCGGCGTGCTGTTCTACGTGCTGATGGCCGAGCATCGCGTCGTCATCGTGGCCGACCGCGGCATCGCCGCCGCGGTGAGCCAGGCCGAGTGGGACGCCGTGCGCGACCACATGCTCGCCAGCTTTGCCCAAGGCGCATGGCGCCAGGGCTGTCTCGATGGCATCAGCGAAGCGCACGCCCTGCTGAAGCGTCATTTCCCTGGCAACGACAAGGCCAATCCGGACGAGCTGCCGGACCGGCCGGTATTGCTATAGGGCGACCGAGGCGGGCTGATCGCGCACTGGGTGCGCTCCTACAAAAAGCGCCAATGCCCTCACTGTAGGAGCGCACCCAGTGCGCGACCGCAGACCCGCATCGTTTCAGTGCCGTCCATTTCCGCGCACAAAAAAAGGCGGGCCCGAAGGCCCGCCCTCTCGAAGACCAAACTCTTTCGAGTTTAGAACTTCTGGTTGTACGACACGTAGAAGTAACGGTCGATGTCGAACGCCGGGTTGTACGGCGAGCTGCCGGTACCCGAGGTGGTCACCGAGTAGTAGTACGGGCCCTTCTTGTTGAAGATGTTGTTCACGCCAACGGTGAACACGCCCTTCCACGGAGCCGTGTAACGGAACTGCGCGTCGTTGAACGCCACCGAACCCTTCTGGCTCATGCCATAGGTGCCCCACCAGGGGTTGGTGTAGTTCGGGGACGAGCACTCGATGGTGTCGGTGTAGCAGTTGTCCTTCAGGCCCGAGTAGTAGCGGACCGTCCAGCTGGCACCGAACTCGCGGTAGTCCCAATCGACCTGCAGGTTCGAACGCAGACGGTACAGGCCATCCTCGCCGTACATGAAGCCGACCGGGGTCTTGGCGGTAGCGCCCGGACCACTGACGATTTCGTACTTGTTGAGGTAGGTGCTGTCCGAAGCGATGCGGAAGCGGCCGAACGAGGTTTCCGGCAGACGGTAGTGGATGCCGACGTCGTAGCCTTCGGTCTTCAGCGTGCCCAGGTTCGACAGACCCTCGTTGAGCTGGTCGATCGAGCCGGCCACGAGGTTCGAGGTGCCGGTACCGGAGCGGTGGAAGTTGTTGCAGAAGTTCGAGTCGCCCTGGATGTAGCAGAAGTCGACGATGTCCTGCGCCAGCACCGAGGAGATGATGTTCTTCACGTAGACGTTGTAGTAGTCCACGGTGAAGTCCAGACCTTCCACCTGATGCGGGCTGTAGACCAGGCCCAGCGTACGGGTGATCGAGGTTTCCGGCTTCAGGTTGGCGTTGGAGCCCGACAGGAACGCGACCGGCGTCTGGCCACCGTTGGTGCTGGTGATCTGCGCACCGGTCTGGTCAACCTGGCGGTAGTTGGCCGGCACGCCAGCGGCGGCGCAGCGCTGAGCCACGGACGAGCTGGTGGCAGCCGCGCCGTACTTGCTGTCGCACGGATCCAGGAACGTCTCGAAGCTCTGGCCGGTGCCGCCGTACAGATCGCTGATGGTCGGAGCACGGAAGCCCTGGGCCCAGGTGCCACGGACCAGCAGGTCCGCGAACGGACGCCAGCGGAAGCTGTACTTGTTGTTGGTCGTGCTGCCGAAGTTGCTGTAGTGCGAGTAGCGGCTGGCGATGTTCAGGCCCAGCTCCTGCGCACCCGGCAGGTCACGCAGCAGCGGCACGTCGAGCTCGGCGTACGCTTCGTTGGTGTTGTAGGCGCCGGAGGTCGGGGCGCTGGCCAGGTTGGTGGTCAGGCCCTGCGAGTCGGCCGCGTCCGGGCGGAAGTTGCCCTTCTCGCCACGGTGCTCCACGCCTACGGCCAGGTTGACCGTGCCGGCCGGCAGGTCGAACAGGCCGCCGGACACGTTGGCCGACCAGTCGGAGGTGTAGCTGGTCTGGCGATCGGTGCCGACGTAGTTCACGTAGTTCCACACCGACTGCGGGGTGCCGCCCGGGCCGGCGAGGATGTTCCACGGCACGCAGCCCGCAGCGCGGTCAGCGGCGCTGGCGCAGGCGACCTGGCCATTGATGATGGTCGTCGGGCCCAGGGCCGCGCGAGCATTCGGCAGGTAGATGTTGCCGGTGGTGACCTGTTTGATTTTGTTCTGGTCGAAGGTGAAGCCAGCATCCCAGCTCCAGTCGTGGCCGAGGAACTGGAAGTAGCCGTCCACGCCCAGGTCGACGTGCGCAAGCTTGGAGTTGGAGTCCGTCACGCGCGGCATTTCCACCGTGCGGCGGAAGAATTCAACGTCCTGGCCCGGGAACGGGTTGTACGCGTTCTGGCCGCTGATCAGGATGGCCGGATCGGCAGCGCCGGACTGGAACGGATAACCGGCCAGCTGGCTGGAGGTATCGCGCGTGCTGTAGGTGGCGGCGCCGTGCAGCGTGATGTTGTCGGTCAGCTTGTAGCGTTCCTGCACGAACAGGTTCTTCAGCTTGGAACCGGCGCGGAAGGTCATGTCCTTCTGCGTGTTGTACTTGTCGGCCGTGCTGGTCGGGTCGTACAGGTGGTAGTTGTTGATGTCGTTCGTGGCGGTCGAGCCGTGGTTGATCACGTACTGGTCGCCAGTGGTCGGGTCGACCACGCGGCCCCACGGCCCCAGGCCCAGGCCGGCGTTCGGGTGACGCGGACCCTGCGCATAGCTGGTCTCGTCACGCTTGCTGTTCCACATCGGATCGGTGTTCTGGTACGAAGCGCCGATGATGATGGAGTTCTTCTCGGTGCTGTGGCCCCAGGTGAAGTCGTAGTTCTGGGTCTGGCCGTCGCCCTTGCCGTTCTGGCCGTAGTAGACGTTGGCTTCGGAACCTTCGAACTTCTCCTTGGTGATGATGTTCACCACGCCGCCGATGGCGTCGGAGCCGTAGATCGAGGACGCGCCATCCTTGAGGATGTCGATGCGGTCGATCATGGAGACCGGGATGGTCGAGAGGTCGGTCAGGCCCGACAGGCTGGTGCTCCAGCGCTTGCCGTTGACCAGCACCAGCGTGCGCTGGGAGCCGAGGTTGCGGATGTTGACGTAGCGACCGCCGACGTCAGCGCCCGAGGACAGCGTGTCCTGCGGGGTGATGTCCGGAGTACCGGCCGACGGCATGCGGGCCAGGATGTCGTTGACGTTGGTCAGACCGGTGGCCTGGATGGCGGCACGGTCCATGGTGAAGACCGGCTGCGAGGTTTCCACGTCCACGCTGCGAATGCGCGAACCGGTAACGGTGACGGTCTCAAGGCTCTTGGCCTGGTCGGCCTGAGCGGGGGCAGCATCCTGTGCGGCCACGGACCACGTCTGCAGCACGAGCGCTGCGGCGATGGCAGTAGCCAGCAGTGTCTTTTGCTTCATTGTTAGAAACTCCGAACAAAAAATAGCCAGCAGCCAGCGCTCTAGGCTGGACATCTGGGTATTGGGGATGGCGCGCATACCCTGGGGAAGAGTCTGGGCACCGTTGGCGTCGCCGGGCTTGGGGGACAGGCGACGTAAGTCCGAAGTTAAAACAAAGTGACGTGTAGGTGCAAGCCTACTGAAATATTCAGGCATTACCTCATTTTGGTGTCGGAGTCTCTCCGGAACGCGGCCCGGCGAAAGGGAAGGCCGCGTGCGATCGCGCTGGCGGTCCGATATCTAGCCGGATCGCACCCGGCTACACTCCCGTTTTGTCTGCCGCCGCCGTTTGCCCATGACGCAACCTTTCACCGTCGCCATCGAACCCGTCGCCTTCCATCTGGGGCCGCTGCAGATCCACTGGTATGGACTGATGTACCTGGGCGGGTTCCTGGGGGCCTGGCTCCTGGCGGAATACCGTCGCCGCCAAGGCCGTTTGCCAGTGACGAAGGACGCCGTGGGCGATCTTGCGTTCTACGTCATGATGGGCGTGATCGTGGGCGGCCGCGTCGGCTACATGTTGTTTTACGCAGACCTTCACTGGATCTGGCAGGACCCGCTTGCACTGTTCCGCGTATGGGATGGCGGCATGAGTTTCCATGGCGGCCTGCTGGGCGTGCTGGCTGCGGGGTTGTGGTGGTCGCGCCGCAACCAGATGCATTTCTTCGATACGGTCGATTTCGTGGCGCCCCTGGTGCCGATCGGTCTCGGGCTCGGTCGCCTGGGCAACTTCATCAACGGCGAGCTGTGGGGCAAGCCCAGCGATGTGCCGTGGGCGATGATTTTTCCGCATGCCAGGACGTGCCAGGAGCTGTCGTGCGACATGCCATGGGCCGCCTCGCATCCACAGTGGCAGGCCACGTTGGCGCAGTTCGGCGCGCTGCCGCGCCATCCCTCGCCGCTGTATGAAATGGCCCTGGAGGGCGTGGTGATGTTCACCGTGCTGTGGCTGGTGTCGATGAAGCCGCGTCCGCGCTACCTGATCTCGGGTCTGTTCGCGCTGATGTACGGCTGCTTCCGCTTCGCCGTGGAATTCCTGCGGTTGCCGGACTTCCCGCGGCCCGGCTACCTCGCATGGGGCTGGCTCACCATGGGCCAGGTCCTGTCGTTGCCCTTGATCGTGGTGGGCGTCGTCCTGATCGTCATGTCTCGCAAGGCGCCGACCCTGCGGCTCTACAACGTTTCCATGCCCGCCAAGGAGTAACGCCGTGCGCGCATACCTGGACCTGCTGCAGCATGTGCTCGACCACGGCGTCGAAAAGGCCGACCGCACCGGCACCGGCACGCGCAGCGTGTTCGGCTGGCAGATGCGCTTCGATCTGGCGCAGGGGTTCCCGCTGGTTACCACCAAGAAGCTGCACTTGAAGTCGATCATCCACGAGCTGATCTGGTTCCTGCAGGGCGACACCAATATCGCCTACCTCAAGGAGCATGGCGTCAGCATCTGGGACGAATGGGCGGACGAGCACGGCGAACTCGGGCCGGTATACGGCCGGCAATGGCGCGCGTGGCCCACCGCGGATGGCGGCACCGTCGACCAGATCCGCTGGGTGATCGACGAGATCAAGCGCAACCCCGATTCGCGGCGGCTGGTGGTGAATGCATGGAACGTCGGCGAACTGCCAAAAATGGCGCTGATGCCGTGCCATGCGCTGTTCCAGTTCTACGTGGCGAACGGCAAGCTCAGCTGCCAGCTGTACCAGCGCTCGGGTGACATCTTCCTTGGCGTGCCGTTCAACATTGCCAGCTATGCGCTGCTGACCCACATGATCGCCCAGGTCTGCGGACTGGGCGTGGGCGACTTCGTGCACACCCTGGGCGATGCCCACCTGTACAACAACCACGTGGAGCAGGCGCGCCTGCAGCTGTCGCGCGAACCGCGCCCGCTGCCGAAACTGCAGCTGAACCCGGACGTGCATTCGGTGTTCGACTTCCGCTTCGAGGACGTCGCCATCGTCGGTTACGAGCCGCATGGCGCGATCAGGGCGCCGGTGGCGGTGTAACACTTCTGCAAGTAGCCAATGGACGTGGGTTGCGTCGGCGCATCCTGCTAAGATCGGCGGGCGCGGCGCCATCGGCCCGGCGACGCGAGCCGTCCCCATTGTCGATGACTCAAGGAATTCCATGGCTATTTCGCTGATCGCCGCGCTGGACGAAAACTTCGCCATCGGCCGAAAGGGACAGCTTCCCTGGCATTTGCCGGACGATTTGCGGTGGTTCAAGCAGCTGACCCTCGGCAAGTACATCCTGATGGGGTACAACACCGCGGTCGCCATTGGCCGCCCGTTGCCCGAGCGGACCAACCTGGTGCTCACCCGCAAGCACGAGGCGCCGTTCCCCGGCCAGATCACCGTGCGCTCACTGCCCGAGGGGCTGGCGAGGGCGGGTGGTACCGGCCTGATGGTGGTGGGAGGAGGCGAGGTCTATGCCGAGGCGCTGCCGCATGCCCGGCGCCTCTACCTCACCTGGGTCAACGCCGCCGTGGACGGCGCCGATACGTTCTTCCCGGGCCTGCATTTCAGCGACTGGACCGAAGTGTCACGCGTGCACCATAAAAAGGATGCCGACCACCAGTACGACTTCGACATGGTCGAGTACATTCGCAACGCCTGAGTGTTCCGTTGACGTCGCCTCTTACTGACGACCGCGCCATGCACGTCATGGCCGGCGTCATGCTCGATGCGCAAGGCCGCGTGCTGCTGGCGCAGCGGCCACCGGGCAAGCATCTGGCAGGTCTGTGGGAATTCCCCGGAGGCAAGCTCGAAGACGGCGAATTGCCCTCCGCCGGCTTGGCCAGGGAGCTGCGCGAAGAGCTCGGCGTCCATCTGGCGGAAGCAGGTGAGCCGCTGGTCCGCATTCCATGGCGTTATGGCGATCGCCTCCTGCTGCTCGACGCATGGGTCTTGCGCCAGTGGCGTGGGCAGCCTGCGTCGCTGGAAGGACAAGCTCTCCAATGGTGCGAGCCCCCCGCCGTTGACCTGGCCATGCTGGCGCCAGCCGACCGCCCCATCCTGCGTGCGTTGCAGTTGCCCGCGCGTTATCCGATCACCCCTGCTGACGTTTCCCCGGAGGCGTTTGACGAATGGCACGCGCGGTTGGCTCGCGCCCTGCGTGCCGGCGAGCGACTGGTCTTGCTGCGCTTTCCCGATTGGCCCACAGAGCGCGTACGGGAGCTGGCTCGATCGCTCCTGCCGCTGGCGCGGGCGCTGGGCGCGCAGCTGATGCTGAGTGGCGATTTGGACGGCGCGAGGGCGCTTGGGCCCGGCACAGGCGTGCAACTGAAGGCGCATCAGCTGATGGCGCTCGATGCGCGGCCCTTGCCATGGCACCAGTACGTGGGGGCCAGCTGCCATGACGGCGGCCAGCTGGCCCACGCCGCCGCCGTGGCGGATTTCGCGACGCTATCCCCCGTGGCGGCTACCGCCACCCATCCCGGCCAAGTGCCCATGGGCTGGGATGCCTTTCGCGAGCGGGTCGATGCCGCTGCTTTGCCGGTCTTCGCACTGGGCGGCATGCGCCACGAAGACGTCGCGATGGCACGGCGCAGCGGCGGGCAGGGCGTCGCCGGCATCCGGGGATTCTGGTAATCGGGCTCAGCGCTTGGCGCGGGCCAGATCGAGGTAGTGCCGGTGCAGCCGGTCGACAGCGGCGTCGAGTTCGGCCTCGTCGCCGTGGTTTTCGATAACGTCGTGCGCGAGCGCAAGCCGGTCGGCCCGGCTGGCCTGGCGTTCGATCATGCGTTTCGCCAGGCCTTCATCGATACCGTCCCGACGGACCAGCCGGTCAAGCTGGACCGACTCGGGGGCATCGACCACCAGCACCCGGTCTACCCAGCGGTAGTGCGTCATGTTTTCGGCCAGCAGTGGAATGGCCAGCAGGCAATACGGGCCCCGGTCCGCCGAGGCGTGGTCGTGCAGCCACGCGCGCACGCGGGGATGAATGATGGCTTCCAGCGCCCGCCGTTCGCCGTCGTTGCCGAAGACCCGCTGGCGCATGGCGGCACGGTCGAGCTGGCCCTGTCCGTCGAGCACGCCGGCACCAAAATGGTCGACGACGGCACGCAGCCCGTCGCTGCCCGGCGCGATCACTTCCCGCGCGGCGATATCGGCGTCATAGACATGGATACCCAGGGCCTCGAACCGCTTCGATACCGCGCTCTTGCCGGAAGCAATGCCGCCGGTCAGCGCGACCACATAGCCCGGGTGTTGCCTGTTCATCGCATGCCGGTCAACTGCGCATAGTGCTGCCACAGCCAGTCGCCCGCCACGAACCAGGTCCAGCCGGCCGCGGCGATGAAGGGGCCAAATGGCATGGGGATGTCCCGCTCATGCTTGCGCAGCAGGATCAGCCCGCCGCCGATCAGCGCGCCGATCAGCGACGACAGCAGCACCACCGGCAACAGCGCCGCCGGACCCATCCAGGCACCCAGGGCAGCCAGCAGCTTGAAATCTCCGTAACCCATGCCTTCCTTGCCGGTCAGCAGCTTGAACAGCCAGTACACGCTCCACAGGCTCAGGTAGCCGATGGCCGCGCCGATGATCGCGGTGGCCGGCAGCACGAACATCGACAGCAGGCTCAGCAGCAAGCCGATCCAGAGCAGGGGGTAGTTGAGCTGGTCGGGCAGGTATTGGGTGCGGAAATCGATGCCCGACAGGGCGATCAGCATCCAGGTGAAAACCAACCCCGCGACCGCAGGCCAGGTCGGCCCGAACTTCCACACGATCACCGCGCTCAGCAGGCCGCTCAACAGTTCCACCAGCGGATACTGGATCGAGATCGGCACCTTGCAGTACCGGCACCGCCCACCCAGCAACAGCCACCCGAACAGCGGGATATTGTCCTTCACCGCCAGCGGATGCTTGCAGTGCGGGCAATGGGAAGGCTCCCGCACGATGCCCGGCGGCATCGCGTGCTCCTCCGAAGCCATCTCCAACGTATCCAGCGCATCCCGCCGCCACTCGGCTTTCATCCGCTCCGGCAGGCGCAGGATCACGACGTTGAGGAAGCTGCCAACCAGCAGGCCAAGCACGCCGGCGGCGAGGATCCAGGCCCAGAGGGGAAGTTCGAGCATGCGTGGTTCCAAGGGTTATAAAAAAGGCCCCCCTCCCGGTGGGAGAGGGGCCTGAATCTGAAGAGATTACACGGTGCCCGCGAGCTTGAAGATGGGGAGGTACAGCGCGATGACCATGCCACCGACCACCACGCCGAGGATCACCATGATCAGCGGCTCGAGCAGGGTCGACAGCGTGTCCACCGCGGTGTTGACCTCTTCCTCGTAGAACTCCGCGACCTTGAACAGCATGTGGTCGAGCGCGCCGGATTCTTCACCAATGGCCGTCATCTGCACCACCATGTTGGGGAACAGGCCGGTCTGACGCATCGCCAGTTGCAGCTGATGGCCTACGGCGACGTCGTCACGCATCTGCAGGACCGCCTCACCGTAGACGATGCTGCCAGTGGCGCCAGCCACGGCTTCCATGGCCTCGACCAGGGGTACGCCAGCCTTAAACGTA
Organism: Dyella sp. EPa41; assembly: GCF_016586165.1. Lineage (GTDB taxonomy): Bacteria > Pseudomonadota > Gammaproteobacteria > Xanthomonadales > Rhodanobacteraceae > Dyella. Next base: position 19,948 of record NZ_BCPR01000012.1, on the reverse strand, counting down.
ACGCCCAGGGTGCGCGCGAAGCGGGCAATGGCCGACTTGCGCAAGATATCGCCCATGACCGGCAAGCGCAGCGAGACCCGATCCAGGAAATGCGCGAACTTGGGTGAGCGCTTGTTGGCCGCCACGATGGCCACAACCGTGCCAACGATGCCGCCAATCAACACCCACCAATATGCCTTCATGAACTCAGACGCGTTCATGACGATCTGGGTGGGTACCGGCAATTCCGCACCGGCGTCCTTGAAGGTCTGGGCAAACACCGGCACCACGAACAACAGCATGATCATGCTGACGAGCATGGCGACTGCGACCACCATGGTGGGATAGAAGAGGGCCTTCTTGATCTTGGCCTTCATGTTCTCCATGCGCTCCTTGTACGTCGCCACCGTATCCAGCACGGTGTCGAGTACGCCCGCCGATTCACCGGCGTGCACCAGGTTGCGATAGAGCTCGTCGAACTGGACAGGGTACTTGGCCAGCGCCTCATGCAGGGCTGCGCCGCCCTCGATGGTCTGCTTTACATCCGTCAGCATGTTCTTGAAGCGGACGTTCTTCTGACCGTCGGCGATGATCTCGAAGGCCTGCACCATCGGCACGCCGGAGGCCATCATGGTGGCGATCTGGCGACTGAAGATGGCCACGTCGCCAGGCTTCACCGTGCTGCCCGTGGCGCCGAACAACGGCTTTCCGCGCTCTCGGACCGTCTGCGGATTCATGCCTTGCCGCCGCAGTTCCGCCTTGACCAACGAGGCGTTCTTCGCGGTCATTTCACCCTTCATGCGCTTGCCACGCTTGTCGAGCGCGACCCATTCATACATGGTCAGCGCACTGACTTGGGCGCGTTGCGCGGCAAGCTTGGCGGTGTTCTTTGCGGTGGCGGTGGCCGTGGCCATTGCGATTTCCCCTGATGGTACGGTCGGGCCGCCTCAGGAGGGCGACCGCTCTTGTCTCGTCCAGCTTAAGTCATTATTACAGCTCAATTCGTGGCACCGAGCGCAACTCCGGTGTGACGAGGCCCCTATTCAGCCCGTCCAGGCCGAAAAGGCAATGCTAATCCTTGGTGACACGGTCGATCTCGGCCAGGCTGGTGACGCCCTTCTTCACCTTGAGCAGCGCTGACGCACGCATGTCGTTGATGCCTGCCTTTCGGGAGACCTCGGCGATCTGAAGCGCGTTGCCGCCCTGCAGAATGATCTTCTGGATTTCTTCCAGCATGGGCATGACCTGGTAGATGCCCACGCGGCCCTTGTAGCCCTCGTTGCAGCTATCGCAGCCCACGGCCTCGTAGATGGTCAGGCCAGCATCGATCTCCTCCTGGGTGAAGCCGGCGTCCAGCAGCGCCTGTGGCGGCAAGTCCATGGGACGCTTGCAGTCGTGAAGGCGACGAGCCAGGCGCTGGGCAATGACCAGGCTGACCGAGGAAGTGATGTTGTAGGGCGCGATGCCCATGTTCATCAGGCGCGAAATGGTCTGCGGCGCATCGTTGGTATGCAGCGTGGACAACACCATGTGGCCGGTCTGCGCCGCCTTGATGGCGATCTCGGCCGTTTCCAGGTCGCGGATTTCGCCGACCATGATCACGTCCGGGTCCTGGCGCAGGAAGGAGCGCAGGGCCGCGGCGAAGGTCATGCCACGCTTGGTGTTCTGCTGGACCTGGTTGATGCCTTCCACGCGGATTTCCACCGGGTCCTCGACGGTGGAAATGTTGCGCTCGGCAGTATTGAGGATGTTGAGCGCGGTATACAGCGAGACCGTCTTGCCCGAGCCGGTAGGGCCGGTAACCAGCACCATGCCGTAGGGCTTGTGGATGGCCTCCAGATAGAGTTTTTTCTGGTTGTCCTCATAGCCCAGGGCGTCGATGCCGAGCTTGGCTGCCGATCCATCCAGGATACGCAGCACGATCTTCTCGCCAAACAGCGTGGGCAGCGTGCTTACACGAAAGTCCACCGCGCGGCTCTTGGACAGGTTGAGCTTGATGCGGCCGTCCTGTGGTACGCGGCGCTCGGCGATGTCCAGGCCGGACATCACCTTCAGGCGGGAAGAGATGCGTGAAGCCAGCTTCATCGGCGGACTCGCCACGGCCCGCAGCATGCCATCCATGCGCAGGCGGACGCGGTACTGCGTTTCGAACGGCTCGAAGTGGATATCCGAGGCGCCGCGCTTGATGGCATCCACCAGGATCTTGTTGACGAACTTCACCACCGGGGCATCGTCGCTCGAATTGGCGTCGATACCGGTGCTCTCGGCTTCGTCGTCGCCACTCTCCAGCGCCAGCTCGTCCAGATCACCCCCACCCAGATCGGGCAGGGTGTTGCTCATGGAATTGAGCGTGGTCTCGATGGTGCGCAGCAACTGGCTGCGCTCGACGAGGATAGGTTCCACCATGCAGTTGGAGTGGAACTTGATTTCGTCCAACGCATGTGACTGCATCGGATCCGAGATGCCGACGAACAGGCGCTTGCCGCGTTTGAACAGCGGCAGGGCGTGGTGCTTGTTGATCAGTGCTTCGCTGATCAGGTTGGCCGGCATCTGGCCAACTGCGATGGCAGACACATCCATCACCGGCATGCCGAATTCATCCGAGGCGATGCGCGTGAGGCGGCTGCTGTCGACCAGGTTATGGTCCAGCAGCCAGGCAGCCAGCGAGGTCTTGTGCTGGAGCGAGTCGGCGACCGCCTTGCGCACATCCGCTTCCGGCAGAACGTCCTCGGATACCAGCCTGCGTGCCAGGCCCGAAAGGCCCGCAAGCGAGGGTTGCATTAGCGTTGACATGGCGATACTGACTCAGCCCCCTGATTGAAAGGGAATTTACCCCAGTTGGACAGGTTGGTCACGCAGGGACAGCAGGGCAATGCGCCTTGAGTGACGCGTCGCACAATTGCCCGAAGGCTCCAGAGTCCATGCAACGGCCATGCCCCCGAGGGTGCGGTCATGGACGTTGCGAGGCCGGCTGGGATAGATAGGGCGTTTGTCTTTGCGGATGGCTCCCCGTGCGGATCCAGGCAAGCGCCCCGCTGATTTAGTGGTTCCCCAAGTATCGAGGGGCCTGAGATTATCGAGGTGGAGACCTGTCTGCGCTCTGGCTGGTTGGGCACGGGACCCCGGGCGGCACAATGCGAACAGACATTGCGGCACGACCAAGGGTGAATGCGGCTTCAAGTACAACATGCTGAATCTGCAGGCTGCGATCGGGGGGGGGCAGGGAGCGACGGTGTGAATGCCGGTGGCGCTATGACCGTGGGCCTTCCTATGGGCCTGCCCGCGCCGGCGCAGGAGGGGCACGTCATGTCCATCATCTGTACACGCTCATGGTGAATCAGGCCCGCCGCGATATCCGTCGGGATGATTTCCTCGAAGCCATGAATGCCCCCGGCATCGGCGCCGGTGTGCATTACCTCTCGATTCCGGAACACCCGTATTACCAGCAACGCGTCGGTGGTGCCCGGAGCAGTGGCCCTAGGCCATGCGCCTTGGGCGCCAGACGGTAAGTCTCCCCCTTTCGCCAGCCATGACCGACGAGGACGCGCAGCGCGTCGTGGAGGCAGTAACGGCGATCGTGGGGCGTTCCTGAGCGAACCCGGCATTCTGATCCGCCTCAAACGTCAAATTCGCCACAGCCAGATGCCGGGCTGCGGTTTATCATGCGCAGGTCCATCGGGGGAGCCTACTTGAGTCATCTAAGCATCATTTTGCCCGCCAAGAACGAAGGGGCGGCCTTGAAGGAGCTCCTGCCTCGCCTGCGCGCCGCCCAGTCCGACGCGGAGATCATCGTGGTGGACGACGGCTCTACCGATGACACCCGCGACATCTGCGCCGCCGCGGGAGTGACTTGCCTGTCGTCTCCCTATTCGATGGGCAACGGCGCGGCCATCAAGCGAGGCGCCCGGGCCGCCAGCGGCGACGTGCTCGTGTTCATGGACGGCGATGGCCAGCACGACCCGGCGGACATTGCCCGTTTGCTGGAGAAGCTGGAACAGGGCTACGACATGGTGGTGGGCGCGCGCGACTGGGGCAGCCAGGCGGGCGTGGGGCGCGGTGTTGCCAATACCATCTACAACTGGCTCGCCACGCGCATGACCGGGCACATGGTGGCTGACCTGACTTCTGGCTACCGCGCGGTGCGCGCTGGGCGGTTTCGGGAGTTCCTGCATCTGCTGCCCAACGGGTTTTCCTATCCCACTACCAGCACGATGGCCTTTTTCCGCAGTGCCTACCCTGTCGCCTATGTGCCTATCAAGGCTGCGCAGCGTATTGGCAAGAGCCATATCAAGCCGTTCAAGGACGGCGTGCGGTTTTTCCTGATCATCTTCAAGATCGCCACGCTCTATTCGCCGTTGAAACTTTTCGCGCCCACCAGTTTGCTTTTCTTCCTGTTGGGTTGTGCCAATTATGCGCGAACCTTCCTTGCGGATGGTCGACTGACGAACATGAGTACGCTGATGTGGAGTGCGGCGGTGATCATTTTCCTGATTGGATTGATCTCCGAGCAGATCACGTCATTGATCTACCGCCGCGATGCTTAAAGCGACCTGCGTGACGCGGATATGAAGACACTGCGGTTGCTCGCGCTGACCACGTCGTATCCGTTGCGTCCGGACAGCTGCGCTGGCCTGTTCGTCCAAAGCCTTTATCGGCATCTATCGGCAACTTGCGCGATAGAGGTCGTATGTCCCGCCGATTCAAATCCGACAGGGCCGACATCCGGCGACGGCGCAGCATCGGACATTCAAATTCATGCCGTGCGTTATGCCCCCAGAGCATGGCGTACATTGGCCCAGGGCTCTGGAGGCGTCGTGACGGGCCTGCAGCGCGCGCCTTGGAAGGCATTTTTGCTGCCGGGCTTGCTGTTAGGGTTATTTTGGCGCTGCCTGTTGCTCGCGAGCCGTGCGGACCTGATCCATGCGAACTGGTCAGTCTGCGGAGCTTTGGCAGGAGCCGTGGGACGTTTGCGGAGGAAGCCCGTCATCACGACTTTGCGAGGAAGTGATGTGGCGCGCTCGACGCGTTCATGGGTGGACCGGATGATTTTGGATCTGGCCATGCGCAATAGTCGAATCGTGATTTGTGTTTCGGAGGCAATGGCCGAAAATCTACGCGCGCAATATCCGCAGCGTAGCGCCGATATCCATGCGTGCCTCAATGGCGCCGACGACGCGTTCTTCCAGATTGACAGGAAGATCTCGGCCGACGCCGGCTTGCGGGTGCTCGCGGTGGGCAACCTGATTCGCCTTAAAGGTTTCGACGTTCTGGTCGAGGCTGTTGCGCGCGCGCGCCATCGAGATCGGATGCATGTATGGGTCGTGGGCGGTGGACCCGAGCGTGAGCCGTTGCTCGCCCAAGCCGCATCCCGCGGCGTGTCATCCTGTTTCACGTTTGTTGGCATCGTGCCCGCTACCGATATGCCGAAATGCTTTTCCGAGGCGGATGTATTCGTCCTTTCCAGCCGTTCGGAAGGACGCCCGAATGTTGTCGTGGAAGCTCTGGCGAGCGGCCTGCCGGTCATCTCTACCGATCTGGAGGGTGTGCAGGGAATGGTAAGCAACGGTGACAACGGTTGGCTGGTCGCAGTCGATGACGCGGATGCATTGGCCGCCGCGCTGGACCAGGCGATCGACAATCGTGCGGAGCTGCACCGCCGTGGTGAGCGCGCACGTACATTTGCGCAGAACCGGATCGGAACCTGGGCAGATACCGCGCGTTGTTACGAAACCCTGTTTCTGGCCGCGCTGACGGCAGACGAGAGGCATCGCTCCTCATGTGTGGAATAGCCTTTCTCCGCGCGCCAACGATCTCACCCGGTGAGCGCCGCGAACGCATGGACACGGCGTTGCAGCGACTCAGGCTTCGCGGACCCGATGAGTCCGGGAGCTTTGCTGGCGACGATTTCATCGCCGGACATACGCGGCTGGCGATCATTGATCTCAAGGGTGGGCATCAGCCCATGCGCGATCCCAGTGGGTGTTGGGTCCTTGTGTTCAATGGAGAGATCTATAACTACCGGGAACTGCGTGCCCAGTTGACCGGGCGCTGGGACTTCCGGGATGACAGCGACACCGAGGTGCTGCTGGCCGGGTTGGTCACGGAAGGCGCGAGGTTCATCGAGCGCCTGGATGGCATGTGGGCGTTCGTGTTGCACGATACGACCTCCGGCGACCTGCTGCTCTCCAGGGACCGCTTTGGCAAGAAACCTCTGTATTACCGATGCCGCGGGGAAACGTTTGCCTGCGCCTCCGAGTTGCCGGCACTGGCGGCGCTGACTCCGGATGTGGCCGTTACCGAGGATGCTGCAGGCATCGCGGACTATTTTCGCTACGGTTACGCGTTACCTGGAAAAACCAGCGTGGCAGGCGTCAGCGAGGTTTTGCCTGCGCACACGCTGTGGCTGCGCGCAAATGGTGCCCTGGTTCAGGAGCGTTATTGGAAGCCTTCGGTCGAACCGTGGACAGGGAGCTTTTCCGAAGCCGCAGAGCACGTCCGGGATTTGTTGACCCAAGCCGTGCGTCGGCGCCAGTTGGCGTCCGATGTCGAGGTCGGGGCGTTCCTTTCCGGAGGCATCGATTCGACCACGGTGTGCGCGCTGGCGCAGGAATCCGGGTTCGGGAGACTGCGAACGTTCACCGCCGGCTTCGCCGAGCCGACCTACGATGAGCGCGCGCCGGCGGCACGTGCTGCGGCCGAGCTAGGTACGCTACATACCGCCGAGGAGATCAGGCCGGAGGTGGCAGCGGCCCTTGCAGCCGACCTGCCACGTCGGATGGGTCAGCCATTCGGCGACTCATCGCTGGTGCCAAGCGCGCTGGTTGCTTCCGTGGCGGCCAAGCACGTCAAAGTCGTGTTGACGGGCGACGGTAGCGACGAGATCTTCGGCGGATACGCAAGGTATATGGGCCGCCTGTTGCGTCAGAGGTATCACCGCCTGCCGGCTGCGTTGCGCTCGGTGGTTGAACGCAGCGTGCTGGCGACGCCGGAGCCCTATGCGCATCACAGTGGTAGCCTTTTGAAGCGTGCACATCTTTTTGTGCGGTTGGCGCGTGAGGACCGGGACACCTATATAGGCCCGCCGGCCATCCGCAAGGAGACGCTCGCGCAACTGGTACCTGGGCTTGGTGCGGGAAACCCGATGCCCGATCGGCCATGGCCCGATGACCCGGCCGAACTGAGGCATATGCTGCTGATGGATTGCCTGGTCTATTTGCCTCAGGACATCCTGCAGAAAGTCGACCGCGCAACGATGATGTATTCGCTCGAGGCGCGCAGTCCGTTCCTGGACAAAGCGTTGTTTGAATTTGCGATCCGCCTGCCTTGGCAATGGCACTTTTCAGGCATGCGAGGAAAGCAGTTGCTGCAGGCGGCCATGCGCGGTCGAGTGCCAGACTTCATCTGGAATCGTCGCAAGCAGGGATTCGCTTCGCCGGTCAGCCATTGGCTGCGCGATTGGTTGGGTGATGATCTGCTAGCCATGACGAATTCAAATAACACCGGCGTCGTAGATGTTGCGGGATTGCGTGCGCTGTTGCGCGAGCACCGCGCAGGGCGTGCCGATCATTCCCAGCCTCTGTGGCTAGCCTACGCGTACCTGCGCTGGCGCACAGGTTGATCACGTGACTGCACGTGCCGATCGCATTTTGCTGGTGTTGCCGAGCCTCGAGCGTGGGGGTGGCGAGCGTGTGTTGCTGCAACTGGCTGGATCCTTCGTCGCCTCGGGTCGAGAAGTGCACGTAGCGGTTTTGCTCGGCGGCGGTCCGCTGAGGTCGTTTGTTCCGGGCGAGGTGACGTTGCACGAGTTGGTCGATGCCGGTGACGCGCCCAAGGGCCTTGCATTGGCATGGAGGTCATTCCCTAGGTTGGTATCGGTCATCCACACGATTAGGCCACATGCGGTATTGAGCACGATGACCGGTACCAATTTGCTTGTAGTGTTGGCATGCATGGTGGCGCGTACTCGTGCGCGCCTTGTGCTGCGGGAAGCTGCCAGCCTGGTCAATGCGAAGGGTGCCCTGAAACGACTGGCAATGCGTTGGCTCTATCGGGATGCTGATAATTTAATCGCTGTATCAACGGGCGTTGCGCAGGATCTGCGTGGGTTAGGTCTTTCGGGTGACCGTATTCACGTCATACGCAATCCGGTTGATGTCGACCGGCTGCGACATCTGGCCGAAGTAGGGTTGCCCCTGTCGGGGCACGGCGATGAGCCGTACGTGGCATCGCTTGGACGATTGGCTGAGCAAAAAGATCATTCCACCCTGTTGCACGCCTATGCTGCGAGCCTATTACGCGCCAGTCATCGCCTGGTCATCGTCGGTGGGGGCGAGCTGCATATGTACCTGAAGCACTTAGTGGATGAACTTGGCTTGACGGATCGCGTCCTGCTTACCGGCGCGATGGACAACCCGTATCGTGTACTGGCGGATGCGAAGCTGCACGTTCTTTCGTCCCGCTGGGAAGGCTATCCAAACGTTCTACTGGAAGCTTTGGCGCTGGGAGTCCCGGTTGTATCAACCGATTGCCCGCACGGTCCGCGCGAGATGCTCAATGATGGACGCTACGGTCGCCTCGTGCCAGTCGGTAGCGCCACTGCCTTGGCACGTGCTATGGATGAAGAGTTGAAACAGCCATCATCTGGCATTGAGGCGGTACTCGCAGTCCACCATTCCCAAGTCATTGCCTCGCGCTATCTGGCGTTGCTGGATAATGAGGCTGCGGGGGGGCAGTCATGATCCGGCCATGGCAAGTGTGGCGCAATGCGGCATATCTACTGCTTGTGGCTGTGGCAATTATTCTGGTTGTCTACTGGTGGCCGACGCTTGCATCGATCTGGCGCGCGCAGGCACTGACCTTCGTGGGTGCTGTCTTGATCATGGCTTGTGCCACCTTGGTGCAGGCGAACAACTTTCTGGTATTCCTCGATACGCCAGTCCGCTTGCGAGTCTGGCGTTTCATGCCTGTATGGGCATGGGGAGCATTGGCCAACTATGTGGCTCCATTACAGGCCGGTAGCATCGCAATCCGCGTGGCATGGCTGGGGAGACACAAGGTGAGCGTTGCAGACAGCCTGCTGGCGACTTGGCGTCAGCTCGCGTTGAGCCTCTGGATTGCGATTGCGGGATTGGCGGCTGGGCTGCTGCTCATGGGCGACGCGCGCGGCCGCTGGCCTGCTCTTATACTATTTTTCCTGTGTCTTGCCATGTTTTTCATGCGCAAACTGTGGTTAAAGTGGTTAAGCAACATAACGCACCCCACTTGGCTGGCGAACCGAAAGCAGCTCATGGTCCGTGCCGTCACCGGCATCACGCCGCGCGGCATCGGTGGTGTTGTCGCGCAGTATGTGCTCGGCACATTTCTACTGTATTGGGTCTATGCGTGCTTTGATGCCCCGATTGGGCTTGGGCAAGCACTAATATTGACATGCCTGGTTTATGCATCGTCCCTCATCGCAGTATTGCCAGGTAACCTTGGTGTGACGGAAGCGATCTATATGTTGGGTGGCCATGGGTTTGGCTTGGACCTGGCGCAGGCTGGCGCGTTGGCGCTACTGATTCGTACCGCAAATATATCGACAAATTTGCTGATTGCGCTGGTGGGTGCGTGGTGTGGTGGCGATCGATTTGAGGCGGGTCATGAGTAACTCTTGGCAAAGCCGGCTTTGCGAACTTCCGGTTGAAACAGTGCGCGATTGTTTGCTGTGCGAGGGCGCGCGCGGAATGCCTGATCCGCGATGGCGTGAATACTTGAATCTCGTATCGCCATTCGACGTACTGCGATGCCCGGCCTGTTCTTTGCGATGGTTGAGTCCTCGGCCAAGTGCCGAGGGTTATGTGCAGCTCTACACCGATGCCATGTATTTCGGTGGTGACGGCGCTTCGCCTGCTGACTATGAGTCATCCGTGAAGGCCAGAGTTGACTACATGCGCGCGAGGATTGCGCGTCTTGAGCACGCGGCTGGCAAAGAGGGGCCGTTGTCGATTCTCGATTACGGTGCAGCCACTGGCGACTTTGTTCGGGCGGGTCTTGACGCCGGACATGATTGCATTGGTATAGAGCTGTCCGAAGACGCGCGAGCAGCCGCAAAACAAAAGAATGGTGTGACGCTGCTGTCGATTGACGGTGTTGGAGGAATGGTGGAGTCGCAATTCGACGCCATTCACATGAATCATGTGCTCGAACATATGCCAGACCCGCTTGCACATGCTCGCTGGTGTGCGCGGATTCTCAAGCCAGGTGGACTATTTGTTTTGGAAGTGCCGCAGCAGTTCGACAATGACCTTGACCGTCTTCGTCGCACGCTGAGTATTGGTGGGAAGCTTTCGCGATTCGATGCCTATTCGTTGCACCATACTTACTTCTTCACGCCCTCAACAGCCGCAACCTTGCTTGCTGAAGCAGGCTTCAGCGTTCTGAGCTTATCTACATTCAACAGTAACAAAACTCCCTTTTGGCCTTTTTCGCCCAAAAACTACGTGCTTAGACTGTTGCTCGGTATGGCTGATCGACTACACGCAGGTGGCAATATCATCGAGGTGCTCGCGCAAAAGGAATCCTGCGTGACGTCATTGCGTGCGGGTGAGGTCAGCGTTTCATGATTACACCCTGGCCGGTGGCGAGGTGCAGAATCTGAAAGCCTTCCGATGCGGCCAATTCGTCTGCGGCGCGTGTTGCGCCGGGGCAGGTCTTGAATCCGTAATCATCCATGACGATTATGCCGCCCTTTACGAGTCTGGGATAGAAAAAAATGAGGCTGTCGCGCGTTGGTTGATAGAGGTCGACGTCGACATGTACAAGTCGGAATTGATGATCCGCGATTTCAGCGAACCGTTCAGGGATCCAGCCGGGTAGTATCGCGATTGAGTCGTAGCGGGAGAGATTGTGTCGAAGCGTTGCCTCGCTCGCAGTCATGTCGCCACCACCTTTAGACCAGGGCATCACGGATTCCGCGACATCCAAATCTGTCTCATCCGGGGCGGACAGCCCTTGGAATGAATCAAACAAGTACAGTTTTCCATGCGAAGACGCTTGAGCGATGAAAAACGCAGATGTGCCGACATGGCAGCCGCATTCGGCCAGGTCTCCCTGTAGCGTATTGCTGACCTTTACGTATTCGCGCAACGTCCATTTTCTATCCTGCGAATACGGATTTCCTGGCGACATGCGGCTGAAGTCATCTAGGAACGCCTTGTCGTCACGCCAAAGTTTGTGATCCTCGCTGATTGGAAAGTCGCCGAATATAGCAGCCGATGCGCGAGCCAATTCCTGTCTCACGCGCCTTCGCTGCGCAGCGCTTCCGGTCAGTAGCCATTTTGCGGCCCTGCCTAGACGTTTTGCGTACATCATCGTCATTTAATCTTGCTCGGTTTGGGCTTCGCTATCATGCCTGTATGTCATCGAGTTTGCCTCAAAGGTCGACTCAGGCTCGCGCTCGGTGCGGCGCGCGCTGTAAGTAGGAATGTGCTACTACCAAGCATTCTTGCCACCAATCCACGAAATTGACGGGTCAAGCGCAGGCCGAAGAGCTCATTCCCGGAATAGAACAAACCCGTCGGGCGTGTCACTTGAATTTGCCACCCGGTTTGCTCGAACCGGCGCTTCCAGGCGCTACGACTGAACAGATAGTGTTCCGTAAGCAAGTTGCCATGTTCGCCATGTCTTGGTGCGATCAATCCTAGTCGCAGCAATCCAAGCATGCTCTTATCGATCAAAGAGGGGCGCGTGCCCGAAGCTTGCGACGAGCTTGGTGGTGAGGGCAGAGGTTTGCGCGAACTCCAAAGCCACCTCGCAGCGTGGAAAGGGTGGCCGAGTGTCGTCCAGAAACGCCACGTTGCCGAGGGAAGGCAGTGCACTGCGATGCCTTCGATCGTGAGCACTCGCGCCAGTTCCGCCTGGATCCGGTCGAAGTCCTTTATGTGTTCGAGCACATTGGAGGAATAGACAGCGTCGAAGGAGTCGTCAGGAAAGGGCAGTGTTCGGCCATCGTAGAGAGTGACCGGGGCATATTGCGTAGACCCTGCGGCAACGCCCTCGACATCGATAGCCGTAACAGTGAATCCGTGCTGGGTGAGAATGGATGCTTGCCATCCATCACCCGCGCCAAGTTCAAGAATCCTGCCGCCAGCGGGTAGCAGCGGCATGGCGAGCGCCAGCTCGGCGCTTCGCATGGCATGCGCGAACTCACTTGTCATGCGACAATGCGCTCTTGGCGAAAACGAATTCGTTGCAGCCCAAGCCTTGGGTAAGGGTTTGGCTTTGCAATTCGAATCCGGCTGCGGCGAGTTTGCGCACGACCTCTTCGGGTTTGGCGACCTCGAAAGGATATCCTCCCAGCCAATCCCGCCAGTCGTGAAAAAGGGACATGCCGCGCTTGCGCGCATAGTTGCGCGCGTGAGAACCAGGCATGTGGAAATGCCGCAGGTCTTGCCACAGCGCATACGTGGCAAACAGCGGGTAGAAGGTGGCGCCAACCAGCCAGCACCCGAGTGTGCTGCTGCAATAAATGCGCTTGATCGTATGCCAGATCCGTGAGCGGCGCCCTTGGTCGTTGTACAGCGCCAGGAGCAATGTCCCGTGCGGGGCAACACGAGTCGCAGCCAGATCAATGGCAGGCCACATGGCACCCGTGTGGTGCAGAACCCCCCAGCTGTAGACCAGATCGAATTGTCCTAATCCGGCCATGAACGTCGGATCAAGCGCCGAGCCTTGCATGATTTGCCAGTTTGTTGCATTCGGCGCGTAGCGCCTGCGCAATTCCTCCGTGCAGGCTACCGAATCGACATCGTAGTCAAAGGCCACGACGTCCGCGCCCAACTGGTGCATCACCAGGCTCGAAAGGCCGCTGCCCGAGCCGATGTCCAGTACCCGCATGCCCCGTAGTTGGTCGTGACCCAGCGATTCGCATAGCCGACGCTGCGCCTCGTTGATTCGGCGCTCATCGAGTGTCGAGAGAAAGGATTTCCAATTGCGGCCAAACGCGAACCGCAAGTCCTGGTCCTCGTGGGGGGGGAGGGCATTTGATTTCATGACTGTTTGAATGGGGTCCGTTGCTGCTACTTCGACAACGGCGCCTTGCCTGGCGCCAATCTGCGTTCGAGCTCCGCGATCTGTCGGTCGAGGCGCCCGGCATAGTTCAAGCGTCTCAGCGCATCAATCTGCTCCCGCCCCTTTTCCATCTGACCCTGGCGCGCATACAACACGGCAAGGTCAATGCGATAGGCCGGTTCGTTTGGATCGCCGGTGACCGCAAGCGCCAGATATTTTGCCGCGAGCATGTCATCGTGCAGGATATCGCGCTGGAAGACCGCGTAGGCGCCGTTGAGGCGCGCAATGGGGTGTGGCCGTGAAAGCACTGCCTGGTAGGCGCGCTGCAATTGGGTGACATCGAATCTACAGATGCTTTTGCTATAACACTGGGTCAGCGTAATTAGCGCAGAGATATTTTCCTGCCCTGTGGGTTGGTCGCGCAGTTTGCGGACCATCGAATCCCAGAAGGCAAGATCGTCGCCTGGCCGACCGTGATCGACGAGCATGATCAACGCCTGGTCGGGCAATACGGATGAGCCCGGGATGGCGGCTGCCCGTCGCAAGTACTTCACTGACTCATCCTGTGTCTTGCCGGGTTGATAGTCCGATGCGATCAGCAGCAGGCGGCCGGCTTCGTACACCGCGCGCTCTGATGTGGGGTGGTCATTGGCTTCCGCAATGGCCAGCCGCAAAGGGTTGGACCACTCCAGGGCGCGCAGGTGGGTGACCAGCGCGAACCACATCAAGGCGGTGGCTACCAGGAACCCGCGCAGTATCGGCAGTGCAATCTTCCAGCGCAGGCCAAGCAGCCATGTTCCCGCTGCCAGCAGCACGCCGATCGATCCGAAATACATGCGCTGCTCGTATACGAGCTCCAGAGGAATGATGGTGGCTGTCAGCAGCTGCGCGGCGAAAAACCAGCCGATGCCTAGAGAAACCAGAGGGTGGCGGTTGCGGAGCTTTACGGCTAGTACGATCAACGCGACCAGCAAAACTATTGCGCCCAGCGTTGTCCACGGCATCAGCAGCCCCGTCGATACAACAATCTCGTCGTGGTAGAGGCTCAACACCGTTGGATTGGGCAGCAGCGTCCAGTGCAGATAATCCACAAGAACTCGTGGCTCGGTCAGAAGCCGCTGCGCGAGATTGAAATCGCGGCCGGCCCACGCGCTGGGGCGTAGGGCCGCATGCAGCAGCCACACGAAGCCCAGCAAGGCGGGCAAAAACAGGGTGATGATAAATGTCCACCAAAGCCGCGGATCCTGCGTCTCTTTTCTGGGCCCTTCCGGCTGTCGGTGTCCAGCAGGGGCTGCGCGCGCGAATCGCAGCACGATCCATTCGACCAGGAAAGCGAACACCGGCAGCAGGACAGCGGTCTCTTTCGACGTCAGCCCCAATGCCGTGCCCAACGCGATGCCGCTGATGGCCAATACAAGCCCTTTTCTGTCCTGGCGCGAGTGGCTCGCCGTCAGCATCATCCAGCGGCCATGCAGGTATGCCCACAAGCCCGCCAGGATGAATACCTGGCACAGGCTTTCCATACGTTGCACGACGTACAACACGGCCATCAGGTTGATGGGCAGTAGCATCCACGCCGCGCTCACGATCAACGCGAGGCGTGTCGCGCCGGCCTGGTCGAAGGCGATGGCGTCCCCTTGTTTTGTCGGCAGATGGGGTGGGGCCGTGGCGGAACGCCCACCCTTTCGCAACCACAGCAATTGCAACAGCACCCGCAGCATGCAAAACAGCAATAAGCCGTTGATCAGGTGGATGACGATGTTAGTGATCTTGAACGGCAGAGGATCCCCGTTGCCGGCATACCAGTTCAGGGAGAACGTGAGCGAAGCCAATGGCCGGCGCAGAAAGCTCGACGGTGAAGAGAGTGCCGAATTCACCCAGGCCGCCAGTGTTGATTGCCCAGGCGTGATGTGGATGCCGGAGTTATCCACGATATTGGGGAAGTCGTCGAACACCCAACCGCCAGTCATGCCTGGTGCGTACACGGCCGCCGTGGCCAGCGCTGCAAGAGCCAGCAGTAGCCAAGGCAGCCATAGACGAGTGCGTTCATTCACATGCATCAGGACGATCCGGCGGGTTGGGTGCGTCATGTTAGCCAAGCAGGGGCCGGGACTGATGCCAGCTTGCTGTTTCCGCGCAAACAAAGAAGGGCCGCAAGTATGCGGCCCTTCGAAGGACTTGCTGTAAAGCGAGTATCAGCGGCAGCTAGCCGGGAGATACTTGGTCGGTACGTCGCCACCCGTGCACTTCCAGGTGATCGGACCGGAGTAATTGGCACCGTTGGTAAGTGCAGTCGCGCCATCAGACTCATACGGCTTGAAAATGACCTTTTTCTGGTCTGCATCGCTATTGGTGGCACGGATCGTGGCCGTGATAATACCGTTCTGGCCGACCTCCAGGTCGTCAACGTACGTCGTTTGAACGCTCGCCTGCGTGGCCGGCAGACCTGCCGACTGGTTGCTACCAGGGACAGTACCGGTGGACTGGAAGGTCTCCGCAACGGCAGTACGCGCCATATCGATGGCGGAGACCGCCTCGGTCACCTTCGAGCGGATGATGTAGTTCTGGTAAGCCGGCACGGCGATGGCGGCCAGGATCGCGATGATCGCC
The DNA here is from genome assembly GCF_016586165.1 of Dyella sp. EPa41. GTDB lineage: Bacteria > Pseudomonadota > Gammaproteobacteria > Xanthomonadales > Rhodanobacteraceae > Dyella. The sequence continues at coordinate 4,312 of NZ_BCPR01000012.1, read as the reverse complement.
ACGACGATCATCAGTTCGATCAGGGTGAAGCCCTTCTGTACGTTCTTCATGGTGGTTCCTCTGTTTGATTAGCTAACCGGTGATGCCCCCTGAGCCCCGGCCCCGAATCCCCCTAGGCGGGAACGGTTCCCCTTACAGCGGTCTGGAACGACCAGGAAGCTCATGGCACTTACAGCACATTACGTGCCGGGCCATATCGTAGGTGATTGCCTACTGTTATGTAGGTGTTCGGTAGGCACGAAGATTGTGCACGCTGTCACGGGATCGAGCAATTCGATGACTCCGGTACCTGGTTAAGCGGAAATGGTCGATTTGAAGGGCGTGCCTTTGCTTGTCACAAAGTGACGCTGGGTGTCATTGTGATATGGGGCAGGGATCACGAAGCGCCCTTGGTGGTCACTCCTTTTAGGGGCGCCTGGCCGCAAGTCCCGCGTAATTTCGGGCTTGAGGGGGCGAATCTGCCGCCGAGGCGTTGGCTTCCGGGGGCTCGCTGCAGGGCGCTTCAGCGCGGCTTCCATGGCCCATATCCGTTCGATATAGCGGGACGGGAGGGATGCAGTGCGGTTCCCGTTCTTATCGATATAGCCGTGCGCCAGCTGCGGCCGATGGGGGCGCCGGCTTGCGCCGCAACGCCATGCCTCTTACCGTCAACGCCTTCGCAGCACCCAGGGAACCCTCCAATGAAACCCTTGTTTGTCGCGCTGGCGCTTGCGCTGGCCGGAACCTCTGCCGTGGCGGCCGAGGTCGAAAACCATGGACCGCATCCGTTCAATATCCGCGATCTCGTGATGATGGATCGCGTGGGCGATCCGCAGTTGTCGCCGGATGGGCGGTATGCGCTGTATACCGTGCGTGCTACCGATTACGCGGCGAACAAGGGCGTGACGTCGATCTACCTGCTGGATCTCGGCAAGGGCGGCACGCCGGTGAGGCTGGTGGAGAAGGCCTCGTCGCCGCGCTGGGCGCCGGATGGCCAGGCCTTCTACTACGTCGCGGCGAAGGACGGCGTGGCGCAGGTTTGGCGCCGCTCGCCCACGGCTTCAGCGGAGGCGGTGCAGGTCACGCATGCGCCGATCGACGTGGATGGTTACAAGCTCTCGCCGGATGGCAAGAAGGTGCTGCTGACCTTTGGCGTGTTCACCGATTGTGCCGACCTGGCCTGCACCAAGGAGCGCCTGGACGGCCGCGCTGCCGACAAGGCCTCGGGCACGGTCTACGACAAGCTGTTCGTGCGCCATTGGGACACCTGGTCCGACGGCCGCCGCGCGCAGCTGTTTGTCACCGATGTCGATAACGCCAGTGAACAGCCGCTGCTTCTTACCCATGGCATCGACGGCGATGTGCCGAGCAAGCCCTTCGGTGGCGACGACGAGTTCAGCTTCTCGCCCGACGGCAAGACGGTCTATTTCAGCGTGCGCGTGGCTGGCAAGACCGAGCCGTGGTCGACCAACTTCGACGTCTACAGCGTGCCCGCCGATGGCTCGGCGGCGCCGAACAACCTCACTGCCGCCAACCAGGCCTGGGATGCGTTCCCGCTGCCCTCGCCAGACGGCAAGACGCTGTACTACCTGGCGATGAAGACGCCGGTGTCCGAGGCCGATCGCTTCGGCATTATGGCGCTGGATCTGGCGACCGGGCAGAAGCGCGAAGTGGCTCCCCAGTGGGATCGCTCCGCTGGCGGCCTGCAGATTTCAGCCGACGGCAAGACGCTTTACGCCACCGCCGATGACCAGGGCCAGCACCCGCTGTTTGCCATCGACGCTGCGACCGGCAAGGTCACGACGCTGGTGACGGCGGGCGATGTCGGTGCCTACTCGGCCGGCAAGTCGAAGCTGCTGGTGCAGCGCGACGACCTCAAGCGCTCCGCTGACCTCTATGTCGCCGACCTGCAGGGCAAGGGTCTCAAGCAGGTGACGCACTACAACGCCGCGCGCCTGAAGAACGCGCAGATGGGCGAGCCGGAGTTCTTCACCTTCAAGGGTTGGAACAACGAGACGGTGCAGGGCTACGTGGTGAAGCCGGCCAACTACAAATCGGGCAAGAAGTACCCGGTGGCCTTCATCATCCATGGCGGCCCGCAGGGTGCCATGAGCAACGGCTGGAGCTACCGCTGGAACCCGCAGACCTACGCGGGCCAGGGTTTTGCCGTGGTCACCATCAACTTCCACGGTTCCACTGGTTATGGACAGGCCTTCACCGATTCGATCTCCGGTGACTGGGGCGGCAAGCCGCTGGAAGACCTGAAGGCGGGTTGGAGTGCGGCGCTTTCCAAGTACAAGTTCCTCGATGGCGATCGCGCGTGCGCGCTGGGCGCCAGCTACGGCGGCTACATGACGTATTGGATCGCCGGCGTGTGGAACCAGCCGTGGAAGTGCCTGGTGGACCATGACGGTGTGTTCGACGCGCGTGCCATGTATTACGACACCGAAGAGCTCTGGTTCGAAGAGCGCGAGAACGGCGGCACGCAGTACGAGCACCCGGAGAACTACGAGAAGTTCAATCCGGTCAACCACGTGAAGGATTGGCGCGTGCCGATGCTGGTCATCCACTCGGCCAAGGATTTCCGCATTCCCGATACGCAGGGCCTTGGTGCCTTCACCGCGCTGCAGCGTCGTGGCATCCCGAGCAAGCTGCTGCACTTCCCGGATGAGAACCATTGGGTGCTCAAGCCGCAGAACAGCGTGCAGTGGCATGAGACGGTCAATGCGTGGTTGAAGCAGTGGACTTCGGCCGACAGTGGGAAGGGCGACGCTAAGTAAGCGTGTGGAACAGGCAAGGGAAGGGCGGCCATAGGGCCGCCTTTCTTTTCTGGAAGAGCTAGAAAAGAAGCCGCCTTTCGGCGGCTTCTTTATGACTACTAGCGCAAGGTTGAGCTTAGCTGCGGCAATTCGAAGGGACGTACTTGTAATTTGTAGTCTTCGCGCCGGCGTCGCAACCCCAGACGATAGGTTGGCCCGCCAACACGGCGCCCGTGGGCTTGCCTTTTACCACCGTGCCACTGCCGGGCGTCAGGTGAAGAACCATGCCGGGAATAGGGAATGAGCTGCTGAACGTGACAGTGATCTGGCCGTCGCCCGTTTTGGGTGAAGCGTTGGTCGCGGCAATGGCAATGCTTGCAACACTGTTGGTGGTCGTGAACTCATAACCATAGCTGTCTGCGTCCGCGTCCCCGGTGCCATCGTATTTGGTGATGGCAGTGCCGAAATTGGACGCAATGGTTTCGGCCACGGAAAGCTTCGCGGCATCAGCCAGCACCAAGCCTTCCGAAACCTTGGCACGGATGGTGTAGTTCTGATACTGCGGGATGGCGATGGCGGCCAGGATCGCGATGATCGCCACGACGATCATCAGTTCGATCAGGGTAAAGCCTTTCTGTACGTACTTCATGGGGGCTCCTCATAACCTTGGTGAAAATGCCGGTGATGCGACTGAGCCCCAGTTCTGCTTCCCCTCGGGGGGATTCTCTTTGTAGGTTCGGAACGACCAGGTGCTCGCTTGTATTGGCAGCACGCTGTATGCCGCGCTTGTCATCGACGGCTATCGATGGATCGGTCGGCACGAGAGCCGTACGCGCAGCGACGGAATTCGGACGTCGGATTGGGCTGACGGCTTTGTCGGCGCGTCTGAGTGTTCGCGTCATCGTTCTGAGTGTGTAGCTGGCATCCCATGCTGCTTCCGGACAGAGGGTTTATCTGAAGAGCTGCGGATGCGATCTGGTGGGCCACCATGGCGAGTTCGATGTGTGGGCCATGTACTACAAGAGCGAAGCGGTGTGGTTCGTCGAGGACTGGCGAGCGTGGATGCTGGTGGTTCATTCCAGCTGGGTGTTCTCGCGTTCACGACATGCAGGGCGTGGGTGCGGTCACTGCGCTGCAGCGGCGAGGCATTTCGAGCAAGCTGGTGCTTCACCGGCGAGAACCATTGGGTGCTCAAGCTGCGGAACAAAGTGCAGCGGTATGAGGTGGTTAATGCGTGCGTGATGCAGTGGACGGCGAAGGATGGGCGGTGAGGTGCGGTGACGGTGAGCTGTTGCTGAGCGGGAAGGGTTCGCCAGTGTGGCGCGACCCCTCCCCAGCCCTCCCCTGCAAGCAGGGGAGAGGGTAAAGGCTCGCGGTTCTGCTTGTTGGGGAAGGGGTGAAGGTCTGTTCTCTGTTGAAGCAGTGGGCGGTGAAGGATGTGGGCGGTGAAGTGCTAGTTGCTGGGCGGGAGGGGTTTCGTCGGTGTGGCGTGACCCCTCCCCAACCCTCCCCTGCAAGCAGGGGAGGGGGTAAAGGTTCGCGCTCCTGCTTTGGGGGAGGGAGCAAAGATCCGC
>NZ_BCPR01000011.1 GCF_016586165.1 Dyella sp. EPa41 | reverse complement strand
GGTAGCGTTGGCCAGTCCGCATCACCGTGCCCGCCAGGCGCGGCGACTTGGCGGCGGTGAAGCGCACCGATCCGTCTCGCGGGCATAGCTTGATCGCGCCGAACCACGGGTCGCGCCATTGGCCCAGCTGCGCTGCGAGTTCCTTCGCGCTCGCCGGCTGCGAGGCGGGCTCGGGCGCCTTGTGTTCGGGTGCCGAGGCATCGGCGTCGAGCTGGCCGGCGTACCAGTTCGCGTCGCGCGCATCGGCGGGCGCGGTGAAGTGCTTGGTAAGTGTTTCGATGAGCACGGTGCGCGCATCCTCCGCCTCGCTGTTGATCAGCACCACGAAGCCCGACTGCCGGTTCGGCAGCAGCACCATCGCCGAATACATGCCCGAAAGCGTGCCCGTGTGCGACACGGTGAATTGGCCATCGACGTCGGCAAGGCGCCAGCCGTAACCATAGGCATAGAACCGCGTGCCGTCCCATTCGCGGCGATGCTTGGAGATCGGCATCGGCGTGTACGGCGTCCACACGATCTGCCGTTGCGCCGGCGTCAACCAGGCGAGTTGCGCGGGCGTGGGCACCAGCCAGTTGCGGGCCCACGTCAGCATGTCGTCGAGGCTGCAGCGCACCCCGCCTGCCGCAGCGGAGGTGATGTCGGGCACGTTCGCATCGTCTGCGTTGACGACCACGTTGTGCCCGTGCTCGTACGCATGCGGTTGCGCGACATTGCCTACGGCGTCGCGGTTCCACTGGCCGATCTGGCAGCGCGAAAGGCCCAGCGGTTCGAACACCTCGCGGCGCAGGAGCCGGTCGTAACTGTCGTGCCCCGCCGCGGCGGCCACTTCGCCGGCGATCACATAGAGCAGGTTGTCGTACGCATAACCCGCGCGAAAACTGTAGGCCGGCTTGAGATAGGCAAGCCCGTGCAGGATGTCCTGTCGCGTGAATGCATTGGGTTCCGGCCACAGCATCAGGTCGCCCGCGCCCTCGCGCAGGCCGCTGCGATGCGTGAGCAGGTCGCCCACCTGCATGTGCTCGGTGACCCAGGGATCGTTCATGCGGAACTCGGGCAGGTACTTGCGCACGGGGTCATCCCAGCGCAGCTTGCCCTCCTGCACGAGGCGGGCGAGCAGGGTGCTGGTCATCGCCTTGCTGTTGGAGGCGATCTTGAACAAGGTGCTTTCGTCGATGGCTTCGCCGGTACCCGCGCGGCGCTCGCCTTTCGTGCGCGTATAGACGACCTCGCCGTGGTCGATCACGCCGACGGCCACGCCCGCGAGGTGATAACGCGCGGCCACCGTATCGACCAGGGCATCGAGCTTGGGGTCCGGCCGGGCGGCGAACGCCGATGTGGCAAGCGTGGCGCCCAGCATCGCGGCGGCAACGCGCCGCGCGTGTCCCCGTCGCGTCGCCGCGCGGTCAGTGCTTTCCATGGCTTGCGGCGGCGTGTTGTTCCACCTCACCCCACACGCGCAGCAGGTTGCCGCCCCAGATCTTGGCGATGTCCTGGTCGTTGAAGCCGGCGTGCCGCAGGGCGGCGGTGAGATTGCGCGTCTGCGTCGCATCGTTCCAGCCGGCGAGGCCACCGCCGCCGTCGAAGTCCGAGGCGATGCCCACGTGATCGATGCCGGCGACGTCGACGATGTGTTTCACGTGCTTGACGTAGTCATCGACGGTCGGCGGCGGGAGCGCGGCATCGATGCGCTTCATGCCTTCGATGTAGGCGGGCAGGTATTCGTGTTTCTCGCTGTCGAATTCCTTGTCGCCAGCCTGCTTGGCGACCTGCGCCTGCAGCGCCTTCTGCGCCAGCTGGCGGGCCGGGTCGAGCCGGATGAAGTCCTGCACGCCGACGACCTGGATGACGCCCCCCTTGGCGGCGATGGCGCGCAGCAGTTCATCGGAAAGATTGCGCGGATGGTTGTCGAGCGCACGCGCCGCGGAATGCGAGGCGATGACGGGCGCGCTGGACAGCGCCAGCACATCGCGTACGCAGGGGTCGGACGAGTGAGAGACATCGACCATGATGCCCAGCTCGTTGTCGCGCTTGACCACGGCGCGCCCGAAATCGGTGAGGCCGTACTCGGGCAGCGGCGTATCGCCCAGGCTCGCCTCGGGCGTCGAGCTGGTGCACAGGTCGTTGTTGCCCATGTGCGCCAGGCCGACGTAGCGCGCGCCCCGCTTGTACGCCTCGTCGAGGTTCTTGATGTCGTGTCCCAGCGAATAGCCGTTCTCGACGCCGATCATCGCCGACAGCTTGCCCGCGGCCTTGTTGGCGCGCACCTGCGCCGGCGACGTGGCCAGCGCAATGCGATCGGGATAGGTGTGCACCATCAGGTCGATGGCGTCGTACTTCTGCTTCGCCTGTTCCATCGCATGCTTGTAGCCTTCCGGCGTCAGCGGGCCCTGCTCGACGTAGACGATGAAGAACACCGCATCAAGTCCGCCGCGCTTCATCTTGTCCAGGTCCACCTGCAAGGGCGTTTGCTTGCCCACGTCGAAGCGCGGGTCGTGCATCAGGCCGAAGGGAATGTCCACATGGGTGTCGAGCGTGATCGGCGGATCCTGCTGCGCGGCCGTCGCGGTGCCGCCGAAAGCCAGTGCCAGGATGATCGCGCTGCCGAGGATGTTCATGCCTTTCATGCCGTCTCCCAATGTCGGGCCGGCTGTTCGCCGGCGATCATGTCTTCGAAACTCTGGCGTTGGCGCACCACGGCGTAGCGGCCCCGGTCGAGCAGCACTTCGGCCGCGAGGGGACGCGAGTTGTACGTGGAGGACATGGACGCGCCGTAAGCGCCGGTGGTGCGGATCATCAACAGGTCGCCGGCCGCGCATTCGCGCATGGCGCGAGCGCGGGCGAAGGTGTCGCCGGTTTCGCAGACGGGGCCTACGATGTCGTACTCGGTCATCGCTCGCGTCTCCCCATGCACGGGCACGATGTCATGCCAGGCATCGTACAGGCTCGGCCGCTGCAAGTCGTTCATCGCTGCATCGAGTACCAAAAACTTGCGATGTTGGCCGTGCTTGATGCGGATGACGCGCGTGAGCAGCACGCCGGCGTCGGCGACCAGATAGCGACCGGGTTCGAACAGCAGGCGGCCATGGAAGCCTTCGAGCGCGGTGCGCACCACCGCCACGTAGGCCGCGGCATCCACCGGATGATCGTGCCCTTCGCGATAGCGCACTCCCAGGCCGCCACCCACGTCGATGCTGGCGATCGCGTGGCCCGCCGCTTCCAGCTCGCGCCAGAACTGCGCCACGCGCTTGAACGCCTCCCGATAGGGGTCGAGGCTGAGGATCTGCGAGCCGATGTGCACGTGCAGGCCATCCAGTTGCACATGGGTCAGCATCTCCCTTTCGGCGAACCAGCGCCGGGCTTCGTCAATGCTGACGCCGAACTTGTTTTCCGCCTTGCCGGTGGAGATCTTGGCGTGGGTGAGTGCATCCACGTCCGGGTTGATGCGGACGGCCGCGTGCGCGGTGAGGTCCAGCGAAGCGGCCAGGCGTTGCAGGGTCAGCAGCTCGTCGTGCGATTCCACGTTGAAGCGCAGGATCTTCGCCGCCAGCGCCTCGGCGATCTCCTGCTCGCTCTTGCCCACGCCGGAGAACACGATGCGTTCGGGCGGTATGCCCGCACGCAGGGCACGCCACAGCTCGCCGGAGGAAACAATGTCGGCGCCCACGCCGTGTTCGTGCATCAGGTTGAGGATGGCCAGGCTGGAATTGGCCTTGACCGCGAAGCAGATCAGCGCGTCCAGCCCGTGCAGGGCGCGCTGAAGCGAACTGATGCGGTCGCGGATGGTGCTGGCGGAGTACGCATGGAACGGCGTGGGCACATGCCCGGCCAACGCCTGCAGGTCGACGCCGTCGACGCGTGATGCGGTGCGGGTGTCCTGCGGAGCGGCTTCGATGTTCATGCGGGTGCTGCCGTTGTCGTGGTCCGGAAAAAGCGGCAGCCCACACGAGGTGGGCCGCCGGCGGGGACGGTCAAATCAGAAATCGACCGATACGGTGAGCTGGGCGAAACGCGGTTGCTGGAAGCGTAGTGGCTGTTTGAAGGTGGAGCTGGTGCTGTTGGAGATGGTGGTCTGCAGGTCCTGGTCCACGGCGATGGTCTGCTGCTCGTTGAACAGGTTGTAGACGGCGAACTTCACGCGCAGCTGACCCTTGTCGCCCAGCGGGCGCAGGTAGGTGAGGCTGGCGCCGAGGTTGTAGGTCCACGGCATGCGGCCGTACTTGCCGCGCGGCGACGACTGGTACACGCGGTCTTCCGAGCGCGGCGAGTCGCAGTTGGCCACGCAGATGAAGTAGCTGTGGTAGTTGGTGTCGTCGTACGGGTTGCCCACGCCGAAGCCGGTGATCGGGCCGCCGGAGGCGATGTTGAGATCGCCGCCCACCTGCCAGTTCGGCGTAATGGCATAGGTGCCGCGCATCTTGATCTGATGGCGGCGATCGTTGGGCAGGTAGCCGTCGCCGCCGAAGTTCACCCATGGGTTATCGAAGTTCTCGGTGCGGCCGGTGTCGTCGAAATCGGTGTCGGAGTTGACCGGGCCTTCCGCGTTGCCGCGGTTCCACGAGAGCACGTAGGACGCATTGAAGGCCCACTTCTCGTCCCATGCCCGGTCGATCTGGAACTCCAGCGCGGTGTAGGTGCGCTTGGGCTTCACCCAGCCACGCTGGCCGAGATAGTTGCCGTCCGCATCGTACATCGCCCAGCCTTCCTTCGCCGTATCCACGGTGACCCAGCCGTCCGGCGTGCCGTCGCAGTTGGTGTCGCCCCATACGGTGACCTTCTTGCCGGGGTTGGCCATCACCCAGCCGATATAGCCGTCCGGACCGCACTTGCCGGTCGCGCTGATCTCCATGTCGTCGATGGCGTTGTGCAGCTTGCGGTAGGTGCCGTTGACGCCCCACGACCACTTGTCGTTGATCATCTGCTGGAAGCCCAGGATCAACTCGTCCTGGTAGACCTGGTCCATGTCGTGGTCGACTTCCGAGCGCAGGTCGCCGACCTTGCCATTGCCCTGCGAGGTGTCCACGCCGCCCAGTTGCGGCCCGAGGATGGGCATGGCGTACGGGTTGCCGTTCGCGTCGGTAAGCGTCTGCCAGCCGCCGAACGCGTAGTAGGTGCGCTCGTCCAGCAGGCCGCCGGCCTGCTTGATGTTGATGACGTTGGCGACGGGCAGGTAGTAGCGGCCCAGGTTGCCGTAGATCTTGGTGGTGCCGTCACCCTTCATGTCCCACGAGAAGCCGAAGCGCGGCGCCCACATGTTGTCCATCTTGATGTAGCTGTGGCCGGCGGCGTCCATGTTGTCGAAGCCGTCGCGGCGGATGCCGGCGTTCAACAGCAGGTTGGGCGTGACCTGCCAGTTGTCCTCGAGGTAGAAGGCGTCGTTGGTGGTGTCGAAGTTGCCGGAAATCTCGTAGCGACGCGCGCGCACGTAGCCGTTGTAGCCCGCGGGGATGATGCCGCCGCCGTTGGGGTTGGGAATCGACGAGCCCGGCGTGGCGGCATACACGTTGTAGTAGATCGCACCCGGACCCGGATAGCGGCGGGCGTAATCGGAATCGTCGTCCTCGTGGTCGTAGCCGAAGCGCAGCAGGTGGTCGCCCAGCTTCCACTCGAAGTCGACGCGGCCTTCCTTGCGCAGGTCGTTGCGCTTGGAGACGGAGGTGCTGGTGGTGCAGCCCAGCGGCACGCCCGGCTTGGCGACGGCGTTTTCGGCGGCGACGTGGTTGCACTCGATGTCAGCCAGCGAACGGGTGAACGATTCGCGGCGGTTCTCGCCGTACAGCACTTTCATCGACAGGTTGTCGGTGAAGTAGTTGGTGTAGGCCAGCGACCAGTTCTTGCCGCCGGTGTCGGTGTAGATCTCGTTGGTCTTGGCGCCGATGGTATCGGTGGCGTAGTCGTAGTTGTAGACCGTGCCGGTGTTCTTGTCCTTGTCCGAGAAGGCCATCAGCGAGAGCAGGTTGCTGTCGTTGATGCGCCAGTCGATCGTGGTGCCCCAGAAGCCGGGGTTGGCGCGGTTGCTGGTGAGCGCGGTGCCTTCGTCGTTCGTGTTGCGGGGCGACTCGCCGCGCGCTTCGTACATGGCGAAGAAGAACAGCTTGTCCTTCACGATCGGGCCCGACGCCCACACGTTCGTCTTCATCAACGAATCGCGGTCCTTGCTGGCGGTAAGGTAGCGGTTGCCGCTGCTGTCGTAGCGGTCCTCCGCTTCGGAGTGCCACGCGCCCGGCTCCATGGTCAGCTCCACGCCGCTGTGGAACTCGTTGGTGCCCGAGCGCGCCACGGCGTTGATCACGCCACCGGTGGTGCGGCCGAACTCCACCGAGTAGCCGCCGGTCTTGACCTGGAATTCCTGGTAGAAGTTGAACGGTGCCTCGGAGTAGCCGTTGCGGTTGTAGAAGTCGGTGACATTGAGGCCGTTCACGTAGATGGCGTTCTCGGCCACCGACGAGCCGCCGAACGAGAGGCCGCCGAACGACGAGGAGCCCTTCACCACGCCGGGCGCGAGCTGCGCGACGGAGGCAAGCGTCTGGTCCACCGGCAGGCGGCGCAGTTCTTCGCGCGAGATATTGGTGGCCGACTCGGTCGAGGTGACATCCACGGCGGTGATGATCGCGGTGCCGGTCACGTTCACCGCATCGAGGTTCTGCGCGTTGCCGCCGAGGTTAACGGTGGTGGCGTTGCCCAGCGTGACGGTGACGTTGGCCGGCGCGACGAGTTCCTTGCCGTCCTTGGCGACCGAAAGCACGTAGTCGCCCACCGGCAGGAACGAAATGCGGTAGTTGCCTTTTGCATCGGCGGTCACCGTGCGCGAGAAACCGGTCTGCGCATTGTTGATGGTGACCACGGCGCCGGCTTCGGTGTGTCCTACCACCGTGCCGTCGTTGTTACCTGCGTAAGCCCGGGGCGCGGCCATCGAGGCCAAGCCAAGCCCAAGCGCCATGCACAGCACGGTCCTTCGAAAATGCCGACTACCCATCTCCCCGTTCTCCCCCGGTTCTTGTCGTCGTTGACGTAAAAAAGCGGCTTACCTGCCGGTGCGCTCAGGCACGGGCAGAAGCTGCCAAGTGAAGTCGTAGTCCCACTGGTTGAAATACAAATTGCCGCGGCGCCATTCGAGTTCGCCGCGTTGCGAATCCACCGTCTCGGAGCGGAAGTGCTGCTTGGGCGGCACGAAGGGCTGGCTGAAATCGCTGTTGAAGGCGATGCGGTAGGCGTCGAGTCCGCCCAGGTAGAACCATTGCAGCGCCGGGTCGTCCCCCTGGCCCGGATGCAGCTGGCCGAACGTCACGTCCATCGGCACCCAGCCGTAGGGCGCCAGATAGAGCTGGCCCCAGTCGTGGATGTTGTTGTACTTGCCGTCCGAGAAGATCCAGCCCGATTGCCAGCGGGCGGGAATGCCGTTGAGGCGCAGCAGCGTGATCAGCAGCATGGTCTGTTCGCCGCAGTCGCCGTGGCCGGCGTGCAGCGTGTAGTCGCTGAGGTTGCTGATGGTCGAGTATTCGCGCGCGCCGGCCCAAGGAATCTGGTCCACCGCGGCGAACAGCTTCTGCGCGATGCGATACGGGTTTTTCTCGTCCCCTACCACCTTGCGCGAGAACGCACGCAGGTCGTCGGTGAACACGATGTGCGGCGCGCGCTCTTCCACGAAGGGCTTCAGCTCGGGCGTGAGCTTCGCGGCCACCACCTTGTTGGCGTCGATGTCGTGGTACTGGGCGTAGATGGTGAGTTCGTAGGTGACGGCGAACGTCGTCGGCTTGCCCGCTTCGGCCTTCCTTTCCAGATAGGCGGTGCGCTGCATGGTGGCGGCCGGCGCCACGTTCGCCCCCGAAGGCTGGCTGTCGACCAGCCGCACCTGCTCCTGCTGGCCGGGCAGTTCGCGGGGGAAGGGCAGCCAGGCGCGGATGGTTTCGCCGGCCGGCACCGCATCCGCATCGACCGTCACCGTTTCGGTCACGCGCACGTGGTTGGGGGTGACGCTCGTGCGATGCGTGACGAGCGACTCGGCACGCGCGGCGCGATGGTGCGCGTTGAGCGTTTCCATCGGATCGTCGTTCGACGGCGCCGGCTTGCTGCGTCGTGCCGCGGCTTCCTTGCTGAGCAGGAACAGGTTGTTCGGCGCGCGCTTGAAGTAGAGCGTGCGCCCATCGATCACCATGTGTTCGAGCAGGCCCTGCTGGTCCCAGCGGGTGAACTCGGCGTCGCTGAGGTCGGGCACCTGCTTGCGGATGCGGGCCTTGGCGGCATCGGCGTCCAGGGTGAAGTCGATCAGGATGCGACGCATCCGTTCGCGCTGGAACAGCAGCTCGTCGCGTGTGCTTGCCGGAAGCCCCGGCTCGGCCAGCGCCTTCGTAATGTCGGCGTCAGCTGACTTGAACTGCCCCGCATCGATGAGCGCAATGGCATGCTGCACGGGCGAGGGAGCCGTCGATGCGCAGGGCGTGCCGACAGCCAGCAGACAGGCAAGGGCGAGCGCGGCCGGGAGGGCGCGTCGGGTCCGCAAGATCATGAAAGGCCTGGCCATCTTCACTGCAACTCCCCTCGCAAGAAATGGCGACACCATCGTTGTGTAGCACGCTTGCAATCAGTGGTCAATAATTTATGCTTCGAACGAAACCTGCCTGAATTAGATATTCCATGGCAGGCGATCAGGGGAACCAGAGGGGACGCATGATCCACACGGCCTGGCCTTATCTCGCTGTCATGTTGCTGGCGGCGGGCCTGTTTCCCGCTCTGGAGCGGCGTTTCCGGTGGCGGTTCTTCGAGGTGCTGCCGCCCATCGTGCTCACCTACCTGCTGGTCACCGCGCTCGCCGTGACCGGCCTGTGGCAGGTGAACGAGGAGATCCGTGGCGCGCAGACCATGTTGATCGGGCACATGGTGCCGGCCTTGCTGTTCCTGCTGATGATCAACTGCGACCTGCTGGCGATCCTGAGGCTGGGGCCGCGCGTGCTGGCGGTGTTCTTCGTCACGATGGTCTGCCTGTTCGTGGCGTTCATCGCGACCTTCCTGATGTTCCGCTACTGGCTGTCGGGCAACGCCTGGCAACCGCTGGCGGCGCTTTCCGGCAGCTGGGTCGGTGGAACGGCGAACATGGTGGCGGTGAAACAGGCTATTGGCATGCCGGATCGGCTGCTGGCCATGTCATTGCTCACTGACGCGCTGTGCTACTCCATGTGGGTGGTGGTGCTGTTTGGCCTGGGCCGCCTGGCGACGAGCTTCAATCGCTGGACGCGGGCCAAGTCGAGCGCGGACATGGTGGTGGAGGAGACCCGCAGCCATGGCCCGACCACGCCGGAGAACGTGTTGCTCTGGCTGGGCATGGCCCTGCTGGTAGGCGCTTTCTCGGCATGGCTGGCCGATCGGTTGCCGACCACCGACATGGTGTCGCCCACCACGTGGACCATCATGCTGGCCACCGGCTTCGGCCTGGTCGCGGCGCAGACGCCGTTGGCCCGCTTCGCGGGCGCCGGCACGATTTCCAGCGCCATGCTGATCAGCGTGGTGGCGGTGCTGGCTTCGCAGAGCAACTTCGAAGGCATCGGTTCGGCGCCGCTCTACCTGATGTGCGGCATCAGCATCATCGCGATCCACGCCGTGCTGCTGGCGCTCGCCGCGCGCGTGTTCCATTTCGATCTCTACCTGTGCGGCATCTCCTCGCTCGCCTGCATCGGCGGCGTGGCGGCGACGCCCATTCTCGCGGCCAGCTATTCGCGCTCGCTGGTGCCGGTGGGCATCCTGCTGGCGTTGCTCGGCTATATCCTCGGTACCGCGTTCGGTCTGCTGGTGGCGTCGGTGATGTCGTCGCTGGCCATTGCGTAGGAGTCGTCATGCGAATCATGCCCAGCATTGCCTTCGTATTCGCCGCCAGCCTGGTCGCCGCGCCGGCGATGGCCGACAAGGGGCCGGATGCGGTTCCCGTGCCGCCTTCGGGCGTCATCGGCATCAGCAACAACGCGATGCTCACCGCGGATTTCTGGATCAAGCAGCTGGCGCAGCCCGATCGCGTGCTGATGGACGCGTCGGCGATCCAGGCGCAGAACGCCAAGGTGATGCAGATCGATCCTTCCATGCACGACCTGAAGGCGCTGCCGGCCGCGCTCGACCGGGCAAAGGTCGAGGGCTGGATCAAGGACCTCTCGCAATACCCCTCCAAGCCGCTGTACGACGCCAACGGCAAGCCGGTGCCCGCCACGCTCAAGCAGGAGGTCACCGATCAGCTCGCGCTGGATCGCGTGCCGCCGCAGCAGCCCACGCGCTATGGCCTGGTGGTGCAGCGTGCCGCGTTGCGCACGTTCCCCACCGACATGCGGGTGTTCACGTCCACCGACGACCACGACATCGACCGGTTCCAGGAAACCGCGGAATTCCCCGGCACGCCCGTGGTGATTGCGCATGAAAGCCGCGACGGCCAATGGCTGTTCGTGGTGAGCCCGCGCTACGCCGCGTGGACGCGCCGCGAGAACGTGGCGGAAGGTTCGGCCGCCGAAGTGTTCGGCTACGCGGGCAAGACGCCGGTGCGCATCGTCACCGGCGACAACGTCGCCACGGTATTCACTCCCGAGCAGCCAGGTGTTTCGCAATTGCAGCTGGACATGGGCATTGCCGTGCCGGTGCTGGCCGATCATCCGGCCGACCAGCCGGTGAACGGCCAGTCGGCCTACGCGTCCCATGTCATCGAGCTGCCGCTGCAGGGCGCCGAGGGCAAGCTCGCTTTCTCGCCCGCGCTGGTGCAGCGCGTGGCCGACACCAGTGACAGCTACCTGCCGCTGACCGGGGCCAACATCATTCGCCAGGGCTTCAAGTTCCTGGGCGAGCGTTATGGCTGGGGCCACGCCTACGACGGACGCGACTGCAGCGGCTTCGTGTCGGACGTCTACCGCAGCATGGGCGTGCAGATGCCGCGCAACACCAGCAAGCAGGCAATCAGCCCGGCGCTGGCGCACCGGGCGTTCACCGACAAGGACAGCCACGACGTGCGCATGAAGGCCGCGCTGGCGCTCGACATCGGTGACCTGGTCTATATCCCCGGCCACGTGATGATGGTGATCGGCAAGCTCAACGGCGCGCCCTATGTCATCCACGACACCGGCGGCATCAGCTACCTCGACGGCAGTGGCGCGATGCGCCGGGTCAAGCTCAACGAAGTGTCGGTGACACCGCTGCTGCCGCTCATGTGGGACGGCAAGCACAGCTATGTCGACCGCATGACCAGCATCGTGCACGTCCATCCATGACGGTTGCCCCACCTCCATTCTCCTTTTCGAAGACAGGAAGCCTCCTGGAGTCTGTCCTCATGGTTCAACTGTGCCGCGCCGGGAGCTGTTTGCCCGGGGGACAAGGAAGAGAGAGGGAATGTATGTCAATACATGACCGAGCGATGACGCGGGCAAACAGACCCGGCCCTTCGGGTTGCTCTGCCGTGGCCGCCATGCGGCAGCCCGCGGCTTGCTCATGCAGCCAGCATGGGCGGCGCCACGGTCTACCACCTGACGGCCACGGCAGAGCAACGCGGCACAGTTTAACCATGAGGACAGACTCCCAATCATGAAGATCACCGACATCCAGTTCGGCATGCTGCGGGTGCCCTTGAAGACGCCGTTCAAGACGGCGCTGCGCACCGTGGGTACGGTCGAAGACATCGTGGTGATGGTGCACGCCGACACCGGACACGTGGGTTACGGCGAAGCGCCGGCCACGGCCGTGATCACGGGTGATACCCACGGTTCGATCGTCGATGCGATCCGCCACTACATCGCGCCGCGCCTGATCGGCCAGGACATCGCCGACCTCAACCGCTTGACGCAGCTGATCCAGAGTTCGATGGAGAAGAACACCAGCGCCAAGGCGGCGGTGGAAATCGCCATCTACGACCTGTGGGGCCAGCTGTACAACGCGCCGCTGTACAAGCTGCTGGGCGGTGGCGATCCGGTGATCACCACCGACATCACCATCAGCGTGGACTACATCGACAAGATGGTGGCCGATTCGATCAGCGCGGTGGAGCGCGGCTTCGAGTCGCTGAAGATCAAGGTGGGCAAGGACATCGGCGTCGACATCGAGCGCGTCAAGGCGATCTACGCCGCGGTGGAGAACCGCGCGCTGCTGCGCCTGGACGCCAACCAGGGCTGGACCGCCAAGCAGGCCGTCTACGCGCTGCAGACGCTGGAGGATGCCGGCGTGCGGCTGGAGCTGGTGGAGCAGCCGGTGAAGGCGCGCGACCTGGAAGGCATGCGCTACGTCACCGAGCGCGTGCACACCCCCATCATGGCCGACGAGAGCGTGTTCGGCCCGATGGAAGTCATCGACCTCATCCAGATGCGCGCGGCCGACATCATCAACATCAAGCTGATGAAGACCGGCGGCATCTCCAACGCGATCCGCATCGCGGACATCGCGGCCATGTACGGCGTGGAATGCATGATCGGTTGCATGCTGGAAACCAGCATCAGCGTGGCGGCGGCGGTGCACGTGGCCGTGGCCAAGTCGGCGGTGATCACCAAGGTGGATCTGGACGGCCCTTCGCTGTGCCAGTACAACCCCGTCGACGGGGGCGTGATCTTCAACGAGTCGGAGATCTCGGTCACCGACGCGCCCGGATTGGGAATCCGGGAGATCCGTGGCCTGGAAAAGCTGAGCGACTGACATGTCATCCCTGGTGAAAATCCGCTCCGAACGCGACCAGATGTCGGCGGTCGAGCGGCGCATCGCCGATTTCATCCTGGAAAACGCCCAGCTGCTGCGCGACTACTCCTCGCAGCAACTGGCGAACGCGCTGGGCATCAGCCAGTCCAGCGTGGTGAAGTTCACGCAGAAGCTGGGCTTCAAGGGCTATCCGGACCTGAAATATTCGGTCGGCGAAGCGATCGCCCGCGCCGACAGCGGCGATGCGGGCGAGGTGGCCACCGAGGCGCGCGGCAGCGAGACCCAATTGCGCGCCACGGAACTCTGGCGGCGCAAGTCCGAGGCCGAAGAGGAAACGCGCCTGATCAACTCCCAGGAAACCCTGCAGGCCGTGGCCGACGCGATTGCGGCGGCGGGCTGCAAGGGCAAGGTCTTCATGATCGGCCTGGGCGACGACGACATCTATGCGCGCAGTTTCGCCTTGCGGCTGTCGCTGCTGGGCATCCCCAGCGTGCACAACTTCGATGCCCCGCGGATGGCGGCGAGCGTGTCGGCCGCGGGCGCGGGCGACGTGCTGCTGGTGTTTTCCGAGCAGGGCGGCCATCCGGCGTTGTGCAAGATCGGGCGTTTCTTTCGCGAGCGCCGCGGCCTGTTGATCTCGGTGACGCGCCACACGTCGAACCCATTGCGCGCCCTGGCCGATCTCGCGCTGCTGGTGTCGGCGCACGACGACCGCCCGTACATCCAGCCCGTGTTGTACCAGTCGGCGCTGCAGCACCTGCTCGATCGCGTGTTCGTGCAGCTGTGCGAGGGCGACGAGCAACGCCATGTGCAACTGCTGGCCAACCTGGAACGCGTCCAGCAAGCGCTGGAACCCTAGCCACTTCGCATCGATACCGGAATCCCATGAAGCCTGCGCATCGCCACTTCCTAGTCCACGCCCTGTTCGTGCTAAGCGTGGGCGCCGCGGCCTACGTCGCCGGGCAGGCGACCGCCGCGCAGGCCGACGCCCATTGGCAGCCATCGAAGCAGATGGTGCTGGTGGTGACGCCGGACTGGAATGCCGACCATGGCGTGCTGCGCACCTACGAACGCGACGGCAGCGCGTGGAAGGCCGTGGGCGAAGCGCAGGATGTCACCGTCGGCCGCTCGGGTGCGGCCTGGGGGCTGGGCCTCAACGCGCCGCAAACGGACGGGCCGCAAAAGCACGAGGGCGACGGCCGTGCCACCGCGGGCGTATTCCGCATCGGCCCGATCTTCGGCTATGCCGAACACGTGGACACGCACATGCCCTACCACGCGATGCAGGTGAGCGACTGGTGCGTCGACGTCGATGGCTCGCCGTACTACAACCAGATCGTCGATGCGAAGAAGGTGGGCGACAAGGCGGTCGCCGGTTCCAGCGAGCCGATGCGCCGCGACCTGCACATGGACGGCGACCAGCGTTACAAGCTCGGCTTCGTGATCGAGCAGAACGCGCAGGGCAAGACGGGCGGCGGCAGCTGCATCTTCGCGCACCTGTGGAAGTCGCCCACCGATGCCACCGCGGGCTGCACCGCGATGCCGGAATCCGCCATGCGTGGCCTGCTCGCCTGGCTCAAGCCGGAAGACCAGCCCGTGTTCGTGCTGTTGCCGCAGGACGCCTACCGTCGCCTCGCGGCCACCTGGCACCTGCCCGCGCCGGTCAAGCAGCCTTGAGCGCCACGACAAGGGTGCTGATTGGCCTCGCGCTGGGCGCCTTGGGTGGCCTGGCGCTGGCGGCATGGCAGCCGGAGCATGCGGTGCAGGTGGCCGATGCGGTGCAGCCGTTTGGACGTCTATGGCTCAACGCGTTGCAGATGACCGTGGTGCCACTGGTGTTCGCGCTGGTGGTGGTCGGGGTGAACACGGCCAGTGACGCCGCCGCCTCGGGCCGCATCGCCCGGCGCGCGATCGTGGCCTTCATCCTCATCCTGGTCGGCGGCGCACTGTTCGCGGCGGCAACGGCTCCGCGCCTGTTCTCGCTGTTCCCGCACAACGCCGAGCTGGCCCGCGCGCTGGACAGCGCCGTCGCCACGCATGCGGCGCCGGCAGCGGCCGGCGTGGGCTGGGCGGAATGGTTCAACGGCATCGTGCCTTCCAACGCGATCATGGCGGCGGCACAGAGCGCGATGCTGCCGCTGGTGGTGTTCGCGCTGTTCTTCGGCTTCGGTCTTACACGGATCGATGCGGAACGGCGCCAGCTGGTGATCAACTTCTTCCAGGCCATCGCCGACACCATGATCGTGATCGTGCGCTGGGTACTGTGGGTGGCGCCGCTGGGCGTGTTCGCGCTCATCCTCGCGGTATGCGCACGCGCCGGCCTGCACATGCTCAGCGCGCTGGGGATCTACGTGCTGGTGGAGTGCCTGTTGTACATCGCCGTGACGCTGCTGATGCTGCCGGTCGCGATCTTCTGGGGTGGCGAGACGCTGCGCCGTTTCGTGCCCGCGCTGGTGCCGGCGCAGATCGTGGCGGCCAGCACGCAGTCGTCGCTGGCATCGTTGCCTGCGATGCTGGAAAGCGCCGGGCGCCGGCTCGGCTATCCCCCGCAAGTCAATGCGCTGGTGCTACCCATGGCGGTGAGCCTGTTTCGCCTGACCAGCCCCGTGCAGTACGTGGTATCCGCGTGCTTCATCGCGTGGGCCTATGGCATCGACGTCGGCGCCGCCCAGCTCGCCGCGGCGGCTCTGTTGGCCGTGGTGATCAGCCTCGGCTCGGTGGGCCTGCCGGGCGCCGTGAGCTTCATGGCGACCAACCTCCCGGTGGCGCAGGCGATGGGCGTGCCGGTCGGCCCGCTGGGCCTGATGCTCGCTGTCGATGCGCTGCCGGATGCGCTGGCCACGCTGGGCAACGTCACGGCCGACCTTGCCGCCACCAGCGTGGTGGCGCATCAAACCGCTACGGACCATGCATGAGCACGATTAACGAAGCCGACGTCATCGTCATCGGCGCCGGCATGGCCGGTGCTTCGGTCGCCTACTTCATGGCGCCCCACGCGCGCGTGGTGGTGCTTGAGCGCGAGCAGCATGCGGGCGTGCATTCGACCGGGCGCTCCGCCGCCTTGTTCTCCGAGACCTATGGTTCGGCACAGGTGCGCGCATTGTCGCGAGCGACCCGGCCATTCCTCGAGCGTCCGCCGGAAGGTTTCGCCAACCATCCGATCCTGTCGCCGCGTGGCACGGTGATCATCGGCAACGGCGACCAGGCCGATGCCGTGCAATCGATGTACGAAGAGATGGCGCCGCTCGGCGATGGCGTGCGCATGGTCGATGGCGCGTGGCTGCGGGGAAGGGTGCCCGTGCTGCGCCCGGAAGCGGCGGAGATCGGCCTGTTCGAACCCGGCTCCGCGGACATCGACGTCAACGAACTGCACCAGGGTTTCCTGCGAGGCCTGCGCGCACGCGGCGGCAAGCTGCGCGCCAACGTGGATGTCCGTTCCATCGAGCGCGGCCCGGGCCATTGGTTCGTGGATGCGGGCGACGAATCGTTCCGGGCGCCGCTGTTGGTGAACGCGGCGGGCGCATGGGTGGACGAAGTGGCGGCGCTGGCCGGCGTGGCGCCGATCGGCATCCAGCCCCGGCGCCGATCGGCGTTTCTGTTCGAACCGCCGCCGCAGGTGGAAACCGCGCACTGGCCGTTCGTGATGGATGTGGAAGAGACCTTCTACTTCAAGCCCGATGCCGGCCTGCTCATGGGTTGCCCCGCGAACGCCGATCCGGTGCCACCGCACGACGTGCAGCCCGAAGAACTCGACATCGCGATGGGCATCCATCGCATCGAGCAAGCCACCACGATGACCATCCGCCGGCCCACGCGGACGTGGGCGGGGCTGCGTTCGTTCGTGGCCGATGGCGATCTGGTGGGCGGCTTCGCGCCGGATGTCCGCGATTTCTTCTGGGTGGCGGCGCAGGGCGGCTACGGCATCCAGACGTCGGCTGCGATGGGCGAAGCCTGCGCCCATCTCGCGCTGGGCCGGCCCCTGCCGGGGCACCTGCAGGCTGCCGGCATCACGGCCGAGATGCTCGATCCCAGGCGCCTGTCGCGCTAGCGCGACGCCATTGCGGGCTTACGGCACAGGGTGCCTGGGCCTGGCTCGTGGGGGCGGCAGTTCCTCGTCCCTGACCGTCGACAGCGGGACATTGGTATTCGCATGGGCCGTCACGCGCCGCGTCACGATATGGTCGTGGCGGCTTTCCAGGCGTTCGATGTAGCGCCGGCGCAGCTCCAGCAGCCATTCGGCATCCGAGCTGTCCAGCCCGGCCTCGCGCACGCGGCGCAGGTGCTCTTCTTCCAGCGCCATCAGGCGACGCGAATCACGCAGGCGCTGCTCCAGTTCGGCGATGACATGCATCGTGCCCCCTCCCTGTTCTTGCGGAGGGCCAGTATGCGCCCAGGTAATGACCGAGTTGTGAAGGCGGCAGGCCCTCAGTGCAGACGTGCGCCAAAGATCACCAGGGCCGCCATGGCGGCATGTTTCTGGTCGGCTCCCCAGGGCGGGCCGGCCCATCTGCCCATCGTGGCGATGTCTTCGGACCAGGGGCAGGCGTCGGGTTCCAGCTGGTCCAGGGCGCGCTCGGGAATCAGCCCGAGCGGCAGGCCGCAGGCGGCCACGGCGGCGGCCAGGGCATCGGGAAACAGCTTTCCTTCGGCCTGGTGCATGCGGATATGCACGGCGAGGATCTGCGCGGTGGTCCAGGCCGGCATGGGCGGCGCTGTCAGCACGGTGCCCCCGGCGATATCGTGGCCGGCCTCGCGCAGCTGCTGCACCCAGCGATCCACGCAACTGGCGGAGGCTTTTCTTGCGGCGGCGATGCCGCGCTGGACCAGCGCCTCGGCCCGGCTCGCCGTCATCCCTTCGGCGGCGTGGTAGGGCTGCCGGGCCCAGGTGGCGTTGCGGGTGTCCACCAGGGCAAGTCGCTGCCGGTCGACCAGATGGGGGTGTTCGCCCTGCAGTCCCACCGCCACGGCGGCGGCCCAGCCAGAGTGCGCCTTGAACCCGATCGCGACCTTCATGGCCTCGCTCCCCATGCTGTCGCGCATGGTCAGTGAATCCGGGGCCGGTATAGCACGGCGACATGTGAGGAAATGTCGTGGTTGCTGCAGTGCGGCGCGGGTTTGAGCACAATGCAGGTTCCGGCGCCTCTCCTCCGGCCCGGCCCATGGCACTCAATTCCTACGTTGGCGTCCCCATGCTCTTGATGATCGACAACTACGACAGCTTCACCTTCAACCTCGTGCAGTACCTGGGCGAGTTGGGGCAGTCGGTGAAAGTGGTGCGCAACGACGCGCTGGACGTGGCCGGCATCCGCGCGCTGAAGCCCACGCACATCATGATTTCGCCCGGCCCCGGCACGCCGGACGACTCCGGCGTGTCGCTGGACGTGCTGCGCGAGCTGGCCGGCGATATCCCGGTGTTCGGGGTATGCCTGGGCCACCAGGCCATCGGCCAGGTGTTCGGCGGCAAGGTGATCCGCGCCAAGCAGATCATGCACGGCAAGACCTCGCCGGTGCGCCATCGCGGGCAGGGCGTGTTCGCCGGCCTGCCCGATCCGTTCGAGGCCACGCGCTACCACTCGCTGGTGGTCGAGCAGGACAGCCTGCCCGATTGCCTTGAAGTGACCGCGTGGACCGAGAACCCGGACGGCTCCATCGACGAGATCATGGGCCTGCGCCACAAGACGCTGAAGGTCGAGGGCGTGCAGTTCCATCCCGAATCGATCCTCACGCAGTACGGCCACGACCTGCTGCGCAATTTCCTGGGCCTGCCGCTGAAGCTGGCGGCATGACGGGCGCGCCGCAGGACGCACCGGTGGGCCGCCGCGTCACCATCACGCCGCAGGAAGCGCTTCAGCGCACGATCGAGCATCGCGAGATATTCCACGACGAGATGATCGAACTGATGCGGCAGATCATGCGCGGCGAAGTCAGCCCGCTGATGACCGCCGCGATCATCACCGGCCTGCGCGTGAAGAAGGAAACCGTCGGCGAGATCACCGGCGCGGCGCGCGTGATGCGCGAGCTGTCGGCCAAGGTGGAACTGCCGGCGCACGGGCATTTCGTCGACATCGTCGGCACCGGCGGCGACGGCGCGTCGAGCTTCAACATTTCCACCGCCTCGATGTTCGTCGCGGCGGCGGCGGGCGCACGCATCGCCAAGCACGGCGGACGCAGCGTGTCGTCCAAGTCGGGCAGCGCGGACGTGCTCGAGGCGCTGGGCGCGGTGATCGACCTCCCGCCCGCCAAGGTCGCGCAGTGCATGGAGGAAACCGGCATCGGCTTCATGTTCGCGCCCAACCATCATCCGGCGATGAAGGTGGTGGCGCCGGTGCGCAAGGAAATGGGCGTGCGCACGCTGTTCAACATCCTTGGGCCGCTCACCAACCCGGCCGGTGCGCCGAACATCCTGATGGGCGTGTTCCATCCCGACCTGGTCGGCATCCAGGTGCGCGTATTGCAGCAGCTGGGCGCGAAGCACGCGCTGGTGGTGTGGGGGCGCGATGGCATGGACGAAATCTCGCTGGGTGCAGCGACGCTGGTCGGCGAGCTGCGGGACGGGGAGGTGCGCGAGTACGAAGTGGAGCCGGAGGACTTCGGCCTCGCCATGGCCTCCAGCCGGAACCTGCGCGTGGAAAACGCCGAGGAATCGCGCGCCATGCTGCTGGAAGCATTGGAAGGGCGCCGCGGCGTGCCGCACGACATCGTCTGCCTCAACGCGGGCGCCGCGTTGTATGCCGCCAACGTGGTGGACTCGATCGGCGCCGGCATCGAGCTCGCCCGCAAGACCATCGCGGCGGGCGCCGCGCGTGCGAAAATGGACGACTTCGTGGCGACGACGCGGCGTCTGGCGCAAGCCTGCTGACGCTCACGCCCTCTTCATGCCCCCACCCCGCAAGCTTTTGCCATGACCGACATTCTCCAACGCATCCTCACCCGCAAGACCGAAGAGGTCGCCGAGCGCAGCGCGAAACTGCCACTGGTCGAGCTGTCCGCTCGGGTGGGCGACCTGCCGGACACGCGCGGATTCGCGGACGCCATCGAAGCCAAGATCGACGCCGGCCTGCCGGCCGTCATCGCCGAAGTGAAGCGCGCCAGCCCGAGCAAGGGGGTGATCCGCCAGGACTTCGATCCTGCCGCGATCGCGCGCAGCTACGAGAAGGGCGGCGCGGCCTGCCTGTCGGTGCTCACCGATCGCGACTTCTTCCACGGCAGCGAGGATTTCCTGCAACAGGCGCGCGATGCGTGCTCGCTGCCGGTGCTTCGCAAGGACTTCGTGATCGATCCCTACCAGGTGTACGAGGCGCGCGTGATCGGCGCCGACTGCATCCTGCTGATCGTGGCGGCGCTGGGCGATGCGGCCCTGCTCGAACTGTCGCTGCTGGCCGCCGAGCTCGATCTCGACGTGCTGTGCGAAGTGCACGATGCGGAAGAGCTGGAGCGCGCGCTCGCGCTGCCGGTGCCGCTGATCGGCGTGAACAACCGCAACCTGCGCACCTTCCACACTTCGATCGATACCTCGATCGAACTGCAGCAGCTGATGGAGTACGACCGCATCCTGGTCAGCGAGTCGGGCATTCACACCGCCGATGACGTCGCCACGTTGCGCGATGCCGGCATCAACGCGTTCCTGGTCGGCGAAGCCTTCATGCGCGCCGACGATCCGGGCGCCGAACTCAAGCGACTGTTCGCCACGACGTAAGCATCACGATGTCCACAGGGGAAACCAAAGTCGAGCCGGTCGCGGCGGACGCCGTCGCGATCGCAGCGCGCACCGTGCTGTTCGATTTCGATGGCGTGCTGATCCACGGCGACGCCTTCGACATGTTCATGCGCGACCGCTACCGGCGTTCGGTCTTGCGCAAGATCGGCGCGCTGCTGACGCTGCCGTGGCTGCTGCTGGTGACGCCGTTCTCGCGTCGGCGCGCCACGCACACGCTGGTGCACGTGGCCCTGCTCGGCATGAGCGAGCAGCGTTATGGCGCCGCGGCGGAAGCCTTTGCCGCCAGCCTCGTGCGCCGTCCCAGGCAGTTCTGCCGCGACGGCCTCAATGCGCTGCGACGGCACCAGGCCGCCGGCGATCGCGTCATCGTCGTCACCGGCTGCGAGCACATGCTGGTCAGCCATATCCTCCAGCAGCTGGGCTTGTCGGAGGTGGAAGTGCTGGCCTCGCGACTTCGCCCCGGCCTGCTGGGCATGCGCGTGAAACTCCACAACGTGGGCCGGCGCAAGCCGCTGCAACTGGCGGCCTTCGGCGTTGGCGAGTGGCATGTGGCCTATAGCGATTCGGTGGTCGACGCCCCCATGCTCAAGCCTGCCGCAGAGGCCGTGCTGGTCAATGGCACGCCCAAGCTGTGCAAGAAGCTTGAGAAGACGCTGGGTCGCACCATCACCCGCGTCGACTGGTTCTGACCGGGCCTCGATCCGGTCCGCTTTTGTTGTGGGGGCGCACCCTGCGCGCGACGGGGGGTAACTCCGTGCGGTAGAGGGTGCGTTCCCTACACAAAGGCGGGCGCTTGCTTCTGTCACGGCCGCGGAACTACGTTAGGACTTACATAAGCATCACAGGGACCTGCCATGTATCTCCCGTCGCTCGCCCAACTTGCGCTTGGCAGCCGGCTCAAGTCGCTCAGCGACCACTTCTACGGGGCGGTCGACGAGGTCTACCGGGCCTGCGGCGCCGGCGTGGAATCGCGCTGGTTTCCGGTGCTGCGCTTCCTGTGGGAGCACGGCGAAACCACCGTGAGCGACGTCGCCATGGCGATCGGCCAGACCCACTCGGCGGTCAGCCAGCTGGCCGACAAGCTGGTGGACGCCGGCCTGGTCGAGCGCCGCAAGGATGTCCAGGACGGCCGCCGCAGCCTGCTGGCGCTGACCGCCAAGGGCCGCCAGGCCTTGTCCGCGCTCGGCCCGATCTGGGTGGCGGTGAGGCGGGGCATCATCCAGTCGCTCGGCGAGGAGGGGCTCCAGTCCCTGCTGGCGGCTCTTTCGGCCACCGAGCAGGCGTTGCAGGAGCGCCCCGTGGTCGAGGCCATGCTGGCGGAGCACGCCGTGCTGACCCACGCCACGCTGGAGGTCGTGCCATACGACCCGGCACTGAAAGAGCACTTCTACCGCCTCAACGCCCAATGGCTGGAGCGCCACTTCCGCATCGAGGACATCGATCGCGAA
Source organism: Dyella sp. EPa41 (assembly GCF_016586165.1). Classification (GTDB taxonomy): domain Bacteria; phylum Pseudomonadota; class Gammaproteobacteria; order Xanthomonadales; family Rhodanobacteraceae; genus Dyella. The sequence continues at coordinate 63,486 of NZ_BCPR01000011.1, read as the reverse complement.
CTGCTGGGCGACCCGGACCGTTACGTGCTGGCGCCGGGCGGGGCCATCTTCTTCGCCCGCCTGGCCGGCGAGGTCATCGGCACCTGCGCGCTGCTGCAGGAGGCGCCGGGCGTCTACGAACTTTCCAAGATGGGCGTGGACGAAACCTTCCGCGGCATGGGCGCGGGCCGCAGCCTGCTGGCGGCGGCCATCGCCGAGTTCCACCGTCGCGGCGGCAAGGAACTGTTCCTTGAATCCAACAGCCGCCTGAAGACCGCGCTGCGCATGTACGAGCAGGCGGGTTTCGTGATGCAGCCGGCGGTCCGGCCCGGCTCGCACTACGAGCGGGCGGACGTGTACATGGTCTACCAGCCGGCCAAGGGCCCAACCCGGTCGGGCACCGCGAAGGCCTGAAACGAAAACGCCGCCGGGCCATGGGCCGGGCGGCGTGCTCGGGCTCGCGCGCCCCGGCCATGCCGGGACAGGCCAAAGCGGTGCTCAGCGCGTGCCGCGCACCACGATGGTCTTGCCGGCCACGTCGATCATGCGCTGCTCTTCCAGCTGCTTGAGCACGCGGCCGACCATTTCGCGGGAGCAGCCCACGATGCGGCTCACTTCCTGGCGCGAGATGCGGATCTGGGTGCCGTCCGGGTGGGTCATCGCGTCCGGCTCCTGGCACAGGTCCAGCAGCGTCTTGGAGATGCGGTTGGTCACGTCCATGAAGGCCATGCGGCTCACCTGGCGCGAGGTGCGCAGCAGGCGGTGCGTGAGCTGGGAGCCGATCGCGAACAGGATCTTCGGGCACTCCTCGCGCAGCGGGCCTTCCATCAGCTGGAACAGGCGCTCGTAGCTGATTTCGGCCATTTCGCACGCCGTGCGGGTGCGCACCATCGACTCGCGCTGTGCCTGCTCCACGAACAGGCCCATCTCGCCGATGAACTGGCCACGGCTCAGGTACGCCAGGATCAGCTCGCGCCCCTGTTCATCTTCCGTGCAGACGGCCAGCGAGCCGTCGACGATGTAGTACAGGGTATTGGCCGGGTCGCCGGGCCGGATGATGGCCGTCTTGCCCGGATAGCGGCGCCGGTGGCAAAGCGCCAGGAAGCGCTCCATCGAGGCCGGGTCCGGAGCGAAGCTGGCCGGCGCCTGGGAACGTTCGAAAGCTTGCTGTAGCTGGTATTTGAGTTGCGCCACGTTGAGTCCCGTCGAGTCAATCCGGGGGCTCGCAAGCGTCCCCCGACAGTCCAATCCTTTCCCCTCCGGGCATTATGGCAAACTAACCTGACCTGCCGAAGGTTCAGTTTTCCCTTTTTTTGCCGCATACTTCACGGTCTTTCGGACGCGGCAGTCCTGTCGCGCTCCGGTCACAAGGGTCGTGGAAGCTTCCTGCCTTCACGTTCAATTATCTAGCGGGGACCCTTGTAGCTAACCCGCCCTCTGCTGATGGCCTCAATTCCGGCCTGGAGAGTCGCTGTGGTGAAACCGCTTCCGCGCCTGCGTCTGCAGGGCTTCAACAATTTGACCAAGGCACTGAGCTTCAACATCTACGACATCTGCTACGCGGTGTCCGAAGAGCAGCGCCAGCGCTACATCGAATACATCGATGAGCAGTACGACGCCGACCGCCTGACCCAGATCCTGACGGATGTGGCCGAGATCATCGGCGCCAACATCCTCAACATCGCACGCCAGGATTACGATCCGCAAGGTGCCTCCGTCACCATCCTCATTTCCGAGGAGCCGGTGGTGGAGAAGCTCGGCCGCGACACCATCTCCGACGCGGTGGTCGCGCACCTGGACAAGAGCCACATCACCGTCCACACCTATCCGGAAACGCACCCGCACAACGGCATCGCGACCTTCCGCGCGGACATCGACGTGGCCACCTGCGGCGTGATTTCCCCGCTGAAGGCCCTGAACTACCTGATCGACAGCTTCGAGTCGGACATCGTCATCGCCGACTACCGCGTGCGCGGCTTCACCCGCGACGTGAAGGGCAAGAAGCACTTCATCGACCACAAGATCAACTCGGTGCAGGACTACCTGGCCAAGCACATCCGCCAGAAGTACGAGATGTTCGACGTGAACGTCTACCAGGAGAACATGTTCCACACGAAGATGCACATCAAGGACTTCGACCTTGATACGTATCTGTTCGAGGCGCATGCCGACGACCTCTCGTTCAAGGAGCGCCAGCGCATCGAATCGCTGCTGCGCCGCGAGATCGAGGAGTTGTTCCACGGCCGCAACCTGATGTAATCCACGAAAACCCGCCGAAAGGCGGGTTTTTTTATACCCGGGCCACCTCACCCCACCACCCTTGTAGGAGCGCACCCTGTGCGCGACAGCCTTTCGCGGTGGGCTGCATGGTTTTTCTCTTGTGAGAGCGGGCTATTGCCTTCGGTAGCCCCGCTTCCGCCAGGTTGCCGCCTACGCGGCGGGCGTTTCGATCCCCTGCCGGCGACGCGAAGCTAGTCCCGTGGGACGCTCGAGTCACTTTTCTTTTGCTGGCCCACGCACGCGCAGGAGCGCGTGCGAACGGCGAAGCCGGCCCGTAGGGCGGAGGGCAGGATGCCCGGAGTCAAAGAAAAGTAACCCAAAGAAAATGGCCTTGAGAGCCAAGGCTCATAGCGATATGGGGATAGGAGCGTCGGACGACTGAGGCGAACCGGATGGGTTCGTTACTACCTCGAACGAAGCGGCTACACCGCAACGCGTCGATGCGAAGAGGACTCAAAGCATCTTCGCTGAGCCGTGATGAAGCCTATGGGCTGCCACGCTCTTCCTCCCTCTCCCCTCCGGGGCACGCGGGGAGAGGCCATGGATGGCCGAGGCTTTGAGGAGCGAGGAGAGGGCTGGGGTGAGGGGTGGGTGCTCGCGAAATTCCTCCCTACCTCTGTAGGAGCGCACCCAGTGCGCGAAAAGCCCACGAAGCGGCGACCCCGTAACGCTGCAGACACCCACCAGGTGCACTCCTGCAGCTGAGGCAACCCGCTAAATCCGATACGCCACCGCCTTCATCACCATCGACGACAGATGCATCAGGCCCGGGATGGGGAACGGCAAGTCCACGCCGCCCAGTTCGCGGGCGTTGTGCGCATGGCGGATCTCGTCCGCCTGCATCTGCATCAGCACGGCGCGCGAACGCTCGTCCTGCGCGGGCAGCTTGTCGAGGTGTTCTTCCAGATGCGCTTCGACCTGGCGCTCGGTTTCCACCACGAACCCCAGGCTTACCGGGTCGCCCGCCAATGCGGCCAGCGCACCGATGGCGTAGCTGCCTGCGTACCACAGGGGATTGAGCAGGCTGGGGCGGCTGTCGAGTTCTTTCAGGCGATCGGCACACCAGGCCAGGTGGTCGGTTTCTTCGGCGGCGGCGTGCTGCAGGTGGGCGCGGTTCTCTTCGGTGCGCGCCAGCGCGGCCTGGCCGTCGTAGAGCGCCTGTGCGCAGACTTCGCCCGTGTGGTTGATGCGCATGAGGCCGGCGGCGTGGCGGCGCTCGGCGTCGTCCATGTCGGCTTCGTCGAACGTATCGGCAGGCGAGGGGCGGGCGGCCTCCGGTGCGCCGGCCACGGTTTCCAGTGCGCGTTCGACGCCGGCCAGCAGGCGATCGAGCGGGGAAAGCGTGCGTGCGTTCATGGCGAATCCTCCAGTTGCTGCGCCAGCAGGGTCAGCGGATGCATGTGCGGCCAGCGCCGGCCTTCGGCATCCATGCCTGCGGCGAGGTGCAGGCGGCATCCGATATTGGACGACAACAGCTGCTGTGGCGCTACGGTGGCGATTTGTCCCAGCGTGGCTTCGCGCAGGCGCGCCGCGCGCTCGGGGAATTCCAGCATGTGCGTTCCGGCCGCACCGCAGCAGTAAGGTGCACGCGGTACCGCGTGCAGGTCGAGTTCGGGAATCGCGCGCAACAGCTTTTGCAGCGCCGCTTCGTTGCGCGCGACGTTCACCTGGGTACAAGGCAGGTGCAACGCCATGCGCCGGGCCAGCGGGCGAAAGTGCAAGCGATCGATGCGCGCCGCGAGCAGGCTGATCGGATCATCCACCGCCACGCCCGGCAGCGCGCGCCGCAACGTACCGAGGCAGCCGGGCGTGACCGTAACCAGGTATGCCGCGCCCGACGCTTGCCACGTCTCGCGTGTGCGTTCGGCCAGCGCCTCGGCAGCCGGCATCTCGCCACCATGCAGATCGATGGCGCCACAACAGAAGGCCGGCAAGCGGATGACGCGATAGCCCGCGGCGCGCAAGAGCGTCACGGCCGACACTTCGGCATCGGCATCTTCGACGCTGGCTACGCAGCCGGGAAACAGCGCGACCGTGGTCGCCTCGGGAGAGGTGGCGGCCGATGGCGCAGGTTTCGGCGCGTCGGACGCGTCGGGCAGTGTCTCGAGTGCCGCCCGCCAGGCCGATTGCGCGGGGAGGCGCGCCGCGAGGCTTCGTTTCCAGTGCGCCAGGCCCGTCGCACCGCCGAGGCGGGCCGCCAGGCGCAGCAGCGTAGGCTGCTTCAGCAAGGTCAGTAGCCCGCGTGGGCGATGCTTCATGGGGCCGATCATCGCCCGCGTTTCCACCAGCAGCTCGCCGTATTTCACGTTGGCCGGGCAGACGCGCTCGCAGTTGAGGCAGCCGAGGCAATGGTCGAGATGGATCCTCAGGGACTCGGTGGGCTCGGCGTCTCCCCGGGCCAGGGCCGCGGCGATCGCGATGCGCCCGCGTGGAGACTCCGCTTCGTTGCCATCCAGGCCGTAGGTCGGGCAGGTGGGCAGGCACAGGCCGCATTGCACGCACTGGTCGGCAAGGGCGGCGATCTTCTGTTCTCGGGTATAGGGGGGCTTTTCAAGCGCCATGCGGGTCATGCTATCATTGTCAGCTCGCATCCCACCGGTCGGTGGGCTTGCGCGATTGATGAAAACTCCGTTATCATCTCGCGCCTTTGTTCCACCGATTACGTGTACCGCCCTAGTGGCGGCAGACCAGGTATTCTGAAATGAAAACGTTCAGCGCCAAGCCGGAAAGCGTCAAGCGCGATTGGTTCGTGATTGACGCCACGGACAAGACGCTCGGTCGTCTGTCGACCGAGATCGCCCGCCGTCTGCGTGGCAAGCACAAGCCGGAATTCACCCCGCACGTCGACACCGGCGATTACATCGTCGTGGTCAACGCCGAGAAGGTGGCCGTCACGGGTGCCAAGCTGGACGACAAGATGTACCACCGCTTCACCGGTTACGTCGGCAACCTGAAGACCACGAGTCTCAAGGACATGCTGGCGACCCACCCGGAGCGCGTCATCGAAATCGCCGTCAAGGGCATGCTGCCGAAGAACCCGCTCGGCCGCGCGATGTACCGCAAGCTCAAGGTGTACGGCGGCGCCGAACATCCGCATACCGCTCAGCAGCCGCAGGCGCTGGAAATCTAAGGAATCATCATGGCGATCCAGCAGAATTACGGCACCGGCCGCCGCAAGACCTCCGCCGCTCGCGTGTTCCTGCGCAAGGGCACCGGCGCGATCACGGTCAACGGCAAGACCCTCGACCAGTTCTTCGGTCGCGAGACCTCGCGCATGATCGTGCGCCAGCCGCTCGAACTGATCGAAGCCACCGACAAGTTTGACGTCAACGTGACCGTCGCTGGCGGCGGCATCACCGGCCAGGCCGGTGCGATTCGCCTCGGCATCGCTCGCGCCCTGATCGAATACGACGAAAGCCTGAAGTCCCAGCTCCGCAAGGCTGGCTTCGTGACCCGCGACGCCCGCGAGGTCGAGCGCAAGAAGGTCGGTCTGCACAAGGCCCGCCGCGCTACCCAGTTCTCGAAGCGCTAATCGCGCTTCGACTGGCCGGTACATCAAGTCAGAGCGTACCGCCCAGCCGGGTTTTGGGAGATCGTCTAACGGTAGGACAACGGACTCTGACTCCGTTTATCTAGGTTCGAATCCTAGTCTCCCAGCCAAACTGAAAAAGCCCTGCGAATGCAGGGCTTTTTTTATGCCTGCGTTTTGGGTGCTCGGGCGGCTTGGTCGGTACAAGTCATGCGCTTGGCACATCATCTTTGGCGGGACACGTCGGGTATCTGGTATTTCCGGGTGGTGGTTCCTCGACGGCTCCGGGAAGCCCTGGGGCGCAGCCTGATCAAGCAATCCCTGCGCACGCGGGATCCCATCCAGGCTCGGGCCTGGTCTTATGTCCTCAGTGCCAAGTGTGCTCAAATCTTCGCCATGGCCGGGCAGGGAGGACGGGGCATGGGCGGTGTGTCGTGGGGCGGCGATGCCGACGAGCCGGACGAGGGGGACGATCTGACCCAGCGTCTCGGTCTGACCGTTCGCAAATGGGAGGTCGAAACGCCTGACGGTCACAAGGTGCGCACGGATGGCAGCCAAGGCGACCATGAGAATGGAATGGCTGCCTTGCGCGCCATCTTGGAAAGGCGTGACCCATCATCCGGGTCCGCGACATCCCCCGGTTCCAGGTGGCTGACTTTGGACGCCGCCATCAAGGACTACTCCGAGGTGGAAGCCGTCTCCCTTAAACCCAACACTTGGGCTCAGCGCGCCCGCGCCTTGCAGGGGTTCGTGGACGTGATCGGCGGCCGCCGGCAGGTCTCCACCATTTCGCGCACCATGGCCAGCGTGTGGAGTGATGGACTGCTCCGCTCCGGCAAGAGCAAGGTTTACGTGGCCAACTGCGTCAGCCACGTCGCGCAACTCTTCGAGGCTCTTGTCACCAAGGGCCACCTCACCACCAATCCGGTGAAAGGGCTGGTCGTCGTCAAGAAGAAGGAAAAGGCGGCGCGCCGTTCCGAGGGACACGAGTGGGAGCCGTTCGAGGTTGAACAACTCCAACGCATCTTTGATCCGGCCAATCTGGTGCGAACCAAGATGGAGCACGTGCGGTGGGGTGCCGTCATCGCGCTCTACACGGGTGCCCGTGTCGGTGAGATTGCCCAGATTTTCCTGCGGGATTTCGTGACCCACGGTGACACGCCATGCTTGAAGATCTGTGCCGACAGTGACGGCCAGGGGATCAAGACGGGCGAAGGGGGCGAACGTCTGATCCCTTTGCATCCGGATTTGATCCGTCTGGGTTTGATGGAGCGTGTGGAGGCGTTGCGGGCCGCAGGTGCTGAGCGCCTGTTCCCTGATATGCGCATTGACAGCGCGGCGGGTCGGGGCAACTCCATCACCAAAGGTTTCGGGTATTACCTGAAAGGTCTGGGCATCACACCGCGGCGTGCGCATGGCATCTTGGGCATCCACTCATTGCGCAAGACGGTTATACAGACACTCCAAGGTTCATCCCTATCAGCGGAGCGCCGGCGCGCATTGGTTGGGCATGAGGCTGGGGATCCTGCGCCGGACACCCATGCCACGGCTTACATGCGCGCGTGGACACCGAAGGAACTGGCGGCCTATCACCCGGCGTTACCGTGGAACGAATGGATCAATATTGGCGAGTTGAAAGGTCTGCTGTTATTGCCTTCCGACAACCATGCGGAAAATTTGAATTAAGGGGCCGCTGATGGACGAGGTAGCAAAGAGGGACAAGAAAATTCTTGATGATGTGATTGCTCGGTCGCGTATGCCCGATCAGTGTGCGGAGCTTTTGCCCGTTCCGGCCGGCAAGATCGCCTGCGATTACATCAGTAAGAATGGTGGCGAGCTGGTGAATGGCTTTCTTGTAATAAGGGAAGAGGCGGAGCCGTGGGTTCTTGTCAAACCCTACACTGTGGTTCGGGATGAAGGAAAAGTGCTGCGAGACCCTGCTTCATTTCGCGCCAATGCGGGTGAGCAGGTGTTCGTTGAGCATGTGGGCGACCAAGAGGACTTCGTTGCATTTTCGAAGAGGCATCCAGAGACAAAGTCTGAGGTGCCTTTGACGGTTTTTTCAGTAAATCAAGTTAAGTTCTTGGTTTCTGGTTTCTTCGTTATCATTGTGCTCTCAGCAATCATGCTAAGCCACTACACTGTTGGCTATGGCCCGGTGGCTGACTTCCTTGGCTATGTGTTGCCGTGCCTGGCGGCAGCTCTCGTCGGCGGAAAGCTTTATTTGAAAGATAAGGTTTCCGACCTTGGTATGTATGAAGGGGCCGTCTTCTTTCTGTTTTTGGGGGTTCTTTCCAACGCTTACGTCCACCCTTGTGGTTCGGCAATTATCGTCCTCATTTGCCTTTTATCCGCAGTGCTATCGGTGATCCTGTTGCTTTGGCGCGTAGTTTGTTTTCATGGAGACGAAGGGGCTTTTAGATTATATTTCGCAGGTCTATCGCCCTATTTTCTACTCGCCATGGTCCTCGTTGTTGCCATTTTTTCATGGGCCTTTTGGGATGCGCTCTTCGTTAAGGTGGTTAACCAAAATCAGTGTTTGCCGCCACCACCTCATTGATGAGCAATCGCTAGAAAAAAGATCGATAGGAAATAGCAGCCTGATGAGCAGATCACCAGCCAAAAAATCCAATTCGACAGGGTTGGTTTCCGCTGTGTGCGTTGCATGAGCAATCCTGGGCAAACGGGTTGGCGCCAGTTCTAGCCGAAGCCGAAGGTCTGTCAAGACGCGTCATATAGACGTCCAAATAAAAGGCGCAGAGCGCGTCTTAGTGTTCTGCGAACACGACGCTCAGAGCCAAGGCCAACGCTAAGCGTCGAGCCAGAGCACCCGCCAAGCTAGGCGCGACCACCCCGCCCGCCATCACAAATCCCGACTCAGATATGTCAAGCATGCTTGACATATTGGCCGCCTTTGCTTGGATGTTGGCGTGGGGCGGGCATGCACAGCCGGCGCTCCGCTTCTTCATGGTCAGGATGACCGACCGCCATCCGCAAGGGTGGCCTACGACAAGGACGACGACATGGCTTTGCATGCCCGCCCCCACCTTGAAACTCACTCTCGCGGCGCGGGCCACTCCGCCATCGCAGGGGTCGCTTACCGCCTCGGCTTGCGTCTTTACGACCGCCGCACTGGCGTTTGGCACGACTACCGCCGGCGGAAGATCGGCGAGGAAATCGTCAGGGCGCTCACGGTGGCCCCCGAGGGCGCCCCGGTCTGGGCGACGGATCCGGGAGAGCTCTGGAACCGCGTGGAAGCCGCCGAGAAGCGGAAAGATGCCCAGGTGGCCAGGGATTACAGGATCCCGGTGCCCATTGGTTTGACGGATCAGCAGGCCGGCGACTTGGCCGAGGAGATGGCTCGGTTCATCTGCCGAGAACTGCATACGGCGGTTTCGTTGGGTCTGCACCGCGATGCAGACGTGGACGCCCTTGGCAATGTGAAGCCACCTGATAGGCAGGGCTTTCATGCTCATATCTATTTCCCGACCCGCCGGCTGGAAGAGATCCAGGGGGAGGACGGCGCCTCCAACTGGGGGCTGGGCGCCAAGCTGGTGCTGCTCTCGAACAAGAACACGTCCGGGGCGTTCGTGGAACGCCTCAATGAAAAGTGGGCAGAACTGGCCAACCGTTATACGGCGGCCAACAACCTGCCCGCGGACTACACCCACCTCAGCTATGCCCGCCAGGACTTGCCCATCACGCCGCAACCGACCCTTGGCGCCGCTGTGACGGCGATGGAACGCCGGGGCTTCTTCACCCGGCGCGGCGATGCCTTGCGCGGCGACATCATGCTCCCGGCGAAGGTCTACGAGGCCGCCCATGCCGTGGTGCTCGACGAACAGCACCGGCGCGCCATGGAAGATGTGGCGCGGGAGAGGGAAACAGTCCGGGAGGCCAACCCCGAGCCTGAGACGGTCGGGCCTGGCGAAATCATTCCGCCAGCCACCCTTGCCCCGGTGGTCTTGATGCCGCTTCTCGATGGCGAGCCCGGATCATTGGTCGCCCGGTTCCAGGCCGCCGCTCCCATCCCGGAAACGCCGGAGGCCCACCAGGTGTTGGCCCGCGTGCTCCGATTGGTTCAGGTGATCCAGCGGGTGCTGGGCGCCTTGGCTGAGCTGGCGGATCGGTTCCGAATTCACGGCGAAGGCCGGGAACGGCGGATGGCCGCGAAGCTCGATACAGATTTCCAGCTGGACCAAGCCCGAGCCATGCGTGCAGCGACAAGACAGCGGCTGACGGACTGGGAAGATGTCCACCCGTTGTTGATGTTCTTGGCGAAGAAGGCTGGGAACGACGAGGGCAAACCCGCCGCTTGGCGGACACTGCGCAATGCCGTTGAAGTCCAGGAGTGTCGGGTGCAGGAGATCAAAGGGACACGGCGACACCATCAGGTGCACCTCGATGCTTTCGACCAGGAAGCGCAGGTGTTGAAACAGGAAGAGGTCGAAAACAAGAGCCGGCTCGATCAAGCATTGAACCGTGTGCAGGCATTGAGCCAGGTGCTTGCTGACAAGTTGATGTCGGCTACCAATGAAGAAGAGCGGGTCTGGATTGAGGCGGTTAGGCCTGCACCTGCACCTGCGCCGGTTGTGCCGTTGGAAGAAGTGCCACCACAGCCACGGTTGCGGCCTGCGCCTCGGCTGGTGGGGTGATCAGGCTGCGTCTGCGGTTCCCTCGCCAGGAGCCCCCTCTTCACGAAGCATGGCTGTGTAATGGGCCATTTGGTCGGTCTCTTGAAAGACCAGCCGAAACTTTTCCAGGTAGTAGCCCACATCGTAATCGCCAAAATCGGTGTGATTGACGCCATCGGCGTGGGATTGGCGGTCCAGGTAGCGCGCCAACGGGGTGAACCGGTGTTCTTGCTCGCTGATCTTTTTCAGGGCCGCCTTGAAATCGTCTTGTCGGCGGGTGAAGTAGAAAAACCGTTCGCAGATGCAGCGCATGGCGTTGGCGAGCATGATCCGGGTGGCATTGCCTTCCTTGGCATCTCGCACAACCTGCCAATAGGCCTCGTAATCGTTGAGCAACTCATCACTGTTCATCGGCACCACCACGGTGTGGCTATGCTTCAAGACACGCTTGAAATCCAGCTGCTTCGCTTTGCCGTGGACGGAGACCAGTTCGTGATGAAAGAACAGGCTATGCGTCAGGATGATGACCTGTTTGAGCTGGTGTCCTTCATCGTCCTTCAAGGCAACGATGTCGTGGACGATGATGGAGGCAATGTCGTAGACGTAGTTGTGGGAGAGGCTCGAAATGGGGTCATCTATGACCACGATTTTTCGGTTCAGTGGAATGGTGCTGTCCGCGACAGCCGAGCCGTTGATCAGCTCGACGAAATACAAAAATGTGATCAGCGTTTTCTCGCCTTCACTGAGCGAGCGATAGTCATCCACGCCACCATCCCTGCGCTCCAAGTGGTAAAGATGGCCGGTTCCCTCCTTCTTGATCTTGAAGGCATCAATCCCGAGAGAAACCAGGCGACCATTGATGGCTTCGATGGCTTTGTCGGTTCCCGTGGTGCTGGCGCGTAACTGGACCAGCTGCCCTTCGGCGGTGATGAGGTTTTGACGGAGACCATTGACCTCAGCGGTGATGGTGGCGATGGCGCTGTCCGTTGAAGTCTTTGAAGCCTTGTAGACCGAGAGAACGCCCTCGTAGTCATGGCGCAACCGGAGCCAGAAACCTTTCTTGATGCGGGTGCGCTCATTGTCACGATCGGCAATGCGCGCGTTGAACTGCCGGATGCGTTCATTCACCTGCGTGACCGCATCCAAAACTGCCTGGCGAGCATCCTTGGACGCTTGGAGAGCAACCACTTCACCCGGCGACTGTTGTTTCTTCTCGATGAGACCGATGTTGGCGGACAGCACCAAGTTCAGTTCGGCCCAGGTGCGCGAAAGGTCTGGGTGATCTTTCGCAAAGGGCTCATCGGCCAGCAACTGGTCCATCGTGTCAGATAGGCGGGTCACCTCGGACTGGTAGTCCTCCACCAACTGGTTGATCTCGGCGATGCGGTTTTCGTAAGACGTGTCGAACAGGCGGGCCAGTTGGGTGGAAAAATCGTGCGGCAAATCCTGCTGGCAGAAGGGGCAACTGGTGCTGTGTTCCACATAGGGTTTGCCTTGCCTCACCCAATCCATGTTGCCGAGGGCTTGGATCTGGGCCGCCAAGGAACTGTCGCCAGATCCAAGGATGGCCTGGCCCCACAGCGCGTTGCTTTCGAGGCTTTCGAACTCGGTCAGGTCCAGGGAACATTCTGATCGAGCGGTTGCCGTTCGGTCGGCCACGTCCGCCATCCGGGTGGTAAGTGCCTCGATGGTCGGCGGGACGACAGTGGCATCGAAGGAGATGCGGCTCAGTTCTTCAAACAACTTGCGCTTGGCTCCTCCAAAACCTTCCAGCCATTCCTTCATGGCGCCGGTTTTGTGGGATGTGTAGGCAGGCCACACGCCATCGAGGACCGCCGTGTAGGCGCGGTTGGCCTCCGCCTCACGTGCTTCTTTCTGCTCATTCAGACGCTCGATGTCGTCTCGCCATTGGTTCGTTTGCTGCTCCAATCGTTCCGCTTGTTCCAGGGCGGCGGCCTCGGGTTTGCCGATGGTGAAGATGCCCGGCATGTTGGTCCGATTGCGGAACGTTTCGTCTATGAACTCTTCGTTGTAGACCAGGTATTGGTAGGGTTCGTCCCGCGTGAGCGTAAGAGAACAGTTGGCGATGGGGTTGGTGCTGTTGCCGTTGTGATGGATCACTTGGCCGATCGCAGACTTGCCGGCGCCGTTGACGCCATAAAGCAGGGCCACCCGCTTGGTTGCATCGAACTCAATGGACGTGGCCCGTTCGCGGGCGAAACTCTTGTAACCCTGGATAGAGATGCTCTTGATCATGGTTCCCCCCGTGGTTCCTTCCAGGTTTCGGATCAGATAGCGGAGCAAAACAAGGACCAGGAGGCACCGGGTGCCGAAGGCGCCATTTGTCCTGACCAAAGCTTATAGGCTCGCCAGGGCCATCAGGCAGGGAGGGCCTCATCTCATCTCGCCGCGCCGGAGGGGCTCCCGGCGCCCGGCCAGGTGTCGATTGACAAAACGGCCGCCGAGGCTAGAACTCTGGAACCCTGCGCCGCAGGGTGACCCTATTCCAGAGGAGCCCACCCATGCACCCCCATCACTGATGCCCCCTGGCCAGAAACGCGAAAGGCCGAGAGCGTGAACTCTCGACCCTTCTAGGTGCGGTGCGGTTGGTCCCAACACTGCGCCGACTGTTCTAGGCCCGTCCCCCACGACTGTCAAGTCGACGCCCCGAGACCCGGGGCGCCGTCTCGATTCCCCTTTGCCTGAAACAGCCCCCGGCGGTTGGGACACCGCCGGTGAAAGGAGTTTGTCCGAATGAAAATCCACGACACCGTCCGCCTGGTGCTCACCACCCCTTTGTCCGATCGGGAGATCGCTGACGCTGTGGGTGTGTCGAAGACCACGGTGGGGCGCTACCGACGGTTGGCCGATGCCAAACATTTGCGATGGTCCGATCTGGCGCACCTGACGCCCTCCAAACTGACCCAACGGTTCAACCGGGATCCCAATGGCAACAAGACCCGACGGGCACCGGATTTCGCAGAGTTCCAGCAGCGCCTGGATGAGGGGGCCACGTTGCAGGTGCTGTGGGAGGACTACCGGCGTGAAGACCCCCACGGCACGCTGTCTTATTCCCAGCTGGCGGCACGGATGCGCCGCTACCGGAAAACGCTGCCCACAGGGATGCGGATGTCCCATGAGCCGGGCTTCAAGGCCTACGTCGACTTCGCCGGGTTCAAGCGCATTCCACTGCCCACATACCTGGATGCGACCACAGGAAAGCCAGTGACCGTCCAGCTTTTCGTGGCCGTGCTGCCGGCGTCCTCGCTTATCTTCGCCAGGTGCGTGCCCAGCCAGAAGGTGCCGGACTTCATCCAGGCCCATATCGACATGCTGGTGTATTTCGGAGGCGCACCGCTCACGATCGTGTGCGACAACCTGAAGTCAGCGGTGATCAAGGCCGGCCGCCAAGCTGTGCTTCAGGCGGACTACAAGGAGTTTGCCCGGCACTATCGCATTGCGATCAACCCGGCCCGGCCGTTTCGGCCCCGGGACAAGGCAACTGTGGAGACGTCGGTTCGCATCGTCCAGGACCACATCGTGGCCCGCTTGCACCAGCGCACCCATCATTCGATCGAAGAGCTCAACGCATCCCTGGCGGAACTGCTCGACGAACTGAACCGGCGGCCCATGACCGAGTATCGGAAGAGCCGATGGGAACGGTTCGAGGCCTCGGAACGCCAAGCCTTGCAGCCGTTGCCCACCGAGCCGTTTGTGTATGCCAAGTGGGTGGCGATCCCACGGGTGCCCAAGGACTACCACGTGCGTGTGGACCATCACCATTATTCCGTGCCGCATGCACTGACGGGACAACGCCTGACCGCCAGGTTGACGGCGGACCGCGTGGAGATTTTCAAGGAAACCGAGCAGGTCACCAGCCACGCGCGCAGTTTCGAGCGGGGTGGGCATACCACGGATCCGGCCCACCTCAGCGACGATCACCGTGCCTGGTCGGAACGCACGCCGGAACACATGGTGGCATGGGCCAAGAAAGCCGGCCCGCACGTGGCGCAGTTCGTGCGCAACCTCATCGGCAAATCCCACCCCCTCGCCGCGTTGCCTGCCTGCGATGAAGTGAAGGCCTTGGCCGAAAAACATGGCACGCTGGCGCTGAACCAGGCGGCAGGTGAGACGCTTCACCTCAACACCGTTTCACTCGGGACACTTCGCCGGATCCTGAGCAAGCAATCCCAGGCCAATGCACCGGCCAAGACCACCCGGCCTCGCCATCGGTATGCGCAGGGCTCCAAGGCCTTCGCTAGACAGGTCAAGGAGGCCGCATGCTGACCGAGACCCTGAAAGATTTGCGCGCCCTTCGACTGGGCGCGATGGCGGCGTGTTTGCAGGAATGGATGGATCAACCGGCCAATCATGACCGGCCCTCGTTGGAGTGTGTCGAAGCCCTCGTGCTGGCCCAGAAGCAGGACGCGGCGGATCATCGTGTGGAACGGTTCTTCCGGGAAGCAGATTTGCCGGTGGCTTGCGTGGCAGACGTGCGCACGACCACCCAGCGCGGGTTGCCGCCCCGGGTGTTGTGCCAGTTGGCCAGCTGCGATTGGGTGCGGCAGGGGCACCAGGTGGTCATCATGGGGCCGAGTGGTGCAGGCAAGACGTTTGTGGCCAGCGCCCTGGGACGTGAAGCGATGCTGTTGAAACTCGGCGTGACGTATTGGCGCACACCGGACCTGTTGGAAACGCTGGGGGATACCCCAGCAGGAGCGGCACGCACCAAACAGTTTCGGTCGTTGAGCCGCGTGCCCTTGTTGATCCTCGATGACTTCGCGGCCCAGAAAACCACGATGTCCCAGGGCTATGACCTGTTGAAGGTGCTGGACAGTCGCCGTCGCCACGGTAGGGCCACCCTGGTGGTGTCGCCCAACCATTTGCAGGATTGGGAAACCTATTTCGACGACACAACCACGGCAGACGCCGTGTGTAGCCGCCTGGCCGAAAAGGTCCAAGTGATCGAGTTACAACGGCCCAAGCCACCAACGAGAAGCGCATGACCATGCCCGCCTAGAAACGCGCCCACGAGGCGCGTTTCTTTTTGGCCTGATCCAGGTGAGGTGATGTTTGTGGACCACGTGACCACCCGTGCTTGAACAATCTGGCCGGTTGTGTGGACGCATGCCACACGCACGTTAGCCCTGAAAACAAGCCGTTTTCAGGTGGCCAGCGGGATCCATCATGTGGCCAGTTGGTTCAAGCATGGTTGTGGCCCCGATGTCGGAGGCGCATCTTTTAGCCCACAGGGCATTGCCGCCAGTGGCCAGGAGGGAAATCAATCCTTTCAGCCTGTTACGCCTTGTGTGGCCAGCGTGTTCAAGCACGGGTGGTCAGGTGGACCAGAATAGCCATGATGTCCACGCTTGCCGGAGTTGGCCGCTGTGATTGAACGCGCTGGCCAGAAGTGTGGAACCGCTCGGCCAGAAGCAGATTTTGATCACGCCATGAGTGTGACGCGGTCGAGGTGATGCCTACGGCTCCCTTGGTCCTTGTTTCAAGGTTCAAAGAAAAAGGCCGCCTCCGATGGAAGCGGCCTCCTAGGTCACCTGGTGCATCGGCGAGAACGCCTGACTTCCCTAGGTCACCCAAGCCTGGTAAGCAGCGCAGCGGTCAGGATTTCAGCATCGCCGTCAGGCGCGCGTGCCATTCCTTCGCCAGGTCGTGCTTGAAGTGACCGCCCATCTTGATCTTGTGTGTCGGGTGGTTGAGGTCGTTCGTCGTGATGACCAGGCGGTTGTCGTTGTGCGCGACCATCCCATGGGCATTGGAACGGTCCGTCCACTCGTGGTTCCAACTGCGAATATCCCCAGGGGAGAGAATCCATTCCTTACCCTTTGTGTCGCGGAACCAGACCTGCCTAGTCACGGCGTTGATCGCAACGTTTTTGGTGTGGTGCGTGGCTTCGAAAGAATGGCCGTTCGCGTGCAGCGTGATTGGCCCAGCGTTCTCGGTCTTGGGGTGGGGTTTGAAGACCGGAAAGAGCCGAGGCAACAGGAACCACGCCGCGACCATGCAGCCGGGCACCAGCAAACCAGGCGGCAGGAAACGAAGCCCCACCACAAAAAACAGGAGCCATCCGGCAATGAAGCCAGCCGCAATGGCCACGGCGATGCGCGCGATCTGGATCAGGATGCCCATGCTGATTCCCTTCACTCGTTTGACTGGGTGTTTTCAGCCCGCAGGAATGTCCCGTTGCGGTCGAAAAAGAGGTAGGTATCTTTGTCGGAAACGTTTGCTTTGACCGGGGCAAAGGGGATGTAATCGCCCACGGACGACTTGCTGACGATGACCTGATAGTGGAGGCGCGTGGTGCCGTCGCTTTCGGTTTCCCGTTCTTGCGGCTGCCCCAGGGCTGCGATGACTTGATTCATCGTCGTTTGATGCGGCACAAACTGCGCGACCTTGCTCTGGTCGTAGTCACGTCCCATGGTGGTGGCGCAACCAGCCAGTAGCACCGCCGCGAACAACGTCAAAGCGGTTTTCCATCCGAACTTCATGTGTCGGTCCCTGTATCGAGGCAGGTGGAGAAGGGGCGCCAAACGTCACCTGCCCGGCGTTGGCGTCGGGAAGAGGGGATGCCACATGCAGCCGCTCATTCCGTTACGCCAAATATACGAAAAACAAATGAACATAGTAAAAATGAATATCTACGCCTGATGCGTAGCGTGGCGGTATGGTCAGCCCGCCCAAAACGCCGAAGTCGAAGCCCAAACCCACCTCCGTTCACCGACCGGAGCACCGGGTGGTGGCTCAGTTGCTCAGGGAGCTCCGGCTGGCGGCCGGCCTGACCCAAGCGCAAGCCGCCGCAGCCGTGGGCATCACCCAGGCCGGGATCTCTGAAATGGAAAACGGTGCCAGGGGCCTGGATCTGCTGGTGGTCCGAGACTTGGTGAACTTGTACGGTGCGGACTGGCCTGCCGTGATCGTCGAACTGGATCGCCGGATCGCGGCCGGTCTGACCCCGGCCAAGGCCCTCATGAAGCCAAAACCATAGTTGGACCAGGGCTTGCGCTATTTGCGCTTTATGGTTGGGTAGAGACGGTCAAACTCCCCTCAAACATGGGCTTGCTATAATGTTGAGTTCTATTCCCTAGCTGCCGCCTATGCCTGCCGTCAGCCCCACGATGCGTTCCGCCGTCTTGGCCGTCTTACAGGAGGCCAAACAGGCGGGTGTGCGCGGCATTTCTAAAACCAGTTTGACCAAGTTGGTGTATCTGTTGGACTGCCTGTATGCCGAGGGACACGGCGGGCAGACCCTCAGTGGTGCCCATTGGTATCTGCACCACTATGGGCCATTTGCGACAGATTTGGCTTCGGCCATTGATGAGCTTGGTGTCCAGGGGGTTATTCAGTCCAAGGCGGGCGAGTCGAAAAACAAGGAGTTCGCCCTCTTTTGGCTCGGGGAATATCCGATCGGACCGAGAGTGACCGATCTGGGGTTGTCGGGCTCTTTGGCGTCTCGGTTTGCGGGCTACATCAGCAAATACGCCAATGATTTGGGCAAACTGCTGGACTACGTCTATTTCAAAACGACGCCCATGCGGGATGCGTCTCCCGGGGATCAGCTTGATTTTCAGGGATTGGCGATCGAGGGCGAGCAAACCCCTCACCGTCATACGCACATCAAAGACCCAGCCAAGATCATGCGCCTTTTAGAGTTGAGCGAGGCCATGAGAAAGAAATTCGAGGTGGGTAGGGCCTCGGATCGGGCCATGGCTGCCCATCGTCCGATTTATGACGGCGCCTTTTCCCGTGCCATGGCTGAGGCGGATGCCGAAGATGTGACCAGCAACGGCCATATCCCATTTGACGCCCGTTTGATCTGAGGAGGCTGTCGTGGGCTTCGGCAACGGAACGGACATCCACGACATCTTGCCGGTCTATCACTCGGGCCCATCAATCTCGACCGTGGGCCCTCCCGTTGTCGGCCAGCTTGTCCTGACCGTTACTCCCGAATTTGGCCATCCGCTACACCTCTTCGATGCTGCGCGTGCCGATCAAAACAGTCACGCTGCGGTGGGAGGGGAAATCCGGCCGATTGACGCCTCCAAGGATTTCCGGCCCAAAAATCGGCTCCCGATTTTGAAATTGAAGCTCGGTGAATGCGAGGAGCTTTTGGCTATTCGGGCAAAGGCCCGTAGGTGTGTGGTCCTGGCGGTGGCCGATGGCATACCTGACAACCACCTGCCGTCGAGTGAGAGAGACAGAGCCAGGAACGCTTTTCAGCGGCCGTCATATCTTGTGGCACCCGCTTACTCCGTTTCGACACCGACGGAGCCGAGAGCCATGACGGTGACAATCGCCGCGCGGGCTGAGTGCCTGGTGTATCCCCAGTTGGTCTTCTTGCCACGCAGTGGCGGCATCATCCAACAGGACAGTGTGGTGCGTTTGGATCGAGCGTTCTGGACCACGTTATCGCCGCCATCGGAGCTATACGCGGCTGCGTTGAGTGATATCCGCATGTCCATCTTGCAGGGGCAACTCCAAGTGCTTCGAGGCGAGGAGCCTGGGAAGGAATATCTGGAAATGGTGGAGCTTCTACGAGGGGAGCTCGCGGAGGCCCACGCGCAACACCTGCCATGAACCAAGGCAGTGGTGCCGCTAAAACCAGATAAAAAGGCCGCCTAACTAGGCGGCCCGATCATTACGACTAGCGGCCTTTACTTCGCCGTTGGAAGGCGAGCACGGTTCCAGTGGAAATGCCAGCTTCCGCAGTCTCGGGTTGCTGTCTGATGCGCAAGCCCGACAACGGGATCACGTCTGCCTTGTCGTTGCTCAAAAAGCCCTCGGGTAAGCCAGCGAGCATTTCGATGTCTTGCGCTGAGAGCCCAAAATGGCGAGCAATCCCATCTGCGGGCATCGTGTTGGAGGACAGCAAGAGTTCGATGGTTCTTTTGAGCAGCCTGGGTTTTTCTGGGATGCGGCCGTCATCACCTGGTTCCGACTTGACGCCCCAACGAGCAGAACGGCGCTTGAACAGAGACAGTTTGTCCTCTTCTGAAATTAACCCAAGGGCATCCAGCCGCATCACCAAGGCAGCAACAGAGACCCCCCAACGCTGTTTGAGGAGAAGCAGGCTATCCAGTGTCACTGGCAGCCGGATCTCAGCGGAAAAACTTTCCGCCGGTAGGAGAAATGCTCCGGCGAACCGGTGAGCTTGCTTCTCCATTTCATTGTGGCGGAGCCTTTCGGTGGCCCTTGGGATGTGCTTGTGGAGGACCACATGCCCCAATTCGTGGGCGGCGTCAAAGCGACTGCGAAAACCGTTGTCTTTGTCGGCAGCAAGAAGAACGAGTGGCCGTTGAAGCCTGCGGCTCCACGCGGAAAGTCCTTCAATCTGCGCGACCCCCGTTTCCTCCCGGATAAGGATGGCGCCGGCGTTCTCAAGCGCAAGGGCGACATCTGGGATGGGGCCCGAGCCAAGGCGCCAGAGGTCACGGCAGTCCTGAGCAGCAGCCTCAATGTCTTCCGGGGTGATTTCTTCCGGGTTTGTAAACGTTTTCTCGGGAAAATGCACTGCGGGGAAGTCCACGAACTCTTCCAGGCTGGCAGCGATCTCCTGAGCCCACTCCAACCGACCTTCCAGCATTTCACGCGCAGCTTTGTGCGCAGAGGCATTGCTGCGAAAGAGCGGGGTGGTTGTCTTTTCTTGGATTGGCCGCGTAAACCATTCGGGCTGGACATTGACCACCGAGGCCAGCCTTTCCAGCTTGTCCGCTTCGGGGGCTTGGGGCCCCACCCGCCACTTGCTGATGGTGGAGGGGGACACGCCAACCATGGTGGCGACCTGCACCTGCGACAAACGCCTTATGGCCAGGATTTGCGCTAAGCGCCCTGGCTGAAACCCGTTAATTCCCCGCGTCATGGCTACGTCCCTTCTGGGTTTGAGCCCGTCTTCTGTTGGGTCTTCAACATCGGTACTGCGCGGTCATCTTGAACGGCGACATCGTTGTAACGTTGAACAAACAGCGAAACAGGCTCGTGGAAAAGCCAGTCAGTCATATGCTGATTGGGCACGGCGATCTCGATCGACATGGGCTTCTCGCCATGTTCGAGCGATGCACTGAAAATGCAGACAAAGAATACGGACCCGGTGGCGATGGGCTTCTGGCTGTCAAAGAGGCCACCCTGCACCAGAGGTTCAATGGCAGCGTTGGCCTGCGCCATCACACGCCGTTTGGCACTGCGACGAGCGTTGTACCAAGGCCCCTGCCGGAGGTTGAAACGGCCGAGCTGGAAGATGCCCGCCCGGCCCGTAACCAGCGAATTGCCCTTGATCGGCGTGGGGAAGGCGCCCGATCCTTCCAGGGCGGCGGCAAACCCTTCGTTCATGTGGAAGTGACGAAGCTGGCCGACCACGCTGGGGAGATGCCCATCATTCATCCCTTTGGCCTTGCCAAAGGCACGCTGCGCACCGGTTTCCAGCAGCTCCTCGACGTTGAGCACCAAATCGCGGGACAGGTGGGCCAGGAGTAACTGCTGAATGGTGGGCTTATCCAAGGACTACGCCTGTAGAGTTGCGTTGAGGCGGATTTCATCACTTAAAAGTTGCGCGTGTCAATAGAATCCGAAGTTCGGCGCGTGTGATTGCCCCAATGGTGCCCAGCTTGGTGTCACGCCTGCCTAAATATGCCCACGCGGGCGGGCCAATATCGAGCGCTGGACGTGACCGGCACCAGATATTGGCCGTGATTTGCAACGTCTGATCTCCCATGCCGGGGGCATCAGTGCCTCTAGGGGGAGGCAGATGTGTCCGGTAGCCTAGGGGTGCTGTTGTCTCCCAAAGTAGACCCCTTGGTGTAAGCAGACGCCCATTTGAAACCACACCCATTAGACCTATGAGAGGGAGGCGCTGCTGTCGCTGGGGGGTAGGGGCAAAAGTATTGTTTTGCGATGGAGACCAGGATCACCATTGATCCAACGAACAAGCATCACGACGACGCGACCATGGCAGACACCAAAGAGCAAAACGCAGAAGACATTTCTGAGGTCGAGAAAAAGTGGTCGAAGCCGCTGACAGATGCTGGCTGGACGGCGATCCCGTCGGTCATTTTTGAACGGCAGAACGCCCTAGGGCTGGATCCGCTGGACATCAATATCATTCTTCATTTGGCTGGCTACTGGTGGAAAGCAGGCAATGCGCCCCATCCTTCGAAAGCCACGATTGCTGCTGCGATTGGCGTGCACCCTCGCACTATCCAGCGTCGGATTACCAAACTTAGTGGAGCAGGGTTCATCACCCGAACACGGCGCAGCACAAAGAAAGGTGGCACCACCACCAACCAGTATTCGTTTGCTGGCTTGATTGAAGCCGCCACCCCCTTCGCCTTGGAACGCATTGAGGAAAAGAAGCGGCGTATGGCCGAGGCAACCGAACGCGCAAAACGCCGGAAGCCTCAGCTAAAAGTTGTGAAATGAAAAAAGCGGTGTAGCTCAATGGATAGAGCGGTCACGCAATGGTCGCCGCGGAGGCGGTCTGGGAGTGAACGGGCAAGTTCATCCTAAAACGTGACAGGTCCTGGTTCAAATCCAGGCACCGCTCCCTTACTTATTGGAAGCCATGGGCGGCGTGGCTCTTGGCTGCAGACTGGCGCCCTGATAGCGTTCCCACCCTCGGTCAACTTCGGAGGTCAAACCCACCGAGTTGCCTCGCGCATCAGGGACTTATCGGTCAATGGCTTAGGCCCTGTTACAGGGTGGGTAAGTCTCCCAGCCAAAAAACAAAAGGCCCGCCTCGATGGCGGGCCTTTTGTTTTTGGCTGGGAGGGTCGGGAGACGAGCCTCGTTCGACAAATTCGTCTGGAACGAATTTGGACAGCGCGCAGCGCTGGCCCCGGAGCGCGCAGCGCGGAGGGGTGAGCCCCATGGATGGGGCGAACCATCCTAGGCGCCACACGACTGAGTCCCTTGTACACAAGTCCGCCTCGATGGCGGGCCTTTTGTTTTTGGCTGGGAGGGTCGGGAGACGAGCCTCGTTCGACAAATTCGTCTGGAACGAATTTGGACAGCGCGCAGCGCTGGCCCCGGAGCGCGCAGCGCGGAGGAGTGAGCCCCATGGATGGGGCGAACCATCCTGGGCGCCACGCGACTGAGTCCCTTGTACACCCGCCTTCATGGCGGGCCTTTTGTTGTTGGTTGGATCGTCGACATGGCGCCAAGCCCACCGCCATGCCAAATGGCACAAGCTGCCGAAACGCAGGGCGTCATAACGTGTCGTTGCAGGCTGCACTTCCACACCGGCAGCGGGTGTGTTTCCGCGGGCCGGCCGCTGGCTGACCGGGCTACAAGGAAGCGTTCAATGAATGCGGAATCACGGCTGGCCCGTGTGGCCGGCTTGCTCTATCTGATCGTGGTGCTCACGGGCTTCTTCAGCCTGGCCTACGTGCCCTCGCGGCTCGTTGTCCACGGCGATCCGCAGGCGACGCTCGAACGCATGGCCGCGTCCGAAATGCTGCTCCGATACGGCGTGGCGAGCTTCCTGGTGGAGCAGGTGGCGTTCCTCTTTCTCGCCTTCGCGCTCTACCGCCTCTTGCGCGCGGTCGATCAGGTCGTGGCGGCGGTCATGGTGCTGCTGGTGGTTGCCAGCGTGCCGCTTGCCTTGATGACGGTGGTAGAGCGGTTGAACCTGCTCTCGCTGCTCGAGCGCAGTGATGCAACGCATGCTTCCGGTGAGCTGCTGGCGCTGGCGCGCTCGTCGTTCGACGCATACAGCCACGGGCTGCTGGTCACGAGCCTGTTCTGGGGGCTGTGGCTGTTTCCCTTCGGCTTCCTGGTCATGCGTTCCGGGCTGTTGCCGCGGGTCCTCGGAGTATTCCTGATGATCGGTTGCGCCGGGTATGTCGTCGACGTGGTGTGCAGCATCGTCTTGCCTGGCTATGGCGACATGGCCATGTCCAACTACATGACCTTGCCTGCGGCCATCGGCGAGATCGGAAGCTGCCTGTGGTTGTTGCTCGCAGGCATTCGTCGCGTGACCGGGCTGCCTGTGCCGCCGGTCCGTCCCCTTTGACCCGACGCGTGGAATCGCCATGGCCTCATCCCCTTCGCTCGAAGACATCAAGATACCCATCAGGCTGAAGCTGTCCGCGCTCTGGGCCAGCCTGATGTTCTGCTACATCTACGGCGACTATTTCGGGCTCTACCAGCCCGGCAACCTGCGGGACATGTTGAACGGGCAGATGGGGCCGCTGGGCCCGACCACGCAGGGTGTCCTCCTGGGCACGGCCGCCCTCATGGCGGTTCCGAGCCTGATGGTTTTTCTTACGCTGGCGCTGTCGGCGGTGCTGAGTCGATGGGTCAACGTCGTGCTGGGCGTGGCCTACGCCGTCATCATCCTGGTCTCGATGCCGGGTGCATGGCTGTTCTACCAGTTCCTCGGCGTGATCGAGGCCATGCTGTCGCTGCTGATCGCATGGCAGGCATGGCGATGGCCGCGTGTCGGCCCATCATCCGCGGCGTAAAGCGCTCCCATTGGGCCGCGGCATGCGGCGAAAGCGGTAGCCGCGCGGCCGCAAAAGAGAAGCCCGCCATCGCGGCGGGCTTCGTCGTTACGCGGTGGCCGGCTTATTCGCTTGGCTGCTGCATCGCCTGCACGCGATGTACGTAATTCTGGTAGGAAGGAATGGCGATGGCCGCGAGTATCGCCAGCAGGACGATCGGCAACCACAGCAACCAGAATACGCCCTTGGGCGCCTTGGGATGGCTCGTGCCGGTTTGCTGCCAGCGCGAGATCCAGCGGAGTTGGCCCTGCAGGTAGAGGGTATTGAAGAAGAACAGCGTGACGCCGCCGATCTCCACGGGCAGGCCATGGTCCGCGAGCTTGCGACGGATCGAACCGGCCATCGCGAAGTAGGCCACGATGAAGAGCACGACGTAGGCCAGGACAAGCAGGCCGCCGAGGGCCGACCCCGGGTTGCCGACCGACATCCCTTCACCGACCACCAGGCAACCGACGCCGATACCCAGCCAGAGCGTCGCCTTGCTCTCGCTGTCGATCTTGCGCACCCAGTTGGCCTGGATGAAAGGCCAGACCAGGGTGAAGATGCCCATGGTGACGATGCCCAGCAGCAGCACCAGCCCCCAATGCATGGAAGGTGCTGGCGGCAGGTCCGCGTCCGGTGCCTCGGCGGGCGGACGATAGGCGGAGGTGGGCTCATCCAGCACGTGGGTGAACCCTGGACGATCCATCGCTTCGAACACGGCAGCCGGTGGGGGCGATGGCGGCGTGGCGGCCGCGGGGCGTTCGGAAAACAGCGAGAACAGCGGCGCCCATTCCGCCATGCCCTTGCGCCAGGCCAGCGTCTGTGCGTCGTAGCGGCCCTCCGTCAGCCACTGGCGAACGTCGCCCTCGGGAAACGGTCCGCTGCGCTCGCCGTTCTGTGCCACCCATATTTTCTCGCCGTCGGACATATCCCTTTCCTCTTCGCGGTTGATCAATCCACCCGTGCATGCGCGGGCAGACCCGATGTCATGGGGCGAGGTGCCATCGATCGGCGCCGACCGCGCGTACGGCGCGCGGCCGGTGATCCAAGGCACGGTTCCTGGCTCCCCGGGGGCAGCCTAAACCGGTGTGTGCTACGTCACAAGATGGGCCGGGGCAGGGGATCTACGCGTTCACGCACCGAGGACGGGTGAACACCGAATCTTGGCCGACCCACGGGCCAGCCAGTCGCCAGCATGCTGCAATCGACCACGCCGCAAGTGGATGCCCGGCTGCATGCGGAGCCGGCACCGCGCGAATCCGGCATCCTGGCGCCGCTCGGCGTCGCGGCGTTCCGGCGTATCTGGACGGCCAACCTGGTCGGCAATCTTGGCACCTGGGCCCAGTCGGTGGCAGTGGCCTGGGTGATCACCGCCGCGCATGCCGGCCCCATCATGGTCGCGATGGTGCAGGTGGCGTCAGCCGCGCCGCTGGTGCTGCTGTCGATCGCCACCGGCGTACTGGCGGACAACTACGACAAGCGCATCATCATGCTGGTGGGGCAGGTGGTGGAAATGGCGGGCGCGATCTTCCTGACCGCGCTGGCCTTCCTGGGCTATCTCGATCCGCTGGTGCTGATCCTGGCCGTGCTGTGGATTTCGTTGGGCAGCGCCATCACCGTGCCGGCGTGGCAATCGGCCGTGAGCGAGCAGGTGCCGCGCCCGATGGTGAGTTCGGCCGTGCTGCTCAATGGCGTCAACTACAACGCCGCGCGGGCGCTCGGCCCCGCGTTGGGCGGCCTGATGCTCAGCGTGCTGGCGCCTAGCTGGGTGTTCCTGGTCAATACGCTGAGCTACGTGGGCCTGCTCGCCGCGCTGTGGTATTGGCGCCGGGAGACGCCCGCGCGCAGCCTGCCGCCGGAAGGCATCCGCGAAGGCATGGTGGCGGCCTTGCGGTTCACCTGGAATTCCACGGTGACGCGCCTGGCCATGCTTCGTTCCTTCATGTTCGGCTTTACCGCCAGCGTGATCTGGGCGTTGCTGCCGCTGGTGGCGCGCGACTTTCCCGATGGCAGCGCGGCCCTGTATGGATACATGCTCGGCATGCTGGGTGTCGGTGCGATCCTCGGCAGCGTGCTGGTGCCTTCACTTCGGCGATGGCTGGGCACCAGCCGGTTGATCAGCGCGGCGGCCGGCACGCTGGCGGTGATGCTGGTGCCGCTGGCTTACGCACAGTCCTTGCCCATGCTGATGCCGGCCCTGTGCGTGGCAGGCGCGTGCTGGATCGCGGCGCTCACCGAATACAACGCCAATGTGCAGATCCTGGTGCCCGATTGGGTGAAGGGCCGTGCGCTCGCGCTCTACCAGACGGCGCTGTATGCCGGCCTGGCGATCGGTTCCTTCCTGTGGGGACACCTTGCCGAAACCATGAGCGTGCCAGGTGCGATCCTCACGGCGGCGATCGTGATGGCCATATCCACCTTCCTGCTCTATCACTCGCAGTTTCCGCAGCCCGACGCCGGCGGTCTTCGCCTGGCCACGCGAGGCAAGACGACACCGCCGCAGCTGACGTTCGACCACGAACGCGGCGACGTGGTGATGTCCATCGAATACATCATCCCCCTTGAGCGCACCGCCGAGTTCATGGCGACCGCCGACGCGCTGCGACGCCTGCGGCTGCGCAACGGCGGGCGCTACTGGGGAATGTTTCGCGACGTGCGCGACGAGGAAATCTGGCGTGAAGTGCTGCTGGTCGAAAGCTGGTTGCAGCACCTGCGCATGCTCGATCGCATGACGTTGTCCGACAAGGCGCTGATCGATCACGTGAAGGCGCTGCACAAGGGCGAGGCGCCGCCACGGATCAGCCTGGGCGTAAGCTACGAGTCGCTCGAGCACGGCAACGACGTGCAGTGACGGCGGCGCCGTGCCGGTACGCC
Organism: Dyella sp. EPa41; assembly: GCF_016586165.1. Taxonomy (GTDB): domain Bacteria; phylum Pseudomonadota; class Gammaproteobacteria; order Xanthomonadales; family Rhodanobacteraceae; genus Dyella. Next base: position 36,703 of record NZ_BCPR01000011.1, on the reverse strand, counting down.
GGCGCTTAAAGCACCTTGTCGCCCACCAGCACCACGTTGGCCGGGCGGCGAGCGAACAGGCCCACCGTCACGATGCCGGGGATCTGGTTGAGATCGTTTTCGAGGCCCACCGGATCGGCGATCTGCCAGCCGTGCACGTCGATGACCCAGTTGCCGTTGTCGGTCACCACGCCATCGCGCCACACCGGGTTGCCACCGCGCTTGACGATCTCGCGTCCCACCAGGCTGCGCGCCATCGGGATCACCTCGATCGGCAGCGGAAACTTGCCGAGCAGGTTCACCAGCTTGCTGGAATCGATGATGCAGACGAACTGGTCGCTGGCTTCGGCGATGATCTTCTCGCGCGTGAGCGCCGCGCCGCCGCCCTTGATCAGGCGCTTGTGCGAGTCGCACTCGTCGGCGCCGTCCACATAGAGCGTGAGCTTGCCGGTGGCGTTGAGGTCGAGCACCGGAATGCCCACGCGCTTGAGATGCGCGGTGGATTGCTCCGAGCTGGAGACCGCGCCCTGGATGCGATCCTTCAGATCGGCCAGCGCGTCGATGAAGTAGGCGACGGTGGAACCGGTACCGACGCCGATGATGGCGCCGTCCTCCACGTAGCGGATGGCGGCTTCGCCGGCCTGGCGTTTTTCGTTGGTGCTCATGGGGCTGGTTCCGATAAGGGAGTAAGCGTTATTCCATCGCCAGGACGTGCCGCCATTCGGCGGCGCCCACGGGCATCACCGACAGGCGGTTGCCCTTGCGCACCAGCGGCATCTCGACCAGCGCCGGATCCGCCTGAAGTTCCTTCAGCGTGATGGTGCGCTTGAGCTTCTTCACGAACTTCACCTCCACCAGCATCCAGCGCGGGTTGTCGCGCGACGCGGAGGCATCGAAGTACTTGCTCTTGGGATCGAACTGGGAGGGGTCCGGGTAAGCGTCGGTAGCCACTTCGGCGACGCCCACGATGCCGGGTTCGTCGCAATTGGAGTGATAGAAGAACACCTTGTCGCCGATGCGCATGCCGTCGCGCATGAAATTGCGCGCCTGGTAGTTGCGCACGCCGTCCCAGGCCTCCTGGCCCTTGCGCTTGAGGTCGTCGATGGAGAACGCGTCCGGCTCCGACTTCATCAACCAGTAATGGGTGGCGCGCTTGGTCATGCGTGGGCTTCTCCATCCTCGCCGGTGGCGTGGCAGTCGATCAGTTCGTGGTCGGTGGCGATGAAATCCAGCGGCACGTCCCAGGGTTCTTCGTCGATGTCCGGCAGCTCCTGGAACGCATAGGCAACGCCGACCAGCAGCGGCTCGGTCGGGCGGACCTGCTCGTTGAGGAAGGCGAAGGCGCGGTCGTAATAGCCACCGCCCGTGCCCAGGCGGTGGCCGCGACGGTCGAAGGCCAGCAAGGGAACCAGCACCAGGTCCAGCTGGAACGGCTCCAGCAGTTCACGGGGCGATACCGGTTCAGGAATGCCGTGCCGGTTGGGCTGGACGTCCTCGCCGGACTGCCAGGGGGCAAAGCGCAGCTGGCGGCCGGAGCCGATCACCGGCAGCAGGAACTGCTGGCCGCGCGCGGCCAGCGGCGGTATCACGAGGTTCAGAGGCAATTCGCCGTCGCAGGCCCAATAGCCGGCCACGCGGGCGTCGGTGAGGTATTCAGGCAACTGCTCCAGGCTACGGCGCAGGCCCTGCGCAGCGGCGATGCGCTGCGGCGGCGTCAGTGCGCGGCGTTGTTCGGCCAGTTGCCGGCGTAGTTCGCGTCGCTGGGCGTTGGCGTCCACGTTCGCGTCTCCTGCCAGTGCGGGCCCGCGGACGGCGCCCTGAACGCACGGCGCCATGGGCGCCATGCGAGGGGAATGAGGTGGCGTTAACCGCGATGCCGCTGCCCACCGAACGACCTTGATCCACGATGGATCAGGTGGGAGGGCGACATGGTCTCAAGGCTTTCCGCACGCGGCGGACATGCACAACGACCGATGAAAAGCCGACCCGGGGCCGTATTTAGGAACAAGGCAAATGTAAGAGTGTGCTGGCGCACACCGCAGAAAACGCCGTGGCTATTTTATGTGGGCGTCCAGTGCCGCTTCAAGCTTCTGTCGCAATGCGGCCAGGCCATCGGCCACGCCCTGGTCGGATCCGCCGTGCTGCTTGCGCAGGGCAAGGAATTCGTGCGTGACGCTGATCGCGGCCAGCACGGCCAGCCGGTCGAAGCCGGGAGCCTTGGCGTTGGCACGCAATTCGCGCATCTTGCGGTCGAGGTAGGCGGCCGATTCCAGCAGGCCCTCGCGTTCTTCCGGCGCGCAGGCGATGAGGAATTCGCGATCGACCAGCCGCAGGGCGACCGGTTCGCTGGCGGTGTTGCTCACGCTGCTTTCAGCCATTGTTTTCGAGCGCCTTCAGTCGCTGGATCATCGCCTCGACGCGGCTGCGCGCCTGTTCGTTGCGCGCCATCAGGCCCGCGCGCTCACTCGCCAGTTGTTCCTGGCTGTGTCGCAGGCTGCGGTTTTCCTCGTTGAGACGACGCACGGTGTCGAGCAGGCGATCGACCTGTTCGCCGAGGGCAGCTAGCTCTCGCTTGACGGGATCTGGCTTGACGGATTCGGGCGCGCTCATGGCCCGGAACTATAGCAGGCCGTCCGGACAAAACAGCAGGCTCCGCCACGTTCCGGGGGTGGTGCATTAAACTGGCCGCTTGCCCTGAATGGAGTATGGCCATGGCCCCCGATGAGCTCATTGGCTACGACGAACTGGACGACACCGTGGTCCATCTCAAGCTGGCCGTCCCCGCCAGCGAACTGCACGGTTCCCTGTGCGGATTCCTGTCGGGCGGCGCCCGTGTCGGCAAGCAGTCGCTGATCGAGGCGCTCCATATGGACACGGAAGTGACGCCGGCCGGCCGCGACCAGGCCCTGCTCGAGCGCCTCGTCAGCCAGAGCGAGGCCGAACTGGCCGACCCCGAGCTTGGCTTCGAACCCTTGCTGCCCGCCGACGATCGCCCGCTACCCGAGCGGGCCGAGGCGCTGGTGGATTGGTGCCGCGGTTTCCTCGGCGGCTTCGGCCTCGCCGGCGCCGAAACCCACGGCAAGCTGTCCGAGGAGGCGCAGGAGATCCTTCGTGACCTGGGCACCATCGCCGCTTCCTCGTTCGACTTCGGTGACGAGGGCGAGGACGAGGATGCACTGATTGAGGTGCATGAATTCGTGCGCATGGGCGCCATGCTGTTGTTCGCCGAATGCGCAAAGCGCCCCGCCAGCCAGAACGACACCCTGCATTGAGCATTTCGCCCGAGGAATACGCGCGTCGCCGCCGCCAGCTGATGCGCATGGCCGGCGAGGACGCCGTGCTGCTCATCGCGGCCGCGCCGGAGCGCGTGCGCAATGCGGACGCGAACTGGCCCTACCGCCAGGATTCGGACCTGCACTACCTCTCGGGCTTTCCCGAGCCGGAAGCCGTGCTGGCCCTGTTGCCGGGACGCAAGCATGGCGAGGCCGTGCTGTTCTGCCGCGAGCGCGACGAGGAACACGAGCGCTGGCACGGCGAGACGATCGGTACCGATCGCGCCGTGAGCGAACACGCCATGGACGATGCGTTCCCGATCGACGACATCGACGACATCCTGCCCGGCATGATCGAAGGCCGGGCGCGCGTCTACTGCCATTTCGGCAGCGAACCCGAGTTCGATGCACGCCTGCTTGGCTGGATGCGCCGCCTGCGCCAGTTGCGCGGTGGCGGCGTGGTGCCCAAGGAATTCGTCGCGCTCGGGCACCTGCTGCACGACCTGCGCCTGTACAAGTCGCGTGGTGAGCTGAAGCTGATGAAGACGTCCGCATCCATCGCGGCCGAAGCGCACCTGGCCGCCATGCAGGCGGCCGTGGCCGGGCGCCACGAATACGAAGTGGAAGCGGAGATCCTGCGCGTGATGCGCAGTCGCGGCGCGGTGCCGGCGTTCCCGCCGATCGTGGCCGGCGGACACAACGCCTGCGTGATGCACTACACCGCCAATCGCGCCGTGCTGCGCGACGGCGACCTGCTGCTGGTCGATGCGGGCGCGGAAATGGACTGCTATGCGTCCGACATCACGCGCACGTTCCCGGTCAGCGGTCGCTACAGCAGGGAGCAGCGCGCGCTGTACGAAGTGGTGCATGCCGCGCAGCTGGCGGCCATCGACGAGGTGATGCCCGGGCGCGCGTTCAGCGCCGCGCATGAGGCGGCGGTGCGGGTGATTGCCGAAGGCCTGTGCGCGCTGGGCCTGATCCAGGGCAGCGCGGATGATGCGATCGCCGAAGGCAGCTACAAGCGTTTCTTCCCGGCAAAGACCGGTCACTGGCTGGGCCTGGACGTGCACGACGTGGGCGACTACCGCGTGGATGGCGAGCCGCGCATGCTCGAACCCGGCATGGTGGTGACGGTGGAGCCGGGCATCTACGTGCCGCCGGGCGATTTCAGCGTGGCGGAGCGTTGGCGCGGCATCGGCATCCGCATCGAGGACGACGTGGCGGTCACCCGCGATGGCCATGACGTGTTGACCAGTGGCGTGCCCAAGGATGCCGAGGAGATCGAGGCCGTGCTGGCCTCTCGTTGAGATCGTTTCCCTTGTAGGAGCGCACCCAGTGCGCGACCGCGACCTGACGGCTTCACCGCTCCGTTGGCTTATCGCGCACTGGGTGCGCTCCTACAGGGAGTTTGCTTCAACGATCGCGCGGCTCCTTGCGCTCGTGCGCTTCATCGGTCGCGTGCACCTCGTACCACATCGCGTTGAGGATGCCGAACGCGCAGGCCAGGCCGAGGCCGAGGATCCAGGAGAAATACCACATGGCTGCGTTCCTCTCTCAGTAGGTGTGGCCGGACTGGCGCACGTGTTCCAGCGTGACGCGGCCGCGCAGCACGCGGTATACCCAGCTGGTGTAGATGATGACCAGCGGCAGGAAGATCAGCGTCATCGCCAGCATCAGCCCCAACGTGCCCTTGCTGGAGGAGGCGTCCCACACGGTGAGGCTGGAGCGCGGGTCGAGGCTGGACGGCAGCAGGAAGGGAAACAGGGCAAAACCGGCGGAAAGGATCGTGCCGGCGACCATCACAGTGCTCGCGATGAAGCAGCCGAGCTGCTTCTTGCCGACGCTCACCTGCACGCCCAGGGCACCCGCTACGCCAAGCACCGGCGCCACCCAGAACCACGGATAACGCATATAGCTGGCGAACCAGCTGCTGCCGTGGACGACTTCCTTGTGCAACGGATTGGACACGCCATCGGTCACCGCGGGGCCAACGATGGCGTAGCCCGCCACGCCGTAGGCCAGCCAGATGCCGGCGAGCACGTAGAACACCACGTAGGCGAGCGTGGTCCAGCGTGCGATGCGCACCGCGCGATCGGCGACGACGTGGTCGGCCTTGTACGCGGCCCAGCAGGCGCCATGCGTCAGCAGCATGGTGAGCGAGACGAGGCCGGCGACCAGGGCGAACGGATGCAGCAGGTCGAAGAAGCCGCCCTGCCAGGTCATGCGCAGGTTGTCGTCGAACTGGAACGGCACGCCGAGGAAGAGGTTGCCGAAGGCCACGCCCGACACCAGCATCACCACGACGCCCGATGCCGCGAGCACCCAGTCCCACAGGTTGCGCCAGCGCGCGTCGTGGACCTTGCCGCGAAAGTTGAAGCCCACCGGCCGCATGATGAAGGCGAGCAGCACGACGAAGATCGCCAGGTACATGCCTGAGAACGAGACGGCGTAAAGCTGCGGCCAGGCGGCGAACGCCGCGCCACCACCGAGGACGAACCACACCTGGTTGCCCTCCCAGGTGGGCTCGATGGTCTCCAGCAGCACCAGGCGTTCATCGTCGGTGCGTGCCAGCACCCGCAACAGGGCGGCAATGCCGAAGTCGAAGCCGTCCATGACGGCGAAGCCGATCAGCAGCGTGCCGAGCAGCGCCCACCAGATCACCCGCAAGGTTTCGTAATCGAACATGGCGTGCTCCTTCAGACGCCCGCGTGCGCGGCGACGGTGGCGACGGGCGGTTCAGGCGCGGCGGCAGGCCACAATCCCAGGCCTTCCGGTCCCTTCCTCGCGTACTTGAGCATCAGCGCCGCGTCGACGATCGCCAGCGCGCTGTAGAACAACACGAAGCCGCCCAGCGACGTCCACACCTGGCCCGTGGTCACGCTGGACACGCCCAGCGCCGTGGGCAGCACGCCCTCGATCGCCCAGGGCTGGCGACCATATTCGGCCACGATCCAGCCCAGTTCGGCGGCAAGCCACGGCAACGGCAGGCTCCAGAACGCAAGCTTCAACAGCCACCGGCGCTTGTCGAGCTGGCGCTTGCTCGCCTGCCAGAACATGACCGCGAACAGCGCGATGAAGTAGAAGCCGCACGCCACCATGATGCGGAACGACCAGAACAGCACCGGCACGTTCGGGATCGTGCTGTCGGCGGCCTTCTGGATGTCCGCCGGCGTGGCATGGCGCGGATCGTCCATGAAACGCTTGAGCAGCAGCGCGTAGCCCATGTCCCTGTCGTGCGCGGCAAGGATGGCCTTGGCCTGCGCGTTGTTCCTGTCCTCGCGCAGCACCAGCATGGCGTCATAGGCCAGGATGCCGTTGTGGATGCGCCCCTTGGTGTCTTCCACCAGGTTCGCGATGCCCGGGATCGGCTTGTCGATCGAGCGCGTGCCGATCAGGCCCATCACCCAGGGGATGCGCAGGGCGTAATGCGTGGTGCGGTTCTCCACGTCGGGAATGCCGAACAGCGTGAACGACGCCGGCGCCGGCTCGGTCTCCCACATGGCCTCGATGGCGGCCATCTTCATCTTCTGGTTTTCCGACACCGCGTAACCGGATTCGTCGCCCAGCACCACCACCGAAAGCGCGGCGGCCAGGCCGAAACTCGCGGCCACCGTCATCGAGCGCTTGGCGAAGTCCACATTGCGGTTGTGCAGCAGGTACCACGCACTGATCGACAGCACGAACATCGAGCCGAGCACGTAGCCCGCACTCACCGTGTGCACGAACTTGGCCTGCGCGACCGGGTTGAACATCACCTCGGCAAACGAGGTGACTTCCATGCGCATGGTGTCGGCGTTGAACGCCGAACCGACCGGGTTCTGCATCCAGCCGTTCGCGATCAGGATCCACAGCGCGGAGAGGCTGGTGGCCAGCGCGAGGAACCAGGTCACCAGCAGGTGCGCCACGCGCGAGACGCGATCCCAGCCCATGAAGAACAGGCCGACCAGCGTGGCCTCGAGGAAGAACGCCATCAGGCCTTCGATCGCCAGCGGCGTGCCGAACACGTCGCCCACGTAGTGCGCGTAATACGCCCAGTTCATGCCGAACTGGAACTCCATGGTGACGCCGGTGGCGACGCCCATGGCGAAATTGATGCCGAACAGCACGCCCCAGAACTGCACCATGCGCTTCCAGACCTCGCGCCCGGTCATGACGTAGACGCTCTCCATGATGGCGAGGATCCACACGAGGCCAAGCGTGAGCGGCACGAACAGGAAGTGATAGAGCGCAGTCAGCGCGAACTGCATGCGAGAGAGCGTGACGACCTCGGGATCGATGATCATGGGTTGTCCGTTGGCGAAGTGGATGATGCGGATGCCGGCGCGAGCAGGTGCTCGATGGCGGCGGGTCGGGTATCGGGACGTTCGTACGAGGCCATCGCCACCCACCAGATGAGGGTGAGCAACGCGATCTTGGCGAGTACCAGCAGGACCAGCTCGCGCCCCAGGCGGCGCAGCGGGCGCCGCGGCAACTCGACGCGGTTCGGGTTGATGTGCCACATGGACATGCAAACAGCCCCTTGCTGTGTCGGGGCGAGCATACGCAACCCGTGTGAAGCTGTCGTGCGGAGGGTTGCCGCAGCGGCGGAAGGACGCAGACATGAAAAATGCGCAGCGGCGACGCTGCGCATGGGGGGCAGGCCGGGCGGCGGCCCTGGGCGCCGCCGCCAGGGGAGCCTCAGGCCAACGCGAAGGCGTCGCGGGTGAGGTTTTCCGGCGCGCCGTCGGTGCAGGCCACGTCGTCCTCGATGCGGATGCCGCCGTACGGCCGGAAGAAGTCGACCTTCTTCCAGTCGATCTCGCCGGCCAGCGGCTTGGCGCGCAGTTCGTCCAGCAGCATGTCGATGAAATACAGCCCGGGCTCGATGGTAACCACCATGCCAGGCTCCAACGCGCGCGTCATGCGCAGGTACGGGTGGCCTTGCGGACGCGCGATGGTGCCGCCGCGCTCGTTCTGCTGGAACCCGGCCACGTCATGCACCTGCAGGCCGATGGGATGGCCCAGGCCGTGCGGGAAGAACGCCGAAGTGACACCCGACGCCACCGCGCTTTCCGCGCTCATGCGGATCACGCCGTGTTCGCGAAGCACCTCCGCCAGCACGTGATGCGCATGGATGTGCAGCTCCGGATAGCTCTGCCCCGCGCGCACCTTGGCGGCAAAGCCCTGTTGCGCGGCGTCGACGCTGTCGATCAGCGCCTGAAACTCGCTGTGCCCGTGTGCGGCATACGTGCGCGTGATGTCGCTGGCGTAGCCCGCCGCGCTTGCGCCGGCATCGATCAGGAAAGAGCGGCTCTGCGCCGGCGCCTGGCGATCGAAATGGGTGTAGTGCAGCACGGCGCCGTGTTCGTTGAGGCCGACGATATTGGCGTAGGGCAGCTCTGCTTCCATCTGCCGGGCCGCGGCGAGGTAGGCCATCTGGATGCCGAACTCGCTTTCGCCGGCGCGGAACGCACGCTCGGCCGCGCGGTGCGCGCGTGTGCCGATGCGGCTGGCTTCGCGCATCAGCTCCCGTTCGTAAGGCGTCTTGTACGAGCGGTGCCAATGCAGGTAGTCGACCACCGCCTGCGGGTTGTTCGCTTCAGCGCCGGGTACGGCGGGGCACTCGGGGCCCAGGATGGCGCGACGCTGGTTCGCGCCCGGCAACAGCGCCACGGCATCGGTGGCATTGCGCACGATGTCGATGTCGAAATGCTCGACCCAGTAACCGCTGGGCGCCGCCGGCACCACGTGCCAGTAATCCTTGGGCTGCAGGAAGATCAGCTTGGGCTTGTTGCCGGGCGTATAGACGACCCAGCTGCCCGGCGTGTCGGTGAGCGGGAGCCAGTGGCGAAAGTGCGGATTGGCGACGAAGGGGTAGTCCTGGTCGTCCAGGAATTTGCGCAGCGGCAGGCTGGCGGCGATCACCAGGTGATCGAACCCGCCGAGCGCGAGCGCCTTGTCGGCGCGTTCGCACAGCGTGGCGAGGTGCTGGGGATAGAGCGAGGCGAGGCGGTCTTGCATGGGAGCTCCGTGTGGCGGCTGCGGTGGAGTGCGGCTGCGCAAGGACAGGGTGGTACATGATGGCGCCTGGGTGGCGTGGGTGCCAGTCGCGGCGCGATGCGGCGCGCCTTTGCAGGTGGCCACGGCATGCCGCTGGTCACTCCGGTTGCCGCCCCCACCCCTGTAGGAGCGCACCCAGTGCGCGACAGCCTTTCGCGCCGGTCTGCACGTTTGTCGCTTTTTGTTAGAGCGCGGGTGCTGCCTTCGGTCGCCCCGCTACCGCCAGGTTGCCGCCTACGCGGCGGGCGTTTCGATCCCCTGCCGGCGCTCGAGTCACTTTTCTTTTGCTGGCCCAAAAGAAAAGTAACCCAAAGAAAATGGCCTTCAGAGCCAAGGCTCATAGCGATATGCGGGATAGGAGCGTCGGACGACCGAGGCCAGCCGGATACACCCGTAACTACCTCGAACGGCGCGGCTACACCGCAACGCGTCCTAACGAAGAGGACTTAAGGCAACGTGGTTGAGCCGTGAGGGGATCTAATCGCGCCGCACCGCCGCTTTTTTTCTCCCTCTCCCCTCCGGGGAGAGGGTTGGGGTGAGGGTCAATCTTGCGAAAGCGCCAGAACGCGCGCCAACCCTCTTTAAGTCCCCACCATTTTGGCGCGTTGCGTAGCGGCAGAAAGAAACCCCAATCTCACGACCGGTCCGGCTGCTCCAGCCACGCGTCCAGCAACGCGGCATCGGATTCATCGATGGCCACGATGCGGTAGCCGGCCCAGATCTGTCCGGGGCTGGCGGCGGCTTCGTGCCATTGCTCCTGGATGCCGACTTCGATGCTCTGCGGTGTGCTGCCCAGGCCGGGCAACGAGAGGCTGACCTGGTAGATCGCTTCGCTGCGTGGCGGGTGGGCGCTGATCAGCAGCATGCCGTTGGCGGAGAGATTGCCGAGGTGGCCGATCGGCTGGCCACTGATCACGTCGGTGACGATGGCGGTGAAGTTGGCGCGCTTGCGTTGCGCGCGACGCTGGTCGATGGAGGCGATGTTTTCGCTCATGCCGGTTACGCCCCCTGCCGTGGCGGCGTCGCCATCGGGCGGGTGACCTGTCGCAGGTGGCTGGTCAGCGCCTGCCACGCGCGATCGAGCAGGTTGTCTCGTACGTGGGCCATCTCGCGTACGCGCCCGCAGGCCATTTCATGGGCCAGATGCTGCAAGGACACTTCCTCGTCGCGCAGGCCGCGGCGCGTCACGAACAGGCCGTTGCCAGACACCGGCGAATACCAGGCGAGCTTGCGCTGGGTAACGCGACCGCTGTTGGGATCGATGAATTCAAACCAGGTGCCGAATGGCAGCTGGCGCAGGCGCTGGTAAATGCGGCGCTCGGGCGATTCGGGTGAAGCAGGCACGGGCGGAGGCGTCGGTGCGGCAACGGGCGTTTCCGGCGCGACGTGTTCACCCAGTCGCTGGTGCTGCTTGAGCTTGAGCGCGAGTTCCGTCGTCGTGGCGGTGTTGTCGTTGGCGTGGTTGGCGGTCGGCGTGGTGGCGGAAATGCCCAGCAGGCGTTGCGCGACCTGCACGGCTTCCTCGGCATGCATGCCGATCTGCTGCAGGCCCGACTCCACCTCCGATTGCAGCAGGCCCTGGTCGGCCACCGGCTGCTGGCCGAGCAGCTGGTCGGTGATGCGCAGGCGCAGAGCGAACGCTTCGCTGTCCTCGCCATGGCGCAGCAGGGTCAAGGCCAGCACGTCGGACCATGCGCGCTCCAGCAGCGTGCGCAGCAGGCCGCGAGGATTGCAGCGCTCGAAGCGTTCGGTCATCAGGTCGGCCGCGCGCCGGCGCGCCTGCTCCAGCCGCTCGCGGCCCTGCATCGCTTCCACCTGGCGGCGCTCGGCGATCTGCGCCTTGCGGTTGAGCAGGCCCAGGTGGTGTTCGATGTCGGCCAGCAGGCTGGTATAGAGGCCGGTGCTCGGCGGCTCGCGCCGTGCGCGGTCCACCAGTTGGTTGAGTTTGGCGGCCAGCGAGCGATCCACATCGCCATCGGGCACATCGAGCCAGTCGTTGGCCGCTTCGGTAACCATCCCCAGCAACTTGCGCGCGGGGTGCTCGTGCTGGTTGAAGAAACCCTTGTCGGCGACCGCCATGCGCAGCAACGGCAGCTGCAGGTCGCCGAGCAGCGAATGCGCACTGCCGTCGTGCTGCAACTGGTGGCCCAGCTGCTCGAACAGCATGGCGACCAGTTCCACCGTGTCGCCCTGTTCGTCGGAGAGGTGGGTCTGGTGCGCCCCGGCCGGCTTGCCGGTGTTGAGCTGGGTGAGCAGTTCTTCGCGTAGGGCATGCGCGCTGCGAAGTTCGCGTCGCGCCTGGTCGGCCACGTCGGACACGTGCAGCTGCAACGCATCGAGGGCGAGTTGCAGTTCCTCCGGCGTGGCGGGCCGACCGCTCGGGTGGTAGCTCAGTGCACCCTGGCCGGCGCGATGCTGGGCCAGCATTTCGCGCAGGTTGTCCAGCACCGCGATGCTGTCGCTGCGACCGGAAGCCGGATGGGGCGATGCGCCCGCTGCCGGCGCGGGCGCTTGGCGCGCGGCGTTGCCTGGCGCATGGTCTGCCGGGTTGGCGCGCGGCTGCCGTTCGGGCTGCGTGCGTGGCGTGGTGGGGAAGGCGCGCAGCTGGGGCAGGATGCCGTCGGCGCGCAGGTGCTCGTTGACCGTGTCGTACAGCGACCCCAACGCGCTGACCACGGCCGTGTCGAAGCTCTGCAGCATCAGTACGTGATGCTCCGAGGGGAAATCCTGCAAGGTCTCTCCGCCCTCGCGAAACGCCGACGCCAGCGCCTGGGGACCCAGCGGCAGAAGCTCGCCTTCCAGTGGGGGCTGGCTCACCAGCACGGCAAAGCGGTAGCCGAGTTCGAACAAGGGCGGGCCATGGCGGGCTTCGCCACGCGCAACCAGGGTCTGCACGGCAACGTGCTGCTCGTGCTCCGCCTGGTCGAGCAGCTCAAGGGGGCGGTGGGCGGGTTCCTGCTCCTGCGTCGAGCCGCCGGGCGCGCCCAGCCGGCTGAAATGCCTGCGCACTCCTTCCAGGAAGCGGCGCTCCAGCGAGGGGCGCTGCTGCTGCAGCAGTTGGCGGCTGAACAGGCACCGCTGCTGCTCCATGTTGTTGCGCGAGCGCTCGGCGCGCGAATAAAGGCGTTGCTCGATGTCGAACAGGCATGCCCGCAGCGGCGCTTCGAGCCAGCTGACGCACAGTGCATGGGTTTCTTCGATCAAGCGGCGCGCGCGCGGCGACCACTGGGCATTGTCGGGGCGGGCGTCCCGATCAAATGCAAGCGGCTGACGTCGACCCTGCTGTTCGACATCCATGGCTGACCTTGTGAATTTCCCCCCGGAATGAGGCCAGTGTAGGGGCTCTCCCCTCGGCGCCGCCATCGGCTGGATGGGGGAGGCCGGGCGGCGTAGCCGGCCGGACTGCCGGAACGTGACGCGTTGGGAGAAACGCCGGTTCGGCGGACAGCTGGCCGCTACACGCCGACGGGAACGACCACGGCCTTCCCGCCTGCCGGTCCGTCCGATGTGCAGCTCCGGGTCGGGCGTGGCACGACCCGGATGTCTCCGGCCGGGAAGGTCGTATGCAGGCGTGCCCGCATGCCGGGCGTGATGTAGAGCTTGCCGTCATGCCCCAGCAGCAGGGCGCAGTCGAGGTGCATGTGGTCGGCCATGTGCTGGAACCCGGCCGGGCCAGCCACCATGAGCGCCGTGGCGGCGATGTCCGCATACACCGGGTCGTCGCTGAGCACGCTGGTCGCCGCGCTCGCCCGCTGCGGCCAGCCGGTGCGCGTATCGACGATATGGCCGAGGTCGGCCGACGAGGCGCGATGGCGTTGATAGTCGCCGGAGGACGCCAGCGATTCGCCGCCGTCCAGGTCGATGCTCCCCAGTACGCCCGCCGGCGCGCTCACGCCGACGCGCCAGGCCTGGCCCTCGTGGCGCCCGACCGCCATGACGAAGCCGCCGAGGTAGATCAGGGCATGGTCGATGCCATGCCTGGCGAGCAACTGCTTGACCTGGGCGGAGGCGTAGCCCTCGGAGAGCCCATTGATATCCAGCGACACGGCCGGATTGCCGGCGCTGATGGTGCCATCGGCCGCGATGTGGACATCGTCCATGCCCGGCCGTTGGTCGAGCAGGGTTTTCACCTCAACGTCGGAGGGCGCGGCCGTCTGCACGGGATAGCGGCTGGTATGGAACCCCCATGCGCCGATCAGGCGCCCGGCCGCGGCGTTGAACAATCCGTCGGTCTGGGCAAAGCCGGTCTGCGCACGGCGAATCAGGTCGGCAACGTCCGCCGGTACGCGATAGGACTGGCCATGCGCCAAGGCAGCGTTGAGCCGGGTCAGTTCGCTCGGTTCCCACGGGTGCCAGGTGTGGTGGTCATGGATGAAGAGACGCCCGATGTCCTGCAGCGCCGCGTCCGCATCGTCGCGATTGGCCGCCAGCAACTCGATGCGCGCGCGCGTGCCGAACACCAGGAACTCGCCCTGCACCGGCTGCAAGGGGCGTAGCCAAAGGAACAGGCCGGCAAGCAGGACGAACGTCGCGAGAACGATGCCCGCGCGAATCGCCGGCCTGGGCGGGCGGGATGTCATGGCTGCTCCCGGAGGCGGCAAGACGCGCCGCCTGAAAGACGGGAGGGGCGACGTCGTGGCGCCGCCCCTCGGATGGTGCAGGTTCAACCTTCCACGATCAGTCGCGAACGCATTTCCAGATGCAGTGCATGGCAGAAGTGCGTGCAGTAGCACCAGAAGATGCCCGGCTTGTCCGCCACGAACGTCACCGACTTCGTCTCCTGCGGATTGACGATGAAGTTGATGTTGTACTTCGGGATACCGAAGCCGTGGGTCAGGTCCTCGACCTTGTCGTGGTTGGTCAGCGTGATGGTGACGATGTCGCCCTTCTTCACGTTGAACTCGCGCATCGAGTACGCCGGCGCCTGCGACATCAGCCTGATGTGCACCTTGTTGCCGTTGCGTTCGATCGTGCTCTCCTCCTTGCTCTTGACGGCATTGGGGAACTCGTTGAGGTCGTAGATCTGGCGTGTCTTGATGATGTCGGCGCGCACGATGATCGCGTCATGCGGCTCCGGGTACGCCGTGTGGTCGTGGATCAGCTTCATCTTGTCGCCGGAGATGTCGATGAGCTGTTCGGTTTCCACGTGCAGCGGACCCACGGGCAGGAAGCGATCCTTAGAGAACTTGTTGCCCGAGTTGTAGAACTTGCCGTCCGGCTCCTTGGTCTCGCCCATCGAGGTGTAGCCATGACCCGGCTGGTAATGCACGTCGACGGTATCGAGGATCACCTTGGCCTTGGCATCGCCCTTGAATTGCGCGATGGCGGCGTCGACGCTCCACTTCACGATCTTGCTGTCCAGGAACAACGTCGTATACGCATTGCCGCGGCCGTCGAAGCCGGTGTGCAAGGGCCCCAGGCCGACGTTGGGCTCGGCGATCACGGCATCGCGCGGCTTGGCCAGCTCGCCGTCGAACCACTTGTTCACCAGCGCCAGGTCGATCACCGAACAGGTCGGCGACAGCTTGCCGGAGCAGACGAAATACTTGCCGTCCGGGCTGGCGTTGACGCCGTGCGGGTTCTTCGGAATCGGCACATAGCACGTCAATGCCGTCTTGGGGTCCGCATTGGCTTCCTTGCGGCCATCCACCACCGGCACCTTGGAATCGCCGATGGTGGTGGTCTTGCCCGCCGCCACCGCCGCTTCGATGCGCGCGATGTTGAAGAACACGCAGGCGTCCTGCTCCGCCGACATCATGTCCTCGTAGTGGATGCCGTTCTCGGTGTTGTACTGGTTGGACGCGGCGAGCTTGCCGTCGTAGCTGGTGGCGACCAGGTCCATGTTGCCGTCGATGCGGCACTGCCAGCGCACGTCCATGCTTTCCGCGTCGAGGCAGCTGAACAGGCAGCCGTACTTGTCCGGTGAGGTTTCGTCGCGACCGTCGTTGGGAAGCGGAATGTGGAATTCCGCGCCGGCAAAGATGCGCGTGGTGTGATTGATCGACGCATCCACCGGGTCGCGCTTGTCGGGAAAAATGCCGTGGTGGCCCTGCACGTTCGGCAGCTCGGTGATCTTGTCCACTTCGAACGTGTCGCCGCGGATGCGCGCCACGCGGGCGTTCAACTTGTCGTTGACCCAGAAGTGCTTGCCGTCATACGTGCCGTCCTTGTAGGAGCCGTGCACGTGGTGCGTATCGCCCGTCCAGTATTTGAGCTGGCCGCCCGGGCGCGTGCCGATGATGGCGCGCGATTCGTTGGTGATGCCCCAGCCCACCATCGGGTCGATGTTGAACACCGGAATGCGCTTGATCGTGCGACCGGACGGGCAGCCGTAGATGCGCACTTCGCCGGAATGGCCGCCGGACGAAATGATGTAGTAGCTGTCCAGCTTGCCTGGCGGCACATCGTAAGCGCCGTGCTCGGCAGGTGCGGCGGCGGGCGCCAGACCGGCGGCAGCCTTGTCACCCGCTGGCTGCGAGGCGCCGCATGCCGTCAAACCCAGGGCCGCGCCGGTACCGGCGAGACCGGCCATCGCAGTCGTGCCAAGAAATTTCCTTCGGCTCGGATCGATCGCCGAATAGTCGTCCTTCGTTTCGTTACCGCTCATCTGCGCATCCCTCTTTGGTTGCGTCGGTTTAAGACGACGCGGACTCTAGGATTCGCTACGCGCCAAGCAATTGATGCAGGTCACTTGGAGCGGAAATTGCACGCGTTGCGTGCGGTATCGATTGCCACAGGGCTGACGCATGTCAAGGTGAAATCTGCACCCCGCTGCTCTCATCTTCGTGTCGTCCGATGCAGTCAGCGTTTGCACGTGCACGACCCGCATCCGTACCCAGGGAATTCAATCGATGAAAGTCAGATTTCTTGCTGGCCCGCTGATGGTCGCGGCGGCCATGCTTCTTGCTGCGTGTGGTGGTGGCGACAAGAGCGCGTCTTCCGGCGATGCAACGCCGCCACCCGCGGCGGCTGTCGAGGCCACTGCCAGCCAGCCCGCCGCCGAACCGGTGGCGACCGAGCCTTCGCCGGGAGAAAAGGTGTACCAGGGTACGTGCGTGATGTGCCACGGCAGTCCGGCCGTCGGTGCCCCCGTGCTTGGCAACAAGGACGACTGGGCTCCGCGCATCGCGCAAGGCAAGGATGTGCTCTACAAGCATGCCCTCGACGGCTTCACGGGCGAGAAGGGCGCCATGCCAGCGCATGGCGGCAACCCGAGCCTCGACGAGACCGCGATAAAGGCGGCCGTCGATTACATGGTTGGCAAGGTGCAATAGGGCGGAAGCGCGTCATGGGCATGGAAGGCTTGCGCCATGATCGAGGCGCCGCTGCCCGGCATGGCCGTCGGTTTGGATGGCCATGCGTCTTGATCCTGTTCGCCTGGGTGCTGCTCGGAAGCAGCCAGGCACTGGCCGGTGCCTACGAGGCGGAGCTGCCGGCGGCGATGTTCGCCAGCCCCGAGCTGTGCCGTTACGCGCCGTGCGGCAGCGTGTTGCCGGCAGCCGAGCGCTTCTCGCTGCGCAAAGGCCAGCCGGCGTACGTGGAAGGCATTCGCCAGCGCAACGGCCATGATGAAGTCGTCGGCTACGTGTTCCTGTCCACCGACACCACGCCCGATGTCGTCGGCTATTCCGGCAAGCCCATCGTCACCCTGGTCGGCATGGATGCACAGGGCCGCATCACGGGCGTGCGCATCCTCCGCCACAGCGAACCGATCCTGCTGGCGGGCATACCCGAAGAAAAGCTCATGGGCTATGTGGCCCAGTACACCGGCAAGCCTGCCGGTGCCCACTTCGAGCTCGGCCGCGCCGATGGCACCAACGTGCCGATGGCCGCCATCAGCGGTGCCACCGTCACGGTGCTGGCGGAGAACCAGATGGTGGGGCGGGGCAGCTACGCCGTGGCGCGACAGGTCGGGTTGATCCATGCCGTGGAACGTCCCCAGGCCCGTTTCACCGCCGTGGCTGGCCCGTCCGACTGGGAGGGGCTGGTTGCGGAGGGAAGCATCGGTCATCTCAAGGTGATGCCCGAACAGGTAGGCGAGCCGCGCGCCGGGCAGCCCTTCATCGACCTGTGGTTCGGCTATCTCGATGCACCGGCCGTGGGCAAGGCCGTGCTCGGTGAAGCGGGTTACCAGCGCCTGATGAGCGACCTCAAGCCGGGTGAGCACGCCATCTTCATCATCAACAGCGGCAGCAGCTCGTTCAAGGGCTCGGCCTTCGTGCGCGGCGGCGTGTATGACCGCATCCAGGTCACCCAGGACGCCGACACCTACCAGTTCGGTGACGGCGACTACCGCAATCTCTATCACGTCGATGTGGCGGGCGCACCGCCGTACGACGAGTCAGGCATCTTCATCCTGCGCGGCAAGTCGTTTTCCGCGGCGTATCCGTGGCGGCTCGCGTTCCTGTCCAAGCATGCCGACGACCATGGCACCGCGGACTTCGCCAACTTCAACGCGGAATACTGGCTGCCGGCACGCTATCTCGAAGGCGGGCGTCCGGCCATCGAGACGCCGACGCCGGCGTGGGTGAAACTGTGGAAGGCAAAGGCGGTCACCATCGCGGGCTTCGTGGCCTTCCTGCTGTCCGTCGGCGTGTTCTACGCCCTGCGCATGCGGTGGGCCGCACGGTCCCGGCGTAACGACAAGCGCTGGATACTATGGCCGCACATCGCCGCCTGGGTCGTGGCCGTAGGCTTCATCGGCGCCGTGCAGCTGGCACAGCCTTCGATCGTGCAGGTGCTCACGCTGATCCATGCGCCTTTCGATGGCTGGCGCTGGGACCTGTTCCTCAGCGACCCGTTGATCTTCCTGTTCTGGATCTTCATCGCCGTCACCATTGCCTTGTGGGGGCGCGGCGTGTTCTGCGGCTGGCTGTGCCCGTATGGCTCGATGAGCGAGCTGCTGTTCCGCGGTGCGCGGCGTCTCGGCCTCGGGCGTTGGCAGTTCGCGCTGCCCTCGCGCTGGCACCATCGCCTGCGCTGGATGAAATACGTCGTGCTGCTGGTGCTGGTGGCGGCCTCGTTCCACTCCATGGCGCTGGCCGAACGCATGGCGGAGGTGGAGCCGTTCAAGACCACCTTCATGGTCCACGTGTGGAACCGCAGCTGGCCGTTCGTGCTGTTCTGGTCGGCGCTGGTGGCGCTCTCCCTGTTCGTCGAGCGGCCGTTCTGCAAGTACCTGTGCCCGCTGGGAGCGGCACTGGCGCTGCCGTCGCGGTTCCGCCTGTTCGGCCTGAAGCGCAAGGCCGAATGCACCACCTGCAAGGCGTGCGCGGTCGGCTGTGGTTCGCAGGCCATCGATGCGCAGGGGCGCATCGACCCTTCCGAGTGCATGCAGTGCCTCGATTGCCTGGTGCTCTACCACGACGACCATGCCTGCCCACCGCTCAGTGCCGAGCGCAAGCGGCGCGCCAAGGCGGGCCTGCCGCTCACGCCGATCGGTCGTGACGGCCACTTCATCCCGATCAAGCTGGTCGAATGAAGCACCTGGCGACGCTACTGCTGCTTGGCCTGGCCGTGCTTCCCGTGGATGCGGCGACGATTCGCGTGCATCCCGGTGAACGGATCGACATGGCGATCGCGCGGGCGTCAGCCGGCGACACGGTCGAAGTCGAGCGCGGGCAGTACCCGGGCGGCCTGCGCATCGACAAGCCGTTGGCGCTGGTCGGCGTGGGGCGACCCACCATCAGCGGCGAAGGGAAGGGCGATGTCATACGCATCGCATCGCCCGACGTGCGCATCGAAGGGCTGATCGTGCGTGACAGCGGCGACGATCTCGGCGCGCAGAACGCCGGTGTCTACATCCAGCCGGGGTCGGATCGCGCCGTGGTCAGTCACTGCGATTTCGCCCACGTGCTGTTTGGCCTGTGGATCGAAAAGAGCAACCAGGTGTCGGTGGAAGACAACCTGATCACCGGCATGCGCGAGAAGTTCTCCTCGCAGCGCGGCAACGCCATCCAGCTGTACAACACCGAAGGCGCATCGATCGAGCGCAACCACATCAGCTTCGCCCGCGATGGCATCTATGTGGACGTATCGCATCACGCGCGCTTCGTCGGCAACCGCATCCACGACGTGCGCTATGGCACGCACTACATGAACTCCTACCACAACCTGTGGGAAGGCAACGAGAGCTTCCACAACCTCGGCGGGCTGGCGCTGATGGAAGTGAGGGACCTGGACGTGCACAACAACGTGGCATGGGACAACGAGAGCCACGGCATCATGCTGCGGACCATCCAGGATTCGACCATCACCGGCAATGTCTCGGCGGGCAACGGCGAAGGCCTGTTCGTCTACGACGCCGAGTACGTCACCCTGCGCAACAACCTCGTGGTCGGCAACGCGGTCGGCGTGCATCTGTGGGCGGGCTCGTACAATAACGAGGTGGACGGCAACGACTTCATCGGCAACACCGAGCAGGTCACTTACGTCGCCACGCGCGACGTGGCTTGGGGCAGGCGCGAAGGCAACTACTGGAGCAACTACCTCGGCTGGGACGCCGACGCCGACGGCTACGGCGACGTGCCGTTCGAGGCCAACGAGCTGACCGACCGGCTGGTCTCGCGCTACCCCTTCGTCAAGTTGCTCGACAGCAGTCCCGCATTGCAGGCGCTGGGCCTGGCGGCGCGCCAGTTCCCGGTCCTTCGCGTGGCCACCATCATCGATGCGCATCCGGCGATGCGCCCCCATCATGTCGACTGGAGCCAGTGGCTTGAACGCAGTGGTCGTTGAAATCAAGGACGTGGTGAAGCGTTACGGCGCGATGCCCGTGGTACGCGGCGTCGGTTTTGCCTGCAGGGAGGGCGAAATGATCGGGCTGGCGGGCCACAACGGCGCCGGCAAGAGCACCTTGTTCAAGATGATGCTTGGCATCATCGCCGCGGACGAGGGCGACATCCTCCTGTTCGGCGAGCCGGTGCGTGGACGCCGGTTCCGCGAGGTGCGCCGCGCCATCGGCTACCTGCCGGAACATGTGGCGCTGTACGACAACCTCTCGGGGCTGGAAACGCTGCGCTTCTTCGCGCGCCTGAAATCCGCCGATCCCGCGCGCTGCAAGGGCCTGCTCGAATGCGTGGGCCTGGGCGAGGCGATGCATCGCGCCGTTCGCGAATACTCCAAGGGCATGCGCCAGCGCCTGGGTTTCGCGCAGGCGCTGATAGGCGAGCCTCGCCTGCTGTTGCTCGACGAACCCACCAACGGCCTCGATCCGGAAGCCATCCACGGTTTCTACGGCATGCTGCAGGAGTTGAGGGCGGCCGGGACCACCATCGTCCTCAGCTCGCATCTGCTGGCCGAGATCCAGTCGCGCGTGGACCGCCTGGTGATCATGGCGAGCGGCAAGCTGGTGGCGGAAGGCACGGTAACCGCGCTGGCCACCGCGTCGGGCCTGCCGGCACGACTAATGGTAACGCCCCGCGAGGGCGCTCGCGCTCGCGTGAGCCGTGCCTTGCTCGCTGCCGGCTTTGTTCCGCAGGAGGCAGGCGACGGCGCGGTGCGGGCGGCCGTGCGGGCGCCCCTTCGCATGGCGCTGCTGCGCGTGCTGGCATCGCTCTCTGACGAACTGCTGGAATACACGATCACCGAGCCCACGCTCGAAGACGTCTTCCTCAGTCACCAGCGTGGCACCACCTGGGTGGAGCGAGCGGCATGAGTCGATCGGCGACGTCGTGCTGGCAGTGGCGCCTGGTCGCCGCGATCGCGGCCAAGGAGTGGCGTGATCGCCTGCGTAACCGCTGGGTACTGGCGGTGGCCGTGGTGTTTGGCGCCTTTGCCTTGCTGATCGCTTATTTCGGCGGTGCGCCATCGGGCGTGGTGGGCTTGCGCAGCGCGGCAGCGACGGTCGCCAGCCTGACCAGCCTGGCCATCTACCTGGTGCCCTTGATTGCCTTGCTGCTCGGGTTCGATGCGGTGGTCGGCGAACGCGAACGCGGCGTGCTGGATCTCCTGCTGTCGCAGCCGATCACGCGCGCCGAGTTGCTCGCGGGCAAGTACCTCGGCCTCGCAGCGGCCTTGTCGATGGCGACGCTGGTCGGTTTCGGCGCCGCGCTGGTGCCGCTGGCGCCGTCAATGGACCTCGCCGCGCTGGTGATCTACCTGCGCTTCGTGGGCAGCGCGTTGATGCTCGGCCTGGCCTTTCTCAGTCTCGCCGTGCTGGTGTCGACGGTAGCGCGTGATCGCACGCGGGCCACCGGTGCCGCCATCGCGCTGTGGTTCGGCTTCGTGCTGGTGTTCGACCTCTCGCTGCTCGGCGCGCTGGTGGCATCGGCGGGGAGCCATGCGTCGACCTGGGCGCCGTATGCCTTGCTGCTCAATCCCGCGGACGTGTTTCGCGTCATCAACGTGTTCGGCGCCGAGGCGCTGCGCAGCTCGTTCGGCCTGGGCACCCTGATGGCCCAGGGGTGGAACGCGCCGGCCACGCTCTATGGCGTCTTGCTTGCCTGGATCGCCGCGCCGCTCGGCGTGGCACTTTGGAGGTTTCGATGAGTTCGATGCGACGTTGGATGCCTGGCCTGCTCGTGCTGCTGCTCGCCGCGTGCGCGCAGCAGGCTGCCACGGTGGGGCCGGTCGAACCGCGTGCCGATGCGCACTGCGAGCTCGACGGCATGACGCTGGCCGATTACCCCGGTCCCAAGGGGCAGATCCATTATGCGGACGGCAAGACGGCGTACTTCTGCGACACGCTGGAGTTGCTCTCGATGCTGCTTCGTCCCGAACAGGTGCGTGCCGTGGCCGGTGCCTACACCCAGGACATGGCGCATGCCGACTGGGATCACCCTCAAGGGCACTGGATCGACGCGACCAAGGCCTACTACGTGCGCGGTTCGCGTCGCGGTGGAAGCATGGGCCCCTCGCTGGCCAGCTTCACCGAGCGTGCCGACGCCGAGGCGTTCGCGCGCCAGTACGGCGGCGAGGTGCTGGGCTACACGCAGATCACGCCGGACATGGTGCGCCTGGATGGCGGCGCCGGCGGCGACATGGGCATGTGAGGACGAGCGTATGAGAGCTTTTTTCGAGAACGTGGATCCGCGGGCCGCTACGGCGATTTCCGATGTGTCGCGACGGATGTTCGACCTGCGCGAACGGTGCAAGCGGCTGCTTGGGGAGACGGGCTGCGGCGAGGCCGATGAGATCCTGGCGGCGGTGCGCGAGGGCAGCCTGCCCGAGCATCCCGGCTACGACGCCTGGCTGGCGGCGAGGCTGCTCGGCGACCGCGAGCGCGCCCTGCAAGCTACCTTGCAGTGGCGTTGCCTGATCGCGAACGGCGGAAAGCGCTTGCCGCCGCCGCGTTCCGGCCTGGCCGCGCTGGCGTACGCGATGCGGCCGATGCTGCCGCCCGTATTCGCGGGTGGCATGCGCCTGCACCCGGATGCGATCTCCTTCAGTGGCGAATCGGGCATCCAGGTGCTGGTGCGCGCGTTGACGCCGCAGGCCTGGTCATTCGAGTGGCATTGGGCCGGTGAGGCCTGGCGCCTCGATACCGCACCGGTCACCCATCCGGGTGTCGACAGCGTGGCGCACGTGCATCGACCGGACGGCTCGGTGGTCGCCAACCCGATATCGCTGCCCTTGATGGGCGAAACCCCGGCAGTGGTGCTGGCCTTCCTGCAGGCGCTGGCCCACTCGCCGACGCTTGGCCTGGACTGAGCCGGCGACCGCTCAGTCGAGGAAGCTGGAAATCACGTCGTTGAGGAAACGTTGACCGAGCGCCGTGGTCTGCAGGCGCCCGGCATCCTCGACCAGCCAGCCGCGCTCGCGTGCCGAGGCAAGCGCGGAAGCGATGCGTTCCATCGGCACGCCGGTGCGCGCGGAAAAATCGGCAAGCGGCACGCCGTCGATCAAACGCAGCGCGTTGAGCATGTATTCGAACGGCAATTCGTCGACCGCCACCGGGCCGTCGCCCCCGATGCGGCCGGTATCGCCGGCAGCGGCCAGGTAGGCCTTGGGGTGTCGCGTTTTCCAGCGGCGATGAATCGTGCCCTTGTCCGTGCGGGTCAGCTTGCCGTGGGCACCGGCGCCGATGCCGAGGTAGTCGCCGAAGCGCCAGTAGTTGAGGTTGTGCACGCAGCGGCGATCCGCCTGGGCGTAGGCGGAGATCTCGTACTGCCCATAGCCGGCGGCGGCAAGCTGCTGCTCGCAGGCCTCCTGCATGGCCCAGGCGTGGTCGTCGTCGGGCAGCGGCGGAGGGTTCGCGGCGAACGCGGTGTTGGGCTCCAGCGTGAGCTGGTAATGCGAGATGTGCGTCGGCTGCAGCGCGATCGCCCGCGTCACGTCGGCCTGCGCGCCATCGAGGGTCTGCTGCGGCAGCGCATACATCAGGTCGAGGTTGATGTTGGCGTAGCCCGCGTCCTGCGCCGATTTCACCGCCGCTTCGGCCTCGCTGGCCGAATGGATGCGGCCCAGGCGTCGCAGCTTGTCGTCATCGAAGCTCTGGATGCCGAACGACAGGCGGTTGACGCCTGCCGCGAGATAGCCGTCGAAACGGCCGTGCTCGACCGTACCCGGATTGGTCTCCAGCGTGATCTCGGTGCCATCGGCCAGCGGCAAGCGTTCGCGCACGCCATCGAGGAAACGGTCGATCAGCTCCGGTGCGAACAGGCTGGGCGTGCCGCCGCCGAAGAAGATGCTGTGCACCGGGCGACCGCGTGCAGCGTTGCCGAAGTCGCGCAGGTCGGCATCGAGGTCGGCGAGCAGGACGTCGACGTATTCAACGTACGGCGGCGGCTCGCCTTTCACGCCGTGCGAATTGAAGTCGCAGTACGGGCACTTCTTCACGCACCACGGCATGTGGACGTAAAGCGACAGCGGCGGCGCGATCAACGGCATGGCGTCAGACATGCGGCTCGGCAAGGCGCTGGCGCAGCTCGGCCAGCGCGCGGCCGCGGTGGCTGATGCGGTTCTTCAGCCCCGGCGGCAGTTCGGCGGCGCTCGCCGCCTCGCCATCGGGCAGGAACAACGGGTCGTAGCCGAAGCCATGGACGCCGCGCTGTTCGGTCAGCACGCGGCCATGCCAGCGGCCTTCGGCGACCAGCGGGGCCGGGTCGTCCGCATGCCGCAGCAGCACGAGCACGCAGATAAAGAACGCCCCGCGCTGCTCGATGGGCACATGGCTTATCTCCTGCAGCAGCTTGGCGTTGTTCGCCGCGTTGTCGCCGTGCACGCCGCTGTAGCGGGCCGAATACAGGCCGGGTGCGCCGCGCAGGTATTCCACGCACAGGCCGGAGTCGTCGGCGAGCGCGGGCAGGCCGCTGATGCGCGATGCGTGGCGCGCCTTGAGCAACGCGTTCTCCACGAAGGTGAGACCGGTTTCTTCAACGTCATCCACATCGTACGCCGACTGCGGCACGACATTGAGCCCGCTGTCGGCGAGCAGGTGGTTGAATTCGGCCAGCTTGCCGGGATTGCTGCTGGCGAGAACGATGCGGGTCATGGGCTAGTCCGTGAGCAGGGCGAAGGCGGGGGCGTAGTCGACGCGGCCGCGGTAGCCGTCGAGGCCGCCGGGCTGCAGGGAGAGCGCCATGAAGGCGTCGCCGCCGCCATAGGTGTCGTGCAGGCCCGCGTTGGAGGCGGGCTGGAACCCGAAGCGTGCGTAGTAGCCAGGCTCGCCCAGCACGACCACGGCGCGCATCGGGCGCTGGCGCAGCGCATCCAGCGAGTAGCGGATCAGCGTACTGCCCACGCCACGGTGCTGCCATGCCGGCAATACCGCGACGGGCGCCAGGCCCAGCGCCCGCCGGTCATCGCCGCGCTCGATCCGCACCCGCGAATAGGCGACGTGCGCAACGACGTCGCCGTTGGCTTCCGCCAGCAGTTCGAAGGCGTCGTCGCCATCGGCGCGCAGGCGCCGCACGAGGGCGGCTTCGTCATCGCGCCCGAACGCGGCGCGATGGACGGCCATGATGGCGGCCAGTTCGTCGGTACGCGGCTGACGGATCGCGAACATCCGCAGGCTTACGGCAGGTCCAGCGCCGCACGCTGGGCGGCGACGAGTTCACCGATGCCCTTTTCGGCGAGCAGGAGCAGGGCGTCCATCTCATCGCGCCGGAACGCATGGCCTTCGGCCGTGCCTTGCACTTCGATGAAGCCGCCGCCGTCATTCATCACCACATTCATGTCGGTGTCGCAGTTGGCGTCTTCGGCATAGTCGAGATCGAGCACCGGCACGCCCTGGTAGATGCCCACCGAGATGGCGGCCACGGCGCCGACGACCGGGTTGCGGCGAAGGTTCTCGCGCTTCATCAGCACGTTCACCGCATCCACCAGCGCCACATAGGCGCCCGTGATGGCCGCCGTGCGGGTGCCGCCGTCGGCCTGGATCACGTCGCAATCCAGCGTGATGACGCGCTCGCCCAGGGCCTGGCGGTCCACGCAGGCGCGCAGGCTGCGGCCGATCAGGCGCTGGATTTCCATGGTGCGGCCACCCTGGCCGCCGCGCGCGGCTTCGCGCTGCATGCGGGTGTTGGTGGCGCGCGGCAGCATGCCGTACTCGGCGGTAACCCAGCCTTCACCCTTGCCGCGCAGCCACGGCGGCACGCGGTCTTCGATGCTGGCCGTGCACAGCACCTTGGTATCGCCGAAGCTGACCAGCACCGAACCTTCGGCGTGGCGGGTGTAATGGCGTTCGATGGTGACGGTGCGCAGCTGGTCGCTGGCGCGGCCACTGGGGCGGCTGGGGGAGCTCATGGATGCGTTGGCCTTAAGGATTGGGCAAGCCAGGGCCGGAAAGTTTACCATTCGCCCTTTCCTGACACCTCAAGGCCACCCATGATCCGCAGCATGACGGCTTACGCCTCCGCCGAGGCCGCCGGCCCCGCCGGCACGCTCAGCTGCGAGCTGCGCACGGTCAACCATCGCTACCTTGAGCTCAGCCCGCGCCTGCCGGATGAACTGCGCGTGTTCGAGCCGGCCCTGCGCGAGCGCATCGCGGCCCGGCTTTCGCGCGGCAAGGTGGACATCACCGTGCGCCTGCGCGGCGAGGCGCGCGGCGAGTCCTTGCAGGTCAACGCGGGCACGCTGGCGCGCCTGTCGGAACTGGCGATGGACCTGGAAGCCCGCTTCCCCCGCATGAACATCGAGTTCACCGAACTGCTGCGCTTCCCCGGCGTGCTGCAGCAGTCCGAGGTGGACCAGGATGTGCTGCAGGCCGCCCTGCTGGATGTGCTTGAGCGCGCGCTCGATGCGCTTACCGCCACCCGCGAGCGCGAGGGCGCCAAGCTGGCCGAATTGCTGAAGGATCGTCTCGATGCGATCGAGCGCATCGTGGCCGACGTGCGCAGTTTCATGCCGCAGATCCGCGAAGGCCTGCGCACGCGCCTGGAATCGCGACTGGCCGATATCAAGCAACCCGCCGATCCCGGCCGCCTGGAACAGGAACTGGTGCTGCAGATCACCCGCAGCGACGTGGATGAGGAGCTCGACCGGCTCACGGCGCACATCGCCGAAACCCGCCGCGTGCTGGGCACCAAGGAGGCGGTGGGCCGCCGCCTGGATTTCCTCATGCAGGAATTCAACCGCGAGGCGAACACGCTGGGCTCCAAGGCCGTGGACGTGCGCAGCACCAATGCGGCGGTAGAGCTCAAGGTGCTGATCGAGCAGATGCGCGAACAGGTGCAGAACATCGAATGAATACCGCCGCGCCCGACTCGCCCAGCACCGAGTGCACCTTGTTCGTGGTGGCCGCGCCTTCGGGCGCGGGCAAGTCCACCCTGGTCAATGCGCTGCTGGAACGGGAGCCAGCCATCTCGCTGTCGATCTCGCACACCACGCGTCCGCCGCGTCCGGGCGAGCAGTACGGTCGGCACTACTTCTTCGTCGAACGCGAAGAGTTCGAGCGCGAGATCGCCGAGGGCGTCTTCCTCGAGCATGCGGAAGTGCACGGCAACCTCTATGGCACCTCGCGCACGACGGTGAACACCTTGCTGGAGCAGGGGCGTGACGTGCTGCTGGAGATCGACTGGCAGGGCGCCCGGCAGATCCGCAAGACCAAGCCCGATTGCGTGAGCGTCTTCATCCTGCCGCCGTCGCGCGCCGAACTGGAGCGCCGCCTGCGCGGCCGCGGTTCGGACAGCGCCGAGGTCATCGCGCGCCGGCTGCACAATTCGCGCGAGGAAATCGCGCACGCCCACGAGTTCGACTACATCATCGTCAACGACAACTTCGACGAGGCCCTGGATGACCTGCAGGCCATCGTGCGCGCCGTGCGCCAGCGCAGCCAGCTGCAGTGGAAGCGGCATGAAACCTTGATTGCCGAGCTGTTGGCCTGAAGCCCCGCCTGTCGTTTTTTGTAGGAGCGCATCCAGTGCGCGAAAAGCCTACAGGGCGGTGAAGCCGCAAGTCTGAGGATGTCGCGCGGACGATGCACCGAGGCGGACCGCCACGCCGCGATCGCGCACTGGGTGCGCTCCTACAGAAAGGTGCGGGTTCCGCAAAGTCTTGTTTCGTTAGCGATTCCTGAGCGGCAGAAGAGGCGGCGCATGGCCTTCATAGCGGTATTCAGCTAACGTGGCGGCTTTCTCCCGCCCGTAGCCCGCCCATGACCGACTCCGTTAGCGCCAAGCCCGACGACAGCGCCCTCGTGCGCGTCCGTGGCCTGACCACGGTGCTCAATGGCAAGAAGGTGTTCGACGCGCTGGACATGGATATCCCGCGCGGCAAGATCACCGCGATCATGGGCCCCAGCGG
Source organism: Dyella sp. EPa41 (assembly GCF_016586165.1). GTDB lineage: Bacteria > Pseudomonadota > Gammaproteobacteria > Xanthomonadales > Rhodanobacteraceae > Dyella. The sequence goes on along the minus strand of NZ_BCPR01000011.1, from coordinate 8,732 downwards.
TACCGGCAAGACCACCCTGCTCAAGCACATCACCGGCCAGATGCGCGGCGATGCGGGCGAGGTGTGGGTGGACGGCCACAGCGTGTCGAAGCTGTCGCGCGAGAAGCTGTTCGAGCTGCGCGAGCGCATCGGTTACCTGTTCCAGAACTCCGCGCTGCTCACCGATTTCGATGTGTTCGAGAACGTGGCCTTCCCGCTGCGCCAGCACACCGAGCTGCCGGAAGTGCTGATCCGCAACATCGTGCTGACCAAGCTGCAGGCGGTGGGCCTGCGCGGCGCCGCCGCGCTGATGCCGTCGGAGCTGTCGGGCGGCATGGCGCGTCGCGTGGCGCTGGCCCGGGCCATCGTGTTCGACCCGATGCTGATCCTGTACGACGAACCGTTCGTCGGCCTCGATCCCATCGCGTTGAACCAGGTGCTGAAGCTGATCCGCACGCTCAACCAGACGCTGGGCATCACCAGCGTGCTGGTGGCGCACGAGCTGGAGGCGATCAAGCAGGTCGCCGACCACATCTACCTCATCGCCAACGGCAAGGTCGTGGCGCAGGGCGACCCCAGGACCATCGCGGACGACGGTTCGCCATGGACGCGGCAGTTCTTCGGTGGCGAGGCCGATGGCCCGGTGCCGTTCCAGTATCCCGCGGGCGACTACGCGACCGCGCTCGGCTTTCCACGGAGGGGCGCATGAGCCTGTCGATGAGTCGCGACAACATCGTGATTCGCTCGCTCGAGCAGATCGGCAACTGCGGCCTGTTCCTGCTGCGCCTGCTGTCAGCCGTTCCGCAGAGCCTGCGCCACTACCGCGAGACGGTGCGGCAGCTGTGGTTCGTGGGCGCGATGAGCCTGATCATCATCATGGTCTGCGGCCTGTTCGTGGGCATGGTGCTGGGCCTGCAGCTTTACGATGTGCTGTCGATCTTCGGCGGCACCTCGGCCACCGGCACGGTGGTGGCCATTGCGATCTACCGCGAGCTGGGCCCGGTGGTCACGGCCTTGCTGTTCGCCGGCCGCGCGGGTACCTCGGTCACCGCCGAGATCGGCCTGATGCGCGCCACCGACCAGATCGCCGCGATGGAGATGATGGCGGTCGACCCGATCGCCTACGTCGCGGTGCCGCGCTTCCTCGCCGGCATGATCGCCATGCCGCTGCTGACCTGCGTGTTCTGCGCGATGGGCATCTTCGGCGGCCACCTGGTGGGCGTCACCTGGCTGGGCATCGACAACGGCACCTTCTGGTCGAACATGACCGCCACCGTCGAGGTGGGCAAGGACGTGATCAACGGCGTGCTGTGGAAAAGCCTGGTGTTCGGCACCGTGGTCTCGCTGATCGCCGTATTCCAGGGCTACACCACGCCGCCCACCAGCGAGGGCGTGGCCTACGCCACCACCCGCACCGTGGTCGCCTCGTCGATCGCCATCCTGGCGCTCGATTTCGTGCTCACCGCCTTCCTGATGTGAGCGTCGCCATGACCGAATTCACCATCAACCCTTCACTGAGGATCGTGCCGTGAGCCAGAGACCCTCCTACGCCGTCGGCACCGGCCTGTTCATCGTGCTTGGCTTCGCCACGCTCGGCTATCTCGCCACCCAGACCACCTCGGTGGTCAACACCAGCCGCGGGCCGACCTACACCGTCGAGGCGCATTTCGCCAACATCGGCCAGCTCAAGGCGCGTGCGCCGGTGAAGGTCGCGGGCGTGCGCGTGGGCCAGGTGCAGTCGATCACGCTCGATGCGGGCAAGGAGACGGCCGACGTGAAGCTGGCCATCGACCAGCGCTACGACAAGATTCCCGAGGACACCGTCGCCACCATCTTCACCAGCGGCCTGCTGGGTGACCAGTACATCGGCCTGCAGTACGGCAGCTCGAAGAAGACGCTGGCCGAGGGCGGCACGCTGTCACTGACCCGCCCGGCGCAGCAACTGGAAGAGATGCTGGGCAAGTTCTTCGGCGCCGGCGGTGCCGCGGACAACCTGTCCGGCAGCTATACGGTCAAGGCGCGCTTCACCAACATCGGCGCACTGTCGGTCGGCGCCCCGGTGAAGATGGCTGGCGTGGCCATCGGCAGCGTGCAGTCGGTGCAGGCCGATCCGGTCAAGCTGGATGCTGAAGTGAGCCTGTCCATCGACAAGAAATACAGCCAGATCCCCGACGATTCGGCCGCCGCCGTGTTCACCAGTGGTTTGATCGGCACGCAGTACGTTGCCATCCAGCCCGGCGGTTCGCCGGACATGTTGAAGGACGGTGACGAGCTCGTACTGACCCAGTCGGCGCTGCAGATCGAGGATCTCATCGGCAAGTTCCTGGTCAGTGGTTCGCCCAGCGACAAGAAGCCTGCCGACGGCGACAACAAGCATTGAGTCAGCGCGTCACGTCCCGATATTCCCCACGGATCATCATCAGGAGTTACCCCATGTTGCGTAGCCTGGCCCTTGCCACCGCCATCGCTTTCGGCGGCGTGATCGCCGCCCCGGCGTTCGCCCAGAACGCCCCTGCCGCGGCCGGTGCCCAGCAGCAGCCGGAGCAGGTGGTGCAGGTCATCGCCGACCAGCTCGCCAGCGCCATCGAAGGGCACCAGCAGCAGCTGAAGAACGATCAGGAAAAGCTGATCGCGGTGATCGACGATGTATTCCTGCCGCACTTCGACATCGACTACGCGTCGATCCTGGTGCTCGGCCAGCATGCCCGCGAAGCTACGCCGGAGCAGCGCGCGCGCTTCGCCAAGGCGTTCTACAACTCCATCACCCATCGCTACGCCGAAGGCCTGCTCAACTACACCCGTGGCCGCGTGAAGGTGCTGCCGTTCTCCGGCGACCTCAACGACAAGCGCACCGTGGTACGCACGCAGGTGGTGCTGGACGACGGCAAGACCGTCGGCGTGGACTACGCCTTCCGCAAGTCGCGCGACGGCAGCTGGAAGGCCTACGACGTGATCATCGAAGGCATTTCCTACGTCACCAACTACCGCAACCAGGTGGATGCGGAAATCCGCAAGGTCGGCATCGACCAGCTGACCACCAACCTGGAAACCCAGGGCTCCAAGGCACTGGAAACGATGGAAAAGGACACCAAGGGCAAGTCATGAGCGATGCCGCCGCGCCCGTGAAGGTCGACGACATCGCGCCCGACGCCGTACGGGTGTCGGGCGTGCTCACCTTCGCCAATGCCGCCAGGGCGTTGGACACGATCGGCGCCGCCGTGGCTCGCGACGGCCGCCAGGTGATCGACCTGTCAGGCGTGACCCGCAGCGACAGCGCCGGCCTGGCCTGCTTGCTGGCGGTGCTCGCGGGCGCAGCGGAGCGGGGACGCTCGTTGACCGTGCGCAACATGCCTGAAGGGATGCATCTGCTGGCCAGCGTCTGCGAGGTGGAAGCCCTGCTGGCCTGACCTTCGGCCACCGGCGGCCACAAGGAAAAAGGGGCCTTCGGGGCCCCTTTTTTGGTTCTTCCGCGAAACGCCGGCGCTCAGTTCTTGACCGGTTGCTGTCCCTGCTCGGGCTGCTTGTTCTCCCAGGAGTGCTGCTCTTCCAGCAGCTCGTCGGGATCGAAGTTCTTGTCCTTCAGGCCCTGCATCTGCTCGATGATCTCCGCCGGCGGGTTGCCGTCGTACAGCTCGTACAGGCGCTGCTGGCGGTAGGCGTCGCGGATGAACACGTACGGGTCGTAAGCCGATTGCAGGAAGCTTTCGGCATCGATGCCGCGCGAGCGCAGCGTCACCAGGTAGAACAGCTCGGGCAGGTATTCCTGGCCGTACTTGAAGCTGTGGTTGCGCGAGTAATAGCTCAGCGGGTCGAAGAAGTAGCTGTCCACCGGCAGGCGCCACACGTCGCGCACCGTGGTCGGGCCGACGAACGGCAGCACCAGGTAGCCGCCCTCCGGTACGCCCCAGCGCGCCAGGGTGATGCCGAAATCGGTGTCCTGCAGCGGGATGCCCAGCTGGCTGGCGGGGTCGAAGAAGCCGCCGATACCCAGGGTCAGGTTCACCAGGAAACGCCCCGTGCTCTGCGCCGCCTGCATCGGCCGCGCCTGCAGCAGGTCGTTGGCGACCGTGATCGGCATGCGGATGTTGGTGAAGAAGTCGCTCACCGCACGTCGCACGGGCGGATTGGTCACCTTGCGGTAACCCACCGCGACCGGGCGGATGACCGCCTTGTCCACCGAGTCGTTGAACGCGTACATGTCCCGGTTGAATTTCTCGTAGGGATCGTCGGTACGCGGCTTGGCGATGGTGCAGCCCGCCAGCAGGGTGATCGCAGCCAGGGGGAGGCTGCGCTTGAGGATTGGGAGGAGGGCGGACGGCATCTGTGGCGACAGTCCTAGGGGTAAGTATAATATTGTACTGGTTGGTTTTTTATTGTGTATAGCCCCCTGCAGTGTTTCGGGGGGTGGCTGCAGGCCGGCTGAACCGCGCATTCTACGGTTTGCTGCATTGCCAGCAAAGCAGCCTCTGGCTACACTGACACGCGATAAGTCGCTTTATTCTCTAAGGATTTCAGATGGCCCGCATTACCGTCGAAGACTGCCTGCAGGTAGTCGACAACCGCTTCGAACTGGTGTTGATGGCGACCAAGCGCGCCCGCCAGCTCTCCAAGGGTGCCGAGCCGGCAGTCAATCCCGACCACGACAAGCCGACCGTGCTCGCCCTGCGCGAAATCGCCGATCGCCGCATCGACCAGGCCACCATCGACGAGATCGACAAGGCCGAGCGCGAGCGCGCCGAGCGCGAGGCGCTGGAATGGGCCGCCGCCGAAGTGGACGACGACCTCTCCAAGGGCGGTGACGACTGATGGAAGGTGGCGGCTGTAGACAGCGCTTCCCGGACGCCGGCATGGCCGGCGCTTTGCGCTGCCTTGAAGAAGCCGCCAGCCTGATGTCCAAACGCATGGAGGCGGTCGCCTGAGCGGGGACCGTACATCCATGCCGGCCGTCACGGATTCCTCTGCCCTGGATACGTCGACGCTGCCCCCGTACGTATTGGCCTTGAAGGAGCGCGTGGCCTACCTGCCGGAGCCGCAGGTCGAGCGCGTGATCCGTGCCTACCAGGTCGGCGCCGTGGCCCACGAGGGCCAGGCCCGCAAGAGCGGCGAGCCCTACATCACGCATCCCGTGGCCGTGGCCGGCATCCTCGCCGAGCTGGGCCTGGACGCCGAGACCATCATCGCGGCGATCCTGCACGACACCCTGGAAGACACCGCGTTGAGCCGCACGGAATTGTCCGGCGAGTTCGGCGAGACCGTGGCCGAACTGGTCGACGGCGTCACCAAGCTGGACAAGATGCGCTTCTCCAGCCGCCAGGAGGCGGACGCCGAAAGCTTCCGCAAGATGCTGTTGGCGATGGCGCGCGACCTGCGCGTCATCTTGATCAAGCTGGCCGACCGCCTGCACAACATGCGCACGCTGGGCGCGAAAGATGCCCCGTCGCGCCGCCGCATCGCGCGCGAAACGCTGGAAATCTACGCGCCCATCGCCCAGCGCCTGGGCATGAACAAATTCAAGGCCGAGCTGCAGGACCTGGGCTTCCGCGCGCTGTATCCCGATCGCTACCGCGTGATCAGCGAGCGCATTCGCGCGGCGCTGGGCAACCGTCGCGAGGCGATGGGCAAGATCGAGACGGCGCTGTCCGCGCGCCTGGCCGCCGAGCACATCGCCGCGCGCGTGGTGGGTCGCATCAAGTCGCCGTGGAGCATCTATTCGAAGATGCGCAGCGAGCACAAGACGTTCGCCCAGCTGATGGACGTCTACGGTTTCCGCGTCGTGGTCGATTCGGCGATGAGCTGCTACATGGCGCTGGGCTCGGTGCACAGCCTGTACAAGCCGGTCGATCGCCGCTTCAAGGATTTCATCGCCATTCCCAAGGCGAACGGCTACCAGTCGCTGCACACCGTGCTGCTGGGGCCGTTTGGCGCGCCGATCGAAGTACAGGTCCGCACCGCGGAGATGGACTCGGTGGCCGAGCGTGGCGTGGCCGCGCACTGGGCCTACAAGACCGATTCCGGCCCAGCCAACAGCGCGCAGGCGCGCGCCCGCGAGTGGCTGTCGTCGCTGGCGGACAGCCAGGCGCACACCGCCTCGTCGTCGGAGTTCATCGAGAACGTCAAGATCGACCTGTTCCCGGACGAGGTCTATCTGTTCACGCCGCGTGGCGACATCCTGGCGCTGCCGCGCAACGCGACGGCGCTGGATTTCGCCTATGCCGTGCACACCGACGTGGGCGACCACGCCGTGGCCGCGCGCGTGGACAAGAAGCTGGTGCCGCTGCGCACGCGCCTGGAATCGGGCCAACTGGTGGAAATCATCACCGCGCCGTCGGCGGTGCCGAATCCGGCGTGGCTGGAATCGGTGGTCACGGGCAAGGCGCGTACCGCGATCCGCCAGTACCTGAAGCACCTGCAGCACGAGGACGCGGTCGACTTCGGCCATCGCATGCTCGACCGCGCATTGGACGCGCTGGGCACCAGCCTGGATGCGATTCCGCCGGCCGTGCTGGACCGTTTCCTCGAGACCGCCAAGCTCAAGCGCCTGGAGGAGCTGCTTTCCGACATCGCCTTGGGCAACCGCATGCCACATCTGGTCGCGAGCCAGCTGGTGGCGGCGCGCGGCAAGAAGTCGGCCGACGTGCAGTCGGCGCCGCATGCGATGGAAAAGATCCGCATCACCGGTGCCGAGCGCGGCGTGCTCAGCTTCGGCAACTGCTGCCACCCGCTGCCGGGCGACGAGATCATCGGCTACCTGTCCTCGGGCAAGGGCATCGTGGTGCATCGCGTGGAATGCCCCAACGTGGTGGAGCTGCGCAAGTCGCCGGAGCGCTGCGTGGCGATCGAGTGGGATCGCGATGTGCAGGGTGACTATCGCGCCGAGCTGCGCATCGAGGTCATCAATCGCCCGGGCGTGCTCGCCACCGTCGCGGCAGCCATCGCCGCGGCCAACTCGAACATCGAGAACGTGGAATACGTCGAGCGCGACGCCGCGGCAGCCACGCTGCTGTTCGCGCTGGAAGTGAAGAACCGCAAGCATCTCGCCGAAGTGATCCGCCGCGTACGCCGCACCGGCGTGGTCAGTGGCGCCTATCGCTACCCGCTGTAAACGGCGGCGCCGAGGCGTTCCGTCCCTCCTTTTCGTCCCCGTCTCGCTCTAGACTGTCCGGCCTGTGCAACCACGAGGCCTTTCCATGTCCCGTCAGATCATCGCCACCGACAAGGCGCCCGCCGCCATTGGTCCGTATTCGCAGGCCGTGCGCGCCGGCAACACCGTGTACTTCTCGGGCCAGATTCCGCTCGATCCGGCCACGGGCCAGATGGTGGAGGGCGACATCACGCTGCAGACGCGTCGCGTGTTCGACAACCTCAAGGCGGTGGTCGCCGCTGCCGGCGGTTCGATGGACAAGATCGTGCGCGTGGGCATCTACGTGACCAACCTCGGCCACTTCGCTTCGGTCAACGAAGTGATGGGCGAGTATTTCCAGGCTCCCTACCCGGCGCGTTCCACCATCGAAGTGTCGGCGCTGCCGAAGCTCGCCGATGTGGAAGTCGACGCCATCATGGTGCTCGACTGATCCTTCGCGGTTGCGTGCGCCGACAGCCGGCGAGCCGCCACCGGCTGCGCGGCGGGTGTCGGCTCGGTTAGGCTTCGCCGATGCCCGCGCGTCATCCCTCCCACCGCCTGGTTACGCCTGCCGACCCCGGCGCCACCCCCGTGGCATCGCTGCCGGGCGTCGGGCCCGCGCTGGCCGACGCGTTGGCGCGGCTGGGGCTGGAGCGCGTGCAGGATCTCTGGTTCCACCTGCCGCTGCGCTACGAAGACAAGACGCAGGTCACCGCCATTGCGGATCTGCGCCCCGGCGAGCGGGCGCAGGTCGAAGGCGTGGTCGAAGCGGTCGAGCGGGGTTTTCGTTATCGGCCGCAGCTCAAGGTGGCGATCGGTGACGATTCGCACCAGACGCTGATGCTCCGCTTTTTCCATTTCCGCCGCAGCCAGTCCGACCAGCTGCAGCCGGGTACGCGATTGCTCTGCTACGGCGAGGTGCGCCAGGGTGCGCAGGGGCTGGAGATGGTGCACCCGCAGTACCAGCGGCTCAGCGGCGACGAACCCGTGGAAGTCGATGAGCTGCTCACGCCGATCTATCCCACCACCGAGGGCCTGGGCCAAAAACGACTGGCAGGCGTGATCGCCAAGGCCCTGGCGCTGTTGCCGCCCGACGCGCAGCTCGAATTGATTCCGCCGGCCTTGTGCCAGGCGCATGGCCTCACGTCGCTGCGCGAAGCCGTGCTGTACGTGCACCGGCCGCCGCCGGACGCGCACCTGGGCCAACTCACCACGGGGCGGCATCCCGCGCAGCAGCGTCTGGCCTTCGAAGAACTGCTGACCCAGCACCTGAGCCTCAAGCGCATGCGCGAAGCCGTGCGGCGCCGGCACGCGCCGTCGCTGCGTGGCACCGGCGTGTTGCGCGAGCAATTGCGGGTGGCGCTGCCGTTCGGGCTTACCGGTGCGCAACAACGCGTCTCGACCGAGATCGCGGCCGACATCGCGCAATCCGAGCCCATGTTGAGGCTGGTGCAGGGCGACGTGGGCAGCGGCAAGACCATCGTCGCCGCGCTCGCGGCCGTGGCCGCGGTGGAGTCGGGCTACCAGGTCGCCCTGATGGCGCCGACCGAACTGCTCGCCGAACAGCACCTGCATCACTTTCGCCATTGGCTGACACCGCTCGGCATCGAGGTGGCGTGGCTGGCCGGCAAAG